>JAUILQ010000075.1 GCA_030433005.1 Alphaproteobacteria bacterium
GCCGGTGACGCCGACGATCGAGGTGATGCCGATGATCCGGCCCCAGCGCCGCTTCATCATGCCCTTGAGGCAGGCGCGCGAGAGGCGGAAGGCGGCGGTGAGGTTGATCTCCAGGACCTCGTCCCACTGCTCGTCCTTCATGCGCATGGCCAGGGTGTCGCGCGTCAGGCCGGCGTTGTTGACCAGGATGTCGAGGCTGCCGAGCGCCTCTTCGACCTGGCCCGGCAGGGCCGCGGTCGCCGCGGCGTCGCTGAGCTTGCAGGGCAGCACGGCGGTGCGCTCGCCGAGCTCGCCGGCGACGGCCTCCAGCGCCTCGCGGCGCGTGCCCGACAGTGCGACCGAGGCGCCCTGGGCGTGCAGCGCCCGCGCGATGGCGCCGCCGATGCCGCCGGAGGCGCCGGTGACCAGCGCGGTCTTGCCGGAAAGGTCGAACATCTGGCTTGGCTCCTGTTCGGTTTGGGCGGGGATTCAGGCGGACCGCAGGAAGGCCTCGACCTCGGCCGGCGTGCCGATCGGCTCGGCGGCCAGCTCGCGGTCGATGCGCCGGGCGAGCCCGGTCAGCACCTTGCCGGCGCCGGCCTCGTACTGCTTCTCGACGCCCAGGCCGCGCAGCGCCACGACGCTCTCGCGCCAGCGCACCAGGCCGGTGACCTGCTCGACCAGCAGGCGGCGGATCGACGCCGGGTCGCTCTGCGGCGCGGCCGTGACGTTGGCGATCACCGGCATCGCCGGCGGCGCCAGCGCGACCGCCGCCAGCGCCTCGGCCATCTCCTCGGCCGCCGGCTGCATCAGCGCGCAGTGGAAGGGTGCGGAGACCGGCAGGATGATCGAGCGGCGCGCGCCCTTCTCGGCGGCCAGCGCGACGGCGCGCTCGACGGCGCTCTTGTGGCCGGAGACCACGACCTGGCCGGGGGCGTTGTCGTTGGCCGGGTCGCAGACCTCCTGCTCGCCGGTCTCGGGATCGGGGCGCGCCGCCTCGGCGACCTCGCGCGCGGCCTCCAGGTCGAGCCCGAGCAGCGCCGCCATGGCGCCCTCGCCGACCGGCACGGCGCGCTGCATGGCCAGGCCGCGGCGCTTGAGCAGCCGGGCCGTGTCGGCGAGCGACAGGCAGCGCGCGGCGCAGAGCGCCGAGTACTCGCCCAGCGAATGGCCGGCGACGTAGTCGGCGCGGTCGGCCAGGGCGAAGCCGCCTTCCTGCTCGAGCACGCGGACCACCGCCAGGCTGACCGCCATCAGCGCCGGCTGGGCGTTCTCGGTCAGGGTGAGATCGCTCTCCGGCCCCTCGGCCATCAGCTTCGAGAGCTTCTGGGAGAGCGCGTCGTCGACCTCCTCGAAGACCAGCCGCGCGGCCGGAAAGGCCTCGGCCAGCTCGCGGCCCATGCCGACCGCCTGGCTGCCCTGGCCCGGAAACACGAAGGCCCGCATCGCGCCTGCTCCTCCCGTTCGTCCGCGGCGGTTCGCGCCGCCGTCTCGCCTCGCCCCCAAAGTTCCGCCTCCGGGCGACTTGGCGCCCAGGCATAGCAGCGTGCGGCCGCCTGTCAAGCAAGCCCCGGCCGGCCGCGCGGACCTCGCAGCAGGCGGGCCTTGCATCGGCCCCGCGCGCGTGTATAGTCCGCCGCTTCGGCCGCCGGGGGTCCCCGGCGGCCTCTCCTTGCCGTACCCCGCAGGACGAGACAGTCCGACGGGTGCGGCTGAGGGCCGACCGGCCTGAAGGTCCCCGCGGGGGACCGGGCTCCGGCCCGCGAACTCGAAGGGAGCCAAGGGCCGATGGCCTATTACGAGAGCATCTGGATTGCCCGCCAGGACATCTCGACCCAGCAGGTCGAGGAGCTGGCCGGCCAGCTGTCCCAGGTCCTGACCGACCAGGGCGGCGAGGTCGCCAGCCAGGAGTACTGGGGGCTGAAGAACCTGTCCTACCGGATCAAGAAGAACCGCAAGGGCCACTACGTGCTGTTCAACGTCAGCGCGCCGGCCGAGGCGGTTCAGGAATACGAGCGCGTCATGCGCTTCAACGAGGACATCGTGCGCTACCTGACGGTGCGCGTGCCCGAGCTGTCGAGCGAGCCCTCGGCGATGCTGCGCGACCGCGGCGAGCGCGACCGCGGCGGCCGCGGCGGCCGTGGCGGCCGCCCGGACCGCGGGGATCGCGGTGACCGGGGCGACCGCGGTGACCGGGGCGGCGACCGGGGTGGTGACCGAGGTGGCGAGCGCCGCGAGCGCCGCGAAGGAGGTGAGCGATGAGCGTCGAGATCGTCAGCCGCGGCGGCACGCCGCGCCGGCCCTTCTTCCGCCGCCGGAAGTCCTGCCCCTTCTCCGGCCCGAACGCGCCGAAGATCGACTTCAAGGACGTCCGGCTGCTGCAGCGCTTCGTCTCGGAGCGCGGCAAGATCGTGCCGAGCCGCATCACCGCGGTGTCCTCGAAGAAGCAGCGTGAGCTGGCCCGCGCCATCAAGCGCGCCCGCTTCCTCGCCCTGCTGCCCTACACGATGAACTGAGCGGAGAGGACCAGACCATGGCAGTCGAAGTCATTCTGCTCGAGCGCATCGAGAACCTGGGCCAGATGGGCGACGTCGTGAAGGTGCGCCCGGGCTTCGCGCGCAACTTCCTGCTGCCCCAGCAGAAGGCGCTGCGCGCGAACAAGGCCAACCGGGCGCTCTACGAGGCGCAGCGCGCCCAGCTCGAGGCCGAGAACCTGAAGCGCCGCCAGGAGGCCGAGCAGGTCTCCGGCAAGATCGAGGGCCTGCAGGTCACGGTGATCCGCCAGGCCGGAGACAACGGCCAGCTCTACGGCTCGGTGACCGGCCGCGACATCGCCGACGCGGTGACCGTGAGCGGCGCCACGATCGGCCGCAGCCAGGTCATCCTGGACCGGCCGATCAAGATGCTCGGCCTGCATCCGGTGCGGGTCCGCCTGCATCCGGAGGTCGCGGTCGAGGTCTCGATCAACGTCGCGCGCTCCGAGGCCGAGGCCGAGCTCCAGGCCAAGGCCGGCCGCTTCGTCTCGAGCGACGAGCAGCAGGCCGCCGAGGAGGCCGCCGAGGCCGAGCTCGAGGCGGCCGCCGAAGAGGCTGCCGCCGCCGCGGAGGCCGCCGAGCGGGAAGCCGCCGGCGAGACCGCCGACGAGGCCGACGAGGACTCCGAAGAGCGGAGCGCCTGACCAGCGCTCCGATCCCGGAAGAAGACGAGACGGCGGCCCTCCGGGGCCGCCGTTTTTCTTTTCGGCGCCCGGGCTGCGGGGCGGCAACCGGCCATTGCGGCCGCGACCGCGCGCCGCTAGAGAAGCACGACCTCGAGGCTCTCGGCGGGAGCCGACGCTTGGACGATCTCGCGCTTGTCATCGACCTGCACCGCGACGGCGCGCGCCAGGGGCCGGGCGGCGACGAGGAGACCCGTCTGGCGATCCGGCTGTCGGGCCTGAAGCCGGGAGAGAACCTGAGAATCGCCGACCTCGGCTGCGGCACCGGCGCGTCCGCTCTGGTGCTGGCCGGCGCGCTCGACGCCCGGGTCATCGCCGTCGACCGGCTGCCGGCGTTCCTGGAGCGCCTCGAGCGCCGGGCCGCGGAGGCCGGGCTGTCCGGAGGGATCGAGCCGCTGGCCGCGTCGATGGACGCGCTGCCCTTCGACGAGGGCTCCCTCGACGCGATCTGGTCCGAAGGCGCCGTCTACAACCTGGGCTTTGCGAGCGGCGTCCGGGCATGGCGCCACTTCCTGAAGCCGGGCGGCGTCCTGGCGGTCTCCGACCTGACCTGGCTGACGAGGCAGCGGCCGGCCGAGCTGGAGGCGCACTGGCGGCAGGAGTACCCGGAGGTCGACACCGCCGCGGCGCGGATGGCGATCCTCGAGGACAGCGGCTTCTCGCCGCTCGGCTACTTCGCGCTGCCGGAGGCCTGCTGGCTGGACAACTACTACCGCCCCCTGCAGGCGCGCTTCGCGGCCTTCCTGTCCCGCCACGACCACTCGCCGGCGGCGCGGGCGCTGGTTGCGGCGGAGCAGGCCGAGATCGAGCTCTACGAAGCCAACGCGGCCAGCTTCGGCTACGGCTACTACGTCGCGAGGCGGAGCGGAGATTGACGTGGCGGCGGCAGCCGCCGTCCCGGGCTCAGGCGCTGGCCGCGGCGCGCTGCGGCTGGGCGCTGGCGGCGAGGCCGTAGATGCCGCGCTCGGCGGGCAGCACCTGGAACTTGTCGCTGATGCCGAGCACCGTCTCGGCTCCGCCCAGGTAGAGGAAGCCGTCCGGCGCCATCAGCTTGGCGACGCGCTCGAGGACCTTGGCCTTGGTCGGCTGGTCGAAGTAGATCAGCACGTTGCGCAGGAACACCACGTCGAACTGGCCGAGCGGCGTCGGGTCGTCGAGCAGGTTGAAGGTGCGGAAGGTCACCATCCGCTTGATCTCCGGCGAGATCCGCCAGCGGTCGCCTTCCTGCGTGAAGTACTTGACCAGCAGCTGCACCGGCAGGCCGCGCTGGACCTCGAACTGCGAGTAGAGGCCCTCCTTGGCCTTGTCGAGGATCTCGGTCGAGAGATCGGTACCGACCATCTCGACGCGCCAGCCCGTCAGCTTGGAGTCGAACTCCTTGAGGATCATCGCCAGGGAGTAGGCTTCCTGGCCCGAGGAGCAGGCCGCCGACCAGATCCGGAAGCTGCGCTTGGCCGCGCGCTTCTCCAGCAGGTGCGGCAGCACCAGCCGGCGGAACTGGTCGAAGGGCTTGGTGTCGCGGAAGAAGAAGGACTCGTTGGTCGTCATCGCCTCGACGACGTCCTTCGTCAGGCTCTGGTCGCCGCGCAGGCGCAGCGCCTGGATCAGCTCGTTCAGGCCGGCGAATCCGTGCTTGCGCGCGACCGGGTTGAGGCGGCTCTCCAGCAGGTAGGCCTTGTCGGGGCCGATCGTCAGGCCCGAGCGCTGCTTGAGCAGCTGGGCGACGAAGTCGAAGTCCTGAGGGCTCATGCCGCGGTCCTCGCCAGCAACGGTTTCAGGTGGTCCGCGATCCGGTCGAGCGGCAGCACCGCGTAGCAGAGGCCGTTGGTCGCGACCGCGCCGGGCATGCCCCAGACCACGGAGCTGGCCTCGTCCTGGGCGATCACGCCGCCGCCGGCCTCGACCACCGCCTGGCAGCCCTTGAGTCCGTCGGAGCCCATGCCGGTGAGCATCACCGTCAGCAGGCGGCCGCCGTAGACCTGGATCAGGCTGCGCAGCATCGGATCGACCGACGGCCGGCAGAAGTTCTCGGGCGGGGACTGGTCGATGCGCAGCTTGACGCCGCCGGCGCCCTGCTCGGCGCGCATGTGCCAGTCGCCGGGCGCGACGTAGATGCTGCCGGGCGCCACGGCCTGGCCGTCGGTCGCCTCGAAGGTCGGCCGGCCGGAGACGCGGGCGATGTGCTCGGCCAGCAGCGTCGTGAAGGTCGCCGGCATGTGCTGGGTGATGAAGATCGGGATCGACAGCGGCATCTTCAGCTCGCCCAGCACCTTCAGCAGGGCCTGGGGGCCGCCGGTCGAGCTGCCGATGGCGAGCGCGCGCGGGCCCATCAGCGGCGCCCGGCGCAGCGTGACCTGACGCGGCGCCGCGGCAGGGCGCGGCGCGACCGGCCGTACGGCGCCAGGCGTCTTCGGCGCGCCGAGGCGGCGCCGCGCGTTGGCGCCCAGCGCCTTGACCTTGGCGGTCAGCTCGCGCTTGAAGCTGTCGGCCGAGGAGAGCTCGCTGCCGCTGCTCGGCTTGGTGACGTAGTCGGCGGCGCCCGCGCGCATCGCCTTGAGGCTGATGTCGGCGTTCTTGCGGGTCAGCGTCGAGGCCATGACGACCTGGACGCCGGGCCGCGCCTCGAGCAGCTTCGGCAGCGCGGTCAGGCCGTCCATCACCGGCATCTCGATGTCGAGGACGACGACCTCGATCTCGTTGCGCACGATCGAGGAGACGGCCATCTGGCCGTTCGCGACCGAGGCCACGACCGAGATCTCCGGGTCCTCTTCCAGGGCCCGGGTCAGCAGGCCGCGGATGACCGCCGAATCGTCGACGACCATGACCCTGTAGGCGCTGTCCGTCTTGCCGCTCATCGTTGCCTGCTGTTCTCGGGGTTGTTGTCGTTGGAAGCCAGCCGTCAGAGCAGGCCGATCTGGGTCAGCTTCGATTCCAGGATCTCGCTGTCGAAGGGCTTCATGATGTACTCGTCGGCCCCCGCCCCGATGGCCTCCTGGATGTGCGCCATGTCGTTCTCGGTGGTGCAGAAGACGACCTTCGGCTCGGTGCCGTTCGGCCAGCCGCGCAGCTCGCGCAGGAACTCGATCCCGGACTTCACCGGCATGTTCCAGTCGAGCAGCACGGCGTCGGGCATCTGCGCCCGGCAGGCCTGCAGCGCCAGCTCGCCGTTCTCGGCCTCCGAGGTCTCGAAGTTGAGGCCCTCGAGGATGCGGCGGGCAACCATGCGGACGACCTTCGAATCGTCCACGATCAGGAAGCGTTTCATGTCTCTAACCCTTGTCGCACTGGCCGGCTCCTCGGCCCGGTCGTCGGCTGCCCCGCCGGCCCCGGCAGCACCGCGGGGGAACCGGCCTGACCGGGCCCGCTGCCATGCGGGCCCGTCGCCGGGCCTCCCCGCGGGGCGCGAAGGCCGCCGCCTCAGGCGGCCTTCAGTCCGCCGTAGTCGAGCAGGCGGTTGACGTCGAGCACCACCAGCAGCTCCCCGTCGAGGCGGTAGATGCCCTCGGAGTAGTCGCGCAGCCGCGGGTCGAGGGTCGGCGGGTTGCGCTCCCAGGAGCCGTTGGTCAGCGGCAGCACCTCGCCGACGCTGTCGACCATCAGGCTGTAGAGCTCGCCGTCGTTGTCGACGACGATCGACATCGAGGTCGCCTCAGGCTCGCGCGGCGGCAGGGCCAGGCGCAGCCGGACGTCGATCGCCGTGACGATGCGGCCGCGCAGGTTGAGCGAGCCGGCGATCTCCGGCGGC
Source organism: Alphaproteobacteria bacterium (assembly GCA_030433005.1). Taxonomy (GTDB): domain Bacteria; phylum Pseudomonadota; class Alphaproteobacteria; order Kiloniellales; family DSM-21159; genus Tistlia. Next base: position 6,942 of record JAUILQ010000075.1, read on the forward strand.
GCCAGGGGAATGCGGGTGGTCTTGCAGTGGTTCAGGATGTCCTGGACCTTCAGGACATGGATCCCGAACAGCTGCTTGGCGATCCGAAAGGTCACGTACTCCGCGCCGTCCTCGTGCGCGTGGTCCGTGTCGACGGGGTTGCGATCCTGGCTCATGCGGCACCTCGAACGTCCGAGAGGGTGTCATGCAGGGAGGTCAGCAGGGCGTTGCGGTCGAACTTCGCGACGTAGTCGGTGAAGCCGGCCTCGCGCCCGCGGGCCATGTGGGTCGGGCTGGAATGGCTGGTCAGGGCGACCAGGGGCACCGAGGACCAGCGGTTGTCGCGCAGCTGGCGAGCCAGCTCGAAGCCGTCCATCCCGGGCATCTCGATGTCGGAGACGATGGCGTCGAACTCCTCGCCGGCCTCGCAGAGCGCCAGCGCCTCGCTGCCGGCGGCGACCGTGGTCACCTCGTAGCCGGCGGCCTGGAGCAGCGGAGCCATCAGGTTGCGGAAGAAGGGGCTGTCGTCGACCAGCAGCACGCGCTTGCCGTTGCCGTCGCCCATCCGCTCGCCCTCGGCGCCGAACCAGTCGCTGTAGGCCTTGGTCAGGTAGAAGCCGGTGTCGACGATGTCGGTCGCCTTGCCGGCGATCACCGCCGAGCCGATGTAGCCGGTCCGCTCCGCGGTCAGCTCGATCTTCAGGCGGTCCTGGACGATGTCGACGATCTCGTCGACGGCCAGGCCGACGTGGCGGTCGCGGTCGGCGAACACCAGGACCGGCTGGCGGCCCTCCGCGCCGAGCTTGCGGCCGTCCTCCATCGAGACCAGCGGCATCAGCTGGCCGCGGTACTGCACGACCTGCTGGCCGTTCGAGTTCTCGACCGTCGAGAGGTCGACCTCCTCGAGACGAGCCACCAGGGCCAGCGGCACCGCCTTCGGCGCGCTGTCGCCGGAGCGGAAGACCAGCAGCGAGACCTGCTCGCCGTCCTTGCGGCTGCGCGCGCCCTTCTGGACCTGGCGCTCGTCGGTCACGGTGATCTCGCCGGTCGCCGCGGCGATGCCGTTGGGATCGAGGATCATGACCACCGAGCCGTCGCCGAGGATGGTGTTGCCGCTGAACAGCGCGATGTCGCGCAGGATCGGCGCCACCGGCTTGACCACGATCTCCTCGGTGTCGAAGACGCGGTCGACGATGATGCCGAAGTTGTAGGTGCCGACCTGGGCGACGACGATGAAGCCGTCGCGGCGGTCGGCGCCGCCGGTCTCGGCGCCGCTGCCCAGGCCGAGCAGCTCGCGCAGGTTGACCAGCGGCAGCAGGCGGTTGCGCAGGCGCAGCACCGGCGTGTCCTTGATCCGCTCGATGCGGTGCTCCGACTTCGACGAGGCCCGCACCAGCTCGATGACCGAGAGCTGCGGGATCGCGAAGCGCTCGCTGGCGCACTCGACGATGAGCGCCGAAACGATCGCCAGGGTGAGCGGGATCTTGATGGTGAACTTGCTGCCGCGCCCGGCGATCGAGTTGAGCTCGATGGTGCCGCCGATGCGCTCGATGTTGGTGCGCACGACGTCCATGCCGACGCCGCGGCCGGACACCGAGGTCACCTTCTCGGCGGTCGAGAAGCCGGCCTTGAAGATGAACTGCTGGATCTGCTGGTCGGACATGCCGGCCAGCTCGGCCTCGTTGGTGATGCCGTTGGCCAGCGCCTTGGCCTTGATCTTGTCGACGTTCAGGCCGCGGCCGTCGTCGGCGATCTGGATGATGATGTGGCCACCCTCGTGATAGGCGTTGAGGGTGATCGTGCCGGTGTCGCCCTTGCCGTTGCGGCGGCGCTCGGCCGGATCCTCCAGGCCGTGGTCCGCCGAGTTGCGGACCATGTGGGTGAGCGGATCCTTGATCAGCTCCAGGACCTGGCGATCGAGCTCGGTGTCGGCGCCCTTCATGACCAGCTCGACCTTCTTGCCGAGCTCGAGGGAGAGGTCGCGGACGATGCGCGGCAGCTTGGCCCAGGCGTTGCCGATCGGCTGCATGCGCGTCTTCATGACGCCTTCCTGCAGCTCCGAGACGACGTGGTTGAGGCGCTGCAGCGGCGCGGCGAAGTCGGTCTCCTTCTGCTGGCGCAGGATCTGCAGCAGCTGGTTGCGGGTCAGCACCAGCTCCGAGACCATGGTCATCAGGTTCTCGAGCAGCTCGACGTTGACCCGGATCGACTGGTTGGCGACCGCCGACTCCTTGGCGCCGTGATCGCCGGAAGCCTGCTCCGAGGCCGCCTGCTCGCGCACCGCCTTCTCGATCTCGGCGATCTTCTCCTCGACCGCGGGCTTGCCGGAGGGGGCTGCCACCGGCTCGGCGGCGGCATCGAAGGCGACGACGGTGTCGTCAGCCCCGGCGGGCTCCTCGGCGACGGGCTCTTCCGCGGCGGGCTCCTCCGCTACGGGCTCCTCCGCTACGGGCTCTTCGGCGACGGGCTCCTCGGCTACGACCTCGGCCGCAGCCGGCGACAGCTCGCCGGCATCGGCACTCTCGCAGATCGCGTCCAGGCGGGCGATCAGCTCCGAGTCGTCGCCCTCGGGCTCCGCCTCCGTGGCCTCCAGGACTCCGAGGATCTCGCGGATCCGGTCGAGGCAGTCCAGGACCACGGTGACGATGTGCGGGGTCACGACCAGTTCGCCGTCGCGCAGGCGCCCCAGGACGTTCTCGCCGGCGTGCGCCACCGACTCCAGGCGGGGCAGACCCAGGAAACCGCAGGTTCCCTTGATCGTGTGCACGAGCCGGAAGATGTTCGAAAGGATCTCGGGGTCGTTGGGGTTCTGCTCGAGCTTGACCAGCTCGACGTCCAGAAGCCCAAGGCCCTCGTTGGTCTCGGTAAGGAACTCGCTCAGCAACTCATCCATCGCCTCGGTCCTCGCAAACAGGCTGTGCGGCAGGCGGGTCGCGCAAGACGGGCGACCGGTCGGAACGGCTCGACCATGGCGGAAAGAAATTAATGGCCGGTTACTTGCGAACCCCTCGCAACACTTGATCGGCCGGCGCGCGGCGCCCGGGCGGCGGGCCGTCCGGGCGCAGCGAGCGGCGCAAGTGTCGCAGGCCGGCGCGAGCGCGGTACTTGCGAGCGCCTCTCACTCTCGTCATCTTGCCGGTCTTTGCCGTTTCGTGACGGGACAGCGCCCGCGATGGCCGACCACGCGCCCAGTGCCTTCCTCAACGAGCCGCCGTTCGAGCCGCGCTACGACTCGCGGCTCGATCCCGACGGCGCCGTCGCGCCCCCGGCGCGGCGCGGGCGCCGCGGGCTTGGCGCCTGGCTGGTCCTGGCCCTGGCCCTGCCCTTCGTGCTGCCGGCGGCGGTCATCGCCGGCCACCTCTTCGTGCCGCCGAGCGACCTCTGGGCCCACCTCGTCGACACGGTGCTCTGGGACTACCTCGCCAACACCGCGGCGCTCGCCCTGCTGGTCGGCACCGGCGTGCTGGTGATCGGCACCGGCACGGCCTGGCTGGTGACGCTCTGCCGCTTCCCGGGCCGCGGCCTGTTCGAGTGGACGCTGGTGCTGCCGCTCGCCGTGCCGGCCTACGTCATGGCCTACGGCTATACCGGCTTCCTGAACTATTCCGGGCCGGTGCAGACGCTGCTGCGCGACAGCTTCGGCTGGGGACCGCGCGACTACTGGTTCCCGGAGATCCACTCGGTCGGCGGGGCGGCGGCGATGCTCGCGCTGGTGCTCTATCCCTACGTCTACCTGCTGGCGCGCACCGCCTTCCTGAAGCAGTCGGTCTGCGCGCTCGAGGTCAGCCGGACCCTCGGCTGCGGCGCCTGGGCCAGCTTCTGGCGGGTCGCCCTGCCGATGGCACGGCCGGCGCTGGCCGGCGGCACGACGCTGGCGCTCATGGAGACGCTGGCCGACTTCGGCACGGTGCAGTACTTCGGCGTCAAGACCTTCACCACCGGCATCTACCGCGCCTGGTTCTCGTTCGGCGACCGCATCGCCTCGGCCCAGCTGGCCGCGGCGCTGCTCGGCTTCGTGGTGCTGCTGCTGCTGCTCGAGCGGATCAGCCGCGGCGAGCGGCGCTTCCACGACACCTCCAGCCGCTACCGCCAGCTGCCGGCCTACCGCCTGACCGGCTGGCGGGCGCTCGGCGCGCTGTTCGCCTGCCTGCTGCCGCTGCTGCTCGGCTTTCTGCTGCCGACCGGCATCCTGCTGTCGATGGCCCTGGAGAACGGCGACCGGGCCTTCGGCAGCCACTACCTGGAGCTGGTCGGGAACTCGGTCACGCTGGCCGGCACGGCGGCGGTGCTGGCGGTGCTGCTGGCGCTGGCTCTGGGCTACGGCCACCGCCTCTGGCCGGGTGCGCCGACGCGTCTGGCCAACCGCATCGCCGGGCTCGGCTACGCCGTGCCCGGCACGGTGATCGCGGTCGGCGTGCTGCTGCCCTTCACCTGGTTCGACCGCACCCTCGACGCCTGGAGCCGAGAGGCCCTGGGCGTCTCGACCGGCCTGCTGCTGACCGGCGGCATCCTCGGCCTGGTCTTCGCCTACCTGGTGCGCTTCCTGGCGGTCGCGCTCAACAACGTCGAGGCGGGGCTCAGCAAGATCCGGCCCTCGATGGACGAGGCGGCGCGCAACCTCGGCCGCGGGCCCCTGGGCACGCTGCGCGAGGTCCACGCGCCGCTGCTGGTCGGCAGCCTGCTGACCGCCGCGCTGACCGTCTTCGTCGACGTCATGAAGGAGCTGCCGGCGACGCTGCTCATGCGGCCCTTCAACTTCGACACCCTGGCCGTCCAGGCCGCCAACTTCGCCAGCGACGAGCGCCTCAGCCAGGCGGCGACGCCGTCGCTGACCATCGTCGCGGTCGGCCTGCTGCCGGTCGTCATCCTGTCCCGCGCCATCGCCCGCTCGCGGCCGGGGCACGGCGAGGCCGAGCGGTAGCCGCCCGCCGCCGCCGCTGCCCGGCGAGACAGCTTCTCGGCGCAGGGCGACGGCAGCCAAGTCGCCACGCCCCTCCGCCACGAGGTGTCACGAGGCCCGCCTGGCTTGGGTCCGCCTGGCTTGGGTCCGCCCCGGCGCCCCCGGAACAGACACGCGGGGCGCGCCTTCGCGAGCTCCACCCCGCGGACACGCCGTTACCCGAAATGTCATGCCAATGCCCCGGGATTGATGCAATCATAAATGGAAGGACCGTCGGGATCAGCCACCCTGGAGGCAGGGATGCACTACAGCAACGCGGCACCGCACATCGCTCAAGGGCTCATCAAGCTGCGCGAGCGCATCGACGAGGCCGAGATCCCGGCGTCCAAGCTCGACGAGAGCCTGAACGTCGCAACCTGGAACATACGGGAGTTCGGACGGAAACCGCGCAGCGAGGAGTCGATCTACCTGATCGCCGAGATCCTCAATCAGTTCGACCTGGTGGCACTCACCGAGCTGCGCGACAGCCTGCGGGACCTGAAGCGCGTCATGGACCTCCTCGGAAGCTACTGGGACGTCGTCTTCTGCGACTTCACCGGCGACAGAGGCGGCAACGGCGAGCGCATCGCCTACCTCTTCGACACCCGGATGATCGTGTTCACCGGTCTGGCCGCGGAGGCAGATCCGCCGCGCAGCAAGAACGCCGCCGGCGAATGGGTTTCCGAGTTCAGCTGGTGGCGGCCGCCCTACATGGCGTCGTTCTCGGCCGGCAGCTTCGACTTCGTCGCCATCACCGCCCACATCCGCTGGGGCGACAGCCTCGACCAGCGCATCAAGGCCCTGGCCGAGTTCGCGAACTGGATCGGGAAGCGCCGAACGAAAGGCGTCGCCGTCGACAACGACTTCGTCGTGATGGGCGACTTCAACGTGCCGCGAAACAACGACCGCGCCCACGACGCGCTGACCGGCAAGGGCCGCATCCTGCACACGCCCAAGCAGCTGCGCAGCCTGAGCGGCACCAACCTCTCTCGCCGCAACAACTACGACCAGATCCTGCACAGCCCCAGCCATGCCAATCGCTTCTCCGGCCGTGGCGGCGTGATCGACTTCGTCGGCGACGATTGGCGGGCGCTCTACCCGGATCCGGCCCATCGCCCCGAGAACGACAGGGCCTTCACCTACGAGCTGTCGGACCACCTGCCCCTTTGGCTGCAGATCCGGACAGACATCTCCGACGGGCAGCTTCAGGAGCTCGCCGGGCACGCCGGCGACCACTGACCCGCCGCCCGGGCGCCGAAAGAAAAAGGCCCCGCCGTTGCCGGCGGGGCCGAGTTTCGCTTCTCGGAAAGGGAGTACCGATACGACCGCTACTTCCAGCCTGCGCGGTCGTACACCATCTGAGCGAGAGGCTGGTTCTCGCCGTACACCGAGACGTTGACCGGGTCGATCTTCGGATCGCCCAAAGCCTCCAACTCGGGATTCTCGAGCACGCCGTCGACGACGGGATACTCGTTGTTGCCGTTCGCGAAGTAGCCCTGCGCGCTGTCGCTCGCCAGGTACTCCAGGAACTTCACCGCCGCCGCCTTGTGCGGCGCGTTGGCGACGACGCCGGCGCCGGAGACGTTGACGTGGACGCCGCGCCCGTCCTGGTTCGGCCAGACCAGCTCGACCTTCTCGGCGACCTCGCGGTCGGCCGGGTCGTCGGACTTGAGCAGGCGCACGAAGTAGTAGGTGTTGCCGACCGAGATGCCGCACTCGCCGGAGGCGACCGCCCGGATCTGGTCGGTGTCGCCGCCCTGCGGGTCACGGGCGAAGTTCGAGACGACGCCCTCGGCCCACTTCTGGGCGGCCTCCTCGCCGTGGTGCTCGATCATCGAGGCCATCAGCGAGAGGTTGTAGATGTTCGACGACGAGCGGATGCAGACCAGCCCGTCGTACTTCGGGTCGGCCAGGTCCTCGTAGGTCTGCGGCGGGTCCTGGACCAGCTCCGGATTGACGTAGATGACGCGGGCGCGGGTCGAGAACCCGAACCACTTGTTCTCCGGATGCTGCAGGTTCTCGGGGATCCGTTCGTCCAGGACGTCGGACTCGATCGACTGGAACAGGCCGGCCTCCTCGGCGCGCCACAGCCGCCCGGCGTCGACGGTGATCAGCACGTCGGCGGGGCTGCTCGCGCCCTCGGAGCGCAGGCGCTCGATCAGGGCGTCGTCCTTGCCCTCGATGCGGTTGATCTGGATCCCGGTCTCTTTGGTGAAGTCCTCGTAGAGCGCTTCGTCCGTCTGGTAGTGGCGCGCCGAATAGATGTTCAGCACGTCGTCCTGCGCGAAGGCCGCGGAGGCGGGGACGGTCAGGGCGCCGGCCGCGGCGGCCGCGAGCAGGTGGTGGGTCAGGCGTTTCACGGAAGCTCCTCCTTGTTGGATCGGTCGCGGCCACCGCCCCTGTCCCCTGAAGGCGCCGGCCCCGACCCTTTCGCCCTCCCCCAAGGGCGCTGTCGACGAAGCTCTGATACTGATAATCATTCTCATACGCAACCCCCTTTTCGGGACCGCGCGGCGAGAAGGTCGGGAGTCAGGGCCCGCTATCAGGCGGGAAAGAGCGCGGCGACGCGAAAGCGGTCGCCCGACTCCTGCTCGGTCACCAGCTGCGCGCCGAGCCGCTCTGCGACCAGGCCGGCGTAGAAGGCCTGCACGCTGCGCGGCGTCAGGCTGTCGACCGTGGCCTCGGGCACCAGCCCGGCAGCGACGTCGGGGCGGAGCTCGGCCTCCGGGCCGAGCGCGAGGCAGCGGAGCTGAGCCTGGCCTGGAAGCGGCTGCGCCGAGACCTCGACGCGCCCGCCCATCGGCAGCGCGTCCGCCGCTATCGCCACGAGGTTGAGCAGCAGCTTGCCCCAGCCGGCCGGCAGCCCCTCGCCGAGCGGCTCGACCCAGTCGAGGCGCGTCTTGCGGTGCGCCAGGAAGGGCTCGACCAGCCGCTTCAGCTGGCCGGGATCGTCGCTCGGCGAGGCCCCGAAGCCGATCGCGACGCGATAGAACTGCAGCGCCGCCGAGGCCTGCTCGGCGCTCTCGCCGACCAGGCGACGGGCCTCCTCGTCGAGGTCGGCCATGCCCTCCTCGAGCAGCTCCATGCCGTTGCTGATGGCGCTGATCGGCCCGACCAGGTCGTGGCAGAGGCGCGAGGCGAGCAGCTCGGCGAGACGGAGGTCGTTGATCTGGCTGGTCATCGGGTCGGCCGTTCCTGGCAGTGGCGCTGCGGGCGGTGGCGCTCCGGCGCCGGTCGCCGGCGAGGGTCGGGCGGGGCGCGTCGGCTGAGAATGTCGTGGGACCGCGTCAAACCGTCGTTCCGGCGATCCTTGCGGGCCAGCATGGTGGCTATAGACTAACCCCGCAACCGAGGTGGGCAAGCACGCTGAAAAGGCGGCGATGACGAACGAGGAACGAGGGCCGGCCGGCCACGGAACCGGCGGCGCAGACTGGGCTCCCGGCATGCTGGTGCGGCACCCCGAGAAGCCCGAGTGGGGCCTGGGACAGGTGCAGTCGGCGGTCGGCACGCGGGTCACGGTGAACTTCGAGCATGCCGGCAAGCTGCTGATCGATATCGCGCACGTCGACCTGCAGCCGGCCGAGCCCGACTGAACCCCGGGACCGGCCTTTCCCGTCCCCGGGGCGCCGCCCCCGAGGCACTTCCCACCCCAGCGGCCCGCCGAGCGGGCCCGAAAGACCAAGCGGACGAGGGACGACATGCCTGACGGAACCGGCGCCCCACCGGCGCACAACGGAGCCTCGAACCACGGCCCCGGATCCGGAGGGGGCTCGGGTGGCGGGTCGCGCCGCATCCATCCCGGCAGCGGCCGGCGCAAGGCGCCGCTGGCGCCCAAGGGCCGGGGCGTCGAGCCGGCCGCCCTCGACGAGGTGCGCGCCCTGCTCGGCGACGCGCCGCGCCGGCGCGACCTGCTGATCGAGCACCTGCACCGCATCCAGGACGCCCACGGCCACCTCTCCGCGCGCCATCTCGCGGCGCTGGCCGACGAGATGGACCTGCCGATGGCAGCGGTCTACGAGACCGCCTCGTTCTATGCGCATTTCGACATCGTCGACGACGGCGAGACGCCGCCGCCGCCGCTGACCGTGCGGGTCTGCGATTCCGTGACCTGCGAGATGCTCGGCGCCGAGGCGCTGCTGGCGGCGCTGCCGGGCCGGCTCGGCGAGGGCGTCCGGGTGGTCCGGGCGCCCTGCATGGGACGCTGCGACGTCGGCCCGACCTGCGAGATCGGCCACCGCCACCTCGACGCCGCGACGCCCGAGGCGGTCGCCGCCGCGGTCGAGGCCGGCGAGACCCATCCGGTCCCGCCCGAGTTCGAGGACTACGAGTCCTACCGCGCCGAAGGCGGCTACGCGCTGCTCGAGGCCTGTCTCGCCGGCGAGCGCGCGCCCGAGGCGGTGATCGCCGCCCTTTCGGACTCCGGCCTGCGCGGGCTCGGCGGCGCCGGTTTCCCGGCCGGCCGCAAGTGGGGCATCGTGCGCGAGCAGCAGGGCCCGCGCTACGTCACGGTCAACGCCGACGAGGGCGAGCCCGGGACCTTCAAGGACCGCTTCTACCTGGAGCGCGCGCCGCACCGCTTCCTCGAGGGCCTGCTGATCGCCGCCTGGGCGGTCGGCTGCGAGCGGGGCTGGATCTACCTGCGCGACGAGTACCCGGCGATCCGCGCGCTGCTGCTCGCCGAGCTGCCGAAGCTGGAGGCCGCCGGCCTGACCCGCCACTGCCCGCTGGAGCTGCGGCGCGGCGCCGGGGCCTACATCTGCGGCGAGGAGTCGGCGATGCTGGAGTCCCTGGAGGGCAAGCGCGGCTACCCGCGCCACAAGCCGCCCTACATCGCCTCGGTCGGGCTGTTCGGCAAGCCGACGCTCAACCACAACGTCGAGACGCTCTACTGGGTGCGCGACATCCTGGAAAAGGGCGCCGACTGGTTCGCCGGCCAGGGCCGCAACGGCTCCAAGGGCCTGCGCTCCTTCTCGGTCTCGGGCCGGGTCAGGGAGCCGGGCGTCAAGCTGGCGCCGGCCGGCATCACGCTGGCCGAGCTGGTCGAGGAGTACTGCGGCGGCATGGCCGAGGGCCACAGCCTCAAGGGCTACCTGCCCGGCGGCGCCTCGGGCGGCATCCTGCCGGCGAGCCTGGCCGACCTGCCGCTCGACTTCGGCACGCTGGAGAAGCACGGCTGCCTGATCGGCTCGGCCGCGGTCGTCGTGCTCTCCCAGGCCGACGACATCCGCGCCGTGACGCTGAACCTGATGCGCTTCTTCGAGGACGAGTCCTGCGGCCAGTGCACGCCCTGCCGCAACGGCACCGAGAAGGCGGTGCAGCTGCTCTCGGCCGGGCGCTGGGACCGGCCGCTGCTCGAGGAGCTGAGCCGGGTCATGATCGACGCCTCGATCTGCGGCCTCGGCCAGGCGGCGCCGAACCCGATCCTGACGGCGATCCGCTACTTCGGCGACGAGTTGGAGGCTGGGAGATCCGGCTAGGAAGACCCCGCGGCGCGTGCCGTTAACCGCGGCCGCGCAACGCGTTAGACTGACGACCGGATCGCTGAATCCGGATGGCGAAGGGGCCGGCAGGCGATGAGCGAGACCAGCGAAACCACCCAGACCATCGAGTTCACCCTCAACGGTGAGACCGTCGCCGCGCGGCCCGGCGAGACGATCTGGCAGGTCGCCGAGCGGCAGGGCGTCGAGATCCCGCACCTCTGCTACAGCCCGGAGCCGGGCTACCGCGCCGACGGCAACTGCCGCGCCTGCATGGTCGAGGTCGAGGGCGAGCGGGTGCTGGCCGCCTCTTGCATCCGCCAGCCGGCCGCCGGCATGGTCGTCAAGACCGCCAGCGAGCGCGCGAAGAAGGCCCGCGAGATGGTCTTCGAGCTGCTGGTCGCCGACCAGCCGGCGCGCGAGACCGCACACGACCCGGACAGCAAGTTCTGGACCTGGGCCGACGACGTCGGCGTGACCGGGAGCCGCTTCCCGCGGCGCGCCCAGCCGGCGCCCGACGTCAGCCACCCGGCGATGGCGGTCAACCTGGACGCCTGCATCCACTGCAACCTCTGCGTCCGCGCCTGCCGCGAGGTCCAGGTCAACGACGTCATCGGCATGGCCTACCGCGGCCACGACGCCAAGGTCGTCTTCGACTTCGACGACCCGATGGGCGAGTCGACCTGCGTCGCCTGCGGCGAGTGCGTGCAGGCCTGCCCGACCGGCGCGCTGATGGAATCGGCCCTGCTCGACGCCGCCGGCACCCGCCGGGTCTGGGCCGACCGCACGGTCGACAGCCTCTGCCCCTACTGCGGCGTCGGCTGCCAGACGACGGTCCACGTCAAGGACGACCGCATCGTCCAGATCGACGGCCGCGACGGCCCCGCCAACGAGAACCGGCTCTGCGTCAAGGGCCGCTTCGGCTGGGACTACATCTATCACCCGCACCGCCTGACGAAGCCGCTGGTCCGGCGCGACGACGCGCCCAAGCGCGGCGACGACCAGGTCGACCCGGCCAATCCCTGGACGCACTTCCGCGAGGCCAGCTGGGAGGAGGCGCTCGACCGCGCCGCCGCCGGCCTCAGGACGGTCTTCGAGCGCGAGGGGCCGAAGGGGCTGGCGGGCTTCGGCTCGGCCAAGGGCACCAACGAGGAGGCCTACCTCTTCCAGAAGCTGATCCGCACGGCTTTCCAGACCAACAACGTCGACCACTGCACGCGGCTCTGCCACGCCTCCTCGGTCGCCGCCCTGATGGAGGGCATCGGCTCGGGCGCGGTGACCGCGCCCTTCACCGCCGCCGGCGACGCCGAATGCATCGTCGTGATCGGCGCGCGCCCGGCGCAGAACCACCCGGTCGCCGCGACCTACATCAAGCAGGCCGCCAAGCGCGGCGCCAAGCTGGTGGTGATGGACCCGCGGCGCCAGAACCTCTCGCGCTACGCCACGCACACCCTGCAGTTCAAGCCGGGCAGCGACGTGGCGCTGCTCAACGCCATGCTCAACGTCATCGTCGAGGAGAAGCTCTACGACGAGCAGTACGTGCAGGCCCACGTTTCCGGCTTCGAGGAGCTGGCCGCGAAGGTCCGCGACTTCCCGCCGGAGAAGATGGAGGCGGTCTGTGGCATCGCGGCCGAGGAGATCCGCGCGGTCGCGCGGCTCTACGCCGGCTCGCAGCGCTCGATCATCTTCTGGGGCATGGGCATCAGCCAGCACGTCCACGGCACCGACAACGCGCGCTGCCTGATCGCGCTGGCGCTGACCACCGGCCAGGTCGGCCGCCCCGGCACCGGCCTGCACCCGCTGCGCGGCCAGAACAACGTCCAGGGCGCCTCCGACGCCGGGCTGATCCCGATGGTCTTTCCCGACTACCAGTCGGTCGAGAAGGAGAGCGTGCGCGAGCGTTTCGAGGCGTTCTGGGGCAGCGAGCTCGACCCGAAGAAGGGCCTGACGGTGGTCGAGATCGTCGATGCGATCCTCGCCGACGAGATCAAGGCGATGTACGTCATGGGCGAGAACCCGGCGATGTCGGATCCCGACCAGCGCCACGCCCGCGAGGCGCTCGCCCACCTCGAGCACCTGGTCGTCCAGGACATCTTCCTGACCGAGACCGCCTGGCACGCCGATGTCGTGCTGCCGGCCTCGGCCCACGCCGAGAAGGCCGGCACCTACACCAACACCAACCGCCAGGTGCAGATGGGCCGCCCGGCCGTCCCGCTGTTCGGCGAGGCGCGCCAGGACTGGTGGCTGATCCAGGAGCTGGCGCGCCGCCTCGGCCTCGACTGGAACTACGCCGGCCCGCACGAGGTCTTCGCCGAGATGGCGCAGGTCATGCCCAGCCTGAAGAACATCACCTGGGAGCGGCTGGAGCGCGAGGACGCGGTCACCTATCCCTGCGACGCGCCCGACCGGCCGGGCAACGAGATCATCTTCGCCAGCGGCTTCCCGACCGCCGACGGCCGCGGCCGCGTGGTGCCGGCCGACGTGCTGCCGCCCGACGAGGTGCCGGACGCCGACTACCCGCTGGTGCTGACCACCGGGCGGCTGCTCGAGCACTGGCACACCGGCGCCATGACCCGGCGCGCCGGCGTGCTCGACGACCTCGAGCCCGGCGCGGTCGTCGCCATGCACCCGCGCGAGATCGAGCGCAAGGGCTACCGCCCGGGCCAGCAGGTGCGGGTGACCACGCGGCGCGGCTCGATCGAGCTGACGTTGCGCGGCGACCGCGACGTGCCCGACGGCATGATCTTCATCCCCTTCTGCTTCGCCGAGGCGGCGGCCAACGTGCTGACCAACCCGCAGCTCGACCCCTACGGCAAGATCCCGGAGTTCAAGTTCTGCGCGGCCCGCCTGGAGCCCGCCGGCGAGGCCGTGGCGGCGGCCGAGTGATGCGCGCGGCGGCGGCCGGCCTCTGGCTGCTGCTGGCGGCGATCGCGCCCGCGACGGCGCTCGCGCAAGACGCGCCCGAAGCCGCGGCCGAGACGCCCTCGGCACCCGACCTGATGCTGTTCCGCGCGGCGCAGGTCGACGACGTCGAGATGGCCCGCTTCGCGCTGGACAAGGGCGCCTCGCCGGCGACCCGCGACCCGCGCGGCCGCACGCCGCTGCTGTTCGCCGCCGAGGCCAACAGCCCCGAGGTCGCCGGCCTGCTGCTGACCCGCGGCGCCGAGCCGGGCGAGGCGACCAGCGACGACGGCTGGACCGGCCTGCACTACGCCGCCTATCACGGCTGGCCGAGCGTCGCCGAGGTGCTGATCGCGGCCGAGGCGCCTCTCGAGGCGCGCGAGGCCGACCACGGCAACACGCCGCTGCTGCTCGCCGCCCGGCGCGGCCGCACGCCGGTCGTCGCCCAGCTGGTCGCCGCCGGCGCCGCGGTCGACGCACGCGACCGCTCGGACGGCAACACGCCGCTGATCAACGGCGCCTTCTCCGCCGATCCCGTGCCGATCCTGGCCGAGCTGCTGGCGGCCGGCGCCGACCCCGCCCTGGCCGCCGAGGACGGCATGACGCCGCTGATCGCCGCCGCCGACCGTGGCTATGCGGACGCCATCGGCCTGCTGCTCTCCAACGGCGCAGAGCGGGACGCGCGTACCGACGGCGGCGAGACGGCGCTGTGGCGCGCCGCGTCCCAGGGCCGGCCGGCGGCGATCCGCGCCCTGGTGGAGGCCGGTGCCGACCTGGAGGTCCGGGACGCCCGGGGCGTGACGCCGCTGATCGCGGCGATCCGCCAGAACGACTTCGAGACCGTGGCGCTGCTGATCGAGCTGGGCGCCGACGCCGAGGCGCCCGGGCCCGACGGCCGGCCGCCGGTGGTCACCGCCGCGCGGGCCGGCAACGCCCGGCTGCTCGCCCGCCTGCTCGAGGCCGGCGCGCCGGCCGACAGCGCCGATGCCAAGGGCAACACCGCGCTGATGTTTGCCGCCAACTCCTGGTTCGCGCGCGGCGTCGAGATCCTGCTCGCCGCCGGCGCCGACCCCAACCGCGTCGCCGACGACGGCTGGACCGCCCTGGAGGCCGCCCGCATGATCGGCGCCGACGACATCGTCGCGCTGCTGAAGGACGCCGGGGCGCGGGAGTAGGGCGCAGGCTGCTCCCCACCCTTCCCGTCATCCCCGCGCAGGCGGGGATCCAGAGCCCCAGGCTCCGAGCGCGCCGCCCTGGATCCCCGCCTTCGCGGGGATGACGGTCGAGGGCCCTACCCCTTCAGCGAGTAGTCGACCGCGGTGGTCCAGGCGGGGTCGCGGTGCTTGTCCCAGTAGAGCGCGGTCACCTTGGCGGTCACCGGGCCCGGCTTGCCGTCGCCGACGGGCTCGCCGTCGAGGCGGGTGATCGGCATCGGGCCGCCGGCGGTCGAGGTCAGGAAGACCTCGTCGGCCTGCTTCAGCGCCTCGACCGACAGCGGCCCGGCCTCGGCCGGCACGCCGAGCTCGGCGCAGAGCTCGAGCGCCGTGCGCCGGGTGATGCCGTGCAGCACGCCGCGGGCCGGCGTCGTCGCCCGGCCGTCCTTGACCGCGAAGAGGTTGAAGCCCGGCCCCTCGGTGACCAGCCCGCCGCCGTCGGTCAGCAGCACGTTCTCGCGGCCGGCGTCGTAGGCCTGGTAGAGGCCCATCACCAGGTCGAGCCAGTGGTAGTTCTTGACCGTCGGGTCGACCGACTCCGGCGAGATCCGCGGGATCTCGGCGATGTGCACGTCGAGGCCGCGGGCGCGCTGCTCCTCGCTCGCGATCCAGCCGAAGGGGATGGCGAAGGCGAAGAAGCGGTTGCGCGCCTGGCGCGGGTCGCGGCTGAAGCTCGGCGAGTGGCCGCGCGTGCAGACCATCTCGACGTACGCGTCCTGGAAGCCGGCGCGCGCGACCAGCGAATGCAGGATGCGCTCCAGCTCGGCGCGCTCGACCGGCAGCGTCATCCGCAGGCCGGCGACCGAGGCCAGGAAGCGCTCGACGTGGGCGTCGAGGCGGAAGAAGCGGCCCTGCCAGACGTGCACCACGTCGTAGGTCGCGTCGGAGCGCAGGAAGCCCCAGTCGAGCACCGGGATCTTCGCCTGGTCCATCGTCGTATAGCGCCCGTCGATGTAGCAGACGCCCGGCGGGAAGACGGTGTCGTCGGGCACGCCGACCTCGGGCTGGGTCTGGAGGCTGTCGGGCATGGCGGCCGCTCCGCTTGCGGGAAGAAGGAACGCCAGCCTAGCCGAGCCGATGCCGGCCCGAAAGCCGGTACGGACGCCCCCCGCCTTGCGCCCGCGCCCGCCGCTGTTGCACAAGAAGCGCCTGGGGGCGACCCGGGGGCCGCGTGGTGAAATCGGTAGACACAGCGGACTTAAAATCCGCTTCGCGGTAACGCGAGTGCCGGTTCGAGTCCGGCCGCGGCCACCACCCCTGCAAGAGGCGTCTCTAGCTGTCGTTGCTATGGAGGTTGTTCACCCGAGGCTTGGGGTGAAAGCTGTGGTTGGCAGACCAAACAGCGAGCTCCCGGAGCCCCGGATGAACGTCCATGAGAATGCGCGCACGACGCCGCATAGTCGA
>JAUILQ010000005.1 GCA_030433005.1 Alphaproteobacteria bacterium
CCGCGTAGGGCGGCCGACCGACCTCGCCCGAGCGCACCGGACGAAGCAGCGCCTCCAGGCGCGACCAATCCAGAAGCCCCGAAATCCGCTCCAACCGAGCGTTCCGACCGAAACCCGCCGGCAGAAACGCATCCACGAAGCTCGACTGACCGCCCATAACAAGCCTCCTCGACAGCCTGTACAAGCGAATCACAACACCCCGAGCCGCACCAGCTTTCGCAGCGCTCTCGCGAAGGCGGGGATCCATAGGGATTCCGGGTTGGAGTGCCACACGGCGCAGGTGGTGCACCGGCGCCTCATGATGGATCCCCGCCTTCGCGGGGATGACAGCAGGGGCCAGGCGCGCCCCTCCCTATCGCCGGATCAGGCGCACCGCGACGAAGCCGAGGCCGGCGGTCAGCAGGCCGGTGGCGGCGAAGATCGCCGGGTAGCCGACCGCCGGCGCGACCGGGCCGTAGAGCGCCGGGCCCAGGCCCTGGCCGAGGAACAGCGAGGCGGCGAACAGCGCGACCGCCGAGCCGCGCGCGCCGGGCGCCAGCTCGGTCGCCTGGGTCTGCAGGGTGTTGTGCAGCATGTAGTAGCCGAAGCCGGCGACCAGGAAGGCCAGCGCGACCAGCTGCCAGGCCGGCGCCGCGGCGATCGCGAGATAGGTGGCGGCGATGACCAGGCCGCCCAGGCTCATCATGCGCCACTGGTCGAACCAGCGCAGCAGCCGGCGCACCTGGGTCGTGTAGACCAGCCCCCCGGCGGCGAAGGCGACCAGCGCCAGGCCGGCCTCGGCGGCGCCGCCCAGCGCGCGGCTCAGCAGCAGCGGCGCCACGAAGGGAAAGACGCCGAGCACCAGCAGGCCCTCGACCGCGACGACCAGGAAGACCATCGCCGAGACCGGGTTGGCCAGCACCGTGGCGTAGCGCCGGCGGGCGTCGGCCAGCGACAGCGGCACCCGCGCCTCGGCCTCGCGCCGGAAGCCCAGGACCGCCGCCAGCAGGACCAGCGCGGTGACCCCGGCCGAGATCGCGAAGACGGCGCGCCAGCCGAACAGCTCGGCGAGCACGCCGGCCGCCGCCGAGCCGAGCATGTGGCCGGAGATCACCGCGACCAGGAAGCGGCTGATCGCGAGCTGGCGCCCGGCGTAGGGCACGCGGTCGCCGATCAGCGCCATCGAGGCCGGGATGATGCCGCCGGCGAAGGCGCCGGCCAGGATGCGCGCCGCCATCACCGAGCCGTAGCCCGGCGCCAGCGCCGAGAGCACCAGCCCGAGCGTGAGCACCGCCAGCGCCAGGCGGATCAGGCGGGTCTTGCCGACGGCGTCGCCGACCGGCCCCCAGACCAGCTGCATCACCGCGTAGGGGATCGAGAAGCCCGAGGCGAGCAGCGCCGCCTGCGGGATCGAGACCGCGAGGTCGTCGGCCATCAGGGCCAGCATCGGGTCGGTCGAGCGCAGCGAGAAGGCGCTGGCGAAGCCGGCGAGGCCGAGCAGCAGGATCAGGCGCATGGGGCTACGACAAATGCCAAAGAGGAATGAATCCGTTCGATCTTCCTTCGACGATCACGCCGGAAACTCCGCTTCAGAAGCATTCGAAGCAAACTCCCGTGGCGAGCACATAGAGCGAAGCTTGTAGGATTGACCATGCATGATCTGCAATGCGAAGCTCCATTCAATCGGAGGTTGGATAGGGTGTGATGACCGCTGCAGCCACGCTTCTCAGTAAGACGAGCAATCGCACAATTGTATTTGCAATTGAAGCGCTGAGAGAGATGTTTACTGAGAGTGCTTGGGATAGTCGAAAATTTCCAGCACTGGATACCTATCACAGAATACGAGAAGGGGAAGTTGTTCTTAGTGATACGAAAAAGTATGGCAGGAATGCAAAAATCTTAAATCCTCTAATAGATGAAATCGCGTGGTCTATAAAAACAAA
The DNA here is from genome assembly GCA_030433005.1 of Alphaproteobacteria bacterium. Classification (GTDB taxonomy): domain Bacteria; phylum Pseudomonadota; class Alphaproteobacteria; order Kiloniellales; family DSM-21159; genus Tistlia. The sequence continues at coordinate 1,923 of JAUILQ010000005.1, forward strand.
CATTGCTGCAAAAAGCTTTATCGAAGATAGTCTACCGAATATATCCTCGTTTATAGACGATTTCATCAAGAGAAATCGATCTCAATCAGATATTCAAAGCGCTGAGACATTTATTCGGTTCTTGAAGTCAAGATTGGATGAATCATATTATTATCATTTGACTGATCAGATGGTGAGTTTACTAAAAACAGAAAAGAAAGAAGATTTACACGATCTGCTGAAAAGTTGGTCATCTTTCTGCGTGAATATTGGCCATAGTCCGGCGTTTATAAAAGAACAAATAGACGAAGTGTTTCTAAATGATGGAAGAGATAGAATAACCGTCGCCACGGTGCGGTCGTTTTTCAGGATATTTAATGACAAGATCCGATGGTTTGATGTCTATTTCGCTATAAATGCTAGTTCTGCGCGGGCAATCTCTTCGATCGAATTTGGCGATATATATATCGAGAACATCGCAGATGTACCTGCCCAGGCAGCGCCTTCAGTACAAGATTTATGTGATAGCTTTACAGAAAGATCGTTTGCAAATCGCCGTAGAAGGGGTTCAAAAGCACGTATAATCCGTATTCGAGTAAAGGCACCTGATCATCATGCGGCAATAAAATCTGCGACAGAAATAATAGACCTTCTTGATTCTATACTGCAGAATATAATAAGCAAGGCGCGTTTACAATATTCGTCTGATTCTGTAGTTTGTGAAAAACAGAAAATCTGTGGCGTTTTTCCAAGCCCATCTCGAATATTTAGACGATCAACGTTTGTGGGAACACGAAAGCCGGGAGCGGATCTCTCCACATTTTTTGCTGACCTAGCGAAATCGAAGCTACAACGCAATTCGGTAACTCGAATTGTCAGAGCGATCCAAACAAGTGCAATGGCTCGACGAGCCCTAAATGATGATCAAGCCCTTGCTAGCTTGTGGAGCGCATTTGAGGTGCTCTTGCCTGAGCCAGACATGGGACAAGTGCGTATTCTGAGCTATCTCGATCACATACTGCCCTGTTTGATGTCCAACCATACTGAAAGAACGTTGCGTATCATTTACGACGACATAAGGAAATTTGACAAGAAAAACTTAGAAATGCTTGTCGATGATATTGGCAATTTTGAAAATGGTGAACAGAGACTAGGCGCAATTTTGCTGATCAATAACTATCAAGATAGGCTCTCGAGATTAACTAATGCTCTATCAGAGCAGCCGCTAATCTTATTCAGGATGCACCAATTCCAGAAATCACATAAAAGTGTATCTTCGCTCCTTGATTATCTTCAAAGACATTCAAGCAGAATAGAATGGCAAATTCATAGGATCTATAGGTGCCGAAATTTCATGGTTCATTCAGGAGTAAGATTTCCGTTCATACGAACTCTAGTCCAAAATCTTGACCAATATTTCTCTGAAACATTTAACATAATAATGTACGAGTCCGCAGAGCGACGCTACAGAAATATTGATGAAGTTTTTCTATCGATACAAATGGCACACAAGGCGCGTATCCATTTCTTATCGATTAATAAGAAAAAGCCAATCGATGAAGATCTTCTTTCCAAAATTGTGTTCTATACAAAATGAACCAGATACAAAAAACTGTGCCCTTCTCCTGACCCATTTCTTGTTTGCATGCTCTGAGCGTTGGTTCGATCGCCGCACGCAGGCCGTAGCCGGCCCTAGACCTCGCGGCCCAGCAGGCGTTCCTCGAAGGGGAAGGGGGTCAGCAGCTCGCAGCCGGTCTCGGTGACCAGGACCTGCTGCTCCAGCTTGACGCCCTCGCCGCCGGCGGCGTCGCCGATGAAGCTCTCGACCGACAGCGTCATGTTGGGGACCAGCACGCCGTCGTAGTTCTTGCCCGGCTCGTAGACCGCGTCCTGGACGATGTAGGGGTACTCGCCGGTCGGCCCGCAGCCGTGCATCAGCAGGTAGTAGCGCCGCTCGTAGTAACGCTCGGGGATCGGCCAGGCGGCCTCGGTGATCTCGCGGAAGCTCTTGCCGGGGCCGACCAGGGCCAGGTTGTGGTGCAGCTGCTCGAAGGCGGTGCCGTAGAGCCGGCGCTGGGCGTCGCCGGCCGGGCCGTCGCCGACCAGGAAGGTGCGCGAGAAGTCGGCGTAGTAGCCGTGCGGGCCGACCACGTCGGTGTCGTGGGCGACCAGGTCGCCGGCCTCGAGGACCCGCTCGCCGGTCTCCTGGAACCAGGGGTTGGTGCGCGGGCCGGAGTTGAGCAGGCGGGTCTCGATGTAGTCGGCGCCGCCGGCGATGACCTCGCGGTGCAGCACCGACCAGAGCTCCTGCTCGCTGAGGCCCGGGCGGATCGCCTCGGCCAGGCGCGCCTCGCCGGTCATGGCGCAGGCCAGCGAGCGGCGGATGCAGGCCAGCTCCTCGGGCGTCTTGACCGCGCGGGCGCGTTCGACCGGCTTCTGGGCGTCGAGGATCTCGTAGCCCTTGCGGCGCAGCAGGTGCACGGCCAGCGGGTCGATGCGCTCGACCCCGACGCGGCTCTCGCCCGGGCAGTGCGCGCTCAGCAGGTCGGCGATCTCGGCCGCCCAGCGGGTCGCCGCGGCCTCCAGCATCTCGGCGCGCGCGACGTAGGAGACCGTGGTCGCCGGGCGGATCTCGTCGATCGTCGGGTTGGCCGCCTCCAGGTGCTCGCAGCCCTCGAACTCGAACAGCACGACCGGGCCCTCGAGCGGCACGAAGACGTAGCGCGCCGGGTTGCGCAGGATGAAGGGGATCATGTTGCGCGCGCCGGTCGCGTAGCGGACGTTGTGCGCGTCGAACAGCACCAGCGCCGGATAGCCCCAGCGCGCCATCTCCTCGCGCAGGCGGCGCAGGCGGCCGAAGCGCAGCGCCGTCTCGTCGGGCGCGGGCGGCGCCGGATAGGCCGGGTCGGGGCGGTAGGCGAGGGGATCCATGGCGGCCAGACTAGACCGCCGGCAGGCCGGCTCTCGCCGGTCCGCGACGTCGCGCCGTCGTCGAGGGCGACCCGGGGGAGAGCGCCTCAGGGATAGGCGCAGGTGTCCTCGGTCACCTCCAGGAAGCCGCGGCGGTCGGCCGCGACGGCGGTGAAGAGATGCTCGGTGTCGCCGCGCACCAGCGAGAAGTGCAGCGGCAGCTCGCCCTCGACGACCTTGGCCTCGCCGCCGATCGGCGTCACCGAGACGCGCAGCGGCTTGGCCGGGTCGAACCAGGCGTTGGGCCGGCCCTGGGCGTCGGTCGCCGACTCGCCGGTCGCGGTGATGGTGATCGAGCTGTCGGCGAAACCGATCGAGTCGGCGCCGCCGGTATAGATCGGCGTGCGCACGATGAAGCGCTTGGTCTCGGGCTCGCCGGCGCAGTCGCGCTCCGCGGAGACCTGCTCGACGACGAAGCGCAGGCGCTCGGCCGGCACGCCGTCCTGCAGGCGACGGCGGGTCAGCTCGAGGATCTCGGCGACCTCGCCCTGCGGCACGTCCTGCTGGTAGCGCTCGCGCCACTGCGCCTCGGCCTGCTGGGCGCGGGCGACCTCGGCCTTGAGGTCGCTGCGCAGCGTCTCGAACTGCTCCTGCTCCTCCTGCGCGGCCTTCAGCTCCTCGCGCAGGGCGTCCTCCTCGGCGCCGGCGATCTGGCCGCCCAGCTCGTAGGCGAGCGCCAGCGACCCGCCCAGCAGGGCGGCGACGAAGAGGAACTTGAAGGCCGCCCAGCGGCGCTGGCGACGGCGTCTCTGGCGGGTCTCGTGAAGTCCTAGCGACATGGCGGGCGATGGGCGTGCCGAAACGGAGCGGATGGCGTTCGAAGCGAGGCGCGGGCCGGGCAGGCGACATACCAGACCCCGACTCATTAACCAAGGGTGCCGGGCCGCCGGGGGCAAGATTCCCGGCTCGTCAGGAGGCGAGGCCGGTCGGCGAGTCGGGCCGCATTGCGGCGCCGCCGTTTGCGCCCCCGGCGCGCCGGTGACATATAGCGGGAGGAAGGAGCCCGCGATGAGCCAGACACCCGAGCCCGGCCGCGCCCCGCGTCCCGCCAGCGACAGCCGGGCGCCGGCCGGGCCGCTGCTGCCCGTGACCGTGCTGACCGGCTTCCTGGGCAGCGGCAAGACGACCCTGCTCAAGGCGCTGCTGGCCCGCCCGGAGCTCGCCGACACCGCCGTCATCGTCAACGAGTTCGGCGAGGTCGGACTCGACCATCTGCTGCTCGAGGACAGCGAGGAGCAGATCGTCGAGCTCTCGAGCGGCTGCCTCTGCTGCACCGTGCGCCAGGACCTGGTCGAGACGCTGGACGCGCTCTGGTCGCGCCGCGCCGCGGGCGAGATCGCCTTCCGCCGCATCGTGATCGAGACCACCGGCCTGGCCGACCCGGCGCCGATCCTGCACAGCCTGATGAGCGATCCGAAGCTCTCGCGCCGCTACCGGCTCGACGGCGTCGTGACCGTGGTCGACGCCGCCGCCGGCGCCGAGACCCTGGCGCGCCAGCCCGAAGCCGCCAAGCAGGCCGCGGTCGCCGACCGCGTCGTGCTCAGCAAGACCGACCTGCCGGAGGCGCGCGTCGAGGCCGTCGAGGCGGCGCTCAGGCGCCTCAACCCGGGTGTGTCGCTGCTGCGTGCCAGCCACGGCGCCGTCGAGCCGGACCGGATCCTCGGCCTCGGCCTGTTCGACCCGGCGAAGAAGCAGCCCGACATCCAGGCCTGGCTCAATGCCGAGGCCTTCGCGGCCGCCGAACCGGCCGACGGGCACGGCCACCACCACCATCACCACCACGACGTCAACCGCCACGACGCGCGGATCCGCGCCTTCTGCATCGAACGCGAGCGGCCGATCGGCTCGGCCAACTTCTCGCTGTTCCTGGAACTGCTGCTGGCCAACCGGGGCGCCGACCTGCTGCGCGTCAAAGGCCTGGTCGACATCGCCGAGAGCCCCGGCCGGCCGGCGGTGCTGCACGGCGTCCAGCACCTGTTCCATCCGGTCGTCTTCCTCGACGCCTGGCCCGCCGCGAGCCGGGACGAGGGGCCGCGCACGCGCCTGGTCTTCATCGTCCGCGACATCCCGCAGGCCTGGATCGAGAAGCTGCTCGACGCCCTGACCGGGGAGGCGCCGGCGGCCGAGGCCGAGACCCTCGACGATTCCCTTCAGGAGCCTGCCCGATGACGCTGCCCCCCGCGCTGTCCCACGCGCTGCCCGACAAGCTGCTCGCCGAGATCCGCTTCGACGAGCGCGGCCTGGTGCCCGCCATCGCCCAGCAGCACGACAGCGGCGAGGTGCTGATGATGGCCTGGATGAACGCCGAGTCGATCCGCGAGACGCTGGCCAGCGGCCGCGTCTGCTACTGGTCGCGCAGCCGCGGCGCGCTGTGGCGCAAGGGCGAGAGCTCCGGCCACGTCCAGCGCCTGGTCGAGCTGCGCCTCGACTGCGACGGCGACACCCTGCTGCTGCTGGTCGAGCAGAGCGGGCCGGCCTGCCACACCAACCGGCGCAGCTGCTTCTACCGGGCGGCGCGCGGCGAGGCGCTGGAGACCATCGCCGAGCCCGTCGCGTAGGCCGGTCGCGCAGGCCGGTCGCGCAGTTCGGCCGCGCAGGCCGGTCGCGACGTGCGGCGCGTTGACTTGACGGGGCCGCCCCCGCACTCTCCGCGCGCTATCGCAGGGCGGCGGCGGCCGCGACCAGAGGGGACGGACGAAACGGGATGCAGACAGAGGACCTGAAGCAGACGATCGAGGCGGCTTTCGAGGAGCGCGACAAGATCGGCCTGGAGACCAAGGGCGTGGTGCGCGACGCCGTCGAGCTGGCGCTGGACGGTCTGGACACCGGCCGCTATCGCGTCGCCGAGCGCCAGGACGGCAGCAACGACTGGCGCGTCAACGAGTGGCTGAAGAAGGCCGTGCTGCTCGCCTTCCGGCTCTATCCCACGGCCGTGCAGTCGGGCGGGCCGACCCACGACCGCTACGGCGACGCCGCCTGGTTCGACAAGCTGCCCTCGAAGTTCGCCGGCTGGAGCCAGGAGCACTTCGAGAAGGCCGGCTTCCGCGCCGTGCCGGGTGCCATCGTGCGCCGCTCGGCCTTCATCGCGCCGGGCACCGTGCTGATGCCGAGCTTCGTCAACCTGGGCGCCTACGTCGACGAAGGCACCATGGTCGACACCTGGGCGACCGTCGGCTCCTGCGCGCAGATCGGCAAGAACGTGCACATCTCGGGCGGCGCCGGCATCGGCGGCGTGCTCGAGCCGCTGCAGGCGACGCCGGTGATCGTCGAGGACAACTGCTTCATCGGCGCGCGCAGCGAGGTCGCCGAGGGCGTCGTCGTGCGCGAGGGCTCGGTGCTGTCGATGGGCGTCTACCTCGGCGCCTCGACGCCGATCGTCGACCGCACCACCGGCAAGGTCCTGCGCGGCGAGGTACCGGCCTACTCGGTGGTCGTGCCGGGCACGACTCCGGGCAAGCCGCTGCCCGACGGCTCGCCGGGTCCGGGCCTCTACTGCGCGGTCATCGTCAAGCGGGTCGACGAGCGCACGCGCGCCAAGACCTCGATCAACGAGCTGCTGCGCACGTGACCGGCGGCGGGCGGCAGCGGGCAGGCAGGAGGCCGCGGCCATGAGCGACGCCATCGCCGTTCCCGATCCGCTCGACCTGACCCAGCGGCTGATCGCCTGCCCCAGCGTGACGCCCGAGGAGGGCGGCGCGCTCGACCTGCTGCAGGCCGAGCTGGAGGCGCTCGGCTTCGTCTGCACGCGCCTCGTGTTCGACGAGGAGGGCACGCCCTCGGTCGACAACCTCTATGCCCGGCTCGGTCGCGCGCAGCCGAACTTCTGCTTCGCCGGCCACACCGACGTGGTGCCGCCCGGCGATCCGGCGGACTGGTCGAGCGATCCCTTCGAGTCGGCGATCGTCGAGGGCGAGCTGGTCGGCCGCGGCGCCGCCGACATGAAGGGCGCGATCGCCGCCTTCGTCGCGGCGGCCGGGCGCTTTCTCGAGAAGCAGGGCCGGCCGGCCGGCTCGATCTCGCTGCTGATCACCGGCGACGAGGAGGGGCCGTCGATCAACGGCACCCGCAAGATGCTCGACTGGCTGGCCGAGCAGGGCGAGACGCTCGACGCCTGCCTGGTCGGCGAGCCGACCAACCCGGACGCGCTCGGCGACATGGTCAAGATCGGCCGGCGCGGCAGCCTGACCGGCCGGCTGACCGCGCTCGGCACGCAGGGCCACACCGCCTATCCGCAGCTCGCCGACAACGCCGCGCACCGCCTGGTCGCCATGCTCTCGGCGCTGATCGCCGAGCCGCTCGACGGCGGCACCGAGCACTTCCAGGCCTCGACCCTGCAGATCTCGACGATCGACGTCGGCAATCCGGCGAGCAACGTCATCCCGGCGCGCGCCAGCGCGACCTTCAACATCCGCTTCAACGACGCGCACAGCGGCGCGTCGCTGGAAGACTGGCTGCGGCGCACGCTCGACGCCGCCTGCCGCAAGCCCGCCGGGGGGCGCTACCAGCTGGAGGTGCGGATCTCGGGCGAATCCTTCCTGACGCCGCCGGGCCCGCTGTCGGCCGTGGTCTCGGGCGCCATCGAGGCGGTGACCGGCCGGCGGCCCGAGCTCTCGACCACCGGCGGCACCTCGGACGCGCGCTTCATCAAGGACCATTGCCCGGTCGTCGAGTTCGGCCTGGTCGGCAAGACCATGCACCAGGTCGACGAGCGCGTCGCGGTCGCCGACATCGAGACCCTGACCCAGGTCTACGCCAGGACCCTCGAAGACTTCTTCGGCGGGGATTAGCGCGTCATGGCGCGTCCGACGCTCAGCGAAGCCGCCGTGGCGCTCTGGGCCGCCGGCCGCCTGATGCGCTTCGACCCGGTCGTCTGGCGGACCTTCGACGACAGCGCCGAGACCTTCTGGAAGTCGTTCTGGGTGGCCCTGCCGGTGCTGCCCTTCTATGGCCTGATGGTCGGACTGCACCTGGGCAACCTGGAGGCCGGCGGCCAGACGATCCAGGCCGGCTGGTTCCGCATCGCGCTGGTCGAGGGCCTGGCCTACGTCATCTCCTGGACCGCCTTCCCGCTGGTGCTGTTCCATATCGCCCAGGCGCTCGACAAGCCGCAGCGCTTCGTGCCGCTGGTCGCCGCGCTGAACTGGCTCAACCTGCCGCTGCTGATGGTCGGCACGGCCGCCGTGGTGATCGCCGACCTGGACCTGCTCGGCGGCCTGTCGGGCCTGCTGCGCGTCGCCGCCCAGGTCTACGTGCTGGCCTGCCTGTCGCATCTCGTCTCCAAGGTGCTCGACGTGCGCGGCCTCGCCGGCTTCGGGATCGTGCTGATCGGCGTGTTCATCGACTATTTTCTCTTGTTCGCCACGACCGCGGCGCTCATGTAATCGGTCCGCATCCTCTCGCGGCGCCGAACCCGGGGCGTGCATCGCGCGGCGGGGGCGGCTAGTTTCGGGAGGATTGCGCCGGGCTTCCGCCCACAGGCGGCGGCGATCATGGCAGCGAAGGAGGCGAGGATGGCCAAGAAGGTCTTCATCGACGGCGAAGCCGGCACCACGGGTCTGCAGATCCGCGGGCGTCTCCAGGGCCGACGCGACCTCGAGCTGCTCTCGGTCGAGGCCGACCGCCGCAAGGACGCCGAGGCGCGCCGGGCGCTGCTCAACGAGGCCGACCTGGTGATCCTCTGCCTGCCCGACGAGGCGGCGCGCGAGGCGGTCTCGCTGATCGAGAACGACGCGACGCGGGTCATCGACGCCTCGACCGCGCACCGCGTGGCGCCGGGCTGGACCTACGGCTTTCCCGAGATGACGCCGGAGCAGACCGGACGGGTCGCCGGCTCGACGCGCGTCTCGAATCCCGGCTGCTATCCGACCGGCGCGATCGCCCTGATCCGGCCGCTCGTCGAGCGCGGCCTGCTGCCCGACGACTTCCCGGTCTCGGTGCACGCGGTCTCCGGCTACAGCGGCGGCGGGCGCAAGCTGATCGAGTCCTTCGAAGGGGTCGAAGGCGCCGAGCCGATGGCGATGAACCACTTCCTCTACGGCCTGGGCCTGAACCACAAGCACCTGCCGGAGCTGCAGACCCACGCGCGGCTGGCGCGCGCGCCGATCTTCGCGCCCAGCGTCGGCCGCTTCGCCCAGGGCATGCTGGTCCAGGTCGCGCTGCCGCTCTGGGCGCTGCCCGGCCAGCCGGCCGCCGCCGACGTCCATGCCGCGCTCGGCGAGGTCTACGAGGACCAGCGCTTCGTCTCGGTCGCCCCGCTGGCCGAGAGCGCCAAGCTGGCGCGCCTCGACCCCGAAGCGCTGAACGGCACCAACGACCTCAGGCTCTACGTCTTCGCCAACGAGGCCGCCGAGCAGGTGCTGCTGGTCGCCCAGCTCGACAACCTCGGCAAGGGGGCTTCGGGCGCGGCGGTGCAGAACCTGAACCTGATGCTCGGCGCGGAGCAGGAGCTCGGCCTCGCGGCCTGACCGGGCCGTGCCCGATCCCGCCGCTTCCGCTCCGGCCTCCCCGGCTCCGGCAGAGGGGCTGCACCGGCTGAGCGGCGGGGCCGGCACGCCGGCGCGGCGGCGCTGGCGCGAGACCCGGGACCGGCTGGAGGCGTCGGGCCGCCGCCACACCGTGCGCGGGCCGCGGCGCAGCGGCGGGCTGCTCTACCGCGGCGCCCCGGCGATGGCCCGGGCGCTCTGGCTGGCGGGGCTTCGGGACCGCGGCGAGCGCAACGCCCGGGCGGTGGTGCTGGAGGAGCGCAGCCTGGAGCTGCCCGGCCTGCCGGCCGCCTTCGACGGCTACCGGCTGCTCCACGTCTCCGATCCGCACTTCGAGAACATCCCCGGCCTCGCCGAGAGCGTCGCGCGCCGTCTCGACGGACTGGCGGTCGACCTGGTGGCGCTGACCGGCGATTTCCAGCACCACTGGTGGGTCGACCCCGAGGTCTCGGCGCGCGACCTCGAGGCGCTGCTCGCCGGCCTGCGCATCGGCGACGGCTGCCTCGCGGTACTCGGCAACCACGACGGCGCGCACCTCGTCGAGCCGCTGGAGACAGCCGGCGTCCAGGTCCTGGCAAACGAGCACGCCGCGGTCGGTCGCGGCGGCCAGCGGCTGGTCTTCACCGGCACCGACGACCCGGCCTGCTTCTTCTCCGCGGCGGCGCCGGCCGCTTTGGCGAGCGCGCCGGCCGGCTTCCGCGTCGCCCTGGTGCACACGCCCGAGCTGGCCGGCCCGGCGGCCGAGGCCGGCCACGCGCTCTACCTCTGCGGCCACACCCACGGCGGCCAGATCTGCCTGCCCGGCGGGCGCCCCGTGATCACCCAGCTGACCGTCAACCGCCACCTGGCCCGCGGCTGGTGGCGGCACGGCGCGATGGTCGGCCACACCAGCCGCGGCCTCGGCAGCGCCAACCTGGCGGTGCGCTTCAACTGCCCGCCGGCGCTCACGCTGGTGACCCTGCGCGCCGCCTCGGAGGGCGACGGCCCCCCTCAGTAGCGCACCGACAGGAAGGTCAGGCCGTGGGCCGGCGCGGTCTGGCCGGCCAAGCGGCGGTCGCGCGAGTCCAGGATGCGCGTGACGTCGTCGGGGCTCCAGCGGCCCTCGCCGACCTGCTTCAGGGTGCCGGCGATGATGCGCACCTGGTTGTGCAGGAAGGAGCGGGCGGTGACCTCGATGTCGATGCGCTCGCCGTCGCGCGCGACCGTCAGCCCGTCGAGCGTGCGCCGCGCGTCGCGGGCCTGGCATTCGCTGGAGCGGAAGGCCGAGAAGTCGTGGTGCCCGACCAGCCGCCCGGCGCCGGCCTGCATCGCCCCGGCGTCGAGCGCCTGCGGCACCCGCCAGGCGCGGCCGCGGTCGAGCACCAGCGGCGGGCGCCGGTTGACGATGCGGTAGCGGTAGCGCCGCTCGAGCGCCGAGAAGCGGGCGTGGAAGTCGTCGGCGGCCGGCTCGGCTTCCAGCACCGCCGCCGGCCAGGGCTTCAGGTGGAAATTGATGGCGTCGCGCAGCTTGCCGGGCGGCAGCTCGCGCGGCAGGTCCAGGTGCGCGACCTGGCCGAGCGCGTGCACGCCGGTGTCGGTGCGCCCGGCGCCATAGATCGTCACCCGCTCGCCGCAGAAGCCCTGCACCGCCTCCTCGAGGGCCTGCTGGACCGAGGGGCCGCTGTCCTGCCGCTGCCAGCCGACGAAACCGGCGCCGTCGTACTCGATGGTCAGCTTGTAGCGGGGCACGGCAGGCGGGTTCCCGGGGCGATCGCGTAGCCGCGCAGCAGCTCGGCGCTGCCCATGGCGGCCTTGCCCGGGCGCTGCAGCAGCGTCGGGCGCAGCACGCCGGCGCCGCAGGCGACGGTCAGCCGGTCGTCGAGCACCGTGCCCGGCGTCGCCCCGGCGGGCAGCGAGCCGGGACGCTCCTCCCACTCGGTCGCGAGCACCTTGATGCGCGCGCCCTCGTGCTCGAAGAAGGCGCCGGGCCAGGGCGTGAAGGCGCGCACCTGGCGCTCCAGGCGGTGCGCCGGGCTGCGCCAGTCGAGGCGGGCCTCCTCGCGGCTCAGCTTGGCCGCGTAGGTGACCCCCTCGACGGGCTGCGGCAGGATCGGCAGGCCGCCGTCGTTGAGGCCGTCGAGCGCGGGCACGATCAGCCGGGCGCCGAGCGCGGCCAAGCGGTCGTGCAGGCTCTCGCCGGTCTCGTCGGCGGCCAGCGGCACGGCCTCGCGCAGCAGCATCGGGCCGGTGTCCAGGCCCTCGTCCATCAGCATGATGGTGATGCCGCTCTCCGGGTCGCCGGCCAGGATCGCGCGCTGGATCGGCGCGGCGCCGCGCCAGCGCGGCAGCAGCGAGGCGTGGACGTTGAGGCAGCCGAGCCGCGGCGCCTCCAGGATCGCGCGCGGCAGGATCTGGCCGAAGGCGACGACCACCGCGGCGTCCAGGCCGAGCGCGGCGAAGGCCGCCTGCTCGTCGGCGTCGCGCAGGCTCGCCGGGGTGCGTACCGGCAGGCCGTGCTGCTCGGCGAAGGCGTGCACCGCCGCCTTCCTGAGCTTGTGGCCCCGGCCGGCGGGCCGCGGCGGCTGGGAGTACACGCAGGCGACCTCGTGGCCGGCGTCGAGCAGCGCGGCCAGGGTCGCGACGGCGAAGTCGGGCGCGCCCAGGAAGGCGAGGCGCAGCGGCGTCTTGGCTTTTCTCGGCGGCCGGGTCATGGCGCCCTGTCTAGAGCAGATTGCCGCGCCAGGGAATCGCCCGGCCGGAGGTCCGGGCCGCGCGGTCGCGCCGCGGGCCGGTCAGGCCGCGGTGGCGGACTCGGAATAGGGCGGCAGCGCCGCCGACTTCTTCGCCTTCAGCAGCTTGCGCAGGATCATGTTGCGCTTCAGCGCCGAGACGTGGTCGACGAAGAGGATGCCGTCGAGGTGGTCGATCTCGTGCTGGATGCAGGTCGCCAGCAGGCCGTCGGCCTCGAGTTCGCGGCGCTCGCCGTCCTGGTCCAGGTAGCCGACGCGGATCGCCGCCGGCCGCACGACGTCGGCATAGTGCTCGGGCAGCGACAGGCAGCCCTCCTCGTAGCTGGCATCCTCGTCGGAAACCCAGAGCAGCTCCGGATCGGCCATGCGCAGCGGCTGGCGCTCTTCGTCCTCGCGGCTGAGGTCGACGACCAGGACGCGCTTCATGACGCCGACCTGGGTCGCGGCCAGCCCGATGCCGGGCGCCGCGTACATCGTCTCGAGCATGTCGTCCATCAGCTGCCGCACCTCGGCGTCGACGGCGCCGACCGGCGCGGCCTTCTTCTTCAGGCGCGGGTCGGGAGCGGTGATGATCGGCAGCTTGGCCATGGTCGAGACGAACGGTCCGATGGTTGCGATGTCGCGATAGCGTTACCTATGGAGCCGCCGCCCCGGCGTCAAGGCGCCGGCATCCCGTCGGGCCGGCGTCGCCGCCCTCCCGACTCCGTCCGCACCTGTTAGACTCCGGATCAACGGAGGATCTCGAGCATCATGGAACCCGACGCCCTGCTCTTCGCCGGCCTCGGCCTCGCCGCCGGGGCCCTGCTCGCCGCCCTCGTCGCCGTGCTGCTGCTGCGCCGCGCGGGCGGCCGGACCGACGACCGCAGTGCCGAGCTGGAGGCGCGCTTGCGCCAGCTCGCCGAGAGCCAGGCCGCGACCCAGGCGCAGACCGCCGAGTCGCTGCGCGCCCAGGAGCGCGCCCTGGCCGAGGCCCTGGACAACCGCTTCGGCGACTTCGCCAAGAAGGTCGGCGACCGGCTCCAGGAGAGCGCCCAGGCCCAGGGCAGCACGCTCGGCGAGCTGCGCGAGCGCCTGGCCGTCATCGACAAGGCCCAGCAGAACATCACCCAGCTCTCGAGCCAGGTCGTCGGGCTGCAGGACATCCTGTCCAACAAGCAGGCGCGCGGCGCCTTCGGCGAGGTCCAGCTCTACGATCTGGTGACCTCGATCCTGCCGCCCTCGGCCTACTCCTTCCAGGCCAGTCTCTCGACCGGGGTCCGGCCGGACTGCCAGCTGCTGCTGCCGAACCCGCCGGGCCCGATCGCCATCGACTCGAAGTTCCCGCTGGAGAGCTACCGGGCGCTGCGCGACGCCGGCGACGAGGCCGGCTACCAGGCGGCGATGCGCACCTTCCGGCGCGACGTCCAGGTCCATGTCCGCGCCGTCCAGGCGAAGTACATCGTACCCGGCGAAACCGCCGAATCGGCCCTCCTGTTCCTGCCCAGCGAGGCGGTCTATGCCGAGCTGCACGCCAACTTCCCCGAGCTGGTCGAGGAGTCCTATCGGGCGCGCGTCTGGATCGTCTCGCCGACCACGCTGATGGCGACGCTCAACACCGTGCGCGCCGTGCTCAAGGACGTGCGCATGCGCGAGCAGGCCGGCGTCATCCAGGCCGAGGTGCAGCGCCTGCTCGATGACGTGCGCCGGCTCGACGAGCGGGTCGGCAAGCTGCAGCGCCACTTCGACCAGTCGACCGAGGACCTGCGCCAGATCCGCATCTCGACCGAGAAGGTCGTCAAGCGCGGCGAGCGCATCGAGGAGGTGCAGGTCGAGTCCGGCGAGTCGGGCGAGGGGCTGGAGCCGCCCCAGGTCTCGCGGCCCCACGCCGCGGAGTAGCCGGTCTGGCGCGATCCCGTTTGCTCCGGGCCGCGGTCCGGCTATGAAAGGGACGGCACGCAGCGTCGGGAAGCAGGGCGATGATCGGGGATCTCTTCGGGGGGCGCCGCCGTCGGCGGCTGGAGCGCGAGGTCGAGCGGCTGCGCGACGAACTGGCCGCGTTGCGCGAGGCCGCGGCAAAGGACGTCAAGTGGCGCAACCGCCTGGAGGACAAGGTCGACGCGCTGCTGCGCCTGCAGGCGCTGGCGCCCGACGACTTCGCCGACCCGCGCGACCGCCTGCTCGCGGCCCGCTTCGGTCTGGCCTCGCAGAACCAGGAAGACGGCCTGGTCCTGGCCCTGGTCCGCGCCATGGGGCCGGGCGGCCGGCGTTTCGTCGACATCGGCTGCGGGCGCAACGGCGGCAACTGCGGGCTGCTCGCCGGCGAGCTCGGCTGGTCGGGCCTGATGGTCGACGCCTCGCGCCCGGCGATCCGCCAGCTCGCCGAGGCGCTGGCCGGCAACCCCGGCGTCTCGGCCGTCGTCGAGGCGGTGACGCCGGGGACGATCGACGGCTTCCTGTCGAGTCACGGCTGCACCGGTCCGCTCGACGTCTTCTCCCTGGACATCGACTCGCTCGACTACTGGGTGCTCGAGGCCATGAGCGTCGCCACGCCGCGGCTGCTGATCGTCGAGTACAACTGGCTGTTCGGCGCCGAGCGGGCGGTCACCGTGCCGCGCGACCGCGACCCGGCGAGCGCGCCGAAGGGCTACCACGGCGCCTCGCTCGCCGCCTTCGCCAAGCTGCTCGAAGGCCGCGGCTACCGCCTGGTCTGCGTCGAGCCGATGGGCGTCAACGCCTTCTTCCTGGCCGCAGGCGAGGCGCCCGGCCTGCCGGGGCTGAGCGTCGCCGATGCCTTCCGCCCGCACCCGAGCCGCAAGACCGAAAAGCCGGGGGTCCCGCGCGACCATCCGGCCCTCGACCTGCCGCTGGTCGAGGTCTGAGCCGCCTCAGCGGCTGACGCGCATCCGGTAGCGGAAGCTGGTCTCGCCGCCCGCCGGCACCTCCAGGGTCCAGACGATCCGGCTGGCCGTCTCGGTCTCGTGCGGCCGGCTCTCCTCCAGCAGCTGCCAGCCGCGCGGCAGCCGGCCCGCGACCTCGACGCTGACCGCCTCGTCCTTGGCGTTGGCGACGGTAATCTCCTGGGCGATCTCGTAGGAGCGGTCCGACAGCCGCTCGAAGGCCGTGACCCGGCTGCGGCCGGTGACATCGAAGGCCTGGCCGACGGTCAGCTCGACCTGCCCGCCGGCCGGCGTGTGCTCGAGCCGGGCCTCGCCGGCAAACAGGCGGCGCGCCTCGGTCGGCGCTTCGGCCGCGTCCTCCCCGGCGCCGCCCGTGTGATCGTAGAGCCGCAGGGTGCCGGCGGGCAGCGGCCGGGCGGCCGGGCCCTCGGCCGGGGTGTCGAAGGCGACCAGGATGTCGGGCTGCATCGGGCCGACCTCCTCGGGCCCGCCGCCGGCCTGGACCAGGCCGTCGAAGCGCAGGCGCCGTGTCGCCTCGAGCTCGAGATCCTGGAACAGCACCAGCTGGCGGGTCTCGCCTGGCGCCAGGTCGACCCGGCGGCCGGTGTCATAGAGA
The DNA here is from genome assembly GCA_030433005.1 of Alphaproteobacteria bacterium. Taxonomy (GTDB): domain Bacteria; phylum Pseudomonadota; class Alphaproteobacteria; order Kiloniellales; family DSM-21159; genus Tistlia. The sequence continues at coordinate 17,575 of JAUILQ010000005.1, forward strand.
TGGCGCTCGCCGACCGACTCCGGCGCCGGCACGCTGTCGGCCGCGGCCATCTCGGCGCGCATCATCTTGGCCGGGGCCGGTGCCGCGTAGGGCTGCGCGCCGCCGATCCGGGCGACCTCGCCGGCGACCACCGAGAGTGCCGCGTCCTCGTAGAGGACGTCGGTGCCGTTGCCGACCGTGAGCAGGCCGGTCAGCGACAGCGTCGAGACGGCGTCGCCGCCGGCGTCCAGGGTCGCGACGTAGTCGGCCTGCCAGCTCAGCCCCTCGACCAGGTAGGCCAAGCCGATCTCGCGCGGGCCGCCCTGCTCGGCGCGGACCGCCAGGCGCAGGCGCGGCTCGGGGCTCAGGCCCTGGGGCAGGCGCTCCAGCACGATGCGCCCCGGCGGGTCGATCTCGATGCGCTCGCCGACGCGCAGGACCGGCCCGCCGGCGAGCGACAGCAGCACCGCCGGCTCGCTGATCGTCTCGCCGGTCTCGGGATGCTCGCGGACCAAGCGCACGCGGCCGCCGACGGCCGATTCGAGCAGCTGCCGCGGCGTCAGGTCGGCCGGACGCCAGGCCTGGTCGCGCAGGGTCAGGCCCTCGGCCGAGACGATCAGGCTGGGCGCGACGATGCGCTCGGAGACGCCGTGCACCGCCAGCAGGTTGTCGCCCGGCGCCAGCGGCACCCAGCGGCTCTCCTCCACCAGCCCGAGGCCGTTCTGGTAGACCGTGAGCGACAGGTCGCGGCGCGCCTCCAGGGCGACGTCGGTCGGACTCTGCGCGGCCGCCGGGGCGCTCAGCGCGCCGAGCGGCAGCAGCAGGGCCCCGGTCAGCGTCCCGGCCAGGGCCAGGGCACGTGGCAGGACGAGGGGGCCGGCTGGCAGTCTCATGGGTGTTGCGCCTCCGTGCGCTTCAACGATCGTTTCGGGTCGGTCTGTTCGGGCGCCGCGACGCTGGCAGGCGATTGCGGCGCGCTCGTGATGCGAGGCCCCGGGCGAGATCCGGGCTCCTTCCTGGAACGTCGCTCAGCCGGCCGGCCGTCGCGACTTCAGCGCGGCGGCGAGCGTGCCGTCGTCGAGGAAGTCCAGGCTGCCGCCGACCGGCACGCCGCGGCCCAGGCCGGTGACCTCGACCGGCAGCCCGGCGAGGCGCTCGACCAGGTAGTGCGCCGTGGTCTGGCCCTCGACCGTGGCGCCGAGCGCCAGGATGACCTCCTCGCAGGCCGCCTCGTCCGCGCGCTCGAGCAGCCGGCCGAGGTTGAGCTGCTCGGGCCCGCGGCCGTCGAGCGCCGAGAGCGTGCCGCCGAGCACGTGATAGCGGCCCTTGAAGGCGCCCGAGCGCTCCAGGGCCCAGAGGTCCCCGACCTCCTCGACCACGCAGATGGTGCGCCGGTCCCGCCCGGGATCGCGGCAGATCGTGCAGGGGTCGCTGGCGTCGAGGTTGCCGCAGGTCGAGCAGGTGACGATCGACTCGGCGGCGCGGGTCAGCGCCGCGGCCAGCGGCTGCAGCAGCGATTCGCGGCGCTGCAGCAGATAGAGCGCGGCGCGCCGTGCCGAGCGCGGGCCGAGGCCCGGCAGGCGGGCGAGCAGCTGGATCAAACGGTCGATGTCGCCGACGGCCATGGCGCTCTGTTAGCCTTGCCGGACCCCCAGCGTCCAGCGCTAGCGTGCGAAGGAGCCTTGCCGGCCATGAAGCATATCGAGACCCCGAAGCTGGCCTGCGACTGCGCCCTCTTCCTGCCCGGCGGCCTGCTGCTGATCCGCCGCGGAGCGCCGCCCTTCCAGGGCGGCTACGCCCTGCCCGGCGGCTTCATGGAGGTCGGCGAGACGGCCGAGCAGGGCTGCGCGCGCGAGCTGCGCGAGGAGACCGGCCTCGAGGTCGCACCCGAGCGGCTCCGCCTGATCGGCGTCTACTCCGATCCGGCGCGCGACCCGCGCGGCCACTGCGTCTCGCTGGCCTTCACCGCGCGGCTCGACCGCGGCGCGCCCGAGGCCGGGGACGACGCCGCGGCGGTCGAGGTGGTGGCCGACTGGCGGCGGGTCGAGATGGCCTTCGACCACGCCAAGATCGTTGCCGATGCGGAACGGCTCTGGATGGGCAGCGTCGAGTAGGGAGATGCTTTCGTAGAGCGGCGCCGGAAGCGCGGAGCGCGGCTCCGCGTCTCGCCTCTCAGAACGGCAGCTTGAAGCCGGGCGGCAGGTTGAGCCCGCCGGTCAGCTCCTGCATCGCCTCCTGGTGGTACTGCTCGGCCTTGACGCGGCCGTCGTTGACCGCGGTCAGCACCAGGTCCTCGAGCACCTCGACGTCGTTGGGGTCGACGAGCGAGGGGTCGATCTTGACCGACTTCAGCTCGTTCTTGCCGTTCATCGTCACCTTGACCATGCCGCCGGCGGCCTGGCCCTCGACGACGTGGTCGGCGAGCCGCTCCTGCAGCTCCGACATCTTCGACTGCATCTCCTGCGCCTGCTTCATCAGCTGGCCGAGGTTCTTCATGCTGCGTCCTTCATGTTCGCGGTCGTGTCGTCACGGGTGGTCGTCGGGCTCGCCCTCGGGCCGGCCCCCGAACCGGTCGTCGAACTCTGCCGGTGCCGCCTCGGGATCGGCCGGCGCCTCGGGGTCGAGCGGGGCCTCGGGGTCGAGCGCGGCGGCTCCCGGCTGCTCGGACTCCCTGATAGCCTTGATCTCGGCGCCGGGGAAGGCCTCCAGGGCGGCGCGCACCAGGGGGTGGCGCCGCGCCTCGTCCAGCTTGCGCGCCCGCACGTCGGCGTCCTGGTCGGCCAGAGTCGGCCGGCCCGGCCGGTCGGAGACGCTGACCACCCAGCGGGCGCCGGTGGCGTCGCCGAGCAGCCGGCCGAGGCGGCCGGCGAGGTCGCGCGGCGCCTCGTCGCGCGGGTTCAGCTCGATGCGCCCGGGCTGGAAAGAGACGAGGTGGACGTCGCGGCGCAGGTGGTTGGCGAGCCCGATCTCGCGCTGCTCGGCGACCAGCTCGACGACCGCGCGGAAGTCCTTCGGGCCGGCGACGGCCGCGGCGGGCTCGACGGCCTGCTCGGTGTCCGGCTGCGGCTGACGCGCCGGCATCGGGCGGCCGCCGCCGCCTTCCGGCGGGCGATGGTGCGCCTGCGGAGCGGACACCGAGGCGGTCTCGGGGGCCTGCAGGGGCGGAGCCTCGCCGCCACCAGCCCGGCCGACGGCCCCGCTGCCACCCTGTTCGCCGCCGGCGGCGCCGGTCGCGGCCGGCGCGGCGGCCGGGGCGCCGCCGTCCTTCAGGCGCCGCACCAGCTCGCCGGGGTCCGGCAGGTCGCTGGCGAAGGCCAGGCGGATCAGCACCATCTCGGCGGCGGCGAGCGGCGCGGGAGCGCGCTGCACCTCCTCGAGGCCCTTGAGCAGCAGCTGCCAGGTCCGGGTCAGCACCGGCACCGACAGCCCCTCGGCGAGCGCGCGGCCGCGCCGCCGCTCGGCTTCCGGCAGACCCTCGTCGGCGCGCTCGGGCAGCAGCTTGGCGCGGCCCAGGCCGTGGGTCAGGTCGAGCAGGTCCTGCAGCACGACCAGCGGGTCGGCGCCGCCGTTGTAGAGGTCGGAGAGGATCTCCAGCGCCTCGGCCGTGCGCCCGGCCATGACCGCCTCGAAGAGGTCGTAGACGCGCGTGCGGTCGGCGAGGCCGAGCATCTCCTTGACCGTCGCCGATGCGATGCGACCCTCGGACAGCGCGATCGCCTGGTCGAGCAGCGACAGGCCGTCGCGCACCGAGCCGTCGGCGGCGCGCGCGATCATGCCGAGCGCCTCCTCCTCGGCCCCGACGCCCTCCTTCTCGCAGATCCTCTGGAAGTGGCCGGCCAGCACCGGCTGCTCGACCCGGCGCAGGTCGAAGCGCATGCAGCGCGACAGCACGGTCACAGGGACCTTGCGGATCTCGGTGGTGGCGAAGATGAAGATGACGTGCTCGGGCGGCTCCTCCAGCGTCTTCAGCAACGCGTTGAAGGCGTTGCGCGAGAGCATGTGGACCTCGTCGACGATGTAGACCTTGTAGCGCGCCGAGACCGGGCGGTAGCGCACGCCCTCGATCAGCTCGCGGATGTCGTCGACGCCGGTGCGGCTGGCGGCGTCCATCTCGATGACGTCGGGGTGGCGGTCCTCGGCGATCGCCTGGCAGGTCGGGCAGTCGGCGGTGTCGCCGACCGTCGGGCCGGCCGTGCCGTCGGGGCCGGCGTAGTTGATCGCCTTGGCGATGATCCGCGCCGTCGTCGTCTTGCCGACGCCGCGCACGCCGGTCAGCACGATGGCGTGCGGCAGGCGGCGCTGCTCGATGGCGTTGCTGAGGGTGCGGACCAGGGCTTCCTGGCCGATCAGGTCGGCGAAAGCCTGCGGCCGGTACTTGCGCGCCAGGACCCGGTAGGGGGCGGCGGCGGTGACCGCCTCTTCTGAGACAGGCGGGGCGGCCGCTTCGGCCGGGGCGGCGTCGCCGCCTTGCGTGCCGCCGGCCTGGTTGACCTCCTCGGTCATCGCCTGCTCGCTGTCCGGATCAGGGGGCGGCGGCGCGGCCGCCGGCGCCTCTCGCGGGGAACCGCCTCTCGCGAGGCTTGTCGGGTGGAAGGCCGGCGGGCGACCCGGACCGGAAACTCGTTACGGCTGCTTCCTTCCGGACCTGACCGGGTTGGCGAGCGGTCCGTCCGCTGCCGACCTTCCGAGGCCACTATATCAGGTCCGGGCGCCGCCCTGGCAAGAGCCGATGGCCGAGTCTTCGACTCCGATCCCGGCTCGACCTAAGCGATCCGCAGATGCCGGCTCACCCGGCCCGCTCCAGCACCACCGGGCTGCCGTCCGGCGCGGCGAAGCGCACGCGCGCCAGGCGCCGGGCCGCGTCGTACCACAGCACGCGTTCCAGCTCGCCGCTCAGCCGCCAGCGGGTCGCCTCGACCGTGCCCGCGCCGGCCGGCACCCGCTCGCGCGGCCCGCGGCGGGCTTGCACGACCCGCGTGCGCCCGGTCGCGCTGTCCATCAGCGCCTCCAGGCGCGGCGTGTCCGGATGCCACAGCGAGCTCGGCACCACGTAGCCGCTGATCGAGAAGGCGTGGCCGTCGCGGCGTCCGCGCAGGACCCGGTCGTCGCGCGTCGCCGAGACCCGGTGCTCCGCGGCGCCGGCGCGCGTCCGGCTCTCGAAGCCGTAGAGCCAGCCGTCGCGCCACAGCTCGCTCGAGCGGTGGCGGTAGGTGAGCGGTCCGGCGGGACCCGGCAGCGTCAGGCGCGCCTCGACCGCGACCTCGAAGGCGCCGCCGCGCCGCCGGAAGCGGTAGTCCTGCGTGCCCAGCGGCCGGCCGTCGGCCCCGAGCGCGCCGAAGCGCCAGGCGCCGTCGTCCGGAAACAGGCCGGCCGCGGCCGGGGTCCTCGGGGCGAGCGTCTCGACGCCGGCGAGCAGGCCCGTCGCCATCAGGCGGAGCAGCCGGCGCCGGTCGGGATCGCGGGACATGCTCCCAAGCTTCCGCCTTTGCGAGGGCCGCGGCAAGGCAGCCTTGCCGCGAGGGGCGTTGGCCTGCCGCCGGCGCCGTGGCACCTTGCGCCCCGCCATGCAGAGAGCCCCCAACTTCTACAGCCAGAACGGCCTCGACCGCGCCGACCGCCTGCGCGGCGACCACGCCTGGATCGAGGCGCGCCTGGCGGACCCGACCAGCCGCTTCGTGCCGCTCTGGCGCACCCAGTCGCTGTTCGACGACGCGCCCGGCGACGGACGCGACGGCGGCGAGCCCGGCGCCGTGCTGCTCGGCGCCGCCGAGGCCGAGGCGCTGATCGCGCGCGGCGGCGAGCGCATCTTCCTGGGCCTCGACGCGCAGGACCGCGCGCACTTCGCGCTCGACGTCTCGAAGCTCGACAGCCCCGACCACGAGCCGGCGCTCGCCGGGCGCGGCCACTTCGCCGACCTGCGCCAGGTCGGGCCGCTGCTGCCGCGCCACGAGGGCGCGATCCTGGCCTACGCGCGCGGCATGGTCTGGTGGCACAGCCGGCACCGCTTCTGCGGCGTCTGCGGCGCGCGCACCGAGAGCCGCCAGGGCGGCTTCCAGCGGACCTGCAGCAACCCCGACTGCGGCGCGCCGCACTTCCCGCGCACCGACCCGGCGGTCATCATGCTGGTCCACGACGGCGGCGAGCGCGCCGTGGTCGGCCGCCAGAAGGTCTGGCCGCCGGGCATGCACTCGACCCTGGCCGGCTTCGTCGAGCCGGGCGAGAGCCTGGAGCAGGCGGTTGCCCGCGAGGTCGAGGAGGAGGTCGGCATCGCCGTCGAGGAGGTCGTCTACCACTCCTCGCAGCCCTGGCCTTTCCCCTCCTCGCTGATGCTCGGCTTCTATGCCCGCACCCGCGAGACCGAGCTGCGCGTCCATCCGGAGGAGCTGGAGTCGGCGCGCTGGGTCGACCGCGCCTTCCTCGCGGCCTCGCCCGAGGACGAGACCTTCAAGCTGCCCCGCCGCGACTCCATCGCCCGCCGCCTGATCGAGGATTGGCTGAAGGGCGAGGCGTGAGAGAGGCGGGGTGCCGCGCTCCTTCTGCCCTTGCCGTCATCCCCGCGGAGGCGGGGATCCATGGTTGAGATTGCGGCAGGCGGCGACGTGAGGGCTGAGCGCGCAGTCCCCATGGATCCCCGCCTCCGCGGGGATGACGCGGATGGATCGCCGCTTCGCTGCGCGTCTGCCGAGGGGCGTGCGGGCGAAGGGCGTGCGGGCCGCCTGGCCCGCTTCCCCCTCAGTCCGAGCCGGCCTTGTGGCTCTGGCGGAAGTCGGACGCCGGGTAGACGCCGAGGATGCGGACCTCGCGGCTGAAGAAGGCCAGCTCCTCGAGCGCCAGGCGCACCAGGCGCTCCTCGGGGTGGCCCTCGACGTCGGCGTAGAACTGGGCGACGCGGAACGAGCCGTCGACGATGTAGCTCTCCAGCTTGACGATGTTGACGCCGTTGGTCGCGAAGCCGCCGAGCGCCTTGTAGAGCGCCGCCGGCACCGAGCGCACGCGGAACACGAAGGAGGTCACCGTCGGCCCGGCGTCCTGCGGGTGGTCGATCGGCTCTCGCGCCATGATGATGAAGCGCGTGGTGTTGTCCTTGAGGTCGTGGACGTCGGTCGCCAGCGTCTCCAGGCCGTAGAGCTTGCCGGCCAGCGCCGAGGCGATGGCGGCGTGCGCCGGGTCGCCGCGCTCGGCGACCTCGGCGGCGGCACCCGCCGTGTCGGCGTGGGTCGCCGGCGTCAGCCCGTGGCTGCGCAGGTAGTTGCGGCATTGGCCGAGCGCCTGGATGTGGCTGTGCACCGTGGTGATCGTCTCCAGGCTGGCGCCCTTCGGCGCGAGCAGCTGGTGCTCGATCTTCTGGAAGTGCTCGCCGATGATGTGCAGGCCGGAGCCGGGCAGCAGGTGGTGGATGTCGGCGACGCGGCCGGCCGAGGAATTCTCGATCGGGATCATCGCCAGCTGCGCGCGGCCCTCGACGACCGCCGCGAAGGTCTCCTCGAAGTCCGAGCAGGGCAGGCTGCTCCAGTCCGGGTAGACGGCGCGGCAGGCCATGTCGGAATTGGCGCCGGGCGCGCCCTGGAAGGCGATGGTCTTGTCGGTCATGGCGGTCAGGAGCCTTGCGGCGACGGCGGGGCGCGGAGTATCGGGGGGGCGGATCGGGGAAGTCAATCGGGCGGTCCGGCGCGCCGAAGGCGGCGGGGCATGCGGCAATTCGCGGGTCCCGCCCGGGGCCGAGAGCCTTGCCTGGCGCGCGTCGGGACCGTATTGAACCCCGCCGGGGGCGCGGCTATTGTCCGCCGCGTCGCGAAAAGCACGCTGTCGCCAAGCACGCAGTCGTACGGGAAGGGGTAGGACTCTCGATGTCCCTTGAAATGAACAAGATCGCCGCGGCCGGGCTGACGGCGGGCGTCGTCGCCATGCTATCCGGCTTCGTCGCGGACCTTCTCGTTCACAGCGAGCGCCTGGAGGAAAACGCCTATCCCATCGAGGTCGCCTCCAGCGAGGCGCCGGGCGAGGCCGCGCCGGTCGACACCGGGCCCGATCCCGTGCTGCCGTTGCTGGCCAGCGCCGACGCCGCGAGCGGCGAGAGCCTGACTCGCGCCTGCCAGGCCTGCCATTCCTTCGAGAAGGGCGGGCCGACCAAGGTCGGTCCGAACCTCTACGGCATCGTCGGCGCCGCGGTCGCGCACGTCGAGGACTACTCCTACTCCGACGCCTTCGCCACCAAGCACGAGGAAGGCGTCGAGTGGACCTACTCGAACCTCAACCTCTTCCTGGCCAACCCGCGCGAGTGGGCGCCGGGCACCAAGATGTCCTACGGCGGCATGAAGAAGGTCGAGGACCGCGCCGACCTGATCGCCTACCTGCGCCAGAACGCCGACGAGCCGGCGCCGCTGCCGAGCCAGGAGGAGGTCGATGCGGTGAAGGCCGAGCAGACCGACGCCGCCGCCGCCGAGGCGAGCGGCGAGGCTGCGGCCGCCGAGGGCAGCGCCGACGCCAACGCCCAGGGCGAGCAGGCGGCCGGCGAGCCGGTCGACCAGCAGGGCCCGGTGCAGATGATCGCCGCCGCCGATCCTGCCGAGGGCGAGAAGGTCGCGCGCAAGTGCGCCGCCTGCCACTCCTTCGACCAGGGCGGCCCGAACAAGGTCGGCCCCAACCTCTACAACGTGGTCGGCGGCCCGGTCGCCCACCTCGAGGACTACAACTACTCGAGCGCCTTCCAGGAGCTGCACGAGGCCGGCGAGACCTGGACCTACGACCAGCTCTGGACCTACCTGCAGGATCCGCGCGGCACGGTGCCGGGCACCAAGATGTCCTTCGCCGGGCTGGAGAAGGAGGACGAGCTGGCCGCGGTCATCGCCTACCTGCGCCAGCAGAGCGAGAACCCGCCGCCGCTCGAGCCGTAAGGCCGGCGGCTTGGCGCCCGACCGGACCCCAGCCGCCGCCCTGCCCGACGGGTTTCCCGGCGTCGACCAAGCGTTCGTCGCCGTCGCCGGCCAGCTTGCCGAGGCCGCGAGCGGCGTCACGCGCCGCTGGTTCCGCGGCGACTTCCGGATCGAGGACAAGGCCGACGAATCGCCGGTCACCGTCGCCGACCGCGAGACCGAGCAGGCGATGCGGGCGATCCTGGCCGAGCGCCTGCCGGACCACGGCATCGTCGGCGAGGAGTGGGCCAACGAGCGCCCCGACGCCGAGTGGGTCTGGGTGCTCGACCCGATCGACGGCACCCGCGCCTTCGTCACCGGCAATCCGCTGTTCGGTACGCTGATCTCGCTGGCCTGGCGCGGCACGCCCTGCCTGGGCGTCATCGAGATGCCGATCCTCGGCGAGCGCTGGCTCGGCGTCGCCGGCCGGCCCACCGTCTTCACCGACGCGCGCGGCAGCCGCCCGGTCCAGACCCGCGACGTCGGCGGGCTCGATCAGGCGATCCTGCGCTCGACCTCGCCGGACATGTTCAAGGGGCCCGACCTCGCCGCCTTCGACCGCCTGCGCGGCGGCGTCAAGTCGACGCTCTACGGCGGCGACCTCTTCTGCTACGGCCAGCTGGCCAGCGGCTACGTCGACCTGGTCTGCGAGAACAGCCTGCAGTCCTACGACTTCATGGCGCTGATCCCGGTGCTGGCCGGCGCCGGCGCCACGGTCAGCGACTGGCAGGGCCGGCCGATCGGGCTCGGTTCGGCCGGCGACATCCTGGCCGGCGCGACTCCGGCGCTGCACGCGGCGGCGCTGGAACGCCTGGCCGCGACGGCTTCGGGCTGAGCGGCCGCCGGCGGCCAACGAGTCGGGCGGATGACGAAACGATCATCTTCCGGCAAGGTCTTCGGGCTTGAGCGACGCGCCGCCGGCGTTACCTTCGAGACGACCTGACCGACGGGAGAGCCCGCCCCCTTGCGCCTGATCCTTACCGGCCTGCTGCTGCTCGGCGCCGCGCTGCTTTCACCGGGCGCCGGCCTGCCGGGCGTGGCGCCGAGGATTCCGGTGGCGCAGGCCCAGGAGGGTGCGGCCCCGGGCGAGGCGCCGCCGCCCGTGCCGGTCGAGGCCGTCGACGCGCAGGAGCTGGGGCCGGTGACGATCACCGCCCACGCCATCGCCATGCACGGCGAGCCGAAGTACGGGCCGGGCTTCGAGCATTTCGACTACGTCGACCCGGACGCGCCGAAGGGCGGCCGCATCCGCCTCGCCGCCGAGGGCACCTTCGATTCCTTCAATCCCTACAACGGCAAGGGGAACCCGGCAGGCGTCGGCTACGAGACGCTGCTGATCAACGCCGCCGACGAGGCCTTCACCGAGTACGGCCTGATCGCCGAATCGCTGGAGTGGCCGCTCGACCGCTCCTGGGTCACCTTCACCCTGCGTCCCGAGGCGCGCTGGCACGACGGCGAGCCGATCACCGTCGAGGACGTGATCTTCTCGCTGGAAACGCTGAAGGAGAGCGGCGCGCCCTTCTACCGCTACTACTACCGCTCGGTCGAAAAGGCCGAGCAGGTCGGGCCGCGGCAGGTCCGGTTCACCTTCACCGAGTCCGGCAACCGCGAGCTGCCGCTGATCGTCGGCCAGATGCCGATCATGCCGCAGCACTGGTGGCAGGGCCGCGACTTCGCCGCCACGACGCTGGAGCCGCCCCTGACCAGCGGCCCGTACCGGATCGGCGACTTCGAGCCGGGCCGCTTCTACGTGCAGGAGCGGGTCGAGGACTACTGGGGGCGCGACCTGGCGGTGCGCCAGGGCACCAACAACTTCGACGAGATCCGCACCGACTTCTTCCGCGACGCCACGGTGATCCGCCAGGCCCTCAAGTCCGGCGTCATCGACTACCGCGAGGAGAACCAGGCCAAGGCCTGGGCGCTCGACTACGACATCCCCGCGGTGCGCCAGGGCTGGCTGGTCAAGGAGCTGATCCCCAACGAGCGGCCGGCCGGCATGCAGGCCTTCATCTTCAACACGCGCCGACCGCTGTTCCAGGACGAGCGGGTGCGCGAGGCCCTGGCCTACGCCTTCGACTTCGAGTGGACCAACGAGGCGCTGTTCTTCGGCCAGTACACCCGCAACACCAGCTTCTTCAGCAACTCCGAGCTGGGCTCCAGCGGCCTGCCCGAGGGCCAGGAGCTGGAGATCCTCGAGCGCTTTCGCGGGCGCCTCGACTCGGAGGTCTTCAACGAGCCCTTCACGGTGCCCGAGACCGACGGCAGCGGCTGGCCGCGCGACAACCTGCTGAAGGCGCTCGAGCTGCTGCGCGAGGCCGGCTGGGAGATCGACCCGGAGAGCCTGAAGCTGGTCGACGCCGAGACCGGCCGGCCCTTCACCTTCGAGATCCTGCTGTCCAGCCAGGCCTTCGAGCGGATCATGCTGCCCTTCGCGCGCAACCTGAAGCGCCTGGGCATCGAGGCCAACGTGCGGCTGGTCGACCAGTCGCAGTACATCAACCGCCTGCGCTCCTTCGACTACGACATGATCTCGCTCGGCTGGGGCCAGTCCGATTCGCCGGGCAACGAGCAGCGCAGCTACTGGACCAGCGAGGCCGCCGAGACGCCGGCCTCGCAGAACTACGCCGGCATCCAGGACCCGGTGGTCGACGAGCTGGTCGAGCTGGTGATCTCGGCGCCCGACCGCGAGAGCCTGATCGCGCGCACCCGCGCCCTCGACCGCGTGCTGCTGTGGGGCCACTACGTAGTCCCGGCCTGGCACCTCTCGGCCGACCGCATCCTCTACTGGAACAAGTTCTCGCGGCCGGAGATAACGCCGAAGAACGGCACCGAGATCACCTACTGGTGGTTCGACGCGGCCAAGGCGGCGGCCCTCGAGGCGCGCCGGCCCGAGATCGCCGAGGCCGACTCGCTGGAGGAGGTCGAGGCCGAGCGCGACGGCCCCTCGGCCGGCGTCATCGTCGCCGTGCTGGTCGGGTTGCTGCTGGTCGGCGCCTGGGCCGCGCGCCGCGCGGTCCGCGGCCGGCGGGCCTGAGGGGGAGAGCGCAGCATGACGGCCTACCTGATCCGCCGCGTCCTGCTCCTGGTGCCGACGCTGTTCGTCATCATGCTGATCAACTTCGTGATCCTGCAGTTCCTGCCCGGCGGACCGGTCGAGCAGATCATCGCCGAGCTCACCGGCACCGGCAGCGACATCACCCAGCGCGTGACCCGCGACGGCGGCGAGGTCTCGACGCCCTCCGGCGGCACGGGCGGCGGCACGGGCGGCGGCGGCCCGCGCGGCGACTACCGCGGCGCCCAGGGCCTCGACCCGGCGTTCATCGCCGACCTGGAGCGGCAGTTCGGCCTCGACAAGCCGATGGGCGAGCGCTTCCTGACGATGATCGGCAACTATCTGATGTTCGACTTCGGCGAGTCGTTCTTCCGCGATCGCCCGGTCGTCGACCTGATCCTCGACAAGATGCCGGTGTCGGTCTCGCTCGGCATCTGGTCGACGCTGCTGATCTACCTGATCTCGATTCCGCTCGGCATCGCCAAGGCGGTGCGCGACGGCGAGTCCTTCGACGCCTGGACTTCGGCCCTGGTCGTGGTCGGCACGGCGATCCCGGGCTTCCTCTTCGCGGTCTTCCTGCTGGTGCTGTTCGCCGGCGGCCAGTACCTCGACTGGTTCCCTCTGCGCGGCCTGGTCTCCGACAACTGGGAGCAGCTGTCGCTCGTCGACAAGGTGCTCGACTACCTCTGGCACCTGGTGCTGCCGGTGCTGGCGCTGTCGATCGGCGGCTTCGCGGCGCTGACCATGCTGACCAAGAACTCCTTCATGGATCAGATCAACCAGCAGTATGTGGTGACCGCGCGGGCCAAGGGCCTGACCGAGCGGCGCGTGCTCTACGGCCACGTCTTCCGCAACGCCATGCTGATCGTTATCGCCGGCTTTCCCGGGCAGCTGATCGGCATGCTGTTCACCGGCTCGGTGCTGATCGAGGTGATCTTCTCGCTCGACGGCCTCGGGCTGCTCGGCTTCGAGGCGGTGTTCCAGCGCGACTATCCGATCGTGCTCGGCACGCTCTACGTCTTCACCCTGTTGGGCTTGGTCATGGGCATCGTCACCGACCTGGTCTACACGCTGGTCGACCCGCGCATCGACTTCGAGAGCCGAGGGTAGCGCCATGGCCCGGAGCAACAGCGGCAAGACCCGGTTCCTCGGCTTCGAGCTGTCGCCGATCGACCGCCGGCGGCTGGCCAACTTCAAGGCCAACCGGCGCGGCTTCTGGGCGCTGTGGATCTTCCTGGTGCTGTTCGGCCTGTCGCTGTTCGCCGAGCTGATCGCCAACGACAAGCCCTTCCTGGTCGTCCACGACGGCGAGATCTACCTGCCGGTCTTCAAGGCCTATCCCGAGACCGCCTTCGGCGGCCAGCTGCCGACCGAGGCCGACTACACCGACCCCTACGTGCGCGAGCTGATCCAGGACGACGGCTGGATGGTCGAGCCGCCGATCCCCTACAACCACCGCACGGTGGCCTGGGACCTGCCGGCGCCGGCGCCGACGCCGCCCAGCGCCGACCACTGGCTGGGCACCGACGACCAGGCGCGCGACGTCACCGCGCGGCTGATCTACGGCTTCCGCATCTCCGTGCTGTTCGGCTTCACGCTGACGGTCTTCGCCGCCGCCATCGGCGTCACCGCCGGCGCCCTGCAGGGCTACTACGGCGGCTGGCTCGACCTGCTCGGCCAGCGCTTCATCGAGATCTGGTCGTCGCTGCCGCAGCTCTACATCCTGATCATCATCGCCAGCGTCGTGGAGCCGAACTTCTGGTGGCTGCTGGTCGTGCTGCTGCTGTTCAGCTGGATCGGCTTCGTCGGCGTGGTGCGCGCCGAGTTCCTGCGCGCGCGCAACTTCGACTTCATCCGCGCCAGCCGGGCGCTCGGCGTCGGCAACCTGACGATCATCTACCGCCACGTGCTGCCCAACGCCATGGTCGCGACCCTGACCTTCATGCCCTTCACCCTGGCCGGCTCGGTCACCGCGCTGACCGCGCTCGACTTCCTCGGCGTCGGGCTGCCGCCGGGCTCGGCCTCGCTCGGCGAGCTGCTCGCCCAGGGCAAGGCCAACCTGCAGGCACCCTGGCTGGGCCTGACCGGGTTCTTCGTGATCGCGATCATGCTGAGCCTGCTGATCTTCGTCGGCGAGGCGGTGCGCGACGCCTTCGACCCGCGCAAGCTCTTCGTCGACAAGGCGCCGCCGGAGAGCGCGACCGGCGCCCTGCAGACGCGGCCGGCCGCCGCGGGAGGCGACTGATGGCCGACACCCGTTCCGCACCCGGGAAACCGGCCGGCGCGCCGCTGCTCGAGGTCTCGAACCTCGGCGTCTCCTTCGGCCGCGGCGAGCAGGCGACCCACGCCGTGCGCGGCATCTCCTTCGACGTCAAGCCGGGCGAGACGGTGGCGCTGGTCGGCGAGTCGGGCTCCGGCAAGTCGGTCTCGGCGCTCTCGATCCTGCAGCTGCTGCCCTACCCGGCGGCCCAGCACCCGCCGGGCTCGAGCGTGAAGTTCAAGGGCGAGGAGCTGATCGGCGCGCCGCAGCGCCGCCTGCGCCAGGTCCGCGGCAACGAGATCTCGATGGTCTTCCAGGAGCCGATGACCTCGCTCAACCCGCTGCACTCGGTCGAGAAGCAGATCGGCGAGACGCTGATCCTGCACCGCGGGCTGGAGCGCGCGCGGGCGCGCCAGGCGACGCTGGAGCTGCTGCGCCTGGTCGGCATCCGCGAGCCGGAGCGCCGGCTGCGCGCCTATCCGCACGAGCTGTCGGGCGGCCAGCGCCAGCGCGTCATGATCGCGATGGCGCTGGCCAACCAGCCGGAGATGCTGATCGCCGACGAGCCGACGACGGCGCTCGACGTGACCATCCAGGCGCAGATCCTGAAGCTGCTGAAGGAGCTGCAGAACCGGCTCGGCATGGCGATCCTGCTGATCACCCACGACCTCTCGATCGTGCGCAAGGTCGCCGACCGCGTCTGCGTCATGACCCAGGGCCAGATCGTCGAGCAGGGCCCGACCGCGGCGCTCTTCGCGAACCCGCAGCACGACTACACGCGGCGCCTGCTCTCGGCCGAGCCCAAGGGCGAGCCGCTGCACGCCGCGGCCGACGCCCCGACCGTGCTCGAGGGCCGCGACGTCAAGGTCCACTTCCCGATCAAGGCCGGCGTGCTGAAGCGCACGGTCGACCACGTCAAGGCGGTCGACGGCGTCGACGTGCGGGTGCGCGAGGGCCACACCGTCGGCGTCGTCGGCGAGTCCGGCTCGGGCAAGACGACGCTCGGCCTGGCGCTGCTTCGCCTGCTCGGCAGCGAGGGCCGCATCGCCTATCTCGGCAAGGACATCCAGGGCCTCGGCGCCAAGGCCCTGCGGCCGCTGCGGCGCGAGATGCAGATCGTCTTCCAGGACCCCTACGGCTCGCTGTCGCCGCGCCTTTCGATCGCCGAGATCGTCGGCGAGGGCCTGCGCGTCCACGAGCCGGGCACCGGGTCCGAGGAGCGCGAGCGGCTGATCGTGCGGGCGCTCGAAGAGGTCGGCCTCGATCCCGCGGTGCGCGACCGCTATCCCCACGAGTTCTCGGGCGGCCAGCGCCAGCGCATCGCCATCGCCCGGGCCATGGTGCTGAAGCCCAACTTCGTCGTGCTCGACGAGCCGACCAGCGCCCTCGACATGTCGGTGCAGGCGCAGATCGTCGACCTGCTGCGCGACCTGCAGGCGCGCCACAAGCTGGCCTACCTGTTCATCAGCCACGACCTGAAGGTGGTGCGCGCGCTGGCCGACGAGGTGCTGGTGCTGCGCAACGGCAAGGTCGTCGAGCAGGGTCCGGCGGCGCAGATCTTCGACGACCCCCGGCAGGACTACACCAAGGCGCTGATGAAGGCGGCCTTCGAGCTGGAAGCGGTGGAAAGCGGCGCGGTCAGCCAATAGAGCCGATCGCGTCCCGCCGGGGCGCGACCGGCTCTAAGCACCTGAGTTCAAGACCGGATTCACGCAGTGGATCGGAACCTGAAGGTTCCGATCCACTGCGATCCGGTCTAGGCTCGCCGCCCATGACAAAGCTGCTCTTCAAGTCCGACCTCGACCGCGCCGACCTCTGGGCCTCGGCGCTCCTCAAGCACAAGCCCGACCTGGAGATCGAGGTCTGGCCGAGCGGCGCCCCGGCACCCGAGGGCGACCCGGCCTCGATCGACTACGCCCTGGTCTGGAAGCCGCCGCTCGGCGTGCTCAAGAGCCTGCCCAACCTCAAGGCGATCTTCTCGCTCGGCGCCGGCATCGACCACATCTTCCGCGATCCCGAGCTGCCGGAGGGCGTGCCGGTGGTGCGCATGGTCGAGCGCGGCCTGACCGCCGGCATGACCGAGTACGTCGTCATGCAGGTGCTCTACCACCACCGCCGAATGCTCGACTACCGGGCCCAGCAGAGGAACCGGGTCTGGAACGAGCTGCCCTTCGTGGCCTCCTGGGACCGCCGCGTCGGCATCCTCGGCCTCGGCCAGCTCGGCAGCGACGCGGCCGCGAAGCTCGCCGGCCTGGGGCTCGACGTCGCCGGCTGGAGCCGCTCGCCGAAGGACATCCCGGGCGTGACCTCCTACTCCGGCGCGGCCGGCCTGGAGGAGTTCCTGGCGCGCACGGAGATCCTGGTCTGCCTGCTGCCGCTGACCGAGGAGACGCGCGGCATCCTGGGCGCGGAGACCTTCGCCAAGCTGCCCAAGGGCGCCAGCGTCATCAACGTCGGCCGCGGCGAGCACCTGGTCGAGGCCGACCTGCTGGCGGCGCTCGAGTCGGGGCAGGTCGATTCGGCGACGCTCGACGTCTTCGCCGAGGAGCCGCTGCCCGAAAGCTCGCCCTTCTGGGACCACGAGCGGGTGATCGTGACGCCGCACGTCGCCTCGATCACCGTCCCGGACACCGCCGCCGAGGCGGTCGCCGCCAACATCGCGCGCATCGAGCGCGGCGAGGCGCCGGCCAACGCCGTCGACCGCGCCAAGGGCTACTAGGGAAGCCACCGCCATGAGCGTTCCTCCCGAGGCCGCTCCCGGGCGGCCGCCGGTCGCCGAGCGGCGCCCCGAGCGCCGCGAGGTCCACGGCGTCGAACTCACCGACGACTACGGCTGGCTGCGCGACCCGCAGTGGCAGCAGGTCATGCGCGACCCCTCGGTGCTGCAGGCCGACATCCGCGCCTACCTGGAGGCCGAGAACGCCTACGCCGAGTCGGTCATGGCCGACACGGAGGCGCTGCGCGCGACGCTGTTCGCCGAGATGAAGGGCCGCATCAAGGAGCACGACGATTCCGTGCCCGACCCCGACGGGCCCTGGGAGTACCTGGTGCGCTTCGTCGAGGGCGGCGACTATCCGCTGCTGGTGCGCCGCCCGACGGGCGCCTCGGACGGCGCGGGCGAGCAGCTGCTGCTCGACGGCAACGCCGAGGCCGAGGGCCATCCCTTCTTCGCGCTCGGCGGCGCCGTGCACAGCGGCGACCACCGCCACCTCGCCTACGCCGTCGACCTCAACGGCTCGGAGTTCTTCGAGATCCGCATCCGCGACCTCGAGAGCGGCGCGCTGCTCGACGAGCGGATCCCCAGCGCCTCGGGCTCGCTCGCCTGGTCGGCCGACGGGCGCACGCTGTTCTACGGCCAGCTCGACGACCACCACCGGCCCTGCCGGGTGCTGCGCCACCGCCTGGGCAGCGACCCATCCGGGGACGCGGTCGTCTACGAGGAGCCGGACCCCGGGTTCTTTCTGGGCGTCAGCCAGTCGGACAGCCGGCGGCTGGTGGTCATCGACAGCCACGACCACGCGACCAGCGAGGTGCGCATCCTCGACGCCGCGACGCCGGAGGCCGAGCCGACGCTGATCGCGGCGCGCGAGCGCGACCTGCGCTACTCGGTCACCGACGACGTCGAGCGCGGGCGCCTGCTGATCCTGACCAACCTCGGCGACGCCGAGGACTTCAAGCTGATGGAGGCGCCGCTCGAGGCGCCGGGGCGCGAGAACTGGCGCGACCTGCTGCCCCACGAGCCGGGCACGCTGCGCCTCGCCATGGAGGCCTTTCGAGAGCACCTGGTGCTGCTCGAGCGGGTCGACGCCCTGCCGCGCCTGACCGTGCTGCGCCTGACCGACGGCGCCAGCCATCGCATCGCCTTCGACGAGGCGGCCTACAGCCTGGGCATCGACTCCTCGATCGCCTACGACACCACGACGCTGCGCTTCGTCTACTCCTCGCCGACGACGCCGGCGCAGAGCTTCGCCTACGACCTGGAGACGCGCGAGCGGCGGCTGCTCAAGGAGCAGGAGGTGCCGAGCGGCCACGACGCCTCGGCCTACCGGGTCGAGCGCTTCCACACGACGGCCGACGACGGCGAGTCGATCCCGGTAACCCTGGTGCACCGCGCCGACACGCCGCTCGACGGCAGGGCGCCGCTGCTGCTCTACGGCTACGGCGCCTACGGCATCGCGATTCCTGCGAACTTCGTGACCAACCGCTTCAGCCTGCTCGATCGCGGCTTCGTCTTCGCCATCGCCCACGTGCGCGGCGGCATGGACAAGGGCTGGCGCTGGTACCGCGACGGCAAGCTGGAGAAGAAGACCAACTCCTTCGACGACTTCGTCGCCGTCGCCCGCGACCTCGTGGCCCGCGGCATCGCCCGGGAGGGCGACGCGCCAGAAGGTGGCATCGCGATCCACGGCGGCAGCGCCGGCGGCCTGCTGGTCGGCGCCGCGCTCAACCGCGCTCCGGGCCTGTTCAAGGCGGCGGTCGCCGACGTGCCCTTCGTCGACACGCTGAACACCATGCTCGACGAGACCCTGCCGCTGACCCCGCCGGAGTGGCCGGAGTGGGGCGACCCGATCCGCGACGCCGCGGCCTTCGAGCGGATCCGAAGCTACAGCCCCTACGACAACGTCGAGGCGCGCGCCTACCCGCACGTCCTGGTGACCGCCGGCCTGACCGACCCGCGGGTGACCTACTGGGAGCCGGCCAAGTGGGTCGCCCGGCTGCGGCGGCTCAAGACCGACGACAACCTGCTGCTGCTGCGCACCTACATGGAGGCCGGCCACGGCGGCGCCTCGGGGCGCTTCGACAAGCTCAAGGAGGTCGCCCTGGTCTACGCCTTCCTGCTCAAGGTCTTCGGCCGGGCGTAGGCCGAGCCTGCGCCGTCACGCCCTTCGACAAGCTCAGCGCGAAGCATCCTGTCGCGCTTGCTTCTGCTTCGTCCCGAGCCTGTCGAGGGGCGTGGGAGGCGTCCCCGGCAGCCCCTAGAACATCGCCTCGAGCACGCGGTCGGGCGGGGTGTGGCCGTCGACGAAGGTCTTGATGTTGATGATGACCTTCTCGCCCATGGCGATGCGGCCCTCGATCGTCGCCGAGCCCATGTGCGGCAGCAGCACGACGTTGTCGAGCTTCAGCAGCTTGGGGTTGATCGCCGGCTCGTGCTCGAAGACGTCGAGGCCGGCGCCGGCCAGCTCGCCGGAGGCCAGCAGCCGCGCCAGGGCGTTCTCGTCGATGACCTCGCCGCGGCTGGTGTTGACGATGTAGGCGTCGGGCCGCATCAGCTTGAGCCGTCGCGCCGAGAGCAGGTGGAAGGTCGCCGGCGTGTGCGGGCAGTTGACCGAGACCATGTCCATGCGCGCGAGCATCTGGTCGAGGCTCTCCCAGTAGGTCGCCTCGAGTTCCTGCTCGACCTCCTCGGCCACGCGCCGGCGGTTGTGGTAGTGGATCGACAGGCCGAAGCCGCGGGCGCGGCGCGCCACCGCCTGGCCGATCCGGCCCATGCCGATGATGCCCAGGCGCTTGCCCCAGATACGGTGGCCGAGCATGCCGGTCGGGCTCCAGCCGCCCCATTCGCCCGAGCGCACCAGGCGCACGCCCTCGGCGAGGCGCCGCGGCACCGCGAGGAGCAGCGCCATGGTCATGTCGGCGGTGTCCTCGGTCAGCACGCCCGGCGTGTTGGTCACGGTGATGCCGCGCTGGCGGGCGGTCTTCAGGTCGATGTGGTCGACGCCGGTGCCGAAGGAGGCGATCAGGCGCAGCTTCGGCCCGGCCTGCGACAGGATCGCCGCGTCGATCCGGTCGGTGACGGTGGGCACCAGGATCTCGGCGGTCTTGACCGCCTCCAGCAGCTCGGCCTGGCTCATCGGCTTGTCGTCGAGATTGAGCCGGCAGTCGAACAGCTCCATCATCCGGGTCTCGATGACGTCCGGCAGGCGCCGCGTGACGATGACCAGAGGCTTTGCCATGGGTCCGAAGTCCGCCTTCCCTGTTGGCCCGGACGACCCGGGTCCGCTGTCGTGCCGGCCGGCGCCGACCTGCCCGCGCGCCCTGCCGCCGATCCACCCGTCGTTCGCGGGGGCTTTAGCAGGCAAGACAGCGGCTTGTCCAGCTTGTGCCCCCAAGGGTTGCCGTCGTGCCGCGGCGGCTCGTCCGGCGCCTTGACGGCACCGCGAGGGAGGGGTAGGCCCGGACGATGATCCAGCCCCTGATTCGGTCCCGCCCTCGGCCCGCGGTCGCCTCCGCGAACCCGGTCCGGCTCGCGCTCGTGCTGTTCGTCCTGGCGGTGGGGCCGCTGCTCGCCGCCGGCGGGCCGGCGCTCCCGCTCGTCCAGCCGGCCTTCGCGCAGTCCTCGGTCGGCAGCGCGAGCGGCCTGCCGATCCCGCGCTTCGTCTCGCTGCGCGCCGACGAGGTCAACCTGCGCGCCGGACCCGGCATGCAGTACCCGATCGAGTGGGTCTACCGCCGCCCGGACCTGCCGGTCGAGGTCATCGACGAGTTCGACAACTGGCGCAAGCTGCGCGATTGGGAGGGCACCGAGGGCTGGGTGCACTCCTCGATGATCCAGGCCAAGCGCACCGCCCAGGTGCTGCCCGAGGTCGACGGCGGCCCGCGCACCCTGCGCCGCGCGCCCGGCCCCAACGCGCCCGCGGTGGCGACGCTGCAGCCCGACGCGCTGGGCCTGCTGATCGGCTGCGACAAGGACTGGTGCCAGCTCGGCTTCGGCAGCTTCGAGGGCTGGCTGCGCCGCGACGAGTTCTTCGGCATTCATCCGAACGAGGCCGAGTAGCGGGCGCGAGGCTCTCGCGGGAGTTCCGCTCGCGGGAGGCCGCAAATCCCGCCTCAGGGTTCCGGGCCGGCCAGCGCCGGCGCCTCGGCGCGCAGGCCCTCGTAGAGGAAGTCCATCAGCGCGCGCACCCGCGGGCTGCGGCGCAGCTCGCCGTGGGTCAGCAGCCACAGCTCGCCGTCGAGCGCCGGGTCGCGCGGCAGGAAGCGGCCGAGCGCGGCCGAGGCCTCGCCGAGCAGGCAGGGCAGGAAGGCGGCGCCGACGCCGGCCTCGGCGGCCTGCCACTGGTTGAGCAGCGAGTTGCTGCGCCAGACCACGCGCGCGGGCGGTGCCGTCTCGCCGAGCCGCCGCGCCACCGCCGGGGCGCCCAGCCCCTCCTCCCAACCGACCCAGTCGACCGCCTCCGGCGCCCGGCCGAGCAGCGCCGGGACCGCGTAGGCCGCCCAGCCGATCGCCCCGATCCGGCGGCCGACCGCCGATTCCGGGGGTTGCCGGCCGGCGCGCAGCGCGATGTCGGCCTCGCGCCGGGTCAGGCTGACCGAGCGGTTGTCGAGCACAAGCTCCAGGCGGATGCCCGGCTCGCGCCGGCGGAAGGCGGCGAGCAGCGGCAGCAGCAGACGCGCCGCCAGGTCGTCGGGCGCGGTCACGCGCACGCTGCCCTCGAGCCGGCCGCCGCGGCCTTCGAGCCGGTGGTCGAGCCGCTCGATCTCGCGCTCCATCGCCTCGGCCGTGGCGACGAAGGCGGCGCCCGCGGCGCTCGGCACGCGGCCGCCGGCGGTGCGCTCGAACAGCGGCACCCCGAGGCTGCGCTCGAGCGCCGTGACGCGGCGGTAGACCGTCGAGGGATCGAGGCCGACGCGCCGGCCGGCCTCGGCGAAGCCGCCGGCGCGGGCGACGGCGAGGACGAGGCGCAGGTCGCTCCAGTCGAGGGCCATGAGCAGTCCAGGCTGGGTTCTTGCAAAAATGCAAAGTAGAGACTGCAGGAAACTCTATCACGCTGCATCGGCGCAATGCCTACCTTCCTCCCATCGGCGCAGGGTCCGGGGCCACCCCCGGCCCCGCGCGCCATTCGACGAAGGGGAGAGCACCATGATCGATCCGCGCACCGCGCCCTACGCCGCGACCCTCCTGCGGGTCTCGCTGGGCACCATGTTCCTGGCCCACTCGCTGGTGCTGAAGCTCGGCGTCTTCGGCCTGGCCGGGACCGTCGGCTTCTTCGAATCGCTCGGCCTGCCGGGCGTATTCGCCTACGTGACGATCCTCGCCGAGGCGGTCGGCGGGCTCGCCCTGCTGCTCGGGGTGCAGACCCGGCTGGTCGCGCTGGCGCTGCTGCCGGTCCTGCTCGGGGCGACCGTCGTCCATGCCGGCAACGGCTGGGTGTTCAACGCGCCCGGCGGCGGCTGGGAGTACCCGGCGCTGCTGGTCGTGCTGAACCTGGTCCAGGCCCTGCTCGGCGACGGCGCGTTCGCGCTGCGCCTGCGCCTGCCGCTGCTGCCCGACTGGCTGCAGGGGCGCGCCGCGGCCGCCTGAGCGGCAGCCGCGCCTGCGGCCGCTGCGGCCGCCGCCGCCGCGGAATCGGCCGGAAGGGCCCGCTGTCGCCAGCGGGCCCTTCGCCGTTCGCCGAATCCGATTGAATTCCGAATTCCGTATCGTCTATGACTCGGTCCATGCGCATCTCGCCCCGCCCCGTGCTGATCGACGAGGTCTACGAGCGGCTCAAGGCCGCGATCCTGAGCGGCGAGCTGGCGGCCGGCGAGCCGCTGGCGCAGGAGCAGCTGGCCGAGCGGCTCGGCGTGTCGCGTCAGCCGGTCAGCCACGCGCTGCGCCTGCTGCTCAGCGAAGGGCTGGTCACCGAGCGCGGCCGCCGCGGCCTGATGGTGGCGCCGGTCGAGCCGGAGCGGCTGCGCGACCTCTATCAGGTGCGCGCGGCGCTCGACGCGCTGGCGGCGCGGCTCGCCGCCGAGCGGGTCGCGGCCGGCGCGGCCGTCGATCTTTCCGCCGAGCTCGGCGCCGGCAGCCGGGCCCTGGCCGATGGCGGGCTGGAGGCGCTGATCGCCGCCGACGTCGGCTTCCACCGCGCCGTCTACGCGGCCAGCGGCAACCCGGCGGTCGCCGAGACCGCCGAGGCGGCCTGGCCGCACTTCCAGCGATCGATGGGCCTCGTGCTCGGCGATCCCGCCTACCGCCTGCGCGCCTGGCTGGAGCACGAGGCCATCGCCGGGGCGATCGCCGCGGGCCGGCCGCAGCAGGCCGAATCCCTGGCGCGCGCCCATGCCGAGCAGGCCGGGCAGGCGACCTGGCGACGCCTCGTCGCCGAGCGCGAGTGGGCGGAGCCCGACCGCGAAGATCCCAATCCCGACGACGAAGAGGCGGCCTGAAGCTGCCCGCCGTCCCACCCGGAGGAGACCCCGAGAGATGAAGCTGACCCCCGAGGAGCTCGCCCACTTCGAGAGCGAGGGCTGGCTGTTCCTGCCCGAGCGCTTCGACGCCGAGGAGATCGCCCTGCTGCGCCGCGAGGCCGACGCGGTCTACGCCCAGGACCGCGAGGAGGTCTGGCGCGAGAAGTCCGGCGTCGCGCGCACCGCCTTCGCCTCGCACACCTACAACGAGGCCTATCGCCGCCTGGCGGCGCACCCGCGCCTGGTCGAGCCGGTCATGCAGCTGCTCGACGGCCCGGTCTACATGCACCAGAACAAGATCAACGCGAAGGCCGCCTTCGACGGCGACGTCTGGCAGTGGCACCAGGACTACGGCACCTGGAAGCGCGACGACGACATGCCCGAGCCGCGCGCCATGAACATCGCGCTGTTCCTCGACGAGGTCACCGCGGTCAACGGCCCGCTGTTCATCGTGCCGAAGAGCCACAAGGCCGGCACGCTGGAGGCCGGGCACGACCTGGAGACGACCTCCTACCCGCTGTGGACGCTCGACCGCGAGACGGTCAGGCGCCTGGCCGACGAGGGCGGCATCGTGGCGCCCCAGGGCCCGGCCGGCTCGGTGCTGATGTTCCACTCGAACATCGTCCACGCCAGCCCGCCGAACATCAGCCCCTGGCCGCGCACCATCGTCTATCTGTCGCTCTGCCACGTCGACAACCACATCCGGCAGTACAAGCGGGCCGAGTGGATCGCGCACCGCGACTTCACGCCGATCGAGCCGCTGGCCGACGACTGCCTGCGCGACCTCGCCCGCGAACCGCAGACCACCCAGGCCGCGGAGTAGCCGTACCCATGAATCTCTTCACCAAGCTGCAGCAGCGCGCCGCGGCCGGCCGGCCGGTGCGCGCCCTGCTGATCGGCGCCGGCAAGTTCGGCTCGATGTTCCTCTCCCAGGTGCCGCACACGCCGGGCCTGGAGGTCGCCGCCATCGCCGACCTCGACCCCGAGCGGGCGCGCGAGGCCTGCCGCCGCGTCGGCTGGAGCGAGGAGCTGATCGGACGCACCGACTTCGTCGCGGATTCGCTGGAGGCGATCGGCCGCGACGACGTCGAGGTCATGGTCGAGGCGACCGGCAATCCGGCGGCCGGCACGCGCCACGCCCTGGCGGCGATCGCCGCCGGCAAGCACTGCGTCATGGTCAACGTCGAGGCCGACGTGCTGGTCGGGCCGCTGCTCGCCCGCAAGGCGGCCGAGGCCGGCGTCGTCTACTCCATGGCCTACGGCGACCAGCCGGCGCTGATCTGCGAGATGGTCGACTGGGCGCGCGCCTGCGGCTTCGAGGTCGTGGCCGCCGGCAAGGGCACCAAGTACCTGCCGGAGTTCCATGCCTCGACGCCCGAGACGGTCTGGGGCCACTACGGGCTCGACCCGGCCGAGGCGGCCAAGGGCGGCATGAACCCGCAGATGTTCAACTCCTTCCTCGATGGCACCAAGTCGGGGATCGAGATGGCCGCCGTGGCCAACGCGACCGGCCTGACGCCGCCGCCCTCGGGGCTGGCCTTCCCGCCCTGCGGCGTCGACGACCTGCCGCGCGTGCTGCGCCCGCACAACGAGGGCGGCGTGCTCAACCACTCGGGCACGGTCGAGGTCGTCTCCTCGCTCGAGCGAGACGGCCGGCCGGTGTTCCGCGACCTGCGCTGGGGCGTCTACGTCGTCTTCGAGGCGCCCAACGCCTACGCCGCCCGCTGCTTCCGCGAGTACGGCCTGGTCACCGATCCCTCCGGCACCCGGGCGGCGATGTACAAGCCCTTCCACCTGATCGGGCTGGAGCTCAACGTCTCGGTGCTCTCGGCCGTGCTGCGCGGCGAGGCGACCGGCGTGGCGACCGGCTTCCGCGGCGACGTGGTGGCGACCGCCAAGCGCGACCTCAAGGCCGGCGAGACGCTGGACGGCGAGGGCGGTGCCTGCGTCTGGGGCAAGCTGATGACCGCCGACGAGAGCCTGGCCCAGGGCGGCCTGCCGATCGGCCTCGCCCACGGCGTGCCGCTGGTCCGCGACGTCGCCGCCGGCCAGCCGCTGCGCTACGCCGACGTGCGCATGGACGAGAACGACGCGACGCTCAAGGTGCGCCGCGAGATGGAGCAGGCCTTCGCCGGTCGCGCCGCCGCCGCGGAATAGCGGCGCCGGGAGGGGAGAGGGCGAGGCTTCGCCGCGGGCCGCTCCGGCTCTGGCGCGCGGCCGATCGACGAGCCGGGACGCAAGGGGGCCCCGTCGCCGCGAGGCGCGGGGCCTTCGCGTGTCCGCGGCCGCGCGCCGAGCGTCGTCGCGGTCTCGGCTCTCACCCCCTTCGACAGGCTCAGGGTGACGCATCCATTTGAGCAGGAGTTCGCTTCACACTGAGCCTGTCGAAGGGGGTGAAGGCTCGGACGGCGACGCCTGCTACAGCCCGGCCTCCTTGGCCAGCGTGCCGATGCGGTCGGCGAAGTCGCGCAGAAAGACCGAGCCCTTGACCGTGCGCTGGACCAGGACCGAGCGCTTGTCGGCCTCGTCGACCTTGCGGCGCGCGTAGTCGAGCGCCTCCAGCCGGTGCAGCGCCCGGGTCACCGCCGGCTTCGAGATGGCCAGGCGCTGGGCCAGGCCGCGCACGGTGTGCGGCGGCTCGCCGAGATAGACCTCGAGCAGGATCGCGGTCTGGCGCTGGTTCAGCTCGGCGACGTCGTGGCGCAGGCTCTCGGCCGCGACGCGGTGCCAGAGCGAGAGAGCCTTGCGCGCGTCCATGGCCGGCCGCCCCTCCGCAGGTCGGATCATCGTTCCAATTTCGGAATGATACCCCCGGCGGCGCGAGCCGACAAGCTTCCGGCCAGCCTCGTCAGCTCTCGGGGCGCACCGTGACCACGCTGCACTTGGCCAGCGAGTTGACCTTGTAGGAGACCGAACCGAGCAGCACGCCGCCGATGTCGCCGATGCCGCGACTGCCGAGCACGATGCAGTCGACCTTGTTGCGCTCGGCGTACTCGACGATCGAGCGGGCCGGGTTGCCGGTACGCACCTCGGTGCGTACGCCCCTCAGGCCATAGGACTCGGCGACGTCCTTGGCCTTGTCCATGATCTCCTCGGTGTACTCGTCGAGTACGTACTGCGGTTCGCCCGAGAGGTGCTCGAGCGCCATGAAGCGCTTCACCGACTCGCTCGGCTGCAGCTCCTTGGCGACCGTCAGGATGGTCAGCTTGCCGCCGAACTTGTCGGCCAGCGCGCAGGCCGTCTCGGACGCCCGCAGGGCATGCTCCGAGCCGTCGACGCAACAGAGAATCCGCTGGAACATGGCTCTCCCCCCGATGATGGCCGGCGCCGGGCCGGGACCGGCGTTGCGGCGGAACAGCGTACCACAAGCGGCGGCCAGGCTCCCGGACCACTCTGCCGGGGCCCGCCGGCCGGCGGCTCCCTGATACCGCCGCGGCCTTGCCGAATCGCGCCGCCGGCGCTGCCTGGCCCCGCTCAGCCGGCCGCCAGTTCCTCGATGCGCGCGAAGGCGCTGCGCAGGCCCATTGCCTCGCCGCCCTTCGGCCGGCCCGGGCGGTCCTCCGCGTTCCAGGCGAAGAGGTCGAGGTGCGCCCAGGGCCGGCCCTTGCCGACGAAGCGCTCGAGGAACAGCGCCGCGGTCACCGAGCCGGCGAAGCCGCCGCTGGAGACGTTGTTGAGGTCGGCGACGCGGCTGTCGAGCATGCGGTTGTAGGGCTGGTGCAGCGGCAGCCGCCACAGCGGGTCGCCGAGCCGCCGGCCGTGGCCCAGGAGGGCCTCGGCGGTCGCGTCGTCGTTGCAGAACAGGGCCGGCAGCTCGGGGCCGAGCGCGACCCGCGCGGCGCCGGTCAGGGTCGCGAAGTCGAGGATCAGGTCGGGCTCGCCGGCGTCGGCCTCGGCCAGCGCGTCGCAGAGGATCAGCCGGCCCTCGGCGTCGGTGTTGCCGACCTCGACGGTCAGGCCCTTGCGGGTGCGCAGCACGTCGCCCGGCCGGAAGGCCGAGCCGGAGACCGCGTTCTCGACGCAGGGCACCAGCAGGCGCAGGCGCACCGGCAGGCCGGCGTCCATCACCAGGCCGGCCAGCGCGATGGCATGGGCGGCGCCGCCCATGTCCTTCTTCATCAGCAGCATGCCGGCCGAGGGCTTGAGGTCGAGGCCGCCGGTGTCGAAGCAGACGCCCTTGCCGACCAGCGTGACCGCCGGCCCGCCGTCGCCCCAGGAGAGGTCGAGCAGGCGCGGCGCACGCGCCGCCGCCCGGCCGACCGTGTGGATCGCCGGATAGTTTTCGGCCAGCAGCTCGTCGCCGACC
This sequence comes from Alphaproteobacteria bacterium, assembly GCA_030433005.1. GTDB lineage: Bacteria > Pseudomonadota > Alphaproteobacteria > Kiloniellales > DSM-21159 > Tistlia. Next base: position 45,258 of record JAUILQ010000005.1, read on the forward strand.
AGGATCCGGTGGCGCGCGCCGTGGCGCTCGCCGAGCTCGGCGCCGGCGGCGGCCAGCTCTTCCGGGCCCAGGTCCTCGGCCGGCGTGTTGACCAGGTCGCGAACCCGGCAGATCGCCTCGACCAGCCGGGCGACGCGCGGCCGCTCGGCGGCCTGCGGCCAGACCAGGCGGCCGGCGGCCTTCTTGGGTGCCTTGTAGCGGGTGAAGGCGTAGCTGCCGAGCGCCCAGCCGAGGGCGGCCGCCTCGGCGACGTCGGCCGCGCCGGCCTCGGGCCCCTCGAGCCGGTAGGCGCGCTCGGGCAGCGCCGTCGGCAGGCCCCCGTAGGCCCAGGGATCGTCGGCGCGTTCGACGCCGACCAGCACGCCGGCGAGCCCGCCGTCGGCGCCGGGCAGCAGGGCGTGGCTGCCGGGACGCGCCTTGAAGCCGGTGGCCTCGAGCCAGGCGCGCTGTGCGGCGTCGAGCCCGGCGAGGGCGGCCTCGAGGCCGTCGGCCTGGACCGGGCGAAGCGGCAGGGCCTCGGAATCGGACTCGACGAGGTGGGCGAGGGCGTCGGAACGGTCGGTCATCGTGTCTCCGGAACGTGCGGTGGCGGCGGGATGGCGGCGCGAGCAGGGGTGCGGGCCGGGGTGCGGGCCGGGGTGAGGGGCGGGGTGAGGGCCGGGATGCGACCCAGGATGTGGGACGGCCGGCTCGGCTTGTCGATTGACGCGGCGGCCGGCCTGCCGTTCCATCGCCCCTCGCCGCGGCGGGCTCTGGTCGCGATTCGAGGGGCCGGGATTCGAGGGGCCGCGATTCGAGGGAACAGGCGGGAGGCAGGCATGGCGGGGGCGGAGTTTACCCTGGTCGTCGGCAACAAGAACTACTCTTCCTGGTCGCTGCGCGGCTGGCTGGCGGCGAAGCAGGCGCTCGGCTCGGCCGGCGTCGACTTCGAGGAGATCGTGGTGCCGCTCGACCAGCCGGAAACCGCCGAGCGGATCCGCCGGCATTCGCCGAGCGGCAAAGTGCCGGCGCTGAAGCACGGCGAGCTGGCGGTGTGGGATTCCCTGGCGATCGGCGAGTACCTGGCCGAGCGCTTTCCCGAGGCCGGACTCTGGCCGGCCGACCCGACCGCCCGCGCCACCGCGCGCTGCGTCGTCGCCGAGATGCACGCCGGCTTCGCCAGCCTGCGCGCCGAACTGCCGATGGACATGCGCAACCGCGCGCCGGCCAGCCCCTCGTCGCGCACCCTGGCCGACATCGCGCGCATCCAGGCGCTGTGGCACGACTGCCGCGGCCGCTTCGGCGAGCCCTCGGGCGAGGGGCCCTTCCTGTTCGGCGCGCCCGGCCTCGCCGACGCCTTCTACGCGCCGGTGGTCAGCCGCTTCGTGACCTACGGCGTGCCGATGGACGGCGCGGCGGCCGCCTATGCCGAGGCGATCCAGGCCTGGGCGCCCTACGCGCAGTGGCTGGCGGCCGCCGAGGTCGAGCCCTGGGTGCTGGAGCGGCCCTGACCGTCCTGCACCGGGCCGTCCTGCACCGGGCCGTCCTGCACCGGGCCGTCCTGCGCCGGGCCGTCCTGCGCCGGGCCGTCCTGCGCCGGGCCGTCCTGCGCCGGGCCGTCCTGCACCGGGCCGTCCTGCGCCGGGCCGCCCCGGCCTACTTGTCGGGCTCCAGCGTGTCGGGGACGCTGACCCGGCGCTCCTGGTAGTAGCGCAGCGCGCCGGGGTGCAGCGGGATGCCGAGGCTGTTGAGCGCCGTGCCGAACTCGATCAGCCGACCTTTCTGGTGGCCGGCGTCGAGCAGGCGCCGCGTGTTCTTGTGCCACAGCGCCGCGGTGATCTCGTAGACCAGCGCCTCGTCGACCTCGGCCGAGCAGATCCACTGGGCGCCGACCGACAGCGTCGCCGTCGCCGAGACGCCCTGGTACATGCTGGCGGTGACGAAGCCGCGCGCGAAGAAGGGGTAGTCCTGCAGCAGTTGCTCGGCCGGCTCGCCGTCGATCGGCAGCAGCTGGATCGGCGTCTCGCGGGCGAGCGCCTCGATCGCCGCGGTCGGCGTGCCGGCGACGTAGAAGAAGGCGTCGAGCTCGCCGCGGCGCAGCTGGTCGACGGCCTCGTTGGCGCTGACCTTGCGGACCTGAAGGTCGTCGGTCGACAGGCCCCAGGCGGCGAGGATCAGCTTGGCGTCGATCTGCGTGCCCGAGCCGTCGCGGTCGATCGAGACGCGCTTGCCCTTGAGATCGGCGACGCTGCGCAGGCCGGTGTCGGCGGCGGCGACCAGCTGGATCGATTCCGGGTAGAGATTGGCGATGGCGCGCAGGTTGGACAGCGCCGGGCCCTCGGAGAAGGGGCCCTCGCCGTGGAACGCCCAGTAGGCGACGTCGGCCTGGCTGAGCCCCGACTCGAGCGAGCCTCCGGCGACCGCGCGGACGTTGTAGACCGAGCCCTCGGTCGACTGCACGACGGCGATCAGGCCGGGCACGCCGCAGCTGCCGCCGGCGTCGCAGGGCCGGCTGCCCGGCGGGTGGCTGATCGCGCTGGCGATCAGTCCGCCGATCGGGAAGTAGGTGCCGGCGGTCGAGCCGGTGCCGATGCGGAAGAAGATCGGCGCGTCCTGCGCCAGCAGCCGGCCGGCCGTCGCGGCCATCCCGCCGGCCAGCCCTGCGGTCGCCAGGGGCGCCAGGGCGAGACCGGAGAGGAACTGGCGGCGGCGCATCGGACGATCTGCCGGTCGGTCGAGGGGACGGTCGGAGGGCGTGGCGCAGGGGCTGGGCGAAGCCCTGTCTCTGACTATAGGCTCTGCGGCCCGCGATATAAAGGCGAGGGCGGCGATTTCGCGGGAAACTTCAGCGGCTTGCCGGTCTCTCGAAGCGGGCCGGGAAAAAAAGCGGGTCGGGAAGGAAACGGGCGGCACGATGAACCTGGCACGACTCCTGGCGCGCAGCGCGGCGGCGCGCGGCGACCGGCCGGCGCTGGCGCTGGGCCCGCGGGTGCTGTGCGACTACGCCGGCCTGGCCGGGCGGGTGGCGCGCCTGGCCGGCACCCTGCGCGGCCGCTTCGGCCTGCAGCCGGGCGACCGCGTCGCGCTCGCCATGGCCAACCGGCCGGAGTACCTGGAGGCGCTGTTCGCCGCCTGGTGGGCCGGGCTGGCCGCCGTGCCGATGAACGCGAAGCTGCACGGCCGCGAGTTCCGCTACATGCTGGAGCACTCCGGCGCGCGCCTCTGCTTCGCCTCGCCGGACCAGGCCGCGGCGATCGCCGCCGAGCGGCCGGACGGGCTGGCCGAGCTGGTCGAGGTGCCGGGGCGAGACTGGGAGCGGCTGTTCGAGGCCGAGCCCCTGGCGCCCTTCGAGGCCGACGACGACGCTTTGGCCTGGCTGTTCTACACCAGCGGCACGACCGGCCGGCCGAAGGGCGCGATGCTGAGCCACCGGAACCTGCTCGCCATGACCGCCTGCTACTTCGCCGACGTCGATTCCGTTTCGCCCGATGATGCGATCCTGCATGCCGCGCCGCTGTCGCACGGCTCCGGCCTCTACGCCCTGCCGCACGTCGCCCAGGCGGCGCTGCAGGTGCTGCCGGAGTCCGGCGGCTTCGAGCCGGCCGAGGTCTTCGAGCTGTTCGCCGCGCACCGCGGCCTCGGCTTCTTCTTCGCGCCGACCATGGTCAAGCGGCTGGTCGAGCACCCGGCCGCCGGCTCCGCCGACACCAGCGGCTTCAAGACCTGCGTCTACGGCGGCGGCCCGATGTACCTGGCCGACATCGAGCGGGCGCTCGCCGTGTTCGGCCGGCGCTTCGTGCAGATCTACGGCCAGGGCGAGAGCCCGATGACGATCACCGCGCTGCCGCGTCCCGAGCACGGGGCGACGCAGGACGCGCGCTACCGCGAGCGCCTGGCCTCGGTCGGCCGCGCCCAGCTGCTGGTCGACCTCAAGGTCGCCGACGGGTCGGGCGCGGCGCTGCCCCCCGGCGAGACCGGCGAGGTCCTGGTGCGCGGCCCCTCGGTGATGCTCGGCTACTGGCGGGACGAGGCGGCGAGCGCGCGGGGCCTGGCCGGCGGCTGGCTGCACACCGGCGACCTCGGCAGCCTCGACGCCGACGGTTTCCTGACCCTCAAGGACCGCTCCAAGGACGTCATCATCTCGGGCGGCAGCAACATCTACCCGCGCGAGGTCGAGGAGGTGCTGCTGCGCCACGACGGCGTGCTGGAGTGCTCGGTGGTCGGCCGGCCGCACGCCGACTGGGGCGAGGCGGTCGTGGCCTTCGTGGTCGTCCGACCCGGCCTGCCCGAGGGCGCGGTCACGCCGGCGGCGCTCGACGCGCTCTGCCTCGCCGAGATCGCCCGCTTCAAGCGGCCGAAGGAGTACCGCTTCGTCGAATCCCTGCCGAAGAACAACTACGGCAAGGTGCTCAAGACCGAGCTGAGAAAGCTGCTCGCGGACTAGCGGGCTGCGCTATGGTCGCGGCGCACGGTCCCGGACAGGAGCGCGAGAATGACGATCGCCCGAGAGGAAGAGCTTGCCCGGCTGAAGGCGATCGGCCGGATCGTCGCCGACACGCTGCAGGCGATGGGCGCGGCCCTGGAGCCCGGGATGACGACGGCGGAGCTGGATGCGCTCGGCCGCCGGCTGCTGGAGCGCGAAGGGGCCCGGCCGGCCCCGGAGCTCTGCTACGGCTTTCCGGGCGCCACCTGCATCAGCGTCAACGAGGAGATCGCCCACGGCGTGCCGGGTGCGCGCCGTCTCGCCGCCGGCGACCTCGTCAACATCGACGTCTCGGCCGAGAAGGACGGGGTCTTCGCCGATACCGGCGCCTCCTTCGCCCTGCCGCCGGTCGACCCGGCGGTTCGGCGGCTGTGCCGCGACGGCCGCCGGGCGCTCTGGACCGGCGTCCGCCAGGTCGGCGCCGGCCGGCCGCTCGCCGGCATCGGCACCGCCATCGGCCGCTTCGCCGAGCGCCAGGGCTACAGCCTGGTGACCAATCTCGCGAGCCACGGCGTCGGCGACAGCCTGCACGAGGAGCCGACCGAGATCGCCACCTGGCCGGAGCCGGCCGAGCGCCGGACCATGCACGAGGGCCTGGTCTTCACCATCGAGCCCTTCCTGTCGCTGGGCGCAGACTGGGCCGAGGAGGCGGGCGACGGCTGGACCCTTCTCGCCGACCCCTCGGCGCCGACGGTGCAGTACGAGCACACGCTGGTGGCGACCCGCAACGGCCCCCTGGTGGTCACCCTGCCGGGTCGCCAGGCGGCCTGACGGACGCCGCCCCCGCCCTCCCTTGTGCCGCCGCCGGGAAGGGCGTAAAGCTCCGCTCCGACCGCTTTTACCGCACTGCAAGAAAACCGGAGGGGAAGGCTCATGGCCCGGAACAAGGCCCGCAACAAGATCGCCCTGGTCGGCGCCGGCAACATCGGCGGCACGCTCGCCCACCTGGCCGCCCTCAAGGAGCTCGGCGACGTCGTGCTGTTCGACATCGCCGAGGGCACGCCGCAGGGCAAGGCGCTCGACCTCGCGCAGTCGGGCCCGGTCGAGGGCTACGACGTGTCGCTCGCCGGCGCCAACGACTACAGCGCCATCGAGGGCGCCGACGTGGTCATCGTCACGGCCGGCGTGGCGCGCAAGCCGGGCATGAGCCGCGACGACCTGCTGGCCATCAACATGAAGGTCATGGGCCAGGTCGGCGCCGGCATCAAGCAGCACGCCCCCGACGCCTTCGTGATCTGCATCACCAACCCGCTCGACGCCATGGTCTGGGTGCTGCGCGAGGCCTGCGGCCTGCCGCACGAGAAGGTCGTCGGCATGGCCGGCGTGCTCGACTCCGCGCGCTTCCGCCACTTCCTGGCCGAGGAGATGCAGGTCTCGGTCGAGGACGTCTCGGCCTTCGTGCTCGGCGGCCACGGCGACACCATGGTGCCGACGCCGCGCTACGCCACGGTCGCCGGCATCCCGCTGCCCGACCTCATCAAGATGGGCTGGCTGACCCAGGAGCGGCTCGACGCCATCGTCCAGCGCACCCGCGACGGCGGCGCCGAGATCGTCGGCCTGCTCAAGACCGGCTCGGCCTTCTACGCGCCGGCCGCCTCGGCGATCGCCATGGCCGAGAGCTACCTCAAGGACAAGAAGCGGGTGCTGCCCTGCGCCGCCTGGCTGACCGGCCAGTACGGCGTCGACGGCCTCTACGTCGGCGTGCCGGCGGTGATCGGCGCCGGCGGCATCGAGCGCATCGTCGAGCTCAGCCTCAACGCCGAGGAGCAGGAGATGTTCAACCACTCGGTCGGCGCCGTGAAGGGCCTGGTCCAGGCCTGCAAGGACCTCGCCGCCAAGGCCGAGTAGGCGGCTCCAGGCCTGGCTCCGCACCCCGGCAGCGGCGGCCGGCCAAGGCCGGTTGCGCCGCCGCGTCGGGGTGATAGAGTGCCGCCCGCGCCCGGGGGAAGGGGCGCCGCGCGGCCGCCGGAGGGCGGCTCGCCGCGGTGCGCCGGACGCCCGGGACCGCCAACCGCTCCCGGCGCCCGGCCGACACGCCCGATCGAGACGCCCCACAGAAGACCGATAGAAGCAGCCTGACAGAAACCGCGAAGCGAGCGCGCCCGAGATGAACATCCACGAGTACCAGGCCAAGAGCCTGCTCAAGAAATTCGGGGTCGCCGTGCCCGACGGCCACGTCGCCTACACCCCGGAGGAGGCCGAGGAGGCCGCCGGCAAGCTCGGCGGCCCGGTCTGCGTGGTGAAATCGCAGATCCACGCCGGCGGCCGCGGCGCCGGTCGCTTCAAGAGCGACCCCGACGGCAAGGGCGGCGTGCGCGTCGTCAAGGGCGGCGCGTCAGAGGTCAAGGCCGAGGCCGGCAAGATGCTCGGCGAGACGCTGGTCACCAAGCAGACCGGCGCGGCGGGCAAGGAGGTCAAGCGCCTCTACATCGAGCAGGGCTGCGACATCGCCCGCGAGCTCTACCTCTCGATGCTGCTCGACCGCGGCACCGGCCGGGTCACGATCGTCGCCTCGACCGAGGGCGGCATGGAGATCGAGGAGGTCGCCGCCGAGCACCCCGAGCGCATCGTGCGCCAGGCCATCGACCCGGCGGTCGGGCTGATGCCCTTCCAGTGCCGCAAGATCGGCTTCGCGCTCGGCCTCCAGGGCAAGCAGATCGGGGCCGCCACGAAGTTCCTGATGGCCATGTACAAGGCTTTCACCGAGCTCGACGCCTCGCTGGTCGAGATCAACCCGCTGGTCGTCACCGGCGAGGGCGGCATCCTGGCGCTCGACGCCAAGATGGGCTTCGACGACAACGCGCTGTTCCGCCACCCCGACGTCGCCGAGATGCGCGACGAGGACGAGGAGGACCCGATGGAGCTCGAGGCCTCGCGGCACGAGCTCAACTACATCAAGCTCGACGGCAACATCGGCTGCATGGTCAACGGCGCCGGCCTGGCCATGGCGACGATGGACATCATCAAGCTCTACGGCGGCGAGCCGGCCAACTTCCTCGACGTCGGCGGCGGCGCCACCAAGGAGCGGGTCACCGCGGCCTTCAAGATCATCCTCTCCGACCCCAACGTCGAAGGCATCCTGGTCAACATCTTCGGCGGCATCATGCGCTGCGACATCATCGCCGAGGGCGTCGTCGCGGCGGCCCGCGAGGTCAGCCTGCACGTGCCGCTGGTGGTGCGACTGGAGGGCACCAACGTCGAGCGCGGCAAGGAGATCCTCAACGAGAGCGGCCTGGCCATCGTCTCCGCCGACAACCTGGCCGACGCAGCGGAAAAGGTCGTCAAGGCCGTGAAGGAGGCCCAGTAATGGCCGTTCTGGTCGACAAGAACACGAAGGTCATCTGCCAGGGCTTCACCGGCGCGCAGGGCACCTTCCACTCCGAGCAGGCGATCGCCTACGGCACCCGCATGGTCGGCGGCGTGACCCCGAACAAGGGCGGCACCACGCACCTCGACCTGCCGGTCTTCAACACCGTCGCCGACGCGGTCGCCGAGACCGGCGCCGACGCCAGCGCGATCTACGTGCCGCCGCCCTTCGCGGCCGACGCCATCCTGGAGGCGATCGACGCCGGCATCCGCCTGGCGGTCTGCATCACCGAGGGCATCCCGGTGCTCGACATGGTCAAGGTCAAGCGCGCCCTCGAGGGCTCGCAGACCCGCCTGATCGGCCCCAACTGCCCGGGCGTGATCACGCCGGACGAGTGCAAGATCGGCATCATGCCCGGCCACATCCACCGGCGCGGCAAGATCGGCATCGTCAGCCGCTCCGGCACGCTCACCTACGAGGCGGTGGCCCAGACCACCGCGGCCGGCCTCGGCCAGTCGACCTGCGTCGGCATCGGCGGCGATCCGGTCAACGGCACCAACTTCGTCGACTGCATGAAGATGTTCCTCGAGGACGAGGAGACCGAGGGCGTCATCATGATCGGCGAGATCGGCGGCGACGCCGAGATCATGGGCGCCGAGTACTACAAGGCCATGGGCTCGCCGAAGCCGGTCGCCGGCTTCATCGCCGGGCGCACCGCCCCGCCGGGCCGCCGCATGGGCCACGCCGGCGCGGTCATCTCGGGCGGCAAGGACACGGCCGACCACAAGATCGCGGCGCTGCAGGAGGCCGGAATCTTCGTTGCGGATTCGCCGGCCAGCCTCGGCAGCACCATGCTAAAAGCGATGAGCGAGTTCAAAGGCTAGCTTCAAGAGGAAAGGGCGGCCCCGGCCGCCGTCGGCCGGGCCCGTGCGACGGACATGGCGAACGATATGGCCGCGAACACCGACTCGACCGGCAACGGTGGCTCGACCGGGGGGGCGAGCGGCAACGGGGCGATGCTGATCGGCCCGCACGCCGAGCAGCTGGTCCAGACCTACGCGCGCTACCTCGGCGATCCCGACGCGGTCGGCGCGGACTGGAAGGCCTTCTTCGACGACCTGGCGCCCGACGCGCGCGGCCTGCTCGAGCGGGCCGTCGAGCGGCCCGCGGGCGCCGGCGCCGCGGCAGCGCCGGTCGGCGACGCCGGGGTGCGCGCGGCGACGGTCGATTCGATCCGCGCGCTGATGCTGATCCGCGCCTACCGGGTGCGCGGCCACCTCGAGGCCAACCTCGACCCGCTCGGCCTGGCGCCGCGCGTGCCCCACCCCGAGCTCGACCCGGCCAGCTACGGCTTCACCGAGGACGACTGGGACCGGCCGATCTTCATCGACCACGTGCTCGGCTTCGAGACCGCGACGCTGCGCCAGATCATGGAGGCGCTGCGCCAGATCTACTGCGGCTCGATCGGCGTCGAGTTCATGCACATCCAGGATCCCGACCAGAAGCGCTGGATCCAGCAGCGCATCGAGAACCGCGAGCTCAACCGCACCGACTTCACCGTGCCCGGCAAGCGCGCGATCCTGGAGCGGCTGACCGCGGCCGAGACCTTCGAGCGCTTCCTCGACAAGAAGTACACCGGCACCAAGCGCTTCGGCCTCGACGGCGCCGAGGCGATGATTCCGGCCCTGGAACAGATCCTCAAGCGCGGCGGCCAGCTCGGCCTGCGCGAGGTCGTCATCGGCATGCCCCACCGCGGCCGGCTCAACGTGCTCGGCAACTTCATGGGCAAGCCCTTCACCGCCATCTTCAAGGAGTTCAAGGGCGGCGCCGCCAACCCCGACGACGTCGGCGGCTCGGGCGACGTCAAGTACCACCTCGGCACCTCGGCCGACCGCGAGTTCGACGGCACCTCGGTGCATCTCTCGCTGACCGCCAACCCCTCGCACCTGGAGGCGGTCGATCCCGTCGTCGTCGGCAAGGTGCGCGCCAAGCAGGCGCAGCGCGACGACAAGGACCGCACCGAGGTCATGGCGCTGCTGCTGCACGGCGACGCCGCCTTCGCGGGGCAGGGCCTGGTGCCCGAGACGCTCGATCTCTCCGAGCTCAAGGGCTACCGGATCGGCGGCACCATCCACTTCATCGTCAACAACCAGATCGGCTTCACCACGAACCCGGTGAACTCGCGCTCCGGCCCCTACTGCTCGGAGCCGGCGAAGATCATCCAGGCCCCGGTGTTCCACGTGAACGGCGACGACGCCGAGGCCGTGGTCCACGCCGCCCGCATCGCCACGGAGTTCCGCCAGACCTTCAAGAAGGACGTGGTGATCGACATGTTCTGCTACCGTCGGTTCGGTCACAACGAGGGCGACGAGCCGGCCTTCACCCAGCCGCTGATGTACAAGACGATCCGCCAGCACCCGACGACCCGCGAGCTCTACGGCCGCCGGCTGGTCGGCGAGGGCCTGGTCAGCGACAACGAGGTCGAGACCCAGGTCAACGACTGGTACGAGCGCCTGGAGCGCGACTTCGAGGCGGCCAACTCCTACAAGCCCAACAAGGCCGACTGGCTGGAGGGCGCCTGGGCCGGCCTGTCGCCGGTCAAGGGCTACGACGCCCGGCGCGGCGACACGGCGGTCGAGCAGAGCGACCTCAAGAAGATCGGCCTCAAGCTCTGCGAGGTCCCCGAGGGCTTCAACGTCAACCGCAAGATCGCCCGCCAGCTCGAGGCGCGGCGCAAGATGATCGACACGGGCGAGGGCATCGACTGGTCGACCGCCGAGGCGCTGGCCTTCGGCAGCCTGGCGCTCGAGGGCTACCCGATCCGCATGTCCGGCCAGGACTCCAACCGCGGCACCTTCTCGCAGCGCCACGCCGCGCTGATCGACCAGGAGACCGAGGAGACCTACAAGCCGCTGATGAACCTGGCCTCCGACCAGGCGCCGGTTGAGATCGTCGACAGCCCGCTCAGCGAGCTGGCGGTGCTCGGCTTCGAATACGGCTATTCCCTGGCCGAGCCCAACGCCCTGGTCGCCTGGGAGGCGCAGTTCGGCGACTTCGTCAACGGCGGCCAGATCATCATCGACCAGTTCATCGCCTCGGGCGAGGCCAAGTGGCTGCGCATGTCCGGCTTGGTCATGCTGCTGCCGCACGGCTACGAGGGCCAGGGACCGGAGCACTCCTCGGCGCGCATCGAGCGCTTCCTGCAGCTCTGCGCCGAGGACAACCTGCAGGTGGTCAACTGCACGACCCCGGCGAACTACTTCCACGCCCTGCGCCGCCAGGTCCACCGGGACTTCCGCAAGCCGCTGATCGTGTTCACGCCGAAGTCGCTGCTGCGCCACAAGCGCTGCGTCTCGACGCTGGCCGAGATGAGCGGCGACAGCTCGTTCCACCGGGTGATCAGCGAACAGGCCTCGGCCGCGGCGATCCGGAAGGCGAAGCAGCTCGTGCTGTGCAGCGGCAAGGTCTACTACGACCTGCTCGAGGCCAAGGAGGAGAAGGGCGTGGAGGAGGTGCACCTGATGCGCCTCGAGCAGCTCTATCCCTTCCCCAGCGACACGCTGCTGAGCGAGCTCAAGAAGTACGCGCACTGCGACCTGGTCTGGTGCCAGGAGGAGCCGCGCAACATGGGCGCCTGGTCGCTGATCAGCGAGTTCCTCGAGGAGGTCGCCGAGGAGGCCGGGGTCGAGAAGCCGCGGCCGCGCTACGCCGGCCGTCCGGCCGCCGCCTCGCCGGCGACCGGCCTGTTCCAGCGCCACAACGCCGAGCAGGCCAAGCTGGTCGAGGAGGCGCTGACCCTCGGCCTGCCGCGCTACGGCCGCATCGGCTACCGCAAGGCGGCGATGAACGGCAAGACCGCCTCGGCGGCGATCCCGACGCCGTCCGCCGAGGCCAAGGCCAAGAGCGCGCCGGCGAGGAAGCCGGCGGCGAAGAAGTCGGCCGCCAAGGGCAGGGCCGCCCCGAAGCAGGCGACGTCGAAGCAGGCGACGTCCAAGCAGGGGGCCGCGAAGAAATCCGGCAGCGCGTCGAAGGCCAAGGGCGGCACCGGGACGCGGAGCAACAGGAAGCAGGCGGCCGAATAGGCCGCCGCCGGCCCGCCCCGCCCGCCGGGGCGACGGCCGGGGGACGTGGCGGGCGACGTAGAAGGGCACGAGAAGGCGCAGCATGGCAGCGGAGATCAAGGTCCCCACCCTGGGCGAGTCGGTTACCGAGGCGGTCGTCGCCAAGTGGCTGAAGGCCGAAGGCGACAGCGTCGCGGCCGACGAGGCCGTGGTCGAGCTGGAGACCGACAAGGTCACGCTGGAGGTCAACGCGCCCGAGGCCGGCACGCTGGCCGAAATCGCCGCCCAGGAGGGCGACAGCGTCGAGGTCGGCGCTCTGCTCGGGCGCATCGGCGAGGGCGCGGGCAAGGCCCCGGCCCCCGCGGCCGCGCCCGCTCCGGCCCCTGCGCCCGCGCCCGCTGCGGCCCCCGCCCCGGCACCGGCTCCCGCTGCGGCGCCCGCACCCGCATCCGGCGGCGGCAAGACACACGACGTGCCGGTGCCGACCCTCGGCGAATCGGTCACCGAGGCGGTCGTCGCCAAGTGGCTGAAGCGGCCGGGCGACAGCGTCGGCGCCGACGAGGCGATCCTGGAGCTGGAGACCGACAAGGTCAGCCTGGAGGTCAACGCGCCGGTCGCCGGCACCCTGGCCGAGGCGCTGGTCGAGGAGGGCGCGACCGTCGAGGTCGGCGCCCTGCTGGCGCGCGTCGCCGAAGGCGGCGGGGCCGCCGCGCCCGCCCCGGCTCCGGCCCCTGCGCCCGCTGCCGCCCCGGCTCCTGCGCCGGCCTCCGCTCCGGCCGCCGCGCCGTCGCAGGCGGTGCAGGCCGGCGATACCGGCGCCGGCACCGCGACCGGCGCGCTCGTCGAGCGCGGCCAGGCGCCGGGCGAGGGCGCCGATCTCGCCGCCGCGCCCGGGCTCGACCCGGGCAAGGCGCGGCGCACCGACGGCAAGGTCACGGCGAGCGACCTCATGGCCTTCCTCGGCGAGGGCGCGCCGAGCTCGGCGATGACCCTGTCGCCGGCGGTCGCCCGGCTTGTCGAGCAGCACGGCCTCGATCCCTACCGGATCCCGGCGACCGGGCCGCAGGGCCGCCTGACCAAGGAGGACGTCGAGGCCGTCGCCGCCGGCCGCGTCGCGCTCAAGCCGAAGCCGAGCGTCGGCGGTGGCGCCGCCGCCCCCGGCCCCGCCAAGAGCGAGGCGGCCGCGCCGGCGCCCGCACCGGCCGCCTCGGCCGAGGGCCAGCCCCGCGAGCGCCGCGAGCGCATGTCGAAGCTGCGCCAGACCATCGCCAAGCGCTTGAAGGAGTCGCAGAACAACGCGGCGATGCTGACGACCTTCAACGAGGCCGACATGTCCGCCGTCATGGACCTGCGGTCGCGCTACAAGGACGGCTTCGAGAAGAAGCACGGCGTCAAGCTCGGCTTCACCGCCTTCTTCGCCAAGGCCTGCGTCAAGGCGCTGAAGGAGGTGCCCGCGGTCAACGCGCGCATCGACGGCACCGACATCGTCTACAACCAGTTCTACGACATCGGCATGGCGGTCTCCGCGCCGCAGGGCCTGATGGTGCCGGTGATCCGCGACTGCGACGGCAAGTCCTTCGCGGAGATCGAGCAGGCGCTGGGCGAGCTCGCCGGCCGCGCGCGCGACGGCAAGCTCGGCCTCGACGAGATGCAGGGCGGCAGCTTCACCATCACCAACGGCGGCGTCTTCGGCTCGCTGGTCTCGACGCCGATCCTCAACGCCCCGCAGTCGGGCATCCTGGGCCTGCACAAGATCCAGGAGCGCCCGGTCGCGATCGGCGGCAAGGTCGAGGTCCGCCCCATGATGTACCTCGCCCTGTCCTACGACCACCGCATCGTCGACGGCCGCGAGGCCGTGACCTTCCTGGTCAAGGTCAAGGAGGCGATCGAGGACCCGGAGCGCCTGCTGCTCGACCTCTAGCCTTTCCTCGCTCTTCGCCCCCAGGGGCAGAGAGGGACGACCGCGGCCCGCCTTGTCCGTCCGCCTTGTCGCCCCGGGGCCTTTGCGGCAAGGTGCGCCGCGCCCCTAGCAGCAATCCCGAGACGGAGCGAAGCGACATGGCCGAGCAGGCTTACGACCTCATCGTGATCGGCGCCGGGCCGGGCGGCTACGTCTGCGCGATCCGCGCGGCCCAGCTCGGCCTCAAGGTCGCCTGCGTCGAGAAGCGCGCGACCCTCGGCGGCACCTGCCTCAACGTCGGCTGCATCCCCTCCAAGGCGCTGCTCCAGGCCAGCGAGAAGTTCGAGGAGGCCGAGCACGCGCTGGCCGGCTTCGGCGTCAAGGTCGGCAAGGTGCAGCTCGACCTCAAGGCGATGCTCGGCCACAAGGACAAGACGGTCGAGGCCAACGTCAAGGGCATCGAGTTCCTGTTCAAGAAGCACAAGATCGACTGGCTCAAGGGCACCGGCCGGATCGCCGCGCCCGGCAAGGTCGAGGTCGCCGGCGACAAGGACAGCAAGACCTACGAGACCAAGAACATCGTCATCGCGACCGGCTCGACCCACGTCGACCTGCCGAACGTCGCGGTCGACGAGAAGCAGATCGTCTCCTCGACCGGCGCGCTGGAGTTCGCCAAGGTGCCCAAGCACCTGGTCGTGGTCGGCGGCGGCTACATCGGCCTGGAGATGGGCTCGGTCTGGCAGCGCCTCGGCGCCAAGGTCACGGTCGTCGAGTTCCTCGACCGCCTGGTGCCGACCATGGACGGCGAGGTCGGCAAGCAGTTCCAGCGCATCCTCGGGCGCCAGGGCATGAGCTTCAAGCTCTCGACCAAGGTGACCGGCGCCAAGACCTCGAAGAGCGGCGTCAAGCTGACCGTCGAGCCGGCGAAAGGCGGCGACAGCGAGACGATCGACTGCGACGCCGTGCTGGTCGCGATCGGCCGCAAGCCCTACCTCGAGGGCCTCGGCCTGGAGGAGGCCGGCGTCGCGCTCGACGAGCGCGGCCGGGTCGCGGTCGACCGCCACCTGATGACGAACGTCGAGGGCATCTACGCGATCGGCGACGCGATCCCCGGCGCGATGCTGGCGCACAAGGCCGAGGAGGAGGGCGTCGCGGTCGCCGAGCACCTCGCCGGCGAGGGCGGCCACGTCAACTACGCGACCGTGCCGGGCATCGTCTACACCTGGCCCGAGGTCGCCTCGGTCGGGCCGACCGAGGAGGAGCTGAAGCAGGCCGGCGTCGAGTACAAGGTCGGCAAGTTCCCCTTCACCGCCAACGGCCGGGCGCGCGCCATGCAGGCGACCGACGGCTTCGTCAAGATCCTGGCCGACAAGGCGACCGACCGGATCCTCGGCGCACACATCCTGGGCCCCGACGCCGGCAACCTGATCCACGAGGTCGTGGTCGCCATGGAGTTCGGCGGCTCGGCCGAGGACCTGGCGCGCTCCTTCCACGGCCACCCGACGCTCAACGAGGCGGTCAAGGAGGCGGCGCTCGCCGTCGACGGCCGGCCGATCCACATCTAGCCTGGAGTCCGATGCCGTGGGCGCGCCGCGGCGCAGCCGGCGGCCCTGGATGACCGGCCTCGGCGTCGCGCTGATGCTGGTCTCGGTCCCGGTCTTCCTGCTGCCCGGCCCCTTCGGCCTGCCGGTCTTCGCGGCCGGGCTGATCCTGGCGACGCGCGGCTCGGGCCGCGCGCGCCTCGCCTGGCTGCGGCTGCGCCGGCGGACCCCGGAACTGGGGCGCCAGGTCGACCGCCTGCGCCGGCTGGTCGGGCGCCGGCGCCGCCGAACCCCGGGGCGCTGAGCCCCCGGCCGGGCGGCCGCGCGGCGTTCCGCCGCTGGCGTCCGGCCGCCGGCGCCGATATATCCCCGTCATGTCCACGCTCGCCGCCGCTTCCGCCACCGGCCGTCGCGCCGCGCCGCGCGCCGTCGCGCTCTGGCTGCTCGGCTGCTGCGGGCTGATCTTCGCGATGGCGGTGATCGGCGCGATCACGCGGCTCACCGAGTCCGGCCTCTCGATCATGGAGTGGGCGCCGGTCTCGGGCGCCCTGCCGCCGCTCGACGACGCCGAGTGGCAGCGGCTCTTCGCGCTCTACCGCGAGACCGGCGAGTACCGCAGCCTGCCCGGCGGCATGACCCTGGCCGAGTTCCGCGAGATCTTCTGGTGGGAGTGGCTGCACCGCCTGTGGGGCCGGCTGATCGGGGTCGCCTACCTGCTGCCGTTTCTCTGGTTCCTCTGGCGCGGCCGCGTGCCCGCCGGCTTCGTGCGGCCCCTGTGGATCGGCTTCGCGCTGGGCGCGCTGCAGGGCTTCATGGGCTGGTTCATGGTCGCCAGCGGCTTCTCCGAGCGCACCGACGTCAGCCAGTACCGCCTGGTCCTGCACCTCGGCCTCGCGCTGGCGATCTACGCCTACCTGCTGTGGATCGCGCTCTCGCTGCTGCGCCCGCCCGCCGGCGATGCGCGGCCCGCCGCGGGCAGCGGCCGCGGCCTCGCGGGCTTCCTCGCGCTGCTGGTGCTGACCCTGGCGGCCGGAGGCTTCGTCGCCGGCACCGACGCCGGCCTGACCTACAACGAGTTCCCGACCATGGACGGCCGGCTCGTCCCGGCCGGCTACGGCGCGCTGAGTCCCTGGTGGCTGAACTGGTTCGAGACCATCGAGGCGGTGCAGTTCAACCACCGCCTGCTGGCGACCCTGCTGCTGGCCGGCGCGCTGGGCCTCGCCTGGTGGGGCTGGCGGCGCGCGCCGGGCTCGCGGCTCGCCGGCGACCTGCTGCTGGTCGCGGCGGCGTGCCTGCTGCAGTACGGGCTCGGCGTGGTCACGCTGCTGCAGGCCGTGCCTGTCTGGCTCGGCGCGCTGCACCAGGCCGGCGCGATCCTGCTGCTGACCGCCGCGGTTTCGGCGCTGCACCGCCGCTTCGGCAAGCCGGCGGCGGCTCATGGCAGGGTCCTGAGCCGGCCGGCTTGACGGCCCGGCGGCGGCCGGAGAGGCTTGCGGCCCGCATCCGGAGACGCTCCCGGAACCCCATTCCGCAACCGACAGCAGCCGAGGCCGCCCGCCATGACGCCGATTCTCTACCTCACCCGCATCCTGTTCGACTTCGGCGCGCTCTCGGCGCTGCCCGAGGAGCTGACCAGCCTGGGCGTCGCGCGGCCGCTGCTGGTCACCGACAAGGGCATCGTCGCCTCCGGCCTGGTCGAGCGCCTCAAGGCCGTGCTGCCGGACGGCGCCGGACTCGCGGTCTTCGACGAGACGCCGGAGAACCCGACCGAGGCCGCGGTCGAGGCGGCGGTGGCGGCCTACCGCGCCGGTGACTGCGACGGCCTGATCGCGCTCGGCGGCGGCAGCTCGATCGACCTCGCCAAGGGCGTGGCGCTGATGGCGACCCATCCGGCGCCGCTCGAGCAGTACGCCGCGATTCTCGGCGGCGTGCCCAAGATCACCCCGGCGGTGGCGCCGCTGGTCGCCATCCCGACCACGGCCGGGACCGGCAGCGAGGTCGGGCGCGCCGCGCTGATCACCCTGAAGGACGGCCGCAAGCTCGGCTTCCTGGCGCCCAACATGATCCCGCGCGTGGCGCTCTGCGACCCGGAGCTGACGCTCGGCCTGCCGCCGCGCCTGACCGCGGCGACCGGCATGGACGCCATCACCCACTGCGTCGAGACCTTCCTGTCGCCCCGCGACAATCCGCCGGCCGAGGCGATCGCGCTCGACGGGCTGGCGCGCGGCTGGACGCACATCCGCCGCGCCGTCGAGGACGGCGGCGACCGCCAGGCGCGGCGCGAGATGCTGCTCTCGTCGCTGATGGGCGGCATGACCTTCCAGAAAGGCCTGGGCGCGGTCCACGCCATGTCGCACCCGCTGGGCGGCCTGGAGTCGCCGCGGCTGCACCACGGCACGCTCAACGCGGTGATCCTGCCGGCCGTGCTGCGCTTCAACGCCGGCCACGTCGGCGACAAGTACGCGCGCCTGGCGCGCGCTGTCGGCCTGCCCGAGGACGCCGACATCGCCGAGGCGGTCGAGCGGCTCAACGCCGACCTCGGCCTGCCCGGCAGCCTCAAGGAGATGGGCGTGCCGGAATCGGTGCTGCCGGCGATGGTCGAGGGCGCGCTCAAGGACCACTCCAACGCCTCGAACCCGCGCCAGGCCGGCAAGGCCGACTACGAGGCGCTGTTCGCCGAGGCCTACGGCTGAGTCGCCGTTCCGCTCTAGAAACGAAGACGCACACAGAAACCGATACGCACACAGAAACCGATACGCACAGGGAGACCCTTTCATGCAGCTGCTCGGCCGAGACCTCTCGCCCTTCGTGCGCCGCGTCGCCGTCAGCCTCGACCTGCTCGGCATCGACGTCGAGCGGCGGCACCTCGCGACCGGCGCCGACTTCGAGGAGATCAAGCGGGTCAACCCGCTCGGCCGCGTGCCGGCATTGGTGCTCGACGACGGCGAGGTGCTGGTCGACTCCCAGGCAATCCTCGACTGGGCGGACCAGGAGGTGGGGCCGGAGCGCGCGCTGATCCCCCTCACGGGGCCGGAGCGCCGGGCCGTGCTGAAGAGCGTCAGCATCGCGCTCGGCGCGGTCGAGAAGGCGGTGCAGAGCTTCTACGAGCGCAAGCAGAAGGCCGAGGGCAGGACCGACCCGGCCTGGGTCGAGCGCCTGAACGGCCAGGCCGCCGGCGGTCTCGCGGCGCTCGAGGCGGCGCTGGGCGACCAGGAGTGGCTGCACGGCCGCCTGACCCAGGCCGACATCACCACGGCGGTCGCCTACGACTTCATGACCGTGACCGGACCCGACATCGTCGCCGAGGGCCGCTTCCCGAAGCTGGCGGCGCTGACCGAGCGGCTCAACGCGACGCCGCCGTTCCAGGCGACCGACCTCGCGCCCTTCCGCCAGTAGGGCCGGGGCATGGAGATCAGCGCCGACTTCGACGGCGGCAACATCGAGGTCGTGGCGGTCGATGCCGGCGGCGAGGGCCGCAACGCCGCGCGCCTCGCGCTCCGCGCCGACGGCCGCGCCGACTTCCGCCAGTGGTTCTTCTTCCGGGTCTCCGGGACGCCCGGCGAGGCCTGGTCCTTCGAGATCGAGAACGCCGGGGCCAGCAGCTATCCCAAGGGCTGGGAGGGCTACGACGTCGTCGCCTCGACCGAGGGGCCGGCCGGCGCGCCGGAGAGCTGGGTCCGCGTGCCGGCGCGCTATGCCGACGGCCGCCTGTCCTGGTCCTTCGCCTCGGCCTCGGGCACGGCCTGGTTCGCCTACTTCGCGCCCTACCAAACGGCGCGCAACCGGGCGCTGGTCGCGCGGATCGCCGCCGACCCGCGGGTCCGCCACGAGAGCCTGGGCGCCTCGCTGGAAGGGCGGCCGCTCGACCTGCTGAGCCCGGGCGAGGGGCCGAAGCCGGTCTGGGTGATCGCCCGCCAGCATCCCGGCGAGACCATGGCCTCCTGGGCCGTCGAGGGCCTGCTCGAGCGGCTGCTCGACCCGCTCGACGCGGTCGCGCGCCGGCTGCTCGCCGAGGCGACGCTGCACGTCGTGCCGCTGATGAACCCGGACGGGGCGGCCGCCGGCCACATCCGCACCAACGCCGCCGGGACCGACCTCAACCGCGCCTGGCGCAACGCCACGCCGGAGGCGGCGCCCGAGGTCTTCTTCGTGCGCGAGCGCATGCGCCAGACCGGGGTGTCCCTGTTCCTCGATATCCACGGCGACGAGGGCCTGCCCTACTGCTTCCTGGTCGACGCCGACAACGTGCCCTCGGTGACGCCGGAGATGATCGCCCGGCGCGAGCGCTTCGCCGCGGCCCTCGAGCAGACGGATCCCGACTTCCAGACGGTTCACGGCTACCCGAAGACGCCGAACGCCAACCTCGACATCGGCTCGAAGTGGGTCGCCGAGGAGTTCAAGTGCCTGTCGATGACCCTGGAGCAGCCCTTCAAGGACTGCGCCAACAGCCCGGTGCCGGCGCTCGGCTGGTCGCCGGAGCGCTGCCGGCGCCTCGGCGCCGCCTGCCTGACGGCGGCCCTCGCCGCGCTGTAGTCTCTCCTTCCCCGCCAGCTGACGAGGACCTGCGGTGACCGACTTCCACGTCTACGACCCGCGCGAAGGCCACGGCCTGCGCCACGACCCGCTCAACTCGATCGTCGTGCCCCGGCCGATCGGCTGGATCTCGACGCTCAGCGAGGCCGGCGTGCCGAACCTCGCGCCCTACAGCTTCTTCAACCTGCTGAGCTACCGGCCGCCGATCGTCGGCTTCTCGAGCAGCGGCGTGAAGGACAGCCTCGACAACGTGCGCGAGAGCGGCGAATTTTCCTGGAGCCTCTCGACCCGGCCGCTCGCCGAGGCGATGAACGCGACCAGCGCCGCCGTCGGCCCCGAGGTCGACGAGTTCGAGCTGGCCGGCCTGACCGCCGCGCCCTCGCGCAAGATCGCCGTGCCGCGGGTCGGCGAGAGCCCGGTCTCCTTCGAGTGCAGGGTGACGCAGATCCTGCGGCTCGACGGTCACGACGGCGCCGAGGGCAGCTGCTGGCTGGTGCTCGGCGAGGCAGTGCTGATCCACATCGACCGGCGGGTCATCGCCGACGGCGTCTTCGACACGGTCGCCGCCGAGCCGATCGCCCGCGGCGGCGGGCCGACCGACTACTTCTGGGTCGGCGAGGAGAACCGCTTCCACATGCGCCGGCCGGACGGCTGAGCAGGGACGCCGGCGCCGCGTTCGCTTCACCCCGAGCCTGTCGAGGGGTGCGGAAACTCAGGCGGCGGTGTCCCGGGAAAAGCGGCCGGTTGGAGCGGGTGAAGGGAATCGAACCCTCGTCGTAAGCTTGGGAAGCTTCTGCTCTACCATTGAGCTACACCCGCTTCCGCGCCGGCCCCGATTATGTCGCAGAGAGCCGGGCGTCTTGCAAGGGGTGGCCGGAGCGCGCGCTTGCTGCCGACATCGTGAAGAGCGCTTGATAGGCAGGCGGGCGGCACGCTGCCTAGTCTGGCGCCCGTGGATCGTCGAGCCGGAGAGACGGGATGATCGAAGCGATGCAGCGGGCGGCCGGCGCCGCCCTGGCCTTGGCCCTTCTCGGTGCGGCGCCGGCGGTGGCCGAGCCGCTGAGCTGGGACGAGGCGCTGGAGCGGGCGCCCGGCCAGACGGTCTACTGGAACGCCTGGGCCGGCGACGAGCGGATCAACGCCTACATCGCCTGGGTCGGCGAGCGCGTCGAGGCGCTGCACGGCATCGAGCTGGAGCACGTCAAGCTGACCGACACCGCCGAGGCGGTGAACCGCGTGCTCGCCGAGAAGGCCGCCGGCAAGTCCGAGGCGGGCTCGGTCGACCTGGTCTGGATCAACGGCGAGAACTTCGCGACGATGAAGCA
The DNA here is from genome assembly GCA_030433005.1 of Alphaproteobacteria bacterium. Lineage (GTDB taxonomy): Bacteria > Pseudomonadota > Alphaproteobacteria > Kiloniellales > DSM-21159 > Tistlia. The sequence goes on from JAUILQ010000005.1 coordinate 66,387, forward strand.
GAACGGCCTGCTCTACGGGCCCTTCGCCGAGCGCCTGCCGAACTTCGCCCTGGTCGACACGCGCGACAAGCCGACCACGGTCGTCGACTTCACCGTGCCCACGGACGGCCTCGAGGCGCCCTGGGGCATGGCCAAAATCAACTTCATCTACGACTCGGCCCGGGTCACGGAGACGCCGGGCTCGATTCCGGCCTTCGCCGACTGGGCGGCGGCCCATCCCGGGCGCTTCAGCTATCCGGCGCCGCCGGACTTCATCGGCTCGACCTTCCTCAAGCAGGTGCTGATCGAGCTGACCGCGGACGCCGACCTGCTGCAGCGGCCGGTCGCCGACGACGCCCAGTTCCAGGCGGCGACGGCGCCGCTCTGGGCCTATCTCGACGCGCTGCACCCGCAGCTCTGGCGCGCCGGCCGGGTGTTCCCGGCGAGCGGCCCGGCGCAGCTGCAGCTGCTCGACGACGGCGAACTCGACATCGCCATCTCCTTCTATCCTTCCGAGGCGCAGTCGCTGATCGACAACGGCCGCCTGCCGGCGAGCGCACGGGTCTTCGTGCTCGACGAGGGCACGATCGGCAACACCCACTTCGTCGCCATCCCCTTCAACGCCCGGGCCAAGGCGGCGGCCATGGTGGTGGCGAACTTCCTGATGAGCCCCGAGGCGCAGGCGCGCAAGCAGGACCCGCGGCACTGGGGCGACGACACCGTGCTGGCGATGGACCGCCTGGCGCCGGACGAGCGGGCGCTGTTCGAGGCGATCCCGGCCGGACCGGCGACGCTGCCGCCCGAGGCGCTCGGGCCGGTGCTGCTCGAGCCGCATCCGACCTGGATGACCCGCATCGAGGCGGAATGGGCGCGGCGCTACGGCGGCTGAGCCGCGGCCCGGCCTCGCCCGCTCTCGCGGCCGGCGGGCTCGACTGGACGCGGCCGGTCCCGGTTCTGACCCTGGCGCTCTTCCTGCTGCCGATCGGCGCCGGGCTGCTCGGCACGCTGCTGCCGGCCTTCGGCTGGCTGCCGGCGCTCGGCGGCGAGACCCTGGGCCTGGCGCCCTGGCGCGCGCTGCTGGCGCAGCCGGGCCTCGCGCAGGCGGTGCTGGTCAGCCTGGTCTCCGGCCTTGGCGCCACGCTCGCGGCCTTCGCGCTGGTCGTCGCCTTCTGCGCGGGCTGCCACCGCAGCCGGCTGTTCCGGCGCCTGCGCCTGCTGCTGGCGCCGCTGCTGGCGGTGCCGCATGCGGCCATGGCGATCGGCCTCGCCTTCCTGATCGCGCCCAGCGGCCTGATCGCGCGCGGCCTCTCGCCCTGGGCGACCGGCTGGGCGCTGCCGCCCGACGTCGCCACGGTCAACGACCCCTGGGGCCTGGCGCTGGCGCTCGGCCTGACGGTCAAGGAGCTGCCCTTCCTGCTGCTCATGACCTTCGGCGCGCTCGGCCAGGTGCGCGCGGCCGAGCGGCTGCGCACCGCGCGGGCCCTCGGCTACGGCCCGGCGACGGCCTGGCTGAAGACCGTGCTGCCGGCGGTCTACCCGCTGATCCGCCTGCCGCTCTACGCGACCCTGGCCTTCTCGCTGTCGGTCGTCGACATGGCGATCGTGCTCGGCCCGGCGACGCCGCCCAGCCTGGCGGTGCTGGTCGTGCGCTGGTTCTACGACCCCGACCTCTCGCAGCGTTTCGTCGCGGCCGCCGGCGCGGTCCTGCAGCTCGGTCTCGTGGTCGCGGCGATCGCGCTCTGGGCGGTCGGCGAGCGCCTCGCCGCGGCGCTCGGGCGGCGCTGGCTCGCCGCCGGCGGCCGCGGTGCCGGGCGCGCCGGTGCCCGGGTCGCCGATCTGGCCGGCCGGGTGCCGACGCTGTTCGCCGTCGGGCTCGGCGCCGCCGGGCTGCTCGCCGTCGCGCTCTGGTCGCTGGCCTGGCGGTGGCGCTATCCCGACCTGCTGCCGAGCGCGTGGTCGCTCGAGAGCTGGCGGCGGCAGGCCGGCGGCCTGGCCGACGCCGGCGCGACGACGCTGTGGGTCGCCGTCGCGGCCGCCGCCGTCGCCCTGCTGCTGGTCGTCGGCTGCCTGGAGCGCGAGCAGCGCGGGGGTCGCCGGCCGGGCCGCGGCGCGCTCTGGCTGCTCTACCTGCCGCTGCTGCTGCCGCAGATCGCCTTCCTGTTCGGCGTCCAGGTCCTGGCCGTGCGCCTCGGCCTCGACGGCGGCTGGCTGGCCCTGGTCTGGTGCCACCTGCTGTTCGTGCTGCCCTACGTGTTCCTGGCGCTGGCCGATGCCTACCGGGCGCTCGACCCGCGCTTCGGCCGGGCCGCGCGCTGCCTCGGCGCCGGGCCCGAGCGGGTGCTCTGGCGGATCCGCCTGCCGATGCTGCTGCGCCCGATCGCCTTCGCGGCGGCGGTCGGCTTCGCGGTCTCGGTCGCCCAGTACCTGCCGACGCTGTTCGCCGGCGCCGGGCGCTTCGCGAGCCTGACCACCGAGGCCGTCGCCCTGGCGGCCGGCGGCGACCGCCGGGTGCTCGCGGTCTACGCCTTCGCGCAGGCGCTGCTGCCGCTGCTCGCCTTCCTGCTGGCCATGGCGCTGCCGGCCTGGGCCTACCGGCGGCGCCGCAGCTTCCGGGCCGGGCCGTGAGTGGTGCCTCGGCCGGCGCGGCGCCCGAGGGCGCCCTGGAGCTCGAAGGCCTGGGCCTGCGCCTGGCGGGCCGGCGCCTGATCGAGCCGCTCGACCTCGTCGTGCCGCCCGGCGAGATCGCCACGCTGATGGGCCCGAGCGGCGTCGGCAAGTCGAGCCTGCTCGACTTCCTCTGCGGCACGCTCGACCCGGCCTTCGAGGGCGAAGGCCGGGCGCGGCTGGGCGGGGAGGACCTGCTGGACCTGCCGCCCGAGCGGCGGCGGCTCGGCATCCTGTTCCAGGACGACCTGCTGTTCCCGCACCTCAGCGTCGCCGAAAACCTGGCCTTCGGCCTGTCGCCGGCGGTCCGCGGCCGCGCCGCGCGGCGCGCCCGCATCGCCGAGGCCCTCGCCGAGGCCGGCCTCGAGGGCTTCGAGGCGCGCGATCCGGCGACCCTGTCCGGCGGCCAGCGGGCGCGCGTCGCGCTGTTCCGCACGCTGCTGGCCGAGCCGCGCGCGCTGCTCCTCGACGAGCCCTTCTCGCGACTCGATGCGGGGTTGCGCGACCGCGTGCGGCGCTTCATCTTCCGCCACGCTCGCGTACGGCGATTGCCGACCCTGCTGGTGACGCACGATCCGGCCGACGCGCGGGCGGCGGAGGGGCCTGTGGTCGAACTTTCGATATCGGGGATGCAACAATCTGGCTAATTGCGCGTTTAGACGTCGATTTTGCCGGGTCTTGACCTGTCGTCGTCTTTGACAACGACAGTAGTTGCGGCTAGTTTCCGGCCAGGGAATGTGAGAAGCTGCGGGGGATCGCGCTTTCGCAATTTCGCGCATTCGGCGAGGACAGCCGTTCCGGTTGACTTTGGGGGAAGCCTTCCAAATCAGGGTGCCAAGGACGAAGGAGGACAGAGTTAATGTCTCGGATTAAGCTGCTGGGCGCGTTCGCCGCGCTCAGTCTACTCGCCGGCTGCGTCACCGGTTACAACATCGATGCAGCCAAGGAAGTCCAGGCCGGCGGCGGCAGTGCGTTCAACGCGGCGCTGACCGACGAATACCGTGATCTCACGGTGTTCGAGGCCGACGAGATGTACGACTGGCCGGATGCCGACCACTTCGCCCGCAAGGCGCTGGCGGCGGCGAACGGCGAGACCGTGATGCCGGAGGAGCTGGCGAACTGGGATCTGCCGGTCGACATGGTCGACGAGATGGCCGGTTACCGGGCCGAGCTGGTCAGCCTGCTCGACGCCGGCGCCCGCGCCAACAAGCCGGAGATCGCCGCGCGTGCCCAGGCCCGCTTCGACTGCTGGGTCGAGCAGCAGGAGGAGAACCACCAGCTGGACGACATCGCGGCCTGCCGCGAGGAGTTCCTGGCGGCCCTCGAGCAGCTCAAGGTGCAGCCCGAGCCGATGGCTCCGGACCGCTTCACGGTCTACTTCGACTTCGACCGTTCGAACATCCGTCCGGACGCCCAGGCGGTCCTGAATGACGTGGTCGCCGCGGCCCAGGCCGAGGGTGTCAGCGAGTTCTCGCTGACCGGCTACACCGACCGCGCCGGTCCGCCGGACTACAACCTGCGTCTCTCGATCCGTCGCGCCGAGTCGGTCCGCGACTACCTGGTGAGCCGTGGCTTCCTGCCGCAGAACATCTCGGTGGCCGGTCGCGGTGAGTCGGATCTGGCGGTGCCGACGGCGGACGGTGTCCGCGAGCAGGCCAACCGCCGCGTCGAGATCATCTTCCAGTAATCTCGACCGAGCGTTAGACGAACGGCCGGCGCCGTCCCCTTGCGGGGGCGGCGCCGCGCCGCGTTTGGGCCCCGTCTGCCGTGCGGCAGGCGGGGCCTTCTCGCGTCCGCTCCCCGGGCCCGGCGCCGGAGGGCGCGCCGGCCCGTCCGCCCCCGCTCGCCCCCCGCTCGCCCCTTGCCAAGTCGTGGCCCAGGACGCAGCCTCTGGCTCTTGTCGAAGTCGGGCGGGAAGGAGCGCGCGATGAGGTACGCCGAGACCACCGCAGGCATCACCGTCGAGGTCGAGCCGCATTTCCTCGAGGAGCAGTCCTCGCCGGCGGAGAACCACTTCGTCTGGGCCTACAACGTCCGGATCGCCAACAACTCCGGCGAGCCGGTGCAGCTGATCGCCCGCTACTGGCGGATCACCGACGCCCTCGGCCGGACCCAGGAGGTGCGCGGCCCCGGCGTCGTCGGCGAGCAGCCCTCGATCGCGCCGGGCGAGGCCTTCGAGTACACCAGCGGCGCGCCGCTGCAGACGCCCTCCGGCATGATGGTCGGCAGCTACGAGCTGGAGACCCAGGACGGCCGCCGCTTCGAGGTGGCGACCCCGGGCTTCAGCCTGGACAGCCCGCACCAGCCGATCGTGGTCAATTAGCGCGGGCCGGCCGGCCGTGCCCGGACGCGCCGGACCGCGCGACGCGGCCGCCTGGAGCGGCGCCGAGGGACCGTCGCGTGCGGCTCAACAGCCCGGCGCAAACCTGCTAGCGTGCGCGGGCGCGCAGCTCCCGCGGCGGGCCGTCGTCCGGCGCGCCCGACACCCTCTCGCCGGCGGCCGCGCGGTCCGGCCTCCCGCGGTCCTTGCCTTGGCGCGTCCAGCTGCATGGTAGACTTCCGCCCGATCCTCTTCGTCATCGGCGCCCTGCTGTCGGTTCTGGCGATCGCCATGGTCATCCCGGCGGCGGTCGATGCCGCCAACGGCAACAAGGACTGGCAGGTCTTCGCCGCCGCCTGCGCGGTGACGCTGTTCGTCGGCGTCAGCCTGGTGCTGACCATGCGCAGCGGCTGGTCGGGCTTCTCGGTGCGCCAGGGCTTCCTGCTGGTCACCCTGGCCTGGCTGGTGATCGCGGTCTTCGGGGCGCTGCCCTTCGCCTTCTCGGAGCTGCAGCTGACGGCGACCGACGCCTTCTTCGAGGCCATGTCCGGCGTCACGACCACCGGCGCCACGGTGATCGTCGGCCTCGACGCGGCCCCGCCCGGCATCCTGCTGTGGCGCGCGATCCTGCAGTGGCTCGGCGGCATCGGCATCATCGTCATGGCCGTCGCGGTACTGCCGGTGCTGCGCGTCGGCGGCATGCAGCTGTTCCGGGTCGAGGCCTTCGAGACCGACAAGGTGCTGCCGCGCGCCGCCCAGCTCGCCGCCGAGATCTCGATCGCCTACTTCTTCCTGACCCTGGCCGCCGCTCTGCTGTTCTGGAGCCTGGGCATGAACGGCTTCGACGCCGTGGCCCATGCCATGACCTCGATCGCGACCGGCGGCTACTCGACCCGCGACGCCTCGGTCGGGCATTTCGACTCGGCGGCGATCGACTACGCCGTCTCGCTGGTCATGCTGCTCGGCTCGATCCCCTTCGTGCTCTACCTGCGCGTCGCGCGCGGGCACAGCCTGGCGCTGTTCCGCGATTCCCAGGTCCGCTGGATGCTCGCGATCATCGCCGTGGCGATCGCCGTGCTGACCATCTGGCTGATCGACGGCGGCCAGTTCGAAACGGCCGAGGCGCTGCGCTACACGACCTTCAACGTCATCTCGATCATGACCGGCACCGGCTACGCGACCACGGCCTTCGACCTCTGGGGCGGCTTCGCCATGGTCGTCTTCTTCATCCTGATGTTCATCGGCGGCTGCGCCGGCTCGACGACCTGCGGCATCAAGATCTTCCGCTTCCAGGTGCTGGCCGCGACCGCCGCCACCCAGCTCAAGCGGCTGATGCAGCCGCACGGCGTGTTCCTGGCCTACTACCACGGCAAGCCGGTGCCCGAGCAGGTGTCGCTGTCGGTGACCTCGTTCTTCTTCCTGTTCATCGGCGCCTTCGGCGTGCTCGCCGCGGCGCTCGGCGTGGTCGGGCTGGACTACGTGACGGCGATCTCCGGCGCGGCCAGCGCGATCGCCAACGTCGGCCCCGGTCTCGGGCCGATCATCGGGCCGGCCGGCACCTACGAGAGTCTGCCCGACGCCGCCAAGTGGCTGCTCTGCGGCGGCATGCTGCTCGGCCGGCTCGAGCTCTTCACCGTGCTGGTGCTGTTCATGCCCCACTTCTGGCGCAGCTGAGCCGCGCGCGCGGCGGCCGGCGGCCGGCTCAGGCGTTGACGATCGCCTTCAGGAAACGCTGCGTGCGCTCCTCGCGCGGCGCCTCGAAGAAGGTCTTGGCCGGACCCTGCTCGACGATGCGGCCGTCCTCCAGCAGGATCGCCCGGTCGGCGACGTTGCGCCCGAAGCCGATCTCGTGGGTCACCACGATCATGGTCACCGCGTCCTCCTCGCGCAGCGCCCGGATGACGCCGAGGACCTCCTCCTTCTTCTCCGGATCCAGCGCCGAGGTCGGCTCGTCGAACATCAGCAGCTTCGGCCGCATCGCCAGTGCGCGGGCGATCGCGACGCGCTGGCGCTGGCCGCCCGAGAGTTCGCAGGGATAGGCGCCGGCCTTCTCGGCCAGGCCGACGCGCTCGAGCAGCTCGCCCGCCTCGGCCTGCGCCTGGCGGCGCGTCAACCCGCGCACGCGGCGCGGCGCCAGCGCCAGGTTCTCCAGCACGCGCATGTGCGGGAACAGGTTGAAGTTCTGGAAAACCAGGCCGGTGCCCTCGCGTGCCGAGCCGCGCTGCCGGGCATCCGCCAGGTCGATCTCGTGGCCGTCGAGCGTCAGTCGCCCCCGGTCGACCGGCTCCAGGCCGTTCAGGCAGCGCAGCAGCGTGCTCTTGCCGCAGCCGCTCGGCCCGCAGATCACCAGGGCCTCGCCGCGCGCGACCTCGAAGGAGACGTCGTCGAGCACGCCGAGCGCGCCGAACGACTTGCTGAGGCCGCGCAGGGCCAGATAGGGCTGGCCGCCCGTCTCGGCATCCCTGGTCATCACACGCTCTCCCACTTGCGCAGCCGCTCCAGCCGCCGCATCAGGATGGTGAAGGAGAGGATCAGCGCGACGTAGATCACCGCGGCGCCGGTGTAGAGCTCGAGCGGCCGGAAGAACTGCACCGTCAGCTCCTGCGCCCGGAACATGATCTCCGGCACGGCGATCAGCACCGTGACCGTGACGTTCTTGATGATCGTGATATGCACGTTGGTCAGCGCCGGCAGCGTCGAGAAGAAGGCCTGGGGCACGATCACGTAGCGCAGGATGTCGCGCCGCGACAGGCCGAGCGACCAGGCCGCCTGGCGCTGGGTGTCGGGGATCGCCTGCAGGCCGCCGCGGTAGGCCTCGCAGGCCAGCGCGCTGCCGTTCAGCGAGAGCGCCAGAATGCTGCTCTCGACCGGCGACAGGCCGAGGCCGGTCAGGATCGGCAGGACGTAGTGGATCCAGATCAGCAGCACGACCACCGGCAGGGTGCGGAAGACGTCGACGTAGGCGGCGCCGAGCAGCCGCAGCGCCCGCAGTCCGGAGAGGTGCATGGCGGCCAGGGCGAGGCCGAAGAGGCTGGCGACCAGGATGCTCGGCAGGGCCACCAGCACGGCGTACCAGACGCCGCCGCCGAGATAGCCGCCGTAGTCGAGCAGGATCGAGAAGTTGAAGTTGTAGTCCATCGGTCGCCCGTCCGGGTCAGGGCGGGGCGGCGGCGCGGGACGGCCCGATCGCCGTCCCGCTGTCCGCCGCGCCGCGGTCGGCCTGGGGAGAGGGTCCGGTCCTCGGGACCCCTCCGGTCGGCCCGATCAGTTCGGGCCGGTCGCGAGCGAGGCCGGCATGTTCCAGCGCTCCGCCAGCTCCTGGTACCAGCCGCGCAGCTTCATCACCCGGATGTAGGTGTCGAGGAAGGTCAGCAGGTCCTGGTCGCCGTAGCGCACCGCGTGGTTGAGGCCGTTCCACTCGGTGTCCTCCGGGGCGAACTCGAGCAGCCGCAACTCGTCGCGCTCCTCGGCCCGCGTCTTGTTGGAGATCGAGTCGCCGACGTAGGCCTGGGCCCGACCCTGCATGACCTCCAGGACGGCGGCGCCGGTGTCGGTGAAGGACTTAACCTCGGCCGTGCCGAAGGCGCGCTCGGCGAAACGGTGCGCGCTGGTTCCGGAGACCACGGTGACGACGTTGCCCTCCTGGTCGAGGTCGCCGCGGCTCTGCGCCGGGCTGTCCGCGGGCACCACCGCGACGTGCGAGAGGTAGCCCCAGGCCTCGGTGAAGGCGACCGCCTTGGCCCGTTCCGGCGTGGCGCCCATGCCGGTCATGATGACGTCCCACTTGCCCGCCTGCAGGCCGGCGATCAGGCCGCTCCAGGTGGTGTTGACGAACTCGACCTCGATGCCGGTCTGCTCGGTGAGCATCTTGATGTCGTCGACGATCAGGCCCTCGAACTCGTCGGTCGCCGGGTTCTTGGCGACGAAGCCGTTCCAGGGGGCGACCCCGACGACCATCTTGTTGGTCGACATGATGCGATCGAAGGTCTCGGAGGCGCTCGCCGGCAGGGCGAGCCCGAGCGCCGCCGTCAGCGCGGCGACCAGGGTCAGTATCCTCAGCATGGTTCCATCTCCCCGTTCTCTGGCGTGTTTGCGCGGTGGGCCGGTGCTCGGCCTGCGGGTCAGTGCGACTCGCCGGCAGCCGCCTCCCGGGCCAGTCCCATGATCGGCGCCATCGCCGTGTCGTCGATGACGACGTCGATCACGTAGGGTCGATCGCTCGCCAGGGCGCGATCGATGGCCGCGTCGAGATCGGAGGCGGCGACGACCCGCTCCCCGGCACAGTGGAAGTTGCGGGCGACCGCGGCGTAGTCGACGTCCAGCAGGTCGCACTCGCGGTAGCTGTCGAACAGCTTCAGCTCGAAGTGCTTCTGGAAGCCCAGGGTGCGGTTGTTGAAGACCAGCACGACGACCGGCACGCCGTAGCGGGCCGCGGTCTCCAGCTCGGCAAGCACGTAGCCGAAGGCGCCGTCGCCGGTCACGCAGACGACCGGTGCGTCGGGCCGTCCGAGCTTGGCGCCGACCGCGGCGGGCAAGCTCCAGCCGATGCCGCCGGTGCCGCGCGGCGAGAGGAAGCGGCAGCCCTCGGCGACCGCGTCGATGTGGCTGAAGGCCCAGCCGGTGACGTAGCTGGCGTCGGTGACCACCAGGGTCTGCTCGGCCATGCGGCGCGACACGCCGGCCAGGATCTGCTCGGGCCGGATCGGCTCGGCGCCGCTGTCGGCGACGGCCTCGAACTCCCTGCGCCAGGCCTGCTTGTCGCGCGCGAAGGCGTCGCGGTCCCAGGCGTTGCCGTCGGCCGTGGCGAGCGAGGGTTGGGCGAGCAGCGCGCGCAGCGTTTCGCGGACGTCGCCGGTCAGCGTCAGCTCGGTGCGCAGGTTGCGCCCCGGCTCCTCGGGATCGATGTCGAGGTGGATGACGCGGGCCGCGGCGCCCGGCTGCGTCCAGTTGCAGTAGCAGATCTGGCCGGTGCGCGAGCCGGCGATCAGCACGACGTCGGCCTGCTGCAGCGCGGCGTTGGCGATCCGCCCGCGGCCGAGCGGCCCGGCGGTCGAGGAGCCGATGACCCCGAGCGACAGCGGATGGCGATCGGCGATCGCGCCCTTGCCGTTCATCGTGGTGACCACGGGGCAGCCGAGGCCCTCGGCGAGCGCGACGACCTCGCGCGCCGCGCCGGCGCTGATCGCGCCGCCGCCGGCGACGACGATCGGCCGCTCGGCGCCGGCGAGCAGCTCGGCGGCCCGGGCCAGCGCCTCGTCGTCGGGGCGCGTGCGGGTCGCGGGAAAGCGGTCGAAGCCGGCCTCGGCGTAGACGTCGCTCTCGGCCTCCTCGGTCATGACGTCGGCCGGGCAGAGCACGGCCACCGGTCCGGGACGCCCCGAGGTCGCCAGCCGGAAGGCCCGGCGCACGGTTTCGGCCGCGCGCTCGGCGAGGTCGACGCGCAGCACCTTCTTGGTGAAGGGGGCGAGCGCCGCGAAATGGTCGATCTCGCTGCTGGCATGGCGCTCGCGGTGACGCGCCGGGATCTCCTGGACGAAGGCGATGACCGGGATCGAGGACTTCTGGGCCTCCAGCAGGCCGGTGATCAGGTTGGTCGCGCCCGGCCCGAAGGTCGCCGCGCAGATCCCCGGCCGGCCGGTCGCCTTCGCGAAGCCGTGGGCCATGATGGCGCCGTGCTTTTCGTCGCGGATCGTGATCGCCCGCATCTCGCTCGGCTCGACCTGGTGGAACAGCTGGACCGGATCCTCCATGCCGAACAGGTGGGTGACCCCGTAGGCCTTGAGCGTCTCGTAGATCAGCTTGGCGGCGGTGCCCCGCCGCAGGGATGACTCGACCATGTGCCTCTCGACCAGAGTTCCAGAATAAGGAACATTTCTTCCTTCATGAAATCGCCATCGACCCACGGCGTCAAAGTGAATCTTGCGCTTTCTATGCTAAGAGCCTTGCGAGCAGAGGAAATGAGTTGCTTATAATGGAACTACCATGAAAACCCTGGCGACGGCGATACGCGCCCTGAAGCTGCTGGCGGCCGCACCGGGCGAGCTCGGCGTGCAGGAGCTGGCCGAGGCGCTGGCGCTGCCGAAGAGCAGCGTCTCGCGGCTGATGGCCTCGCTGCGCGACGGCGGCCTGGCCGAGCAGAACCCGCGCACCCGGCGCTATCGCCCGGGGCCGCTCGGCTGGGAGCTGGGCGCGCGCTACCGGCCGTCGGGCAGCGACCTGACGCTGCTCGGCGAGGCCATGTCCCACCTCGCGGAGACGACCGGCTTCACCAGCTGGCTGGCCGTGCTCGCCGGCGCCGACATCATCGTGCTGCGCCACCACCAGGGCACGACGCCGATCCAGTTCACGGTGCGCCCCGGCCAGCGGCTGCCGGCGCACAGCACGGCGATCGGCAAGGCCCTGCTGGCGCGCCTGCCGGAGCGCACCCTGGCCAGCCTGTTCGGCCGCACGCTGCCGGCCAGCACGGAGCAGACGCTCGACAGTCTGGAGGCCCTGGCCGCCGACCTGCGCCAGGTTCGGGAGAGCGGCCTCGCCTTCTCGAACCAGGAGACCTTCAGCGGCATCACGGCGGTCGCCGTGGCGCTGCAGGGCCCTGCCTCGGACAGCGCCGTCGGTCTCGGCGTCTCCTTCCCGACCCGCTACGGCGACCCGATGAGCCTGAAGCACGTCACCAGCGTGCTGCGCTCGGAAGCGCAGCGCCTGGGCGCGGCGATCCAGGATCCGCTCTGGTCGTCGCGCGCCTCGTGAGCCGGTTCGCGCGGGGCGGGCCTGCGCGCTTCCCACGGGCGCACAACTGCATTACCAAGCGCGGATGCCCAAGCGTCGCTATTCCCCGCAGGAGATGCTGGCCGTCCTGGTCGGCTTCGACACCACATCGCGCAGCTCCAACCTCGCCCTGATCGACTGGGTCGAGGCCTATCTCGCCGAGTACGGCGTGGCCTGCCGGCGCAGCTACGACGACAGCGGCGGCAAGGCCAATCTGCTGGCGACCATCGGGCCGTCGGTCGAGGGCGGCATCGTGCTGTCCGGCCACACCGACGTCGTGCCGGTCGACGGCCAGGACTGGACCAGCGACCCCTTCCGCCTGAGCGCGCGCGGCGGCCGCCTGTACGGGCGCGGCACGGCGGACATGAAGGCCTTCTCCGCGATCGCCCTGGCGCTGCTGCCCGACTTCCTGGAGCGGCCCCTGCGCCGGCCGATCCACCTGGCGCTGTCCTACGACGAGGAGATCGGCTGCATCGGCGTGCCGCGGCTGATCGACGACCTGACGGCGAACCTGCCCCGGCCCGGCCTGGTCGTGGTCGGCGAGCCGACCGAGATGCGCGTGGTCAACGCCCACAAGGGCGTCGCCGGCTACGTCACCCGGATCCACGGCAAGGCGGCGCACTCCAGCCAGCCGCATCGCGGCGGCAACGCCATCGTCGCGGCGGCGCGGCTGATCGGCGAGCTGCGCGAGATGGCCGAGGAACGCAAGGCCGCCGCCGACCCGGCGAGCGGCTTCGAGCCGCCCTACACGACCTTCGGCATCGGCGTCATCCAGGGCGGCTCGGCGCTCAACATCGTTGCCGAGCACTGCCAGTTCCAGTGGGAGTTCCGGCGCGTGCCGGGCGACCCGGCCGAGGCCATCCTGGAGCGCTACGAGCGCTTCGCCCGCGAGGTCGTGCTGCCGGAGCTGCGCGCCCACGCCCCCGACGCCGAAATCGTCACCGAGCCGCTGGCCGCCGTTCCGCCGCTCGCCCCGGAGCAGGAGGGCGCCGCCGAGACGCTGCTCAAGCGCCTGACCGGCGCCAACCAGGCGCATGTCGTCTCCTACGGCACCGAGGGCGGGCTGTTCCAGGAGGCCGGCCTCTCGACCGTGGTCTGCGGCCCCGGCTCGATCGACCAGGCCCACCAGGCCGACGAGTTCATCGAGGCCGGGCAGCTCGAGCTCTGCGCCGAGGTCCTGCTCAAGCTCGCCGACTGGGCGGGTCAGGTCGAGGCGGCGTAGTTGCGAGGGGGCGCTACCGCGCCCCCCCTCTCCCCCGCCCGGCCATAGGAGTCTTCCGGGAAGGGCGCTCTGCGCCCTTCGGCACCAGCCCTCTCCCCCGCCCGGCCACCCATTCCAGGATACTGTCGTTGGGTGGCCGGGCGGGGGAGAGGGCCGGTGCCGGCGCCGTCGGAGACGGCGCTCGCGAGAGGGCTCCGTGCCGGCGCCGTCGGAGACGGCGCTCGCTATCTCAGATACCCGCCCAGGCTGCCGCGGACCTGGCGCTCCATCTCGGCGTCGAAGTCGCGCATCAGCTGCTCGGTCATGCGGAACCAGACCTGCTCGCGCTCGGCCAGGGTCGCGTCCTCGGCGACGGTCGTCGCGCGCGTCGCCTCGGCGGTCGCGAAGGCGCTGCGCCGGCCGTCCGGCTCGAAGATCTCGATGTCGGCGGCGAGGCGCGCCTCGTAGCGCTCGGTCTGGTCGGTGGTGAAGGCGCCCTTGATGCCGCCGGTGCGCGGCAGCGGCACCTCCTGGACCGAGGCGTCGCGCAGCGTCACCACGGCCCGTCGCGGCCCGCCCATGGCGAGCAGCCGCTCGCGCGCCCAGCGCGCCGCGACCTCGTGCGGCGGCCGCGGGAAGAGATGGTCGACGTAGGGCGGCTCCAGGCGCGGCCGGTAGGCCTCGACCGTCTCGATCGAGCCGACGTCCAGGCGCAGCGTCTCCTGGTGGCCGAAGCCGATTTCGGGAAAGGTCGGCGCCGGCGGCGGCGTCTGGCAGCCGGCGAGCAGCAGCGGACCGGCGACGAGAGCGGCGAACAGGAGCGACGGGCGCATGGCGGGAGGACCTCAGGGTTGCATCGGGCTGGCGGCCGGTCGGTTCCGTGAGATCAGGCCCCGGCGCCGCCGTAGAGCCGGTCGAGGGCGGGATCGTCGAAGCGGAAGTCGTAGCTGCAGAACTCGCAGGTCATGACGACCTCGCCCTCCACCTTCATCTCCTCGATCTGCTCGCGCGGGATCGAGCGCAGGATGTTCTCGACCCGCTCGCGCGTGCAGCGGCAACCGACCGAGATCGGCCGCGGCTCGAAGACGCGCAGCGCCTCCTCGTGGAACAGGCGGTAGAGCAGGCGCTCCGGCGAGATCGCCGGATCGACCAGCTCGTCGTCGGTGCAGGAGGCCATGAGGATCAGCGCGCGCCGCCAGTCCTCCTCGCCGGCGTCGCCCTGGAACTCGCCGGTCGGCGCGCCCTCGCCGCCTGCGGGGCCGGCCGCGCCGCCCTCCTCGGGGACCCGCTCGGTGAGCAGCGCGCCGGCGCGCCAGCCCTCGTCGGTGCGGCGGCAGGCGACCAGCAGCCCGGCGTTGAGCTGCTGCGACTGGCGGAAGTAGTGCAGCAGGCAGTCGGCGAGCCGCGGCCCGGTCAGCTCGACGAGGCCCTGGTAGCGCTCCGAGTAGGCGCCCTGGTCGACGGTGAAGGCCAGGTGACCCTGGCCGAGCCAGCGCTCGACCGTGAGCCCGTCGTCGCCGTCGCTGTCGCCGGCGGCGCCGGTTTCGCGCTCGAGCGCCGCCACGGCGTCGGCGTCGAAGCCGGCGTAGCCGCGCAGCTCACCGTCGTTGGTCAGGTCGGCGACCATCGTGCGGATCGCGCCGTCGCCCTTGATCTGCAGCGTGAAGACGCCGTCGAACTTGAGCGACGAGCCGAGCGCCGCGGCGAGCGCCAGCAGCTCGCCGAGCAGCCGGGCGACCGGTTCGGGATAGCCGGGCCGGGTCAGGATGGTGTCGAGCACGCCGCCGAGGCGCACCAGGCGCCCGCGCACGCTGCTGCGCTCCAGCAGGAAGGGCTGGATCTGGTCGTCCGCGCCGGGGTCCCAGTCCGGCAGGCGGACCTCGGCCCGCTGGTCGTCGCCTTTGGGGCCGCCATTGCCGGCGGCCGCGCCGTCGTCGGGTGTCATTCGGACTCCATGCACCACAGCAGGATGCCCTTCTGGGCGTGCAGGCGGTTCTCCGCCTCGTCCCAGACGACGGACTGCGGGCCGTCGATCACCGCCTCGGTGACCTCCTGCCCGCGGTGCGCGGGCAGGCAGTGCATGAAGATCGCGTCCGGCTTGGCGGCGGCCATCAGCTTCTCGTCGACCTGGTACTGCCTCAGGATATTGTGGCGGCGCATCGAATCGCCAACGTCGTCGCCCATCGAGACCCAGGTGTCGGTGACCACGCAGTCGGCCTCCTTCATGGCGGCGACCGGGTCGTCGGTGATGACGATGCGGCCGCCTTCCTTCTCGGCCCACTCGACGATCTCTTCCGGCGGCTGCAGCTGCTTTGGGCAGGCCAGGCGCAGCTCGAAGCCGAAGCGCACGGCGGCGTGGATCCAGGAGGTCGCCATGTTGTTGCCGTCGCCCGACCAGGCGATGACCTTGCCGGCGATCGGGCCGCGATGCTCCTCGAAGGTCATCACGTCGGCCATCAGCTGGCAGGGGTGGGTGCGGTCGGTCAGGCCGTTGATCACCGGCACGGTCGCGAACTCGGCGAGCTCCAGCAGCTTCTCCTCGCGCGTCGTGCGGATCATGATCGCGTCGACGTAGCGCGACAGCACGCGCGCCGTGTCGGCGATCGTCTCGCCGCGGCCGAGCTGGCTGCCCGAGGGCTCCAGCACGATGGCCTCGCCGCCGAGCTGGCGGATGCCCAGCTCGAAGGACACGCGGGTGCGCGTCGAGGGCTTCTCGAAGATCATCGCCAGGGCCTTGCCGGCCAGCGGCTTGTCGGTCAGCGGCGCCGCCTTGCTGCGCTTGCCGGCCTCCAGGATGGTGCGCAGCGCCTCGGGCCGGAAGCGGTCGAGGTCGAGGAAGTGCCGCGGCGTCGCGGCAGTCGAGGTTCTCGCGGTCATGGCCCTACTCCGCGGCGCTGCGCGCGGCCTCGGCGCAGGTCCGCTCGATGATGTCGCAGGCCTCGTCGGCCTCCGCGCGGCTCAAGGTCAGCGGCGGCAGCAGCCGGACCACGTTCTCGGCCGCGCCGACGGTCAGCAGGCCGGCCTCGCGCAGCGCGCCGATCAGCTCGCCGTTCGGGCGCACCGCCTTGAGGCCGAGCATCAGGCCGGCGCCGCGCAGCTCCTCGAGCTGGCCCGGGTTGGCGGCGACGATCGCCTCCAGGCGCTTGCGCAGGTGGCCGGCGACCGCCTGGACGTTGTCGAGGAAGCCCTCGGCCAGGATCACGTCGAGCACGGCGTTGCCGACCGCCATGGCCAGCGGGTTGCCGCCGAAGGTCGTGCCGTGCACGCCGGGCGTGAAGCCGCTCGCCGCCTTGGCGTTGGCCAGTACCGCGCCCATCGGGAAGCCGCCGCCGATGCCCTTGGCGAGCATCATGATGTCGGGCGGCGTGTCGGCCCACTCGTAGGCGAAGAGCTTGCCGGTGCGGCCCATGCCGCACTGGATCTCGTCGAAGATCAGCAGCAGGCCGAACTCCTCGCAGATCCGGCGCAGCTCGCGCAGGTAGTCGAGCTCGGCCTGGCGGATGCCGCCCTCGCCCTGGATCGGCTCGACCAGCAGCGCCGCGGTCTCGTCGTCGATCGCCGCGCGCAGCTCGTTGGTGTTGCGGAAGGCGACCGTGCGGTAGCCCGGCGCCGGCGGGCCGAAGCCCTCGAGGTACTTGGGATTGCCGGCCGCCGAGATCGCCGCCATCGAGCGGCCGTGGAACGAGCCGGTGACGGTGATGATCTTCCAGCGCTTCGGGTTGCCGGCGACGTGCTGCCAGCGGCGCGCCAGCTTGGCCGCCGCCTCGAAGGCCTCGACCCCGGAGTTGCAGAAGAAGGCCTTGTCGGCGAAGGAGTGCGCGACCAGCCGCTCGGCCAGGCGCTCGCCTTCGGGGATGCGGAACAGGTTCGAGGTGTGCCAGAGCTTGGCCGCCTGCTCCTGCAGCGCCTTGACCAGGTGCGGATGGGCGTGGCCGCAGGAGGTCACCGCGATGCCGGCCGTGAAGTCCAGGAATCGTCGGCCGTCGGTGGCGATCAGGTAGGAGCCCTCGCCACGCTCGAAGGCGAGATCCGCGCGTGCGTAGGTGTTCATCAAGGCATCGCTCACGGGGGCATCCTCCCGGCCGGCCGGCCGTTCTGCTGGAGCTGCGGAAAGTCGGCGAAGATGGCCGCAGGCCACCGCTAAGTCAACGACGGCCCCGTGACGGAGGCGGGTGCCGGATGCGGTGGACTTCGCTAGGCGCGGATCTTGTAGCCGGCCGCCGTCAGCCGCCAGCAGAGCGCGAAGAGCGCCAGGCACAGCAGCGCCAGCACCGCCAGGCCGACGGCGGCGGGCGCCTGGGCGCTGCCGATGAAGCCGGCGCGCACGCCGTCGATGGCGTAGAACACCGGGTTGAAGCGCATCAGCTCGCGGCCGACCGCGGGCACCGCCTGCAGCGTGAAGAAGGTGCCCGAGAGGATGCCGAGCGGCAGCACCAGGAAGGTCTCGACGACGGCGTAGCGGTCCCACTTCTCGGCCCACAGGCCGGTCAGGAAGCCCATCAGCGCGAACAGCAGGCAGCCGAGCGCGCCGAAGGCCAGCACCAGGCCGAGCGAGGCCAGCGGCAGCGGCACCACCAGCGCGCCGAGCAGCAGGATCGCGGTGCCGGTGACCAGCCCGGCCAGGGTCGCCGCGCCCACGTAGGCGACGACGATCTCCCAGGGCTTGAGCGGCGCCATCAGGACGTCGCCCATCATGCCCTCGAGCTTGTCGTAGACGACCGGGAAGGCGGCGTTCTCGAAGGCGGCGTGGAAGGCCTGGTAGGCGACGATGCCGGGCAGCAGGAAGACCAGCGGCGCGACGCCGCCCAGGGTCTCGACGCGCTCCGGCAGGGCCAGGGTGAAGACCGTCAGGAACAGCGCGCTTGAGACGACCTGGCCGAGCGTGCCCTCGACGGCGAACTTGCAGAAGCGCAGGAAGGCCCGGCGGTAGAGCGTCCAGAGGCCGCGTCCGTTGACCGCTCCGAAGCGCCGCGGCGCGCTGTAGCCCGCCGGCTGCACGGCCGGCTCAGGGCTTCAGCTTGTAGCCGCGCGCCAGCATGCGCACGACCAGCAGGCAGAGGGCGGCGTTGATGCCGGCGACAACCAGCGAGCCGATCAGTAGGTTGCCGTCGTGATGGCCCAGGAAGCCGTAGCGGAAGCCGTCGATCAGGTAGAAGAAGGGATTGAGGTGGGCGACCAGCAGCCAGCCCTCGGGCAGCCGCTCGATCGAGTAGAAGGTGCCCGACAGGAATGAGAAGGGCACGATCACGAAGTTGGTGACCGCCGCGATGTGGTCGAACTTCTCGGCCCAGATGCCGCCGATCATGCCGAGCAGCGCCAGCATCACCGAGGCGTTGAGCGCGTACCAGACGATCGCCAGCGGCTGGTGGATGCCGATCGGCACGAAGATCGCCATGGCGACGCCGGCCGCCAGGCCGACGGTCAGGCCGCGCGTGACGCCGCCGCCGGCGAAGCCGAGCGCCAGCTCGAAATGGCTGAGCGGCGGCATCAGCACGTCGACGATGTTGCCTTGGACCTTGGAGATCAGCAGCGACGAGGAGGTGTTGGCGAAGGCGTTCTGAATGATCTGCATCATGATCAGGCCGGGCGCCAGGAACACCGCGTAGGGCACCTCGCCGAACTTCAGGTTGCCGCGGCCCAGCGCCAGGGTGAAGATCGCCAGGAACAGCAGCGAGGTCACCATCGGCGCCATGATCGTCTGGGTGAAGACGTTCAGGAAGCGCTTGACCTCGCGCAGATAGAGCGTCCAGAGACCGCGCCAGTTGACGCGTCCCAGGTCGCGGGGCCCGATCGTCGCCTGCTCTGCCGCCGCGCCATCGGCCGGGCGCAAGCCCTGGCCCGGCAGCGGAGCAGGCTCGCTGCGCAGTTCGCTCTGGGAATTGACCATGGCCGGGACATAGCGTGCCGGCGGCGTGCGAACAAGCGCGCTTCGGTTATGATGGGCATACGTGACGGACAGGACCGACCAAAGAGCCGGCAGCAAGCGAGCGGGCCGGCGCCTGCCCAAGCCGGCGACGCCGGAGCGCCTGGAGAAGGGCGCGCTGTTCTACCTCGAGCGCTATGCCGCGAGCAGCGCCTCCCTGGTCCGCGTGCTGCGCCGGCGCGTGCGGCGCAGCGCCGAGCTGCACGGCACCGACCCGGCCGAGGGCGAGGCGGCGATCGCCGCGATCGTCGCCAAGCTGACGCGCGCCGGCTTCCTCGACGACGCCGCCTACGCCCGCGGGCTGGCCGAAAGCCTGCAGCGCCGCGGCCTGTCGGGCCGCGCCATCGACCTGAAGCTGAAGGCCAAGGGACTCGGCGAGGCCGAGCGGGCCGCGGCCCTCGAGAACCTGGCCGA
Source organism: Alphaproteobacteria bacterium (assembly GCA_030433005.1). Lineage (GTDB taxonomy): Bacteria > Pseudomonadota > Alphaproteobacteria > Kiloniellales > DSM-21159 > Tistlia. The sequence goes on from JAUILQ010000005.1 coordinate 85,653, forward strand.
GACGCGGCAGGACCCCGAGACCGAGGCCGCCGTGGCCTACGCCAGGCGCCGGCGCCTGGGCCCCTTCGCCCGGCCGGAGCGGCGTGCCGAGCGGCGCGAGAAGGACCTCGCCGCGCTGGCCCGCAAGGGCTTCGCCTTCGGCCTGGCGCTGCGGGTGATCGACGCGCCGGACGCCGCCGCCGCCGAGGCCCTGGCCGAGGACGGCGAGGCGGCGCAGCGGCCGCTCGACCCCGACTTCTCCTAGGGCGCTTTCTGACCCATTCGGGATACTCTCGTGCGCGGCCGGGTGGGGCGGGCTGGCGCCAGTTCCGCGTGAGCGGAAACCTCTAGGCGCCCTCGAGCTGCGCGAACAGGCGGTCCAGGACGTCGGCGAGCAGCGCCAGGTTGTCCGGCGTCGAGAGGCGGTGGTCGCCGTCCTTGACCAGGTGGATCTCGACGTCCTCGCTCTCCAGGCGCTGGGCCAGCTGCGGCGACAGCTCCCAGGGCACATCCGGGTCGGCCATGCCGTGCAGCAGGCGCACCGGGCAGCCGAGGCCGAGCGGCCCGCGCAGCAGCAGGTGTTCGCGGCCTTCCTCGATCAGCCGCCGGGTGATCGCCAGCGGCTCGCCGTAGTCGCTCGGCTCGCGGTAGACGCCGTCGCGCCTCAGGGTCTCGCGCACCTCCGGGGTGAAGCGGTCCCACATCAGGTCCTGGGTGAAGTCGGGCGCGGCGGCGATGCCGACCAGGGCGGCGACGCGATCGCGCCGCGCCAGCGCCGCCAGCAGCATCAGCCAGCCGCCCATCGACGAGCCGACCAGGACCTGCGGCCCCTCGCTGAGCGCGTCGAGGACGGCGACCGCGTCCTCGGCCCAGCGCCCGATCGTTCCGGCTTCGAAATCACCGGACGACTCGCCGTGGCCGAAGTAGTCGAAGCGCAGGAACGCGCGGCCGCGCTGCCGGGCGTAGTCTTCCAGCGCCGTCGCCTTGGTCCCGGTCATGTCCGACCTGAAGCCGCCCAGGAAGATCAGGCCGGGACTCTTGCCCGCGCTGCGGTGATAGGCGATTGTGGCCCCGTCCTGCCGCTCGAGGCGGGACGCGGGGGCGGTGTTGGCGACTTCCATTTCCGAGATGCGATCCTACCGCCGTGACGGATGAGCTCGAACTGGCCCGCGAGGCCGGCGACCCTAGCATCGCCGCGGCGGCGGACAAAGACCTGCCGCCGGTCGTGCTGCAGGTGCTGCCGGCGCTCGTCACCGGCGGCGTCGAGCGCGGCACGGTCGACATCGCCCAGGCGATCCTGGGCGAGGGCGCGATCGCACTGGTCGCCTCGGCCGGCGGCCCCATGGTCTACGAGCTGCAGCGCAGCGGTGCCGACCACGTCGAGCTGCCGCTCGACAGCAAGGCGCCCTGGCGGATCCTGCGCAACGCGCGCCGGCTCGAGGAGCTGATCCGCCTGCGCAACGTCTCGATCGTGCACGCGCGCAGCCGCGCGCCGGCCTGGAGCGCCTGGCTGGCCGCGCGCCGCGCCGGCCGGCACTTCGTCACCACCTTCCATGCGCCCTATGGCCTGAAGCCGCCGATCAAGCGGCTCTACAACCAAGTCATGGCGCGCGGCGACCGGGTGATCTGCATCTCGCACTTCGTCGCCGAGCACGTGCAGCGCCACTACCGGGTCGAGCCCTCGCGGCTGCGCGTGATCCCGCGCGGCGTCGACCTGGAGCGCTTCGACCCCGGCCGCGTCTCGGCCGAGCGGGTCATCCAGCTGGCCCAGCGCTGGCGCCTGCCCGACGGCGTGCCGGTGGTCATGCTGCCCGGCCGCCTGACCCGCTGGAAGGGTGCGGAGCTGCTGATCGAGGCGGCGGCCCGGGTCGCCCGCGACCGCGAGTTCCTGCTGCTCGCCGTCGGCTCCGACCGCAACGGCGGCCTGCGCCAGGAGCTCGAGGCCAAGGCCGCCGGCCTGGGCCTGGGCGGCAGGTTCGCCGTGGTCGGCGACTGCGACGACATGCCGGCGGCCTTCATGCTGGCCGACGTCGTGGTCTCGGCCTCGCTCGAGCCCGAGGGCTTCGGCCGGGTCATCGGCGAGGCCCAGGCGATGGGCCGGCCCGTGGTCGCCGCGGCGCACGGCGGCGCGCTGGAGCAGATCGACGACGGCGAGACCGGCTTCCTGTTCAATCCCGGCGAGGTCGAGTCCCTGGCAGTCAGCCTGCGCCACGCGCTCGACCTCGAGGGCGCGGAGCGCTCGGCGCTGGCCGAGCGGGCGGTCGCCCACGTGCGCGAGAACTTCTCCAAGGCGCTGATGTGCCGGCGCACGCTCGAGGTCTACGACGAGCTGCTGCGCGGCTGAGGCCGCGGCCGGCCCGCCTCGCGGCCCCTCTCGCGGCTTGACTCGCCTTGCCCAGCTTCTACATTCCGGCTCCCTCTGCGGCTTGTAAGACGTTGCGCGTGCGGAGGGCTTCGGCCGGCGCGGCCTGCCCGCGGCCGGCCGTCGTGTCGTGGCCGGCGCGACGTCGCGTCGGCTGCCGCGTTCGGGACAAGCAAGGAAGACGGTAGGACCATGGTCGCGATCAAGCTGCCGGACGGCTCGGTCAAGCGCTTCGAGGGCGCGGTGAGCGGGCTCGAGCTGGCCCAGTCCATCGGCGCCGGCCTCGCCAAGGCCGCCCTGGCGGTCACGGTCGACGGCGAGCCCTGGGACCTGACCCGGCCGATCGAGCGCGACGCCACCGTCGAGATCGTCACGGCCAAGCATCCCTACGCCCTGGAGCTGGTGCGCCACGACTGCGCGCACGTCCTGGCCCAGGCGGTGCAGGAGCTCTACCCCGGCACGCAGATCACCTTCGGGCCGGCGACCGACGACGGCTTCTACTACGACTTCTACCGCGAGGAGCCCTTCTCGAGCGCCGACTTCGAGGCGATCGAGCAGCGCATGAAGGAGATCGTCGACCGCGACCTCGAGATCACCCGCGAGGTCTGGGACAAGCAGCAGGCGCACGCCTTCTTCAAGCAGAGCGGCGAGTCCTTCAAGGCCGAGTGGTCGCTGGAGCTGCCCGACGACGCGCCGATCACCTTCTACCGCCAGGGCGATTGGCTCGACCTCTGCCGAGGCCCGCACCTGCCCTCGACCGGCAAGCTGCCGAAGGCCTTCAAGCTGACCAAGCTGGCCGGCGCCTACTGGCGCGGCGACGCCGCCAACCCGCAGCTGCAGCGCATCTACGGCACGGCCTGGCTCAACGAGAAGGACCTCAAGGCGCACCTGACGCTGCTCGAGGAGGCGGCCAAGCGCGACCATCGCCGGCTCGGCCGCGAGATGGACCTGTTCCACCTGCAGGAGGAGGCGGTCGGCTCGACCTTCTGGCATCCCGACGGCTGGACCTTCTACCGCGCCGTCGAGGCCTACATGCGCCGGCGCCTGGAGGCCGGCGGCTACGTCGAGGTCAAGACGCCGCAGCTGATCGACCGCGCGCTCTGGGAGGCTTCGGGCCACTGGGAGAAGTTCCGCGAGCACATGTTCATCGCCGAGAGCGAGGACCGCGTGCTGGCGGTCAAGCCGATGAACTGCCCGGGCCACGTGCAGATCTTCAAGCAGGGCATCACCAGCTACCGCGACCTGCCGATCCGCATGGCCGAGTTCGGCTCCTGCCACCGCAACGAGCCGTCGGGCGCGCTGCACGGCCTGATGCGCGTGCGCTCCTTCACCCAGGACGACGCGCACATCTTCTGCACCGAGGACCAGATCGTCGGCGAGACCAAGGTCTTCTGCGAGCTGCTGCAGTCGATCTACCGCGACTTCGGCTTCGCCGACGTGGTCGTTAAGTTCTCCGACCGCCCGGCCAAGCGCGCCGGCAGCGACGCCATCTGGTACAAGGCCGAGGCGGCGCTCAAGCACGCCACCGAGCAGGCCGGCCTGAGCTACACGCTGAACCCCGGCGAGGGCGCCTTCTACGGCCCCAAGCTGGAGTTCGTGCTGCAGGACGCGATCGGCCGCGACTGGCAGTGCGGCACGCTGCAGGTCGACTTCGTGCTGCCCGAGCGGCTCGACGCGGTCTACGTCGGCGAGGACGGCGCCAAGCACCGCCCGGTCATGCTGCACCGCGCGATCCTCGGCTCCTTCGAGCGCTTCCTGGCGATCCTGATCGAGAATTTCGCCGGCCGCTTCCCGCTGTGGCTGGCGCCGCGCCAGGTCGTGGTCTGCCCGATCATCAGCGACGCCGACGGCTACGCCGAGGAGGTGCGCGCCGCGCTGGCCAAGCGCGGCATCCGCGCCGAGACCGACCTGCGCAACGAGAAGATCAACTACAAGGTGCGCGAGCACAGCCACGCCAAGGTGCCGGTGATCGCCGTCGTCGGCCGCCGCGAGGCCGAGCAGCGCAGCGTCACGCTGCGCCGGCTCGGCGTCGAGAAGCAGGAGTCCCTTGCACTCGACGACGCCGTCACTACACTGTCAAACGAGGCGGCTCCCCCCGATTTGCGGGCGGACCGCTAGTCGTCGCCGCGAGGGCCGTCGGGAACGGCAGTTCCCGGGCGGTCCGGCGCCGACGATATCAGACCACGAGCGACCCTTTCGGAAAGCAACAGAGGAGAAGTCTCCATAGCTCGACCGCCCTTCAATGCGACGCCAAGCCGCGACGGCCCCCGCGTCAACCGCCAGATCGATGTGCCCAAGGTCCGCCTGATCGACGAAGAGGGCGAGAACGTGGGCGTCGTTCCCATTCGAGAAGCGCTGATGCGCGCCGAGGAAGTCGGCCTCGATCTGGTCGAGATCTCGCCCCAGGCCGATCCGCCGGTCTGCAAGGTTCTCGATTTCGGGCGCTACAAGTACGAGGCGCAGAAGCGCGCGAACGAGGCCCGGAAGAAGCAGAAGACGATCGAGCTCAAGGAAATCAAGATGCGCCCGAACATCGACGACCACGACTACGGGGTCAAGATGAAGGCCATCAACCGTTTCCTGGGCGACGGAGACAAGGTCAAGGTCACGCTGCGCTTCCGCGGCCGCGAGATGGCGCACCAGGACCTCGGCCTCAACCTGCTGTTCAAGGTGCGCGACGAGATCGCCGAGATCGCCAAGGTCGAGCAGATGCCCAAGCTCGAGGGCCGGCAGATGACCATGGTGGTCGCGCCGCGCTGACGCGCCGCCGCCCGCTTCGCGACGAGAGGGCTCTTCCCGGCGGGAAGGGCCCTCTTTCCGTTTCGCTGCCGCTCCGGGCTGCCGCGCCCGACCGGTCAGCCGACGACGGTCAGCAGCAGGGCCAGCACCAGGCCCAGCATGAACAGCGTCTCGACGACGATCAGCCCGACGGCGCGGCCGCCGACCTCGAGCAGCGCCTTCAGCGAGGTCTTCATGCCGAGCGCGGCGATCGCGGTGACCAGGCACCAGCCCGACAGCGTCGTCAGGCCCTCCTGGACCAGGTCGGGCAGCGCGCCCAGCGAGTTCAGCGCGACCAGCGCGATGAAGCCGAACAGGAAGCCGGGGATCGGCAGCTGCGCCTTGCGGCCGCCCTCCTGCTGGCTTCTCAGCTCGGCGCGGTAGACGAAGGCGACCGCCAGCACCGTCGGCACCAGCAGCGCGACGCGCAGCAGCTTGGTCACGGTGGCGACGTCGCCGGCCTCCTGCGAGACCGCGTAGCCGGCGCCGACGACCTGCGCGACGTCGTGGATCGTGCCGCCGAACAGCAGGCCGGCCTGCACGTCGTCGAAGCCGAGCACGGCGGTCAGCAGCGGGTAGAGCACCATCGCCGCCGTCGACAGCGTGGTCACGCCGATCACCGCGAAGATGGTGTCGCGCTCGTGCTTGTCGTGCTTGGGCAGCACCGAGGAGATGGCGAGCGCCGCCGAGGCGCCGCAGATCGCCGTGGCGCCGGCGGTCAGCGTGCCGAACTGGCCCGAAAGGCCGAGGCGCCGCGCCAGGAAGCCGCCGAGCAGGATGGTCGCGACCACGGCGACCAGCACGATGATCACCGGCGCCGCGCCGAGGTCGGCGATGGCGCCGGCGGTGATCCGCGCGCCGAGCAGCGCCACGCCGATGCGCAGCACCTGCTTGGAGGCGGCCTGGATGCCCTTGGCGCAGCGACTCTCCTGGCTCAGGAAGGCGAGCGCCATGCCGAGCAGCAGGGCCAGCAGCATGACCGGCCCGCCGTACTGGTTGGAGATGAAGGTCGCCGCCAGCGCGACGACCACCGAGACCAGCAGGCCCGGGAACAGGGCGGTCAGGCCGGCGAGCCGGCCGCGCAGGCCTTCGCCCCGGGCGCCGGGCCGGCTCCCGGGCCGGTTCTCTGCCGTCATCGGGCGCGCAGCGGGCTGTCCGCCTCGCCCAGGTCGTACCAAAGCCCGGCCATCAGGGTCAGCGCCTCGCGGCAGACCGGGCGCAGCACGTGCTCGTTCGGCGCGTGCTGGCTGCAGCCGGCGTAGGAGTGCGGCACCCAGACGGTCGGCAGGCCGAGGATCTCGCTGAAGGCGTCGTTGGGGATGGTGCCGCCCAGGTTGGGCAGCAGCGCCGGCCGCTTGCCGGTCGTCCTCTCCAGCGAGGCCGCGGCGAAGCGCGCCGCCGCATGCCCGGGGTCGAGGCGGGTCGCCGGCATCGGCGTGTCCTTGGCCTGCTCGACCGCGACCTGCGGGAAGCCGGCAGCCTGCAGGTGCGCGGCGATCGCCGGGACGACCTCCTCGGGCCGCGTGCCGACGACGAAGCGCAGCTGGCAGACGGCCTCGGCGCGCCCCGGGATGGCGTTGACCGGCTTGGCCGGGTCGCCGGTGACGAAGGTCAGGATCTCCAGCGCGTTCCAGCCGTAGACCCGCTCGGCCGGGGTCAGGCCCGGCTCGCCCCAGTCGGCGTCGATCGCCGGCGCGCCGGGGCCGCCGTCGATCTCGATGTCGGCGAGCGCCGCGCGGACCGCGTCGGTCAGGCTGGTCGGGCGCAGCGCCTCGACGCGGATCTCGCCGCGCGGGCCGACCAGGCTGGCCAGGGCGTTGGCCAGGATGGTGCCCGGGTTGGCCAGCGCGCCGCCCCAGTTGCCGCTGTGGTGGGCGCCCTGGCGCAGGTCGACGGTCAGCGTGAAGTTGATGACGCCGCGCGAGCCGAAATAGAGCGTCGGCCGGTCGGGCGCGACGCGCGGCCCGTCGGAGGCGACCAGCAGGTCGGCCTTCAGGCGCTCGGCCTCGGCCCGGCAGAACGGCCTGAGGCCGGGGGAGCCGACCTCCTCGCCGGTCTCGATCAGCGCCTTGACGTTGTAGCCGAGCTTGCCGCCGCGCGCCTTCAGCGCCGCCTCGAGGGCCAGCTGGTTGATCGTGTGCTGCGCCTTGTTGTCGGCCGTGCCGCGGCCGTAGAGGCGGTCGCCGTCGCGGTCGAGCGTCCAGGGATCGCGGCCGTCGCGCCAGCGGCCCTCGTGCCCGCGCACCGTGTCGCCGTGGCCGTAGGTCAGCACGGTCGGCAGCGCCGGGTCCTCGATGCGCTCGGCGACCAGGAAGGGCACGGCCTCCATCTCGGGGTTCTCGAAGGTCGACCAGGTGAAGCCCAGGGCCTCGAGCGCCGGGCCGATCTCGCCCTCCAGGTAGCGCGCCAGCTCGGGCCGCTGGTCCGGCTCCTGGCTGGTCGAGGCGATGGCGACGCGGCGCTCGAGATCGGTCTCGAAGCGGCCCTCGTCGAAGCAGGCCGCGGCGGCGGCGACGGCGGATTCGCGTGACATGTCGGCTCCCTCTTGAGGGCCTCTGTCTGGCGCGCGGCCGCCGGGGGGTCAAGCGCGCCCTGTTCGGGGCAGCGTTGTCCGCGCGCGCGGAAGCGGGTAGACATCGCCCGTCCGCCGGCAGCGCCGCCCCCGGCCTGCCTCCGCCGCAGGGCCCGTCCTCGGGCCCGGGCCGCCTGCTTGCCCGTCTCCGGTTCCCATGACCTCGGCGCCTCCCGACCCGGCCGATCCCGCCCCCGAGCCAGCCACGACCGGCGGCGCCGGCCGCGCCGTGCCGCGGCCGCCCTACGCGCTGACCGTCGTGGTGCCGACGCTCAACGAGCGAGACAACGTGCGCGCGCTCCATGCCGCGCTGGCCGCGGCCCTGGACGGCGAGTCCTGGGAGGTCGTCTTCGTCGACGACGACAGCGCGGACGGCACGCCGGGCGAGGTCGCCGCCCTGGCCGCCGAGGCCGGCAACGTCCGGCTGCTCCGGCGCATCGGCCGGCGCGGCCTCTCGACCGCCTTCATCGAGGGGGCGCTCAGCTCGACCGCGCCGGTGATCGCCTGCATCGACGCCGACCTGCAGCACGACGAGCGCCTGCTGCCGGCGATGCTGGCGGCGATCCGCAACGGCGAGGCCGAGGTCGCGATCGGCAGCCGCTATGCCGCCGGCGGCGGCGAGGAGGGCCTGGTCGGCGGCCGCAAGGACGTCAGCCGCTACGGCACGCGGCTCGCCAACTGGCTGGTCGGCAGCCACGTCACCGACCCGCTGAGCGGCTTCTTCGCGATCGAGCGCGGCGCCTTCGAGGACAGCGTGCGGCGGCTGTCGGGGATCGGCTTCAAGATCCTGGTCGACATCCTGGCCTCGGCGCCGCGGCCGCTGAAGATCGTCGAGCTGCCCTACACCTTCCGGCCGCGCCACGCCGGGGCCAGCAAGTTCGATTCGCTGGTCGGAGCGGAGTACCTGCAGTTGCTCATCGACAAGGCCCTGCGCGGCGCCGTGCCGGCCCGCTTCGTGCTGTTCTGCGTGGTCGGCGGCAGCGGCCTGCTGCTGCATCTCGGCGTGCTCTGGGCGATCCACGGCTGGCTCGACTTCGCGGTCGCCCAGGCGGTGGCGACCCTGGTCGCGATGACCAGCAACTTCTTCCTGAACAACTTCCTGACCTACGCCGACCGCCGCCTGAAGGGCTGGCGCGTGCTCTGGGGGCTCGGCTCGTTCTATGCGATCTGCTCCGTCGGCGCGGTCGCCAACGTCGGCGTCGCCAGCTTCCTCTATCGCAGCGAGGACGCCTTCTGGGGCCTCGCCGGCCTGGCCGGCGCCCTGGTCGGTGCGGTCTGGAACTTCGCCGTCTCCTCCATCGTGACCTGGCGCAAGTGAAGGCAGACCTGACCGGGCCGGCACGTCGCGCGGGCGCAGCGGCCGCGCGGTTGGGCCGGGCCATCGCCCCCCTGGGCAGGGGCGCCGTCGCCGACCGAACCCTGGCGGGGCTGCGCCGCCATCCGGCGCGCGGCGTCGGGATCGCGCTCGGGCTGTTCGGCCTGGCCTGGTGGCTGACGGCGCTGGCGACCCAGCGCAACCTGCCGCTCGACGCTGTCGAGATGCTGACCTGGGGCCGCGAGTGGCAGCTCGCCTACTGGAAGCACCCGCCGCTGCCGGCCTGGGTCCTGGAACTGCTCTACCAGCTCGGCGGCGGCAGCGAGGCACTGCTCTACCTGGCCAGCCCGGCCTTCGTCGTGCTGACCTTCTGGGCCGTCTGGCGGCTGGCCGCCCGCATCCTCCCGGCGCCGCTGGCGCCGCTTGCGGTGCTGCCCCTCGTCGGCCTCGCCTACTACGGCTTCACCGCGCCGGAGTTCAACCACAACGTCGCGCAGTACCCCTTCTTCGCCCTCGTGCCGCTGCTGCTGCACCGGGCACTCGCCGAACCGGCCGGCGGGCGCGCGCGCGACTGGCTGCTGCTCGGCCTGGTCGGCGGGCTCGCGCTCTACGCCAAGTACTCGACGGCGCCGCTGCTGCTGGCCGCGGCCCTGCTGCTGCTCTGCCATCCGCTCGGCTGGCGGGCGCTGGCGACGCGCGGGCCCTGGCTGGCGCTCGGCGCCTTCTTGCTGGTCCTGGCGCCGCACCTCGCCGCGCTGTGGACGATCGACTTCCTGCCGCTCGGCACCCCGGCCATGCGCGCCGCCCAGGCCGCCGACTGGGGGCAGCGCCTCTGGTTTCCCTTCTGGTTCCTCGCCGGACAGCTGTTCAACTGCCTGGGCGGGCTGCTGATCCTGGCGGCGCTGTGCCTGCCGGGTCGCGCCGGCTCGGCGCTCGGCGACCCTTCCAGCGCGCTGGCTTTCGACCGCTTCCTCGTCTTCTGGATGCTGGGCGTGCCGCTCCTCGCCGTGGTCGGCTACTCGCTGCTCGCCGGCCAGGAGCTGGAGACCATGTGGGGTTCGCCGTTCTTCGCGCTGCTCGGCATCGCGGGGCTGCTTGCGCTCGGCCGCGAGCCGAGCCGTCCGGGCGTGCTGCTGGCGCTGCTGCTCGGCGGCCTGCTTTTCCTCGCCGGGCTCGCCGGCTACGCCGGCAAGAACCTCTTCGAGCCGCTGGTCAGCGGCCGCGGCATGCGCGCGCAGTTTCCCGGCGAGGCGCTGGCCCGCGAGCTGGAGGCCGAGTGGGCGCGGCTGGCGCCCGGCCGACCGCTGCCGACGCTGGTCGGCAGCTTCTGGCTGGCCGGCAACGTGGCCGCCTATGGCGAGCAGCGCCCGCCGGTGTTCATCGAGGCGCGCCCCGAGCGCAGCCCCTGGATCGATCCGCAGGCGCTCGCCCGCGACGGCGCGGTCGTGCTCTGGAGCCGCGACGAGCGCGGCGGCGAGCCCGGGTGGCTCGACGAGCTGCGCGCCGGGCTCTGTCTGCGCGGCGAGATCCGGCTGCCGTGGCAGAGCTGGATCGACCTGCCGCCGCTGACGGTCCACTGGGCGACGTTCGGCGACGTGCCGGGCGGCGCGGCGGGCCGCTGCGAGCGCCCGGCGGCCGCCGGCGGGTGAGGCGCCGGCCGCGAAGGCCTCGCCGTGGTCCCGCGTCGCGCTATCTCCTCCCGGTTAATCGGGGCATCGGAAATAAACGCTTTCGTTTCATTTGGATGATGCTGCCCCGTCTGCCCGCCGTCCCGTCGAGGAACGAGTAATCGGCCGCACGGGCGCCGGCGACTTGTCGGTTTTAACGAGCTGTTCAAGGTTGGTCCCTTAGAACCGCCGGATGGATTCGCTCGATCGACAGGAGTCGGCCGCCCGCCCGGCAAGCCTGCTGCCGGCGCTGCTGCTGCTGGCGCTCAGCCTGCTGACGCTGCCGCTGCTCAGCCTGCGGTCGCCGGCGGCAGGGCAGGAGGTCGCCCTGCTGTTCCCGCCGGGCACGACCGCGGCCGAGAGCCTGCGCGCGGTCGCCGCCGCCGAGGGCCTGGCGGTGCGGTCCGGCGGCTTCGACAACCTGATGGTCGCCCGCTTCCCGCGCGACCTCGGCTGGTCCTCGGTCTGGGAGCTGGGCGCCCTCGCGGCCCTCGACCCGGCCGTCGCCGGCGCCTGCGCCGCGTTGCTCCAGAATCCCCCAGAGAGCCCTCCAGAAGGAGCCTGATCCCGTGAACGCCCTGCTTCGGATCCGCAGCCAGATCTCGCGTGCAGCCGTCGTCTACCTCTGGCTCCACGTGCCCGTCATCGCCGCCGTCGGCTTCCTGCTCGGCACCGGCAGCCTGCTGCCCGGCCTGCTCGCCGCCGGCTTCGCGCTGGCCGCGACCCTGGCCTGGCGCTTCGACGCCTCGGGAGACAGCGCCCGTCCGGTCGCCGGCGTCGCCCTGGTCGTCATGGTCTCGCTGCTGGTCTACCAGTTCCGCGGCCACCCCTGGCAGATCGACATGCATATGTACTTCTTCGCGGCGCTCGCCCTGACGGCGGCCTACTGCGATTGGAGGACGCTGCTGATTTCCGCCGGCGCCATCGCGCTGCACCACCTCGGCCTCAACTTCATCTATGCCGCCGCGGTGTTCCCGGGCGGCGCCGATCTGGCGCGGGTCGTGCTGCACGCCGTGATCGTCGTCGTCGAGACGGCCGCCCTGGTCTGGCTGACCTTCCGCCTGAACGGCGCCTTCGCCGCCAGCGAGCAGGCCGTGCAGCGCGCCCAGGCCGCCGAGGCCGAGGCGCACCGCGCCTCCGAGGCGCGCGAGCAGGCCGAGCGCGAGGCCGCCGAGCGCCGCCACCACGAGCTCACCGAGTTCGCCGCCAGTTTCGAGCAGGGCGTGGCGGCGGTCGTCCAGGCCGTTTCCCAGCAGGCCGAGGGCCTGCGCCTGCGCAGCGACGAGCTGTCGCACGCGGTCGGCGCCATGGGCGAGCGCAGCCAGTCGGCCGCCGGCCGCGCCAACGGCGCCGTCGACGAGGTCCAGAGCGCGGCCGCCGCGACCGAGGAGCTCGGCCGCTCGATCGAGGAGATCGCCGGCCGCGCCGCCGAGGCCGGCCGCATCAGCAACGAGGCCGTGGCCAATGCCGAGGCGACCGACACCACCGTTCAGGCGCTGTCGGCTGCCGCCGAGAAGATCGGCGCCGTCGTCACCCTGATCTCGGAGATCGCCGAGCAGACCAACCTGCTGGCCTTGAACGCGACGATCGAGGCGGCGCGCGCCGGCGAGGCCGGCAAGGGCTTCGCGGTCGTCGCCTCCGAGGTCAAGAACCTGGCGACCCAGACCGCCAAGGCGACCGACGAGATCTCCCAGCAGATCGCCGAGATGCAGGGCGCCACCGGCGAGTCGGTCCAGGCGATCGCGCGCATCCGCGAGACCATCGAGAAGCTCGACGGCGTCGCCGGCGCGATCGCCGCGGCGGTCGAGGAGCAGTCGGTGGCGGTCAAGGAGATCAGCGGCAACGCCAACCGTGCCGCCGACAGCGCCGGCCAGGCCGGTCGCGAGATCGTCGAGCTCGGCTCCTCCGCCGAGCACGCCCGCGGCGCGGTCCGCGAGAACGCCTCGGCCTCCGAGACGCTGGGCGGCCTGGTCGCCGACCTCGAGGGCCAGGTCAGCGACTTCCTGCGCCGCGTCCGCGCCGCCTGACGCCCGTTCCTCTCGTCGCGCGAGGGCCCGGCCTCCGGCCGGGCCCCAGCCGGTCAGCCCCTCAGCGTTTCCAGATGGCCGTGCCGCTGCCGGGCAGGCCGAGCTTCGGCCAGAGCGCGTCGACCCGCTCGACGATCTCGGGGTCCATGCGGATCTCGCGGCCCCATTCGCGCCTCGTCTCGGGCGGCCACTTGTCGGTGGCGTCGAGGCCGATCTTGGAGCCGAGGCCCGATTCGGGACTGGCGAAGTCCAGGTAGTCGATCGGCGTGTTCTCCAGCACGGTGATGTCGCGCGCCGGATCCATCTTGGTCGAGACCGCCCACCAGACGTCCTTCCAGTCGCGCGCGTCGACCGAGTCGTCCACGACGATCACCCACTTGGTGTACATGAACTGTCGCAGGTACGACCAGGCGCCGAGCATCACCCGCTTGGCGTGGCCGGGGTAGGCCTTCTTCATCGAGACCACGGCGATGCGGTAGCTGCAGCCCTCGGGCGGCAGCCAGAAGTCGGTGATCTCCGGGAACTGCTGCTGCAGCAGCGGGATGAAGACCTCGTTGAGCGCCTCGCCCAGCACCGAGGGCTCGTCGGGCGGCCGGCCGGTGAAGGTCGAGAGGTAGATCGGCCTGCGGCGCCGGGTGATCGCGGTCACCGTGAAGGTCGGAAAGGACTCGACCGCGTTGTAGTAGCCGGTGTGGTCGCCGTAGGGGCCCTCGTCGGCGACCTCGTCCAGGCTGACGTGGCCCTCCAGCACGATCTCGGCCTCGGCCGGCACCTTCAGCGGCACGGTCTTGCAGTCGACCAGCTCAACCTTGCGGCCGCGCAGCAGACCGGCGAACTGGTACTCCGACAGCGTGTCGGGCACCGGCGTGACCGCGGCCAGGATGGTCCCGGGGTCGGCGCCGAGCACGACCGCCGCCGGCAGCGGCTCGCGCTTCTCGGCCTTCCAGCGGGCGTGGTGCTGGGCGCCGCCGCGGTGCTTCAGCCAGCGCATCACCGTCTTGTCGCGGCCGAGCCGCTGCATGCGGTAGATGCCCAGGTTGAAGTCGTCCTCGCGCTTCTTGCCGGGCCCGCGGGTGACGACCAGCGGCCAGGTGATCAGCGGCGCCGGCTCGCCCGGCCAGCAGGTCTGGATCGGCAGCGCCTCGAGATCGATGTCCTGGCCCTGCAGCACGACCTCCTGGCAGGGCGCAGAGCCCAGTGTCTTCGGCTTCATCGCCATGACTGTGCGCAACAGCGGCAGCATGCCGACCGCCTCGCGGAAGCCGCCGGGCGGTTCCGGCTGGCGCAGGAAGGCCAGGGTCTCGCCGACCTCGCGCAGCTGGTCCGGCTCGCGGTCCATGCCCCAGGCGACGCGCTCGACCGTGCCGAAGAGATTGACCAGCACCGGCATGTCGTAGCGACGTCCGCCCGGCCCGGTGACGTTCTCGAACAGCACCGCCGGGCCTGCCTCGGCGAGCAGGCGGGTCTGGATCTCGGTCATCTCCAGGACGGTCGAGACCGGCTCGCGTACGCGTACGAGGCGTCCGGCGGTCTCGAGCTTCTCGATGAAGTCGCGCAGGCTGTCGTAGGGCATGGCCGGCAACTTAGCGCCGGCCGCCGGCGCGGCAAACGGCGAAAGCCGAGGGCCGCCGGGGTAGCCGCCAGGAAAGCCGTCGGAACGGCGGCGCTAACCGTTCGTTTAGTCTCCAGCGTCAGGCTGCGGCCCTGCGCGGACCGCGCTTGTGCCACGAAAGCAGGCATTGCGACCCGATGCCGCTTGATCGGCGCGGCCGCCTCGGTGCAGTCTGAAGCGGAAGATTTCGCTGGGTTGAATACAGGCGAGTTACGACCATGCAGCAATATTGGGTCGTCGGCGGCGAATATCGCGACACGAAGTTCCAAGTGCCGCTCGGGGACAAGGAGCAGTGGCTCGGTCCCTTCTCGAGCTACGTCGACGCGAAGGAAGAGTGGGCCCGTCGGGCCTGGATGACCGTCGACGAGGCGCACACGCGCTACCGGATCGAGGCGATCGACCAGGACGAGGCGCCGCCCTGCACCGATTGAGGGGGCGACTCGAGCCGTCCCGGGTCCTGCCCGCCCCGCCAGCCGCGGCAGCCTGAGGCCGGCCATGCCCTGGCCGCTGCCCGACGCCGCCGCCGAGCGCCTCGCCCTGGCGCTCGACTACCCCTACGCGGCTCCCGAAAGCTCCTACCTCTTCGCGGAGGGGGCCGAGCAGCCGATCGCGGCTGCCGACTACGCCGGTCGGCGCCCGGTGCTGGCGCACGGCTCGAACCGGGCGCCCGGGCAGCTGCTGCGCAAGTTCGGCACGGCGGCGGAAATCCCGGTGACCTACGCCTGGCTCGCCGGCTTCGACGTCGTCTACGCCGCCCACGTGACGCGCTACGGGGCCGTATCCTCGACCCTGCAGCGCGCACCGGGCTGCCGGGTGCGTGTCGCGCTGACCTGGCTGAACGAGGCCCAGCTCGCCCGCATGCACGAGACCGAGGGGGCGGCCAGCTACCCCTTCGGACGTCTGGAGGGCGTGACGCTGGAGCCCGAGGAAGGACCCGCCGCCGCCGCTTTCGAGTGCTACGTCAACGCCCACGGCAGCCTGGCCGAGGCGGGCCGGCCGGTCGGCCTCGGTCTGCTGCGCGCCGAATCCCGGCCGCACGGCGCTCGGCTGCAGCGCGACCTGCAGGAGGCGCTGCGGGCGCGCCATCATCCCGCCGACAGCCTCGAGGCCCACGTGCTGGCGACCATCGCCGACCCCGGGCGCCGCCGCGCCTTCGCCGAGCGGCTGCGCGCCGAGGCCCTGCCGCTCGACCTGCCGGGGTTCGTCAAGGGCGTGCGCTGAGCGCCGGTCCGCGACCGGTCAGGCGAGGCCGAGCAGCTGGCGGACCCCCGGCGAGAGCTGCGCCGCCAGGTAGCCGGCGTAGAGCGCCAGCAGGACGGCGCCTTCGCGCCGGCCGAGCCGCCAGCCGCTGAGGGCGAAGACCACCAGCACCAGCGAGGCGGCGACCATCGCCCAGATGTCGAAGGCCGCGATCTCGCGCGGCACCGGAATCGGCTGGACGACGGCCGTGACGCCGGCGATGCCCAGGATGTTGAAGATGTTGCTGCCGACGATGTTGCCGAAGGCGACGTCGCTCTGCCGGCGCAGCGCCGCCATCACGGAGGTCACCAGCTCGGGCAGCGAGGTACCGACCGCGACCAGCGTCAGCCCGATCACCGTCTCCGAGAGCCCGGCGTCGCGCGCCAGCACGATGGCGGCGTCGACCAGCAGGTCGGCGCCGAGCACGACGCCGGCGATGCCCCCCGCGGCGAGGGCCAGGGCGGCGGCCAGCCCGAGTCGCTTCGGCGCCACCGCCTCGGCCTCGGCCGCGTGGACGGCCGCGGCCGCCGCCGCGTCGGGACCCTTTGCGCCGCGCTCGCTCCAGAAGGCGTAGAGGGTGAAGGCCAGGAGCAGGAGCAGGAACACGATGCCGGCGGCGCGGGTCATCTCGCCGCCGAGCGCGACCCCGGTCAGCGCCAGGGCGGTCAATACCAGCACCAGGCCGTCGCGCCGGAACGCCCGGCGCTCGATAGCCAGCGGCAGGATCACGGCCGACAGCCCGAGGATCAGCAGGATGTTGGCGATGTTGCTGCCGACGACGTTGCCGAGCGCGATGCCCGGCGAGCCGCGCAGCGCGCCATGCAGGCTGGCCACCAGCTCCGGCGTCGAGGTGCCGAAGCCGACCAGGGTCAGGCCGATGACCAGGGGCGAGACGCCGAGCCGGGTCGCGACGGCGACGCTGCCCTTGACCAGGGCCTCGCCGCCGCCGAGCAGCAGGACGAGACCGACCGCCAGTTCGACCAGGGTCACCGCCGCACCGCCTGCGAGCCGTCCAGACAAGTGCCTGCCGGCCGTTCGGATCGTGGTGTCATGAAGCCGCCCTCGCCGTCGGTTGCGTCTGTGCAACGCGACGCGGCGCCTGCGGTTTCGACAGGCGCAAGGCCGGAGCCCGCCTACCCGGCGACGCGCCAGACCACGGCATTGCGCAGGTCGCTGTCCTCGAGCTCGCGGCTGGTCTTCACGCCGTAGGCGGTGACGCGCTCGAGCCCGCTCTTCGGCAGGTAGCTGCGGCCCGGGTCGCCGAGCAGGACCAGCGCGCCGCGCCCGGCCAGCGCCTGCAGCCAGGCGAAGGCGCGCTCGGCCATGGGGCGCTCGTAGCAGACGTCGCCGGCCAGCACGACGTCCCAGCCCTCGTCGCGACCGACCAGGTCGTCGCCGCGCACGGTCAGCGCCAGGCCGTTGAGCTCGGCGTTGAGCCGCAGCGCGGCCAGGGCGAAGGGGTCGATGTCGCTGGCCTCGACCGCCGCCGCGCCGGCGCGCGCGGCGGCCAGGCCGGCGACCCCGCTGCCGGCGGCGAAGTCGAGCACGCGCCGACCGGCGACGATGCCCGGCTCGTCGAGCAGGTAGCGCGCCAGCCCCTGGCCGCCGGCCCAGGCGAAGGCCCAGTAGGGCGGCGGTACGCCGAGCGCGGCCAGCTCGGCCTCGGTGGCCTGCCACAGCGGGATGACCTCGCTCGCCAGGTGCAGGCGCAGCTCGGGAATCAGCGAGGGGCTCTCGACCGCCGTCTGGGCGCGCACGAAGCCTGCCGGCTCGCGCGCCGCCGGGGCCGGGGCGGTCATTGCGCCAGCGGCACGGCGAGCAGGCCGGCGAGCAGTAGCAGCCCGGCCCAGCGGTTGGAACGGAACAGCAGCAGGCAGCGCGCCGGATCGTCGATCGCCAGGCGCGCGACCTGCCAGGCGAACTGCAGCGCCAGGCCGGCGAGGCCCAGCCAGGCGGGCCAGGCGAGGTCGGCCCGCCAGAGCGCCGCCGCGAACAGCAGCGTCGCGGCGGCGTAGAAGACCACGAGCCAGGGCCGGGTCCGGGCGCCGAGCTTCAGCGCCGAGGACTTGACGCCGATCAGCACGTCGTCGTCCTTGTCCATGTGGGCGTAGATCGTGTCGTAGCCGAGCGTCCAGAAGATGCCGCCGAGGTAGAGCAGGAGCGGCGCCCAGCCCAGCGAGTCGGTCACCGCGGCCCAGCCGACCAGCGCGCCCCAGTTGAAGGTCAGACCGAGCCAGAGCTGCGGCCAGTAGGTGATCCGCTTCATCAGGGGGTAGGGGAAGACCAGCAGCAGCGAGGCGACGCCCAGCCAGATCGCGGTCCAGGACAGCTGGACCAGCACGGCCAGCCCGATCAGCAGCAGCAGGGCGAGGAAGGCCAGGGCCTGGCGCGGCGAGACCTGGCCGCTCGGGATCGGCCGCTCGGCGGTGCGCGCGACCTTGGCGTCGTACTCGCGGTCGAGCAGGTCGTTGACCGTGCAGCCGGCGCCGCGCATGACCACGGCGCCGACGCCGAACAGCAGGTAGAGCCAGAGGTCGGGCGCCCGAACTCCGCCCGCACCGGCCGCGCCCTGGGCCAGCGCGATCGACCACCAGCAGGGCAGCAGCAGCAGCCAGGTGCCGATCGGCCGGTCGAGCCGGGCGAGGCGCAGGTAGGGCCGCCAGGCCGCCGGGGCGACGCGCAGCACCAGGGCGTCGCCCCGGATGTCGCTGGCCGTGCGCGAGGAGCTGCTCATGGCGCTAGCCATAGCGCCGCCGGGGGGCCGCTGTCATCGGTCCTCGCGCGGGAAAGCGACGCGCCCGCCTGACAAGGCGACCTGCCATCGGCTAGCTTCGCCGCATGACCGCAGCCGATTCCTCGAACCCGGCCGCCGCGCGCGTCGCCACCCGCCTGCACGTCGACGAGCCGCTGGCCGCCGGCGGCACCGTCGGGCTCGACCGGGACCGTGCCCACTACCTGCGCTCGGTGCTGCGCCTTTCGTCCGGCGACGCCGTGGCCCTGTTCAACGCGCGCGACGGCGAGTGGCTGGCGCGGCTCGAGGGGCTGGGCAAGGGCTGGGCCTCGGTCGCCGTCGAGGCGCAGCGGCGGCCGCCGGTCGCCGAGCCCGACCTCTGGCTGGTCTTCGCGCCGATCAAGCGGGCGCGCATCGACTTTCTCGCCGAGAAGGCCAGCGAGCTCGGCTGCTCGCTGCTGCAGCCGGTGCTGACCCGCTTCACCATGGTCGAGCGGGTCAACGTCGAGCGGCTCGCCGCCAACGCCCGCGAGGCGGCCGAGCAGTGCGAGCGGCTGAGCGTGCCGGCGGTGCGCGAGCCGCTGGCGCTGGAGCGCCTGCTCGACGGCTGGGGCGAGAGCGATGAGACCCGCGGCCGCCGCCTGGTCATGGCCGACGAGGGCGGTGCCCACGACCGCAGCCTGCCGCCGCTCGGCGACGCCGTGGCCGCGGCGGCGGAGGAAGCCGGCGGCGCCGGGGGGAGCTGGGCCCTGCTGATCGGCCCGGAGGGCGGCTTCGCGCCGGCCGAGCGCGAGCGTCTGGCCGCCCTGCCGGGGATCGTCCGCGGCACCCTGGGGCCGCGTCTGCTGCGCGCCGATACCGCGGCGGTCGCCGGCCTGGCGCTGCTGCAGGCGCGGGTCGGCGACTGGCGCTGACGATCTTGCCGCCGGCGGCAAAGGTGCGATGAAAATCCGGGACTTGACGCGGCACCAGGGCAGCCGCCTTTATCAGCGCCGCGTCCGATAGCCGCCGCCCGGGCTGCCCGTCGCCCGGCGAATCCCCGGGGACGGCGGCGCGCGAGACCAGCCGGAGCCCCAGGAAAGACCCCATGTCCGCACCGCCGCAGGAAAAGGGCGCGCCGATCGAGGATCGCCGGCAGCTCGTCGAGTACCTGGAAAGCGCCTGCAAGCCGCGCGACGAGTGGCGCATCGGCACCGAGCACGAGAAGTTCGCCTTCACCTGGGACGACCTCAAGCCGCTGCCCTACGAGGGGCCGCGCTCGATCCGCACGCTGCTGGAGACGTTGAGCGAGCGCTTCGGCTGGCAGCCGGTCTACGAGGACGGCAAGCCGCTGGCGCTGCTCAAGGAGGGCTGCTCGATCACCCTGGAGCCGGGCGGCCAGTTCGAGCTGTCGGGCGCGCCGCTGGAGTCGCTGCACCAGACCTGCGACGAGGTCCACACCCACCTGCACCAGGTCAAGGAGGTCTGCGAGCCGCTCGGCATCGGCATGCTCGGCGTCGGCTTCGCGCCGACCTGGAGCCGCGCCGAGGTCCAGGAGATGCCCAAGGCGCGCTCCGACATCATGCGGCGCTACATGCCCAAGGTCGGTTCGCTCGGCCTCGACATGATGCACCGGACCTGCACGGTGCAGGTCAACCTGGACTTCGCCGACGAGCGCGACATGGTGCGCAAGTTCCGCAGCTCGCTGGCGCTGCAGCCGGTCGCCACGGCGCTGTTCGCCAACTCGCCCTTCACCGAGGGCAAGCCGAACGGCTACCTCAGCTACCGCAGCCACATCTGGACCGACACCGACCCCGACCGCTGCGGCATCCTGCCCTTCGTCTTCGAGGAGGGCATGGGCTTCGAGCGCTACGTCGAGCACGTGCTCGACGTGCCGATGTACTTCGTCTACCGCGACGGCCGCTACATCGACGTCGCCGGCCAGTCGTTCCGCGACTTCCTCGACGGCCGCCTGCCCGGCCTGCCCGGCGAGAAGCCGCTGATGAGCGACTGGGCCGACCACCTGACGACGCTGTTCCCGGAGGTCCGCCTCAAGAAGTACCTGGAGATGCGCGGCGCCGACGGCGGCCCCTGGCGCCGGCTCTGCGCGCTGCCGGCCTTCTGGACCGGCCTGCTCTACGACGAGGCGGCGCTCTCGGCCTGCGAGGACCTGATCGCCGGCTGGACGCCCGATGACCACGCCTACCTGCGCGCCGAGGTGCCGCGCCGGGCGCTCGCCACGCCGTTCCGCGGCCGGCCGCTGCTCGAGCTGGCGCGCGAGGTCGTGGCGCTGGCCGAGCAGGGCCTGCGCCGCCGCGCCAAGGCCGGCAAGACCAGCCCCGACGAGACCGAGTACCTGGCGGTGCTGCTGCAGGAGGCCTGCGAGACCGGCGAGACCCCGGCCGAGGGCCTGCTCCAGGCCTATACCGGCAACCTCGAGGCGCTGTTCCGCGAGTGCGCCTATTGAGCCGCCGTCGCGGCCGGCTATGATCGCCGGCACCCGAAAGGGCGCGGGGGGAGCGATGCTGAGCGACGACGAGAAGGCCTGGGCCAGGGAGTGGGCGCCGAAGATCTTCGGCACCGCCTACCTGCTGTGCATCATGGCCATGGTCGGCGCGCACCCGCGGCCGGGCAGCGTCGACAGCCTGACCACCGCGCTGGTCGCGGGGCTGCCCTGGGCGCTCGGCCTCGGCGCGCTCGGCACCGTCGGCGCGATCCTCTGGCGCCGGCACAACTGAACTGTCGATACGCGGGTCGAGCCGACGCCCCTTCGTCGTCATTCCCGCCTGCGCGGGAATGACGAACGGGCAACGAAAAAGGCCCCCGCCGGTCGGCGGGGGCCCTGGTCGCGTGCGCTAGAGAGGCGCCGGTCAGGCGGCGGCCGTCTCGTCCTTCTTGGCGCCGAGGATCTGCTTCTTGATGCGCAGCGCCTCGAGGCCGAGCTTGCGGTCCGGCGTGCCGAGCAGGAAGGCGTCGAGGCCGCCGTTGTGCTCGACCGTGCGCATGCCGGCCATCGAGATGCGCAGGCGCACCATCTTGCTCAGCGCCTCGCTGTACAGCGAGGTCGTCTGCAGGTTCGGCTTGAAGCGGCGCTTGGTCTTGATGTTCGAGTGGCTGACGTGGTGGCCACTGGTCACACCCTTGCCGGTGAAGCTGCAGCGTCGGGGCATCGTTCTCTTACCTTCGTCGGCACGAAAAAATCGGCGGGTGCGGCGGCGCCGGCACCCGGGAGAGCGGGTGTATAGGCGAAGCCCGGGGCGCCCGTCAAGGCGGAAGCGGCTGTTCGCGGCCAGTCGGGGTAGAGCTGCGGTCGCTCGCGCTCCTCACTCGCGCTCCAGGAAGGCGCGGAGCAGGGTCTTGGCGGCGGTCGCCGCCGGCTCGCGGCCCTCGGCGACGGCCCGCTCGACCTCGGCGAGGCGGGCGGCGACCGCCGGGTGGTCGCGGAAGGCGCGCAGCAGGGCGTCGTCGATCTCGCTCCACATCCAGGCGCGCGCCTGGGCCGCGCGCTTCTTCGCCAGGCCGGCCTCGCCGAGCGTCTCGCGGAACTTGCCGACCGCCCGCCAGACCGCCTCCAGCCCGGTCTCCTCGCGCGACGAGACCTGCAGCACCGGCACCTGCCAGTCGGCCGTGGTCGGGCGCAGCATCCGGAGCGCGCTCTGGTATTCGGCCGCCGCGCGGCGTGCCGAGGCGACGAGGTCGCCGTCGGCCTTGTTGACGACCACCAGGTCGGCGAGCTCGACCACGCCCTTCTTGATGCCCTGCAGCTCGTCGCCGCCCGAGGGCAGCAGCAGCAGCAGGAAGAGGTCGACCATGTCGGCGACCGCGGTTTCCGACTGGCCGACGCCGACCGTCTCGACGATCACCACGTCGAAGCCGGCGGCCTCGCAGAGCAGCAGGGCCTCGCGCGTGCGCCGGGCGACGCCGCCCAGCGAGCCGCCGGTCGGCGAGGGCCGCACGAAGGCCTCGAGCGAGCGGGCCAGGCGCTCCATGCGCGTCTTGTCGCCCAGGATCGAGCCGCCGGTGACCCGCGAGGAGGGGTCGATGGCGAGCACCGCGACGCGGTGGCCCTGCTCGATCAGGTGGCTGCCGAAGGCCTCGATGAAGGTCGACTTGCCGGCGCCCGGCGGGCCGGAGATGCCGAGGCGCACGGAGCGGCCGGAGTCGGGCAGCAGGGCGGCGAGCAGGGCCTCGGCGCGCTCGCGGTGGTCGGCGCGGCGCGACTCGACCAGCGTGATCGCGCGCGCCAGCGCCCGCCGGTCGCCGGCGCGGATCTTCTCGGCCGTCTGCTCGATGTCGGGGGGCGCGCCGCTGTCGTCCATGCCGGCGCGCTTAGCACGATTCCGGGCGCTTTGCAGCGCCCCGCGCGCCCACGCTTCGTGGTTCGACAGGCTCACCATGAAGCGAAGGAGAGGTCGGCGCGAACGTCAACGTCGCTTCATGGTGAGCCTGTCGAACCACGAAGCGTGACGGCTCCCCTGCGCCCCCTACAGCTCGACCGGCTCGATGGCGCCCTCGGCGCCCTCCTGCTGGCGCAGCCACATCTCGGCG
This sequence comes from Alphaproteobacteria bacterium, assembly GCA_030433005.1. Taxonomy (GTDB): domain Bacteria; phylum Pseudomonadota; class Alphaproteobacteria; order Kiloniellales; family DSM-21159; genus Tistlia. The sequence goes on from JAUILQ010000005.1 coordinate 108,462, forward strand.
TAGAGGCCGCGCTTCGCCAGCAGCTCGGCGTGGGTGCCGCTCTCGGCGACGCGGCCGCCGTCGAGCACGACGATGCGGTCGGCATCGATGATCGTCGACAGGCGGTGGGCGATGACCAGGGTCGTGCGCCCGGCCGAGACCTCGCGCAGCGCCGCCAGGATGTCGCGCTCGGTCTTGGTGTCGAGGGCGCTGGTCGCCTCGTCGAAGACGAAGATGCAGGGCCGCTTGAGCACCGTGCGGGCGATCGCCACGCGCTGTTTCTCGCCGCCCGAGAGCTTGAGGCCGCGCTCGCCGACCCGGGTGTCCCAGCGCTCCGGCAGGCCCTCGACGAAACCGTCGATCGAGGCGATGCGCGCGGCCTCGACGATCTCAGCTCGGCTCGCCTCGGGTCGGCCGTAGCCGATGTTGTAGGCGATGGTGTCGTTGAACAGCACGGTGTCCTGCGGGACGATGCCGATGGCCCGGCGCAGCGAATGCTGGGAGATGTCGCGCAGGTCCTGGCCGTCGATGCGGATGGCGCCGCGCTCGACGTCCCAGAAGCGGAACAGCAGGCGCGACAGGGTCGACTTGCCGGCGCCGCTCGGGCCGACCACGGCCACGGTCTGGCCGGCCGGGATGGTGAAGCTCAGCCCCTTCAGGATCGGCCGGTCGGCGTGGTAGCGGAAGTGCACCTCGTCGAACACCACCTCGGCGCCGCCGGGCTTCAGCGGCGGGGCGTCCCTGCGGTCGGTGACGCCGGGGTCGACGAGCAGCAGCTGGAACATGATCTCCATGTCGATCAGCGACTGCTTGATCTCGCGGTAGACGAAGCCGAAGAAGTTCAGCGGCTGGGCGAGCTGCATCATGTAGGCGTTGACCGCGACGAAGTCGCCGACCGTCATGGTGCCGGCGCGCAGGCGGAAGGCGGCGAGCAGCATCAGCGAGGTCACGCCGACCGCGACGATCGCCGCCTGGCCGACGTTGAGCAGCGACAGCGAGGTGCGCGAGGCCGTGGCCGCCGTCTCGTAGGTCCGCAGGCCCTCGTCGTAGCGCCGCGCCTCGTGGGCCTCGTTGCCGAAGTACTTGACCGTCTCGAAGTTGAGCAGGCTGTCGATCGCCCGGGTGTTGGCCTGCTGGTCGCTCTCGTTCATGCGCCGGCGCAGCTTCAGCCGCCATTCGGTGACGCGGTAGGTATAGAAGATGTAGCCGAGCACCGTGACCAGGGTGATCGCCGCGAACTCGACGCCGTACATCACCCAGAGGATGCCGCTGGTCAGCGCCAGCTCGATCAGCGTCGGCAGCACCGAGAACAGCGAGAAGTTCAGCAGCGAATCGATCGCCTTGGTGCCGCGCTCGATGACCCGCGACAGGCCGCCGGTCTGGCGCTCCAGGTGGAAGGCCAGCGACAGGCCGTGCAGGTGCTCGAAGACCTGCAGCGCGACCTTGCGGATGGCGCGCTGGCCGACCTTGGCGAAGAAGGCCTCGCGCAGCTCCTGGAAGCCCAGGCTGGCGACCCGCGCGCCGCCGTAGGCCAGGATCAGGCCGATCGGCAGCGCCGCCTCGACCGGCACGCCGCCGCCGTCGCCGCCGGCCCCTTGCGCGGCCTCGCCGAGCGCGGTCAGCGCGTCGATCGCTTCCTTGTAGATCAGCGGCACCACGACCAGCGCGCCCTTGGCGACGACCAGGCAGCCGATCGCCAGCACGACGCGCCAGCGCAGCCCCGGCTCGCCCTGCGGCCAGAGGTGCGGCAGCAGGTCGCGCACCGTCTGCCACTGGCTGCGGGCCGGCGGCGCCGCCTTCAGGACCTCCGGGTTCTCCGCGTCGCTCAAACCGAGCCTTTCCGCCGGTGTCGCCGCCCGGTCGCGGCCACGTCCGCGGCTATTGCTGCTGGCGGCCGACCGAGCGCGCCAGCAGCAGGTAGAGCTTGCCGACGTCGGCGGTCAGGAAGGTCGCGCTCAGCACGTTCTCCGGGTCGCATTCCGCCGCCTGGTTGAGCAGCGATTCGAACTGCTGGATATAGCGCGAGGCCTGCTGGCGGAAACGCTCGTCCTCGCGGTAGCGCTGGGCGATCTGCCGGGCCATACCGTCGTCGCGGCGGCGTACCAGGCGCCGGGCGAAGATGTTGCGCTCGCCCTTGCGCCAGCGCTTCCAGTAGTCGTCGGGGATCTCCTCGTCGACCAGCTTGGCGATGTCGACCGAGGCCTCGGTCAGCTCGTCGAGCATCAACGTCGCGGTGCGCAGGAACAGGTCGCGGCGCGCCTCCAGGTCGGACTGGCGCAGGCGCAGGGTGTGCTGGCTGGCTTCCTCGGAGGCGCGGCGCAGCTCCTCCGCCTGCTGGCGGCAGGCGATCGAGACGTCGTTGAGCCGGGCAACCGCCGCCTCGACCGTGCGGTCGAAGCCCTGGCCCTGGTCCTCGAACTGCTGGCCGACCGCGCGGGCGCGCTCCAGGGCGCCGTCGGCCGACTGGGTCAGGGCGCCGGCCGCCTGGGTCAGGTGGTTCGACAGCTCCTTGAGCCGCGTCGCGGCGCTGGCCGAGGCTTGGCCGAAGTCGTTGACGCTGCCGCCGAGCGACAGCTTGATCTCCTGGGCCGAGGCCTCGGCATCGCGGCTCGCCTGCTCGAGCGCCCGGCTCTGCTCGCTGAGCAGCGCGCGCACCGTCTCGCTGGCGCTCGTCAGCTGCGGCGTCAGCCCGCCGATGCGCTCCAGCTCCTCCTCGACGGCGCTGCGCAGGGTCGTGGCGGCGGTCTGCGCCGAGGCGGTCAGGTCGGACAGCGCCTGGCCCTGCTCCTGCATCTCGGCCGAGGCCTCCTTGGAGCTCTCGCTGGCCTCGCGCGCCCGCTCGGCCAGGGTCTGCGCCAGGCGCTGCAGGCTGGCGTTGGCCTTGTCGATGCGCTCTGCGGTCAGGTCGGTGACCTCGCGCAGCTGTTCGGCGCGGCGCTGGAAGGCCTCGCCGGACTGGCCGGCACGCTCGATCGCCCGGTCCGAGGCGGCGCTCAGCGCCTGCACGTGGGGGCGCAGCGCCTCGCTCGCCTCCTGCAGGCGCCGGGTCGCGTGGCGCGCGGTCTCCGAAAGCTGGGTCGCCGAGGCCTCGCCCATCGACTGCAGGTCGCTGCGCGCCTGGATCATGGTGCCGCGCATCTTCTCGCTGGCGCGCTCGACGGTCGCCGCCGCCGTCTCGGCCTCGGAGCGGAAGATCCCGCCCATCTGGGCGGCGCCCGAGACCGCCTCGTCGGCCGAGCTGCGCACCAGCTCGGCGACGCCCTGCAGGGCGTGGTTGATCTCGCCGCTCTTCTGCTCGATCTCCTCGACCAGGCGGGCCAGGTCGCCGGCCTGGTTGCCGAGCATGGCCTTCAGGTAGTCGGCCTGGTTGACCGCGCCGGCGAAGGAGGTGGTCAGCCGCTCGAGCAGCTCGCGCGCCTCCTCGTTGAACGACTTGGCGCGCTGCGCGAGATCGCGGGTCGCGGTCTGGATCGCCTTGGTGTCGCCCTCCAGCTGCTGGCGCAGGCCGCCGGCGCTGCTGGTCAGCTCGTGGGTGACGCGCACCAGGTCCGAGGAGCGCTCGCCCAGGCGGTCGGCGGCGGCGACCGACTCGCTGACCGCGCGGTCGGCGGCGCCGGCCAGCTCGGCGACCGGCTCGCGCACCGCCTCGAGGATCTCGGCGGCGGCCTGCTGGGCCTTTTCCGAGGCGCTGTTGAGCTCGGCGATCTGGCGGTCGGTCGCGGTGCGCATCTCCTCCAGGCGCGCCGAGGCCTGGGCGTCGATCTCGCCGATCCGGCCGAGCTGGCGGGCCAGCTCGTCGCGCACCTCGCCCAGCTTCTCGGTGGCGTCGTCGGCCGAGCCGCGCACCAGCTCGCCCTGCTCGCGCAGCGAGTCGGTGATCGCGCGCACGCGCGCCGTGGCGTCGTCGGGCGGGTAGGCCAGGGCGTCGAGCTTCTCGACCAGCGCCGCCGTCTCGGCCGACAGGCCGCGGGCGCGCGCCACGACCAGGGCGACCAGCCAGAGGAAGACCAGCGGCGCGAAGACGCCGACGACCAGCGTGCCGAGCTCGTGCGGCAGCAGGCTGGAGATCTGGCCGACGCCGTAGACGCGGCTGAGATAGAGCCAGCAGAACAGCAGCCAGCCGACGCTGAGCGCCAGGCCGGCGCCGATCAGCAGGCGATAGAGGCGCCTGCGCCGCAGGGACCAGTCGACCACCCTAGAACCTGCCGCTCATTCGGCCGCCTCGCGGCGGCGCCGGACCAGGCCCAGGATCTCGCCGGCGGCCTGCGGGATGTTGGTGCCGGGGCCGTAGATCGCCGCCACCCCCTGCTCCTGCAGGAAGCCGTAGTCCTGCGGCGGGATGACGCCGCCGCAGATCACCACGATGTCCTCGGCGCCGGCCTCTCTCAGCGCCTTCATCAGGTCGGGCACCAGGGTTCGGTGGGCGGCCGCCTGGCTGGACACGCCGATGACGTGGACGTCGTTCTCGATCGCCTGGCGCGCGGCCTCCTCGGGGGTCTGGAACAGCGGGCCGATGTCGACGTCGAAGCCGATGTCGGCAAAGGCCGTGGCGATGATCTTGGCGCCGCGGTCGTGGCCGTCCTGGCCGAGCTTGACGACCAGCAGCCGCGGCCGCCGGCCCTCCTCTGCCTCGAAGCCCTCGATCTCCTTGCGGATCTTCTCGAAGCCGGCGTCGCCCTCGTAGGCCGAGCCGTAGACGCCGGAGATCGAGCGGATGGTCGCGCGGTGCCGGCTGTAGACCTGCTCCAGGGCGTCGGAGATCTCGCCGACCGTGGCGCGCTTGCGGGTCGCCTCGACCGACAGCGCCAGCAGGTTGCCCTCGCCGCTCTCGGCGGCGTCGGTCAGCGCCTTCAGGGCGGCGCGGCAGGCCGCCTCGTCGCGCGAGTCGCGCAGCTTCTTGAGGCGCGCGACCTGCTGCTCCAGGACGCGGGTGTTGTCGACGTTGAGGATGTCGAGCTCGTCGGCGGCCTCGGGCCGGTAGCGGTTGACGCCGACGATGGTGTCCTCGCCGCGGTCGATGCGCGCCTGGCGCCGAGCCGCCGATTCCTCGATGCGCAGCTTCGGCATGCCGCTTTCGACCGCCTTGGTCATGCCGCCCATCTCCTCGACCTCGTCGATCAGGGCGCGGGCGTGGCTGGCCAGGGCGTGGGTCAGGCTCTCGACGTAGTAGCTGCCGCCCAGCGGGTCGACGGTCTTCGTCACGCCGCTCTCCTCGGCGATGATCAGCTGGGTGTTGCGGGCGATCCGCGCCGAGAAGGGCGTCGGCAGCGCGACCGCCTCGTCGAGCGCGTTGGTGTGCAGCGACTGCGTGCCGCCGAGCACCGCGGCCAGCGCCTCGATGGTCGTGCGGATGACGTTGTTGTAGGGGTCCTGCTCGGCCAGCGAGACGCCCGAGGTCTGGCAGTGGGTGCGCAGCATCAGCGAGCGCGGGTCCTCGGCGCCGAACTTCTCCTTCATCAGGCTGGCCCAGAGCAGGCGCGCGGCGCGCAGCTTGGCGACCTCCATGAAGAAGTTCATGCCGATGCAGAAGAAGAATGACAGGCGCGGCGCGAAGTCGTCGACCTTGAGGCCGCGGCCGACCGCGGTGCGCACGTACTCCAGGCCGTCGGCGATGGTAAAGGCCAGCTCCTGCACGCAGGTCGCCCCGGCCTCCTGCATGTGGTAGCCGCTGATCGAGATCGAGTTGAAGCGCGGCATCTTCTCGGCCGTGTAGCCGATGATGTCGGCGACGATCCGCATCGAGGGCTCGGGCGGGTAGATGTAGGTGTTGCGGACCATGAACTCCTTGAGGATGTCGTTCTGGATCGTGCCGCTCAGCTTCTCGGGCGGCACGCCCTGCTCCTCGGCGGCGACGATGTAGCCGGCCAGCACCGGCAGCACCGCCCCGTTCATGGTCATCGAGACCGACATCTCGTCGAGCGGGATGCCGTCGAACAGCACCTTCATGTCCTCGACCGAGTCGATCGCCACCCCGGCCTTGCCGACGTCGCCGACGACGCGCGGATGGTCGCTGTCGTAGCCGCGGTGGGTGGCCAGGTCGAAGGCCACCGACAGGCCCTTCTGCCCGGCCTTGAGGTTGGCCTTGTAGAAGGCGTTGGACTCCTCGGCGGTCGAGAAGCCGGCGTACTGGCGCAGGGTCCAGGGCCTGACGGTGTACATCGTCGCGCGCGGGCCGCGCAGGAAGGGCGCGAAGCCGGGCAGGCCGGGGTCGAGCTCCAGGGCCTCCAGGTCGGCGGCGGTGTAGAGCGGCTTGACCGGGATGCCCTCTGGCGTCTGCCAGGTCAGGCTCTCCGGGTCGCCGCCCTTCAGCTCCTTGGCGGCGGCGGCGCGCCAGTCGTCGAGGCTCGGCTTGCCGAATCCGGGGTCGAAGTCCGCCATGGCCGTTCGGGCCCTTCCGTCAGTCCTGCGCGATTCGGCGGCATCTAATCACCCTGCCGACGGGGTGTCTACGGCAGGGCCGGACACCGGCTCCAGGCTCGTGCCGTCGGCCAGCCTCAGGAAGGGCACCGGCTCGTCGAAGCCCTTGAGCCGGGCGCTCTCGCGGCTGGCGGCGACGCCCTCGAGCAGCGCCGCCACGGCCGGCTCGGCGGCCAGGGTCTCGGAAATCACGATGTCGCCGCCGCGGCTCTGGCCCTGCAGGCGGGCGGCGAGGTTGACCGTGCCGCCGAAGTAGTCGAGCCGCTCGTTGAGCGTGACCGTGATGCAGGGGCCCTCGTGCAGGCCCATCTTCAGGCGGATCGGGCCGTCGGCGTTGTCGGCGTTGAAGGCGGCCGTCGCCGCCTGGGCCTCGCGGGCCGCCGCCAGGGCCTGCGCCGGATCGGCGAAGGCGGCCATGATGGCGTCGCCGATGGTCTTGACCACGGCGCCCTCGTGCTCGCGCACCAGCCGGCCGAGGAAGGCGAAGTGCTCGCGCACCAGGTGGTAGGCGCGGGCGTCGCCGATCCGGCCGTAGAGCGCGGTCGAGGCGGCGAGGTCGGTGAACAGCAGCGTCACGCGCTTGACCGAGACCTCGTCGCCGGGCCGCAGCACCTGGTCGGAGAAGAGGTCGCGGAAGGCCTGAAGCGCGGTCACGCGGTCGGCGGTCAGGGCCTCGGCGACCCAGGCGCGCGACTCGACCACGAAGGTGCGCGGCCAGGGCGTGCGGTTGACCAGCGCGACCTCGCCGGCCGGCGCCGGCGCGCCGGCCTCGATCGTCACCCCGTCCTCTGCGCCGGCCAGGACGAGCGCCGGCACGCCGGCGCCCTCGGCCAGCTCGAGGTCGAGCTCCGGGCCCTTCTCCAGGCTGCGCGCGCGGTAGGGACCGGTCGCGAGGTCGGCCGCGACTCGGCGCGTCTCGCCGGCCCCGACCGTGACGTGCAGCCTGATGTGCGGCGTCGACATCGGGCCGAGCAGGCAGTACTCGCCGAAGACGATCGGCCGGACCGCCGCGGCCGGCCGGAACGACAGCTCGACGTTGCGCGAGAAGTCGCGCTCGTAGTCGATGTTGCAGGTCTCGCAGTGCGCGCCGTCCGGCAGGTGGTCGAGGCTGCCGGTCGCCGCCTTGGCGACCCGGCAGCGCGGGCACAGCAGGTCCCAGCTGAGCTCCAGCAGGCCGCTGCGCGTCGCCTGCAGGCAGAGCTCGATGACCTGCCGCGCCGGCGCCTGCCAGCGTCGCGCCAGGGCGAGCGGGCGGATGCGCGCCAGGTCGACCTCCTGGGCGGCCAGCAGGAAGTCGGCGAGCCGCTGCGCCAGGCCGTGGCCGTGGCCGCTCGCCTCGATCTCGGCGACCATCTGGGCGACGCGGCCGCGCACCGATTCGCCGGGCTCGGGGGCCGCGTAGTCGAAGGGCTCGTCGCGCAGGCCCTGGGCGAAGAGGTTGGCCTGGCCGGCCAGGCGCGTGAAGTTCTCGCCGGCCGAGCGGAAGAAGACCGTGGCCAGCAGCAGGCGCCCGAGCAGGCCCGCCGGCTCGGCCTCGATGCGGTAGCGCCCGCGGCAGCTCTCGTCGCCGGTCGGCGTCAGCTCGAAGGTCGCGCAGAGCCGGGCGAGCGGGCCGCGGCTGAAGACCCGGCAGTGCTCGAACCAGCGGCCGGCGACCCAGTTGACCGGCAGCTCCCGCCAGGCCAGGCGCACCGGCCCCTGGCGCGCCTCGGCGTGGTAGAGCACCGAGCCGTCGGGCTGCGGGGTCTCCTCGATCTCGTGCTTGGGCAGGCCGGCGGCCTCGTTGAAGCGGGCGGTGTCGGCCAGCACGCTCCAGACCGCCTCGGCCGGGGCGTCGAACCGCCAGGTCCACTCCTGCGCACGCTTGCCCGCCACGACGCCTCTCCCAGCCAGCCGGGCCGGCCGTCGCGGGATCGCGAGGGCACGGCTACCAGCGGAACAGCGGCACGCTCGCCGTCGGCCTCAGCCCGGCCTCGCGATAGAGGGCGGCCAGGGCCTCGGCGGACGGTGCCGTGCCTTCCTCTACGCCCAGGGCCTCGGCATGGATCCCGCCGATCACGAGAAGGCTATCGACGCCGATCGTGCGGGCGCCGGCGATGTCGGTGCGCAGCGAGTCGCCGACCGCCAGCACGCGCTCGCGCGGCACGCCCTCGAGCGTCTCCAGGCAGGCGTCGTAGACCCCGCGGTGCGGCTTGCCGTGGTAGCGCACCCGGCCGCCGAGCTCTTCGTAGCGCTTGGCCAGGGCGCCGGCGCAGATCTGGCGCACGCCGCCGGCGATGACCTCCAGGTCGGGGTTGGCGCAGATCATCGGCAGGTCGAGGGCGGCCGCCTCGGCCAGCTCGGACTCGTAGTCCTCGACGCGCTCCTGGCCCAGGTGCGCGCCGGTGTTGAGCAGGAAGTCGGCCTCGCGGAAGTCCTCGACCCAGGTGACCTCGAGGTCGCGGCGCATGCCCTTGTCGCGGTCGGAGCCCAGGTGGTGGCCGCGCCGGCCGAGCGCGCGGTACCAGTCGTCCGGCCGCTCCTTCAGGTGCCGCCAGGCCTCCTCGCCCGAGGAGACGACGCGGTCGTAGAGCGCGGGGGCGATGCCGAGCTCGTTCATCTTGGCCTCGATCTCGACGGCGCGGCGCGGCGCGTTCGAGAGCACCACGACCCGCTTGCCGGCGGCGCGCAGCCGCCCGAGGCAGTCGATGGCGTGCGGGAAGGCGACGTGGCCATCGTGCAGCACGCCCCAGAGGTCGCAGATCAGCGCGTCGTAGCGCGCGCAGAGCTCGGAGAGGCCGGTCAGCACCGGCGGCAGGGGCGGGGCGGTATCCATGGCGGCGCCTTCATGCCACGCCCGGCGCGGCGGATGAAGGGCGCTTCGTCGCGAAACCCCGGGCGCCGTGGCGCGGCCGATCGCCGCTCACGCCGCCAGCTTGGCCAGGCGCGGCTCGCCGAACAGGTAGCCCTGGCCGAAGTCGATGCCGAAGTCGAGCAGCTCGCGCAGGCTCTCCTCGGTCTCGATCTTCTCGACGATGACGTCGATGCGGTGCTGGGTCAGGCCGCCGAGCAGCGCCTGCACGGCGTCGCCGCCCTTGGCGCCGGCGAGCGCGGTCAGCGCCGAGGCCTCCAGCTTGACGAAGCCGATATTGCGCTCGGCCAGCGCGCGCGGGTCGAGCGACAGGTCCTCGACCTTGTCGATCGAGAAGCGGCAGCCCAGGCGGTGCAGCCGCTCGAACTGGGCCTCGGTGTCCGGGCCGATGGCGTCGAGGTCGGCCTGGGCCATCTCGAAGACCAGGTTGCGGCCGAGCTCGCCGTTGGTCGTCAGGTAGTTGGCGAAGTCCGCCAGGAAGTCGCGGTCGCGCACCGTCGAGCCGGAGATGTTGCAGAAGAAGTCGACCGATTCGGGCCGCTGCTGGATGCGCCGGATCAGCTGGATGCAGCGGAACAGCAGCATGTTGTCGATGGCGCTGATCAGGCCGGCGCGCGCGGCCACCTCGATGTAGCGCTGGGCCGGCACGATGCCGTCCTCGGCGTCGCGCAGCTGGGTGAAGCACTCGTAGTAGCGGCGCTTGCGCTGCGGCAGCGAGACGATCGGCTGCAGCACCACCTCGATGCGGTCGTGGCGCAGCGCCTCGTGGACGATCTCCAGGATCTCGGACTCGCCGTCCTCTGCCGGGTCCTTCGAGGGGCGTCGGGCGAGCAGGGCGAGGCCGGAGCGTCGTCCGCCGCCGGCCGGCTTTCCGGCCTCGGCCGCCGGCGCCAGCTCGGGCTCCGCGGCGCCCGCGGCGTGAGCCTCCTCCGGGCGCTCGGCCTTGAGCTCGGCGACGCGCGCCGTCTCGCTCTCGTGGCGGCGCGCCGAGAGCTTGGCGACCAGCGACTTCAGCAGCTTGATCTCGGCCATCACCTCGTCGACGGCGCGCGCCTTCTCGTAGGCCTTCTCGTGCGCCTTGTCGTCGCGCGGCTGGCCGCGCTCGAGGGCCTCGAGCAGGCTGCGCATCTCGCGGCGCGCCCAGCTCAGCTCCTCCTCGACCTGGAAGTAGGACTGGCGCAGCCGGGCCATCTGGCCGAGCAGGCGGTGCTCGCGGGCGAGCCGCGCGGTGACCTCGTGGGCGAGCGCGCAGATCAGGAAGCCGCCGATGCCGACGCCGAGCGCCAGCGCCGGGTCGAGGCCCGGCACGAAGCGCGGCAGGTACCAGGCGGTCAGGCCGGTCAGGGCGCCGTAGGCGAGGACGAGCAGCAGGTTCGCGAGCATGGCGGCAAATCTGCTGCCGCCCCGCTTGAGATAAGGTTAACGGGGCGGCCGCGATCACAACCGCCCGGCGGCTTTTGCAGCGGGCGGCCTTTGCAGCGGGCGGCCGCTGGCCTATGCAGGGGCCGTCAGAGGAGAGTCGAGAGGAAGCCGCCGATGGCCGTCACGATCTACCACAACCCGCGCTGCTCGAAGTCCCGCGAGACCCTGCGCCTGCTGCGCGACCGCGGCGTCGAGCCGGAGGTCGTCGAATACCTCAAGACGCCGCCCGACGCGGCGACGCTGGAGCGTTTGCTCGGCCAGCTCGGGCTGGAGCCGCGCGAGCTGATGCGCCTGAAGGAGCCGCCCTACCGCGAGCTCGGCCTCGACGACCCGGCGAAGAGCCGCGCCGAGCTGGTCGCCGCGATGGTCGAGAATCCCGTGCTGATCGAGCGCCCGATCGTCGTCAAGGACGGCCGGGCAGCGATCGGCCGGCCGCCGGAGAAGGTGCTGGAGATCCTCTGAGGGGGAAGGGGCCGGCCGCCGCCGCCGCGGCCCTACCGCCGGTCCGCCCCGACCGCCTCGGCGAGCGAGGCGTAGCCGTCGCGGCGCAGCAGGGCGGCGAGGCCGGTGGCGATGCGCGCCGGCAGGCCCGGGCCCTGGTAGACCAGGGCGCTGTAGAGCTGGACCAGGCTGGCGCCGGCGCGGATCTTGGCATAGGCGGTCTCGGCCGACTCGACGCCGCCGACGCCGACCAGCGGCAGGCGCCCCTCGGTCAGGTCGTACATCTCGCCGAGCAGCGCGGTCGAGGGCTCGAACAGCGGCCGGCCCGAGAGGCCGCCGGCCTCGCCCTTCCAGCGGCTCTTCAGGCCGTCGGGCCGGGCGATCGTGGTGTTCGAGACGATCAGGCCGTCGAGCGCGCTGTCGAGGGCGACCGCGGCGATGTCGCGGCGGTCCTCGGGCGTCAGGTCGGGGGCGATCTTGAGCAGCAGGGGCGGCGCCGTCTCCAGCGTCGCCAGGGCCTCGCGCACCGCGGCGAGCAGGCGGGTCAGCTCGTCGCGGCCCTGCAGGGCGCGCAGGCCCGGGGTGTTCGGCGAGGAGACGTTGACCACCAGGTAGTCGGCGAAGGGCGCCAGTCGTTTCGCGCCGGCGGCGTAGTCGGGCGCCGCCTCGGCGCTGTCCTTGTTCTTGCCGAGGTTGACGCCGAGCAGGCCGGGCCGGCCGCCGGCGCTGCGCTGACCGGCGCGGAAGGCGGCGAGCCGCTCGGCCGCGGCCTCCATGCCGTGGTTGTTGAAGCCCATGCGGTTGATCACCGCCCGGTCCTCGGCGAGGCGGAACAGCCGCGGCTTCGGGTTGCCGGGCTGGGCGCGCGGCGTGACGCTGCCGATCTCGACCAGGCCGAAGCCGAGCCCGAAGAGCCCGGCGACCGCCTCGGCGTTCTTGTCGAAGCCGGCGGCGAGGCCCAGCGGGTTGGCGAGGCGGCGGCCCCAGAGCTCGACCGTCAGGACCGGGTCGGCGACCGGCGGGCGCAGCGAGACCAGGCCGCCGGCCAGGGCTTTGAGAGTCAGCGCGTGGGCGCGCTCCGGATCGATCCGGAAGACCAGCGGCCTGAGCAGGCGGTAGAGCGCGGCGCTCATCGCTGCGGCGAACCTCCCGGCTCAGGCGTCGAGGTCGGGGAAGACGTGCCGGCCGTCGCTGCCGAGCGGCAGGTCGTCGGCCCGGCGCACCGCGCCGACCGGCAGCGTGCCGTAGAGATGCGGGAAGAGGGCGCCGCCGCGCGAGGGCTCCCACTTCAGCGCCTCGCCGAGCGCCGCGGGATCGACGCTCAGCAGCACCAGGCCGCTCTGCCCGGCGCGATGCTTCGCGACGCTCTCGACCAGCTGGGCGCGCGCCGAGAAGTGGATGAAGCCGTCGCGCCGGTCGTCGGCCGAGCCCTCGTAGCGCCCGGCCGCCTCGGCGGCGCGCCAAGCCTGCCAGGTCGTGACGTGGTAGATCGTTTCGTCCATGGAACGCTCTTCCCCCCTTGGCTCTCGGCGCCGCGCGGCCGCGACGATAGGCGAGTGCCGCCTGCCTGCCAACGCCCCCGCGCCCAGGCGACGGCGCGAATGTCGCGGTGACAAGAATGTCGGGCCGCGCCGCTTGGCCGCCGCCCGCGGCCTCTCTATGCTCCGGGGCCTTCGCCACCTTTCTCGAGACGGACCGGACAGATGACCGCTTGGCACTACCTCGACGGCGAGTGGGTCGAGGGCAATCCGCAGATCATGGGCCCGATGAGCCATGCCTCCTGGCTGGCCTCGACGGTGTTCGACGGCGCGCGCGCCTTCGAGGGCGTCGCGCCGGACCTCGACAAGCATTGCCAGCGCATCGACAACTCGGCCGTCGCCATGGGGCTGAAGCCGCTGTTCCGGCCCGAGGAGATCCTCGAGCTCTGCCAGGACGGCCTGGCGAAGTTCCCGAAGGACGCGCAGCTCTACATCAAGCCGATGTACTGGGCCGAGGGGGGCTTCGTCGCCGCCGACCCGGAAACCACGCGCTTCTGCCTGTCGCTCTACGACTCGCCGCTGCCCGAGCCCAAGGGCTCGTCGATCACGCTGTCGCGCTTCCGCCGGCCGAACATCGAGAGCGCGCCGACCGACGCCAAGGCGGCCTGCCTCTACCCCAACTCGGGCCGGGTGCTGCGCGAGGCGCGCGAACAGGGCTTCGACAACGCCATCATGCTCGACGGCCTGGGCAACGTCTCGGAGCTGGCGACGGCCAACGTCTGGCTGGTCAAGGACGGCGCCGCCCACACGCCGGTGCCGAACGGCACCTTCCTCAACGGCATCACCCGCAAGCGCGTCATCGCCCTGCTGCAGAAGGCCGGCGTCGCCGTCCACGAGCGCACGCTGACCTACCGCGACTTCCAGGACGCCGACGAGATCTTCCAGACCGGCAACTACGGCAAGGTCATGCCGATCACGCGCATCGACCAGCGCGACCTGCAGCCGGGGCCGGTCTACCGCCAGGCGCGCGAGCTCTACTGGAGCTGGGCGCACGGCGGCTGAGGCCGTCCGGTCATTCGCGCGCCATTAACCGTTCCGCAAGATCCGGCGGCCAGAGTCGCCGTCGAACCGAGCGCCGGCGATTCAACGGATGGTGGAGCGATGACGAACCTCGACATGGACGGGCCCTACAAGCTCGACGCGTCGACCGTGCGCCAGCGGGTGCAGGGCGGCCTACCCGGCAACTTCGCCGTCGGCCACCTGGACAACGGCAAGCGCTTCGCCGTCCAGTACGTCGGCCGTCACGACGCCGACGTGCTGAGCGGTCTGATGGCGGCGCTCAAGGCCGGGGTCGGCAAGCCGGGCCTGACCGACCGCCTGTTCGGCAGCAAGCCCAAGGCCAACGCCTTCAAGTTCTCCTATGCCGCCGACCAGCGCGCGGCCTTCGAGAAGCAGTGCCGCAACTACCACGACTTCAACGGCAGCGGCTCTCTGGAGAACCCGAGCCACCCGGCCGCGCCGGCCGGCAGCGGCCTGAACTGCCCGCTCTGCGGGGCCTGACCGGCCCCGGCGGACCCGGTCCGGTGGCCGAAGCCGCGCTTCGGCTCAGCCCTGCAGGCTGACCCCGGTCGGGTCGCTGCGCTGATAGGCGGCCTCGCCCTCATCGAGCACCCAGATCACCAGGTCCTTCAGCACGTCGCCCGAGGCCCGGTCGAAGGCGCGGATGACCGCGTCCAGGGTGTCGGCCTCGGCCCGGACCTGGGCCTTGATGTCGGTCGCCGCGACGATCTCGCGGCGCGGCATCTCGACCAGCTTGAGCGCCAGGCCGACCCAGACGACCGGAGCGCCGGGGCCGTCGTACACCGCCTGGAACTCGCGCAGCTCGCTCTTCAGCACGAAGTCGGCGCGCAGGCCGAGGGATTCGCGGCCGACCGAGACGATGCGGTCCGAGTTCTCGAAGGACTCGATCATCATGGTCTGGAACATCGCCGGCGCGCGGTCCGTCCAGTTGGCGCGGGCGTAGTACTCGATCTGGTGCGGCGAACGGGTCAGCGCGATGCGCGCCGAGTTGACCCCGGCGTCGGCGACCGGCGTCTCCAGCACGAGCTGCCAGCGCACTTTCGGCAGGTCCGGCGGAAAGGTGCTCTTCGGCGACAGCCGGTAGAGCGCGGGCGCCGGGCCGCTGCCGGGCAGCAGGCCCGAGCAGCCGCCCAGCAGCGGCAGGCCGGCGAGCAGCGGCAGCGCGGCCAGCAGGCCGCCGGCCGCGACGAATCCGCGGCGCTCAGCGTGTCGGTTGCGTCTCATAGCCATCCTGGGAATCGCCGAAGAGGAAGCGGGCGGGGTCGCGTTCGACCTCCGTGGTGACGCTGTTCAGGCGGGTGACCAGCGTCTTCATCTGGTTGAGCAGCCCGGCCAGCTCGTAGAGGCCGGTCGCCGTGAAGTCGCGCAGCGGCTCGCGGTTCTCGGCGACCATCGCGTTGACCTGCTGCGACAGCGACGAGATCGAGCTCGCCGCGCCGCGGACCTCGACCAGGGTGCGCTGCAGCTCGCCGGCATTGGCGTCGACCGCGCCGTCGAGGTTGTTGGCCAGGTTCTCGATGGCGCCGAGCGTGCGCTCGGTGCTGGCGGCGATGGTGTTGGCGTCGCCGCGCAGCTCGCTGGCGAGGCCGGCCAGCTCGCTGGTGCTGCGGCTGATGTCCTGCATGGTCTGCGAGGCGTTCTGGATCAGGCCGTCGATCTCGGCGGTCCGCCCGGCGACAGTGCCGGTCACCGACTCCAGGTGGTCGAGGCTGTTCGACAGCGACTCGATGTTGCGGTTGCTGACCAGCTTCTCGACCTGCTCGAGCACGCGCTGGGCGGCCGCGACCATGGCCGGCGCGCCCTCGATGACCTCGGAGATCGACGAAGGCTTCGTGTCGATGCGCGGATAGCGGCGTCCGGGCTCGGTCTCCGGGGGCGGCGCGCTCCTGCTGCCGCCCTCGAGCAGGATGTAGCGGCCGCCGGCCAGTCCCTCGAACTCCATGCTCGCCGTGGTGTCGGCCTTGACCGGCGTCGAGTCCAGCACCTGGATGATCACCTGTACGCGCTCGGGCTCGTCCGGGTCGAGCCGCAGGGTCGCGACCTCGCCGACGCGCACGCCGGCGTAGCGCACCGGGCTGGCCTCGGAGAGGCCGGTCACCGCGTCGGTGAAGATCAGCTCGTAGCGCACCTCGTCGCCGTCGCTCTGGAACTTGGCCAGCCAGACCACGAAGCCCAGCCCGCCGAGCAGCAGCACGATGACGAAGGCGCCGACGAGCAGATAGCTGGCACGCGTCTCCATCCGCTCTCAGACCTCCTGTCCGTTCCTGGTGGGGGCAGCCGTCGGATCCGCCGTGCTCGGGTCCGCGGCGCCGGAGGACGTCTCCCGGTTCCTCGCCGCGGCCGCCGCGCGGCCCCGGGCGCCCAGGAAGTACTCCTGGATCCAGGGGTGCGGATCGCGCTCCAGCTCTGCGATGGTACCGACCCTAACACGCTTGTCGATGAGCACGGAAATGCGGTCGCACACGGCGTAGAGGCTGTCTAGGTCGTGGGTCACCATGACCACGGTCAGGCCGAGCGCGCGCTGCAGGTCGCCGATCAGCCGGTCGAACTCGGCGGCGCCGATCGGGTCGAGCCCGGCGGTCGGCTCGTCGAGGAACAGCAGCTCGGGATCGAGCGCCAGTGCCCGCGCCAGGCCGGCGCGCTTGCGCATGCCGCCGGACAGCTCGCTCGGCCGCTTGTGCGCGGCGTCCGGCGGCAGGCCGGAAAGCGCGATCTTGACCTCGGCGAGCTCGCGCAGCAGCCGCGGGCTCAGGCGCTGGTGGGCGCGCAGCGGCACCTGGACGTTCTGCAGCACGGTCAGCGAGGAGAACAGCGCGCCGTCCTGGAACAGCACGCCCCAGCGGCCCTGCAGCCGCTCGCGCTCGGCGTCGCTCAGCCGGTCGACGTCGCGGCCCAGCACCTCGATGCGTCCGGCGGCCTTGCGGTTGAGCCCGACGATGGTGCGCATCAGCACCGACTTGCCCATGCCCGAGCCGCCGACCAGGCCCATGACCTCGCCGCGCCGCACCTCGAAGTCGAGGTTCTCGTGGATGACCTTCGTGCCGAAGCGGTTGGTCAGGCCCGCCACGCGGATCGCCAGGTCGCCGCCGCTGTTTCCGGAATCGCTCATACGCCGATCACCGAGAAGAACACCGAGAAGAGCGCGTCCAGCAGGATCACCAGGAAGATCGACTCGACGACCGCCGTGGTCGTGCGCAGGCCGACCGATTCCGCCGAGCCGGTGACCTTGAGGCCCTCGAAGCAGCCGACCAGGGCGATCGCGAAGGCGAACACCGGGGCCTTGACCAGGCCGACGAAGAAATGACGGACCTCGACGGAGGCCTGCAGCCGCTGGATGAACTCGAAGGGCGTGATGTCGAGCACCACCCAGCTCATCAGCGCGCCGCCGGCGATGCCCAGGATGTCGGCGTAGAAGGTCAGCAGCGGCAGGGCGATGACCAGCGCCAGCAGGCGCGGCACGACCAGCAGGTCGACCGGATCGAGGCCGATCGTGCGCATGGCGTCGATCTCCTCGCGCACCTGCATGGTGCCGATCTGGGCGGTGAAGGCGCTGCCCGAGCGGCCGGCGACGATGATCGCGGTCAGGATGATGCCCATTTCGCGCAGCACCGACAGGCCGACCAGGTTGACCGTGAAGATCTCGGCGCCGAAGCGGGCCAGCTGGTCGGCGCCCTGGTAGGCGAGCACCACGCCGATCAGGAACGACAGCAGGCCGACGATCGGCAGGGCGTCGAAGCCCGTACGCTCGACGTGATAGACGATCGAGGTGACGCGCAGGCGGCCGGGCCGGGCCAGGTTGCGCAGCAGCGCCAGGCTGACCAGGCCGAGGAAGTTGACCAGGTCGCGCGCGTTGCCGCCGGCGGCCACCGTCTTCTCGCCGATGCGCGCGACGAAGCCGTCGAGCAGCGAGGGGCGCTTCGGCTCGACCGGTGCGTCCTCGTGGTCGGCGACCTTCTCGACCAGGGTCCGGCGCGCTTCGGAGAGGCCCTGCCAGGTGACCGCCAGCCCGGAGGCCTCGGCGTCGGCCGCGGTGCGCAGCAGCAGCCAGGCGCCGGCGGTGTCGAGCCGCTCGACGGCGGCCAGGTCGAGGACCAGGTCCGTGCCGCTCCAGGGCGTCAGGGCCGCCAGCTGGGCCTCGCGCCGGGCCGCGGTCTCGGTCGTCCAGTCGCCGGAGAGCGTCAGGGCGGTGCGCTCGCCGTCGCGCGCCCGGCCGAGGCCGTCGGCGGCGCCGGGGCCGCTGTCGGATGAGGTCGTCAGGAGATCGCTCGCCATGCCGCGCGCAGTCTCGCATGCGCCCCGACTCGCGCCAAGCGGGGCCCGCCGCGCCGGGGTGCCGGCGGGTCAGGTCGGGGCTGTCAGGATTCTGGACGCTTCGTCCGCGCCTGTCGCGATTCCTTACGTGCCGGCGCGCGAGCGGATCCCCAGGGTGCGGCGCCTGTCGAGTCCGGCGGGCCAAGGACGCCGCTGCGATGGCACGGGCGCGCACCGCCGGCGAGCGGCCCTGGAACGAGTCTTGCGGCACCGAGAGCGTTCGCGGGGCCCGGGCGGGTCTCGCCGTTCAGCAAGGGAGCAGTGAATGAGGCGTCATCTCGCGGTCTTGGTGGTCCTGGCGGCGCTCGTGCCGGCGCTCGGCGCGCCGATCCGGCCTGCCGCGGCGGATGTCATCACTCGAGCCTACGACGGCGATGCGGCCTACCGGGACGGCTTCGCGGGCTCGATCCTGGCGGTCGCCGAGGCGCGCTGGGGCAACAACGGCTCCGGCAGCCCGCTAGCCGGCGACCAGGAGCTGCTGGTCCGGCCGGGGGGCAGCTTCGCGACCGACGACCAGGCGAACGTCGCCTGGGCGACCTATCCGCCCTTCGCCTTCCTGTTCTCGCTCCGCTTCGATCCCGCGGTGCCCGGAGACGCCAGCGACGTCGAGATGGTGTTCCAGGCGCAGGGCGTCACGGTGCGCCACCGCTACGACCTCTCGGGCGCCGGCGACCTGCTGATCCGCCTTGCCGCCGGCGGCAACGGCCCGACCGAGCTGCGCATGAACGACCAGACGCTGCGTGCTCCCGCGGGCGGCGCTGCCTGGTACCGCCTGAGCGGCCTGGATGTCGCCAAGGGCGATTCGACCGGCGGCGCCGGCTTCTTCGCCGAGGGTACGGCCGGCTCGCGGCCGGCCTTCGAGTTCAAGGTCACCGACGAGGCGACCGCGGTGCCGGTGCCGGCGACGCTGGCCCTGCTCGGCGGCGGCCTGCTCGGGCTCGCCCTGCTGCGCCGCGGTGGCTGATCGCGCCTGCCGCCGGATCCTCGGGGTCGACCGTCAGAGCTTCCAGCCGTCGTCCGACCCGGCGTGCCCATCGCCGCCCCAGCGCCCGTCGCCGCCCCAGTAGGCCCAGACCATCTCCAGCTCGTCCTGGTGGAAGGCGGCGGCCGAGGGGCCGTCGTCGGGACCGTCGTAGCGGCCCAGGGCCTGCAGCAGCTGGAAGAAGCCGCGCTGCGGGATGCGCGCCGGTCCGCGGCTGATCGCCACGGCGGCGAGCAGCGGCCGATCGGCGGCCAGGTCCTCCTGGATGATCTGTTCCAGCAGGTCGGTGATGCGGTGGATCCGGCAGGGGCCGGGGATGTCGGCGAGCTCGCAGAGGTCGCGGTAGGTCACCGTCGCACGCTCGCGCGCCATCGCGGTCAGCACGCGGCGGAGCTCGTTCCTGTCTGCCTCGTCGCCGCTATCGCTCTGCTGGTCGGCCATCCGCCAAGGCTTCATCCCGTTCGACGCTGCCGCTAAGGTGGCGACCCGAATCGCGGAATTCCAGAAGCCGTCGGCCCGCGCCGGCGGCGCCAGCAGTCATGACAGAGGGAGGATCGGCGACAATGGCCGAGGCGTTGCACCACTACATCGGCGGCGAGATCGTCAAGGGCACCAGCGGGCGGACCGCCGAGGTGTTCAATCCGGCGATCGGCGAGGTCAAGGCCACGGTCGACCTCGCCTCCAAGGCCGAGCTCGACGCCGCCGTCGAGACGGCGAAGGCCGCCTTCCCCGGCTGGGCCGCGACCTCGCCGCTGCAGCGCGCGCGCGTCATGTTCCGCTTCAAGGAGCTGCTCGAGCAGAACAAGGCCAAGCTGGCCGAGCTGATCGGCGCCGAGCACGGCAAGGTGCTGGGCGACGCCGCCGGCGAGGTGACGCGCGGCATCGAGGTCGTCGAGTTCGCCTGCGGCATCCCGCAGCTGCTCAAGGGCGAGTTCACCGAGAACGTCGGCACCGGCGTCGATGCCTACACCGTGCGCCAGCCGCTCGGCGTGGTCGCCGGCATCACGCCCTTCAACTTCCCGGCCATGGTGCCGATGTGGATGTTCCCGGTGGCGCTGGCCTGCGGCAACGCCTTCATCCTGAAGCCCTCGGAGCGCGACCCCTCGGCGCCGCTCTACCTGGCGCAGCTGCTCAAGGAGGCCGGGCTGCCGGACGGCGTGTTCAACGTCGTCAACGGCGACAAGGAGGCGGTCGACGCCATCCTGGCGCACCCCGACATCGAGGCCGTGTCCTTCGTCGGCTCGACGCCGATCGCCGAGTACGTCTACACGACCGGCACCGCCAGCGGTAAGCGCGTGCAGGCGCTGGGCGGCGCCAAGAACCACATGATCGTCATGCCCGACGCCGACATGGACCAGGCCACCGACGCCTTGATGGGCGCGGCCTACGGCTCGGCCGGCGAGCGCTGCATGGCGGTGTCCGTGGCGGTCGCCGTCGGCGAGGCCGGCGACCAGCTGCTGGAGCGGCTGGAGCCCAAGGTGCGCGGCCTGAAGATCGGCGCCTACACCGACGCCGACGCCGAGATGGGCCCGCTGGTCACCAGGCAGCACTACGACAAGGTCCGCGGCTACGTCGACCAGGGCGTCGAGGAGGGCGCGAAGCTGGTCGTCGACGGCCGCGACTTCCGCATGCAGGGCTACGAGAAGGGCTACTTCCTCGGCGGCTGCCTGTTCGACGAGGTCAAGCCGGAGATGAAGATCTACAAGGAGGAGATCTTCGGCCCGGTGCTCTCGGTCGTGCGCTCGGGCAGCTACGAGGAGGCGCTGGAGCTGGTCAACGGCCACGAGTTCGGCAACGGCACGGCGATCTTCACGCGCGACGGCGATGCCGCGCGCAACTTCGTGCAGCGCGCGAAGATCGGCATGGTCGGCGTCAACGTGCCGATCCCGGTGCCGATGGCCTTCCACTCCTTCGGCGGCTGGAAGCGCTCGCTGTTCGGCGACCACCACATGCACGGCCCCGAGGGCGTGCGCTTCTACACCCGCATGAAGGCGGTTACGACGCGCTGGCCGACCGGCATCCGCTCGGGTGCCGAGTTCGTCATGCCGACGATGCGCTAGGGTCGGTCCTGCGGCCGGCGGCGACCCGAAAAGTCCCGCCGGCGGCGAGGCAGCCCAGCAGCGCGGCGAAGCCGGCCCGGGTGTGCAGCGGCGCCGTGCCGTCGCCGCCGGCGGCGGCGAGAGCCGCCAGGTCGGCCGCGCCGTCGCTGAACAGCAGCTGCCGTTCCGGTTCGGGAACGGAGTGGTCCACCGGCCGCCGCGGCGGCGCCAGGCGGAAGAAGGCTTCGTGCGCCGGGCGCTGGCCGATGCCGCTGGCGCGCAGCAGCGGGGCCAGCAGGTTGCGCGGAAAGGGCAGCTCCTCGCTGCTGCGCAGCAGCCCGACGCGCAGCCCCGGCCGCTCGGCGGCGAGCAGCAGGCTGCGGTCGATCAGGCGCTGCAGGTCGTAGGTCACGAGTACCCCGGCCCCGTCCTCGGCCAGCGCGGCGGCCTGCCTGCCGGCGTCGGCCGTCGGGTCGAGCAGCTGCGGGCGCGCTCCGGCGGCCAGGGCGGCGAGGCTGGCGGCGACCAGGCCGGGGCTGTCCGGCAGCAGCAGCGCGACCGGCCGCCCCGGGCCGACCCCCGCCTCGACCAGGCCATCGCGCAGGCCCCGTGCCCGTCCGGCCAGCCGCGCCGCCGGCTGCCGGCCCTTCAGGAACAGCAGCTCGGCGTCGCTGCCGGCGAGCAGGGCCAGGGGATCGGGGGCCAGGGGATCGGCGACCAGGGGATCGGGGGCCAGGGGATCGGGGGCGGGAGCGCTGCCGCCGGCGGTCACGCCGCGGCGGCGAAGAGGCGGGCCTTCACCTCCTCGGCGTTGGGCGCCCAGTCGGCCCACTTCGCAGCGTCGTAGCCCCACTTGTTGCGGTGCCCGGGCGCGGCGCCCGCCGCGATCAGCCGCTCGACCACGGCCAGGTGGCCGCGCGCCGCGGCGGCCATCAGCGGCGTGTTGCCGGAATCGCTGGAGCGGTCGACCTCGGCGCCGGCCTCGAGCAGGAGCTCCAGACAGGCCTCGTCCCCGCTCAGCGCGGCGCGGTAGAGCAGGCTGGCGCCGAAGCGGTCGCGGGTCTTCGCGTCGGCGCCTTCCGCCAGCGCGGCGCGCAGTCCCTCGGCATCGCCGCGCCGCACCAGTCCGAACAGCTCGCTCTTGTCCATCGTCGCGCCCGCCTTCCTGCTCACGTCGCGGCCGTACGGCCGCCCGCCCAGACCTTGGCGGCAGCGGCGGCCTGTGACAAGTAGGAGACGCCGTGCCGCGGCACCGCGACCGCACTCGCTACCCGGAACAGGAGCCCCCATGACCATCGACGTCGCCCGTGCGCGGGCCGAGACGCCCGGCTGCGAGCGGGTCCTGCACTTCAACAACGCCGGGGCGGGGCTGATGCCGGTGCCGGTGCTGGAGGCCCAGATCGCGCACCTGCGCCGCGAGGCCGAGATCGGCGGCTACGAGGCCAAGGACGAGGCCGGCGAGCGGCTCGTCGCGCTCTATCCCTCGATCGCGCGGCTGATCGGCGCCGAGCCCGACGAGATCGCCCTGGTCGAGAACGCCACGGTCGCCTGGGACCTCGCCTTCCATTCGCTGGCCTTCGGGCCGGGCGACCGCATCCTGACCGCCGAGGCCGAGTACGCCAGCAACTACATCGCCTTCCTGCGCATGGCCGAGCGCACGGGCGCGGTGATCGAGCCGGTGCCGAGCGACGCCTCGGGCCAGCTCGACGTCGCGGTCCTCGAGGCGCGGCTCCAGGCGAGCGACGCGGGGCCGGCGAAGCTGGTCGCGGTGACCCACGTGCCGACCAACGGCGGCCTGGTCAATCCGGCGGCGGCGATCGGCGCGGTCGCGCGGCGCCACGGCGTGCCCTTCCTGCTCGACGCCTGCCAGTCGATCGGCCAGCTCGAGGTCGACGTCTCGCGGATCGGCTGCGACTTCCTCTCGGCGACCGGCCGCAAGTACCTGCGCGGGCCCCGCGGCACCGGCTTTCTCTACGTCCGCCGCTCGATCCTCGACCGCGTCGAGCCGCCGTTCCTCGACCTGCACGCCGCCGAGTGGGTGGCGCCGGACCGCTACCGCATGCGCCCCGACGCGCGGCGCTTCGAGAACTGGGAGTTCAACGTCGCCGGCCTGCTCGGGCTCGGTGCCGCGGTCGACTACGCCCTCGACTGGGGCCTCGGCAGCATCGCGCTGCGCGTCGCCGCCCTGGCCGAGGAGCTGCGCGCCCGGCTCGGGGAGATCCCCGGCCTGACGCTGCGCGACCTGGGGCAGAGTCACTGCGGGCTGGTCACCTTCACCCTGGAGGGCCGCGAGGCGGGTGCCCTGCGCGACGCGTTGCGCGCCCAGGCGATCAACGTCTCGGTCAGCAACCCCGGCTCGACCCTCCTCGACGCGACCCGCCGCCGGCTGCCCGACCTGCTGCGCGCCTCCGTGCACTACTACAACGACGAGGCCGAGATCGGCCGCTTCGTCGAGGCGGTCAGGGCGCTGGCGAAGTAGGGGCGATTCTCCCCCTTGTCGTCACCCCGGCCCCTGTTTCGTCATCCCCGCGCAGGCGAGTCACCACGGAACCCCGCCGCCGGGATGACGAAGGAAGAGCCTTCCCCTACCCGAAGCCGACCTCGCCCTGCATGGCGAGCTGGCCCTCGGCCCCCTCGACCCACAGCCGCGCGGTCTCGCCCTCGGGCGCGCCGCAGACCGCGAAGGGCGCGGTGTCGAAGACCGGCGAGCGGGCGCGGAAGGAGAAGCGGGCGATGCGGCGCCCGCGCGCCTCGCGCCGCGCCAGGTCGACCATCAGGGTCGCCAGCAGCGGGCCGTGGACGATCAGGCCGGGATAGCCCTCGACGCCGCTCGCGTAGGGCCGGTCGTAGTGGATGCGGTGGCCGTTGAAGGTCAGCGCCGAGTAGCGGAACAGCAGCACCGGGCCGGGCTCGATCGACCGGCGCCAGGGCGCCTCGGCCGGCGCCGGCTCGGGGGGCGGGGCCGGCGCGTCGGGAGAGGCCTCCTCGCGGTAGACGATGTCGTGCTCCTCCTCGACGGCCAGGCCTTGCGGGCCCTCGATGCGGTGGCCGACGGTGACGAAGGCGAGCCGGCCGCTGCGCCCGGTCTTCTGCTCGACCCCGAGGATCGTCGAGCGGCGCGTCGCCTCGGCGCCGACCGGCAGCGGCGCGTGCCAGCTCAGCCGGCTGCCGGCCCACATGCGCCGCGGCAGCGGCACCGGCGGCAGGAACTCGCCGCGCGCGGCGTGGCCGTCGCGCCCGACGCCGGACAGCGGCGCGGTCTCCCAGAAGTAAGCCCAGTGCCAGAGCTCGGGCAGGGCCGCGCCCTCGGCGACCGGCGGGTCCTTGCTCTCGAGCGTGGCGCGCAGCGCCTCGGCCCGGTTGCGGTCGATGCGGTCGCTCGCGACCTGCTCGCGCCCCACCCACTCCTGGAAGTCGCCGCTCACCGTCCTCTCCTCCTGCCTCTCGATTCGGCCCCTCTCGAATCAGGGGGGCGACCGTGCCATAAAGCGCGCCTCAGTCACCAGCAGAAGGCCCGCGCGATGTCCGAGGAGCCGCGCCCAGCGCCCGCCAGAGCGTCCCGCCCCGCCTACACCGGCCTGCTCGAGTCGCTGCCGGCGGCCACGCCCTTCGTCGGGCCCGAGACCCTGGAGCGGCGTCGCGGCGGCGCCTTCGCGCTGCGCCTGGGCGCCAACGAGTCGGCCTTCGGCGTCGCGCCCTCGGTGCTCGCCGTGCTGCGCGAGGAGGCGGCGCGAGCCAACTGGTACTGCGATCCCGAGCACTTCGAGCTGCGCGAGGCCCTCGCGTCCAGCCTCGCCGCGGAGTCCGGCGGCGGCGTGACGCGAGACAACCTGGTCATCGGCGAGGGCATAGACGGCCTGCTGGGGCTGATCGTGCGCGCCTTCGTCGAGCCCGGCCAGGCCGTGGTCACCGGGCTCGGCGCCTACCCGACCTTCAACTACCAGGTCAACGGCTACGGCGGCCGCTTGGTCTTCGTGCCCTACCGGGAGAGCGGGGAGAACGACCTCGACGCCCTGCTGGCGACGGCTCGGCAGGAGCGCGCCAAGCTGCTCTACCTGGCCAATCCCGACAACCCGAGCGGCAGCTTCCACGGCCGCGACGCCCTGGCCGCCCTGCTGCGCGACCTGCCGGAGGACTGCCTGCTGCTGCTCGACGAGGCCTACGCCGAGTTCGCGCCCCGGGACGAGCTGCCGCCGCTGGAGCCCGAGGATCCGCGGGTGATCCGCCTGCGCACCTTCTCGAAGGCTCACGGTCTCGCCGGCCTGCGCGTCGGCTACGCCATCGCCGCGCGCGAGACCGTCGCGGCCTTCGACAAGATCAGGCTGCACTTCGGCGTCGGCCGCCTGTCGCAGCTGGCCGCCGCCGCGGCGCTCGGCGAGCCGGGCTTCGCCGCGGAGGTCGTGCGCCGGGTCGAGGCCGGGCGCGAGGACTATCACCGGCTCGGCCGGCGGCTCGGCCTGGCGACGCTGCCGTCGCTGACCAATTTCGTCGCCTTCGACCTGGGCAGCGCCGCCCGCTCGATCCGCATGGTCGAGCTGCTCGACCGGCGCGGCGTCTTCGTGCGCCGGCCCGGCCAGCCGCCGCTCGACCGCTACGTCCGCCTGACCGTCGGCACCGAGGAAGAACGCGCGGCCGTGGCGCCGCTGTTCGCCGACGCGCTGGACGAACTCGCCGACGAGCGCCTGGAGACGGCGTCGTGAGCGCGCGGGCCTATCCGAAGCGCCGCCACACCGAGGTGCTCGGCGAGCTGCTGGCTTTCGAGGGCCGGTGCATCCTCGACATCGGCTGCGGCTCGGGCGCCCTGGTCCGTGCCCTGACCAAGCGCGGCGCGCGGGTCACCGGCATCGAGCCGCAGGCCGCGCGCATCGCCGAGGCGCAGGCGGCCGAGCGGCTGGGCGAGGAGCACTATTTCGAGGGCGGCGCCGAGGCGCTGCCGGTGCCCGACGCCAGCCAGGACGCGGCGATCTTCTTCAACGCCCTGCATCACGTGCCGGTGGCGCTGATGGACCGCGCGCTCGCCGAGGCGCGGCGCGTGCTCAAGGACGGCGGCCGACTGTGCGTCGTCGAGCCGCTCGCCGAGGGCGGTTCCTACGAGTTCGGCAAGCCGGTCGACGACGAGCGGACGGTGCGCGCCGAGGCCCATGCCGCGCTGCGCCGGGCGGTCGAGTCCGGCGCCTGGCGCCAGGAGGCCGAGGTCTTCTACGACACCGACGTGGTCTACGAGAGCTTCGAGGCGGCCTGCCACGACTTCGCCAAGGTCGATCCCGCGCGTGCCGCGCGCATCGCCGAGATTCGCGAGGACTGGCGGAAGTCCTTCGAGGCGCTCGGCGAGCGGACCGACAAGGGCTGGGTCTTCTCGCAGCCGATGCGCGCCAACCTGCTGGTGCCGGCATGACGGCGGCCGGCGAAGGCGTCCTGCCGCCGCCGCCCTCCGGGCCCGCGCCCGAGGACCCCGGCCGCCTGGTCTACGAGGCGCTGCGCATGGGCCCGGAGTTCCCCGGCCCGGCCCCCGATCTGCTGCTCGCCTGGAGCCTGAAGCTGCCCGACGGCGAGGACATGAAGACTGCCGCCGCACGCCTGCTGCGCGCCTACGGCCTGGAGGGCGTGGCGCCCCCGCCCGATCCGCGCGGCGAGCTGATCCTGCTGCTCCAGCAGGCCGCCCGCGACGAGCCGCCGCCCTCGCGCCGCCGTGGCGGCTGGCGTGCCCGCACCCGCCCGGTCGTCGAGGAGTAGCAGCCGGCTGGCCCTCACCCGAAACCGCCGCTGGCGGGCGCAGTGTCTGATACCTCTCCCGCTTGCGGGAGAGGTCGGAACGCGCCAGCGTTCCGGGTGAGGGCCTCCCGGGAGTCGCCGCCCGTGCCGACGCCGCCAGATCGGATCGAGCGCGCCCGCCAGCTGCGCCGGGACTCGACGCAGGCGGAGCGGCGCCTCTGGTACCGCCTGCGCGGCGGCCAGCTCGGCGTCCGCTTCCGGCGGCAGGTGCCGGTCGGGCCCTTCATCGCCGACTTCGCCTGCGTGCCGGCGCGGCTCGTCGTCGAGCTCGACGGCGGCCAGCACGTCGAGCAGGCGGAGGCGGATGCCCGGCGCACCCGCTCCCTCGAAGCCCAGGGCTACCGCGTCCTGCGCTTCTGGAACCATGAGGTTCTGGAGAACCTCGAGGGTGTGCTGCAGCGCATCGCCGAGGCGCTGGCGGGCCGTCCCTAGGGCCCTCACCCGAAACCGCGTCCCGCGGTTTCGACCTCTCCCGCCAAGCGGGAGAGGTGGGCGAAGCCCGGCACAGACTACCTCTCCCGCTTGCGCTAGCAGATTCACACATCAGAGCATCGGGCGAGGAGTTCAGCGCCTTGCTTGGCAGCCTGGAAGTGGATCCAGCCGTTGAGCA
>JAUILQ010000076.1 GCA_030433005.1 Alphaproteobacteria bacterium
GCCGGCCAGGAACAGCGTGTTGCCGAGGCGGCCGGCGATCAGCTCGGAGATCTCGCGCTTGTTCGCCAGGCTGCGGCCGAAATCGCCCTGCAGCAGGCTGCCCAGCCAGTCCAGGTAGCGGACGTGCGCCGGCAGGTCGAGACCGAGCTGCTTGCGGAAGGCGGCGACCGTCTCCGGCGTCGCCGCCTGGCCCAGGATCTCCTGGGCCAGGTCGCCGGGCAGCATCTCGACGCTGAGGAAGATGATCAGCGAGACGAGGAAGAGGGTGAGGAGGCCCAGCCCGAGGCGCTGGGCCACCATCACCAGGATGTTAGACATCGCGCGGCCCGCCCCCCGAGGCCGCGCCGGTCAGGCGAACCACCAGCGCTCGGTGATGCGCAGCCCGTCGAGCGCGTAGTTGCCGGCGATCGTGCCGTGGCCGAGCGCGTCGCTCGCCGCGTCGACGTAGCTGGCGAAGAGCGGGACGATGGTCCCGCCCTG
Organism: Alphaproteobacteria bacterium; assembly: GCA_030433005.1. Lineage (GTDB taxonomy): Bacteria > Pseudomonadota > Alphaproteobacteria > Kiloniellales > DSM-21159 > Tistlia. Next base: position 481 of record JAUILQ010000076.1, read on the forward strand.
GTCGCGCACGATGATCTGCATCTCGCGGTAGAGCTCGGCGCGCTTCTCCTGGTCGAGCAGGGCCCGGGCCTCGACCAGCAGCTTGTTGAAGCGCTCGTTGTCCCAGTAGGCGTCGTTCCAGGGCACCCCGGCGGCGTAGGCCGTGGTGAACATCATGTCGGAGGTCGGACGGCCGCCCCAGTAGCACATGCAGAAGGGCTTCTTCAGCCAGACGTTGGACCAGTAGCCGTCGTTCGGCTCGCGGACCACGTTGACCTCGATGCCGGCCGGCGCGGCCGACTCCTGGAACAGCACCGCGGCCTCGACGGCGCCCGCGAAGGCGGCGTCGGCGGCGCTGAGATCGACCTTCAGCGAGTCGTAGCCGGCCTGCTTCAGGTGATACTTGGCCTTGTCCGGATCGTAGGTCCGCTGCTCCAGGTCGCCGGCGTAGAAGCTGGTCGACTGGCCGATCGGATGGTCGTTGCCGACGCTGCCGTAGCCGCGCAGCACCTTCTCCAGCAGCTCCTCGCGGTTGACCGCGTACTTCAGCGCCAGGCGGACGTTGTTGTCCGTGTAGGGCGCCTCGGTGGTGATCATCGGCATGGTGTAGTGCTGGTTGCCGACCGTCTCGATGACCTCGATGTTCGGGCGCCGCGACAGCAGGTTGACCGTCTTCAGGTCGACGCGCTCCATCATGTCGACCTCGCCGGTCGTGATGGCGTTGGTGCGCGCCGCCGGGTCGACGATCGAAAGCAGCTCGACCGAGTCGAAGTGCGCGCGGTCGGGCTTGAAGTAGTTCGGGTTGCGCGTCGCGGTGGCCCGGACGCCCGGCTCGAAGTTGTCGAGCACGTAGGCGCCGGTGCCGTCGCCCGACGTCGCGTCCAGCACGCCGTCCTTCACCGGCAGGATGCAGAGGTGATAGTCGGCCATGTAGTAGGCGAAGTCGGCGTTGCCCGCGGTCAGCGTGAAGATCACGCGATGCGGCCCGTCGGCCTTGATCGACTCGATCGGCTGGACCAGCGGCTTGGCGGCGGAGGTCGAGTCCTCCTTGCGGTGATGCTCGATCGAGGCGATCACGTCCTCGGCGGTCATCGGCTTGCCGCTGTGGAAGGTCACGTCCTGGCGCAGGTTGAAGGTCCAGACCTTGGCGCCCGGCTCGGCCTCCCAGCTCTCCGCCAGCTCCGGGCCGATGGTCGCGTCGGCCTTCACCTCGGTCAGGGTGTTGCGCAGCGTGCCGTAGCCGAGCACCTGGTTGAAGGTGCTGTCGAAGGTCGCCGGGTCCAGCGAGTCGGTGGTCGAGCCGCTGCCGAGGGCGAGGCGGAAGTGGCCGCCCTTCTTCGGCTGCGCGCGGGCCGTGGAACTCCACAGCGAGGTCGCCGCCGGCAGCGTGACGCCGAGCGCCAGCGCGCCGGTCATGAAGCCGCGGCGGTCGACCCGGCCCGAGCGGGCCAGCTCGGTCAGCTGGTTCAGCTTGTCGGTCATCGTCGTTCTTGCTCCCTGCTTCTCTCGAGGTCTCGGGGCGGGTCGATCCGGACGACCGACAGTAACGGCCCCGCGCGCTCCGTCTCCGGACCGCGAGCCTCTGTTGCTCGATTGAGACGCATTGTCACCGAAGCGACCCTGCTTGCCAACCGCTGGCGGATGACTGAGACGTCGCAGCCTCTGCCGTGCCGCTGACATCCCCCCGATATAGGACAGGACTATAGCCGGAGTGGGTCGGGCGCAACAGCGACCGGTGCGACGCCCCCCGTCCTCTGTGCGTCATCGCGCGGAGACGGGCCGCTTGCCCCGAGCCGGCGGCTAGGCGTCTTCGCCGGTGAGTCGGGACGGAAAGCCGGGTGCGCGCAGCTCGGCGCCGAGCGCGTCCTCCAGCAGCTTGACGACCTTCGGCGACTGCGCCTCGCCGCCGTACTGGGCGCGGGCGCGGATGAAGGCCTGCTCGACCAGGCCGGCGAGCTCCAGCGGCACGCCCAGCGAGCGGCCGTAGCCCGTGGCGAAGCCGAGGTCCTTGCAGGCCAGGTCGAGGGTGAAGCCGATGTCATAGCTGCCGTTGAGGATCACCTGGCTCTCGGTCTCGTGGACGAAGGAGTTGCCCGAGCTGGCGCGGATCGCCTTGAAGGCCTTGGTCAGGTCGAGGCCGCCGCGCTTGGCCAGCATCAGCGCCTCCCCGGCGGCGACCAGGTGGATGAAGGCCAGCATGTTGGTGATCACCTTGATCAGCTCGGCGTCGCCCAGGGCGCCCATGTGCAGGACCTCGCCGCCCATCGCCTCGAAGGCCGGCCGGTGCTTTTCGAAGACCGCCTCCTCGCCGCCGACCAGCACGGTGATCTCGCCGCTCGCCGCGCGATGCACGCCGCCGGTCACCGGCGCCTCGAGGGTCGCGATGTCCTTGGAGGCCGCGAGGTCGGCCAGCCGCCGGATCTCCTGGTGGTCGTTGGTGCTCATCTCGATCCAGGTCGTGCCCGGGGCCAGCGCCTCGAACAGCGCCGGCGCGACGGCCGCCGAGGCGGCGGGCGAGGGCAGGCAGGTGATCGCCGCGTCGGCCCCGGCCGCGGCGCCGGCGGCGTCGTCGGCCCAGCGCGCGCCGGCGGCGAGCAGGCTCTCGGCGCGGGCCCGGTCGAGGTCGCTGACGGTCACGGTGAAGCCGGCGCGCAGCAGGCTGTGGGCGAGGTGGCGGCCGAGGTTGCCGAGGCCGACGAAGGCGTAGTGCATAGGGATGCTCCTGGAAGCGCTGGTGCGGTCACGCTTCGTGGTTCGACAAGCTCACCATGAAGCGATGGATGGGTCTTTGCGAACGTCACAGTCGCTTCATGGTGAGCTTGTCGAACCATGCAAGCGTGGAAGCCGCGCGGGGGCACTTGGCGGTGCTCACGCCGGCCGCCAGGGCACCGGCGACGGCGCCATGTCGAGGTGCAGGGCCTCGCCCTCGTAGGGATGGGCGGCCGCGACGGCCTCGTCGAGCTCGACGCCCAGGCCCGGCGCGTCGGGCACGATCACGTGGCCGTCCTCCCAGCGGATCGGCGTCTTCAGGATCTCGGTGTGGAAGCCGCCCCAGGTCTCGATCGATTCCAGGATCAGGAAGTTCGGGCTGCAGGCCGCCAGCTGGACGTTGGCGGCGCCGACCACCGGGCCGCAGTAGAGGTGCGGCGCGATCTGGGCGTAGCGGGCCTCGGCCAGGCCGGCGATCTTCTTGGCCTCGAGCAGCCCGCCGACGCGGCCGAGGTTCGGCTGCAGGATCGCGGCCGCGCCGCAGTCGAGCACGCGGGCGAACTCGTACTTGCTGGCCAGGCGCTCGCCGGTCGCCACCGGGATCGAGGTGCCGCGGGCGACCTCGGCCATGCGCTCGGGCATCTCGGGCGGCGTCGGCTCCTCCAGCCACAGCGGGTCGTAGGCCTCCAGGCGCCGGGCAAGGCGCAGGGCCCCGGCCGGGGTGAACTGCCCGTGGGTCCCGAACAGCAGGTCGGTGCGGCCGCCGACCGCCTCGCGGATCAGCCGGCAGAAGCGCTCCGAGCGGTCCAGGCACTCCGGGTCGGGCATCCGCGGGTCGAATGCGGAATAGGCGCCGGCGGGATCGAACTTGAGGGCGGTGAAGCCCTGCGCGAGGTAGTCTGCGGCGCGCTCGGCCGAGCGCTCGGCGTCGTGGTAGAAGGCGTCCGCCGTGCCGCGGGCGATCTCCTCGGCGCCGGGATAGATGTACGTGTAGCTGCGCAGCCGTTCGTGCACCCGGCCGCCGAGCAGGGCGTGGACCGGCTTGCCGGTCTCCTTGCCCAGGATGTCCCAGCAGGCCATCTCGAACCCGCTGAGGATACCGCTCACCGAGAGGTCCGGGCGCTGGCCGTAGCCGGCCGAGTAGATCCGCCGCCACAGGCTTTCGATGCGGGTCGGATCCTCGCCGATCAAGTAGCGCCCCGCCAGGTCGTCGATCATCGCCGTGACGACCCGCGGATGGAACGGCAGGCAGTAGACCTCGCCGAGCCCCTCGACGCCGCCGTCCGTCACCAGCTTGACGAAGACGAAGTAGCGCCCGCCGAAGCAGGGCGGCGGATTGCCGACGACGAAGCTGCGGACCTCGGCGATCCTCATCTGGCGCTGTCTCCTGGCGTGCGGGGGCGTGTCTCGGGCGGCGTGTCCTGGCCGCGAGCCGGCAGCATGCCACCTTCCGGCAGCCGCCGCGCCGGATCAAGGGCAGTGCGTCGCCGGCACGCAGCGCCGTTTCGTCGGGCGGCGCCTGGGCGAACCATGATTCTGTGACGGGGGCTTTGACGGAAAGATACTTTTAGGTGTAGGGTTTCCTTGGTGGGGCGCATCCGAAAGTAGCAATCGGCACGCACGCGTTGAGTTCATGCTCTCAACGGGGAGGCAATCATGCCGAGCAAGAGCGACTTGAAGATGGTCACGGCCAACAAGGCCACCGACCTTCGCAACATCCGGCTGCCCGGTCTCGACAAGTCCTTCGAGCAGCTGACGATCTCGGAGCTGGTCCAGCTCCGTCCCGGATCCAACGTCTCCGACACCTACGAGGTCAACGCCGTCACCGACAACGTCTCGGCGACGACCTCGGCGGCGCTGGAGGCGCTCGGCCGGGTCCACAAGACCAAGGTCATGAACCAGCTGGTCAACCAGCAGCGGCTCAACCAGCTGCGCAGCGAGCTGGCGCCGAGCATCGGGCGCGTCGGCGGCCTGTCGGCGAACGAGCCGCCGGCCGGCGAGGTGTCGATGGCCGATCCGTCGGACGACGTCTTCAAGGCCTCCGACGACGATCCCTTCAAGGCCTGAGCAGGTAGCAATCGTCCGGAACGGGCCGGCAGCCTGACCAGGCGGCCGGCCCCGAAGGGAGGGGCCATGCTGCCCACCGGCCATGTCATGGACGGTGCCGAGCTGGTCGCGTTCCAGCAGCGCGCCGGCCGGCACCTGTCGTTCAGCCTGACCACGGCCTGCCCGCTGCGCTGCCGCCACTGCCTGGTGGCGACGGTCGGCGTCGCCGAGAACGCCGCCGTGGCGCTGCCGGCGGCGCAGGCCGAGGCCTACGCGGCCGAGATGCCGGCACTGGCGCGCGCCGGCGTCGAGCGGATCAGCTTCACCGGCGGCGAGCCGCTGCTCGCCGGCCCGCAGCTGGCCCGGCTCTCCGAGGCCGCGGCCGAGGCCGGCATCGAGTGCTGCGTGGTCACCGCCTGCCATTGGGCGCGCACGCCCGATAAGGCCGCCGAGACGATCGCGCGCTTTCCGGCCGTCCTGCGCTGGCATCTCTCGATGGACCGCTACCACGCCGAGTTCCTGCCGGTCGGGCAGGTCGTCACGGCCGCCGAGGCGGCGGTGGCGGCCGGGCGCGAGACGATGGTCCGCGCGGCGGTGCCGCGGCCGCCGTCGGCCGAGGACGAGGCGCTGCTCGCCGAGCTGGCCGGGCGGCTGCCCGACGGCGTCACGCTCGCCGTGCAGCCGGTCAGCAAGGTCGGACGCGCCGAGCGCCTCGACAGCGCGGAGCCGGCGCGCGAGGCCGGCGCTGCGAACGACGGCACCTGGGTGCCCTGCATGACCACCGGTCCGCTGGTCGGCGCCGACGGCGCGGTGCGGCCCTGCTGCTCGTCGCTCGCCGACAGCGAGCTCGATACGGCGTTCGAGCGGCCGCAGGCGGAGCAGCTCGGGCTGGTCGGCAGCTACCGCGCCTGGGCCGCCGACCCGCTGCTCAGGCTGGTCCGCGCGGTCGGCTTCGCGCCGGCGATCCAGTGGCTGCGCGAGGCGCTCGGCGAGGCGGCGCTGCCCGACCCGCTGCCGGCGCACCCCTGCGACCAGTGCATGCTGCTGTGGCGCACGCCGGGCGGCGCGGCGGCGCTGCGCGAGCGGCTCGCCGAGCCGGCGCTGCGCCGGCGCATCGACGCGCTCTTCGCCGCGGTCTTCGACGAGGCCGCCCCGCCCACATCACCGCAGGCCCCGAGCGGATCGACGCCGGAGCCGGCGGCCGCCCTGACTGGAAGGCCCTGACCCATGAGCCAGATCGACGCCCCGCCGCGGGCCGGCCACCGCTTCGCCGAGCTGCCCGACACCTCCGATCCGGCGGCCGCGCTCACCGATCCGCGCATTGCCCTGACCCTCGACGAGCTGTCGAGCTGCCAGGGCCTGGCCGGCAAGCACATCACCTTCTCCCTGACCCTGGCCTGCCCGCTGAAGTGCCGACACTGCATCGTCGACGCCGGGCCGGAGAAGGGCCACACGACGATGCCGCTGGCGGTCGCCGAGCGCTACGCCGGCCAGATGGCCGACCTCGCGGCCTACGGCATCGAGGGCATCTGCTTCACCGGCGGCGAGCCGACCCTGGCGCGCCGCCAGATGCAGGTGATGTCGGCGGCCGCCGAGGCCGCCGGCCTGGAGACCGCGATGGTGACCGCGGCGCAGTGGGCGGCGACGCCGAAACTGGCGGCGCGGACCGTCGCCGACTTCCCGGCGATCGCCTGCTGGGACGTCTCCTTCGACCTCTTCCACCTCGACTGGGTCGGCTTCGAGCACATCCGCAACGCCCACGATGCGATCCTCGCCGCCGGCCGGCGCTTCACCCTGCGCTTCACCTACAACGATCCGCCGAGCGAGACCGAGCGGGCGCTGATGGCCCGGCTCGGCGAACTGGAGGGCGCCAAGATCGCCGCCCAGCGGGTACGCGCCGTCGGGCGCGGCGAAGACATGGGGATCGCCGCGTCCGACAAGTACAATCCCTGGGTCAAGCCCTGCCTGACCCAGGGCATGGTGGTGCGCTACGACGGCTCGATCTCGCCCTGCTGCCTGAACCTGGTGGAGTCGCGGCGGCACCCCTTCCAGCTCGGCGAGGCGACGGCGCGCGAACTCGCCGAGATCCACCACGACTACATGCGCCAGCCGCTGCTCCAGCTGATCCGGGCGCTCGGCTTCGGCCAGCTCTACCTCTGGCTCGAGGAGGCCGGGCTGACCGAGCGTCTGCCCGAGCAGCTGCCCGACGAGGCCTGCGAGCTCTGCACCCTGATCCTGCAGGACCGCGAGCTGGCCGATTTCCTCAAGGCCAAGGCCGAGGAGCCGGCCAACCGCCTGCGCATCGCGGTGATCGCCGCGCGCTCGCTGGGCGAGGACCAGATGCTGCGCAGCCTGCTCGAGGACGACGCCGTCGTGCTCGACCCGCAGGAGCGCCGCGCGCTCACGCAGTTCCTGAACCGCGGCCGACCCGACGGCGCGACCGCCGGGCCGACAAGGGGAGAGTGACGATGGACACGCACACGACCGGCAAGGTTCCGACGACCGCCCCGCGGACCGGCGCGCTGGACCGTTCCGAGGCCGCCCCCGGCTCCGGCGGCGCGCGCCTGGTGCTGGCCTACATGCCCTGGGCGACCACGACCCGCCCGTCGCTGGCGCTGGGCATCCTGAAGGTGCTCTGCGAGGAGCAGGGGGTGCCGGCAGAGACGGTCTACGCCAACCTCGACATGGCCGCCGAGATCGGCTTCGAGGCGGCCGGCAACTTCGCCAACGAGCGCTGCCTCTACGGCCTCTCCGAGCATCTCTTCGCCTGCGACATCTTCGGCCCCGAGGCGCTGGCCAGCGACGACTACATCGACACGCTGACGGCGATCGACTTGCCCGAGATGTTCAAGGATCCGGCCTACCTGCGCCGGCTGCGCGACGAGGTCGTGCCGCGCTTCCTCGACCGCGTCGCTGCGCGCGTCATCGCGCTGGAGCCGACGGCGCTCGGCGTCTCCGCGACCTTCAACCAGGTCATGGGCGGCCTGGCGCTGGCCAATCGGGTCAAGCGGCTGCGGCCGGACATCAAGGTGCTGGCCGGCGGCGCCTGCTTCGACGGCGAGATGGGCCAGGAGTACCACCGCGCGCTGCCGCAGGTGCTCGACCACGTTTTCATGGGCGAGGCCGAGGTCTCGTTCCGCGAGTGGCTGCGCCGCCACCGCCTGGGCCTGCCGACCGCCGGCATCCCGGGCGTCACCTACGTCGAGGACGGCGCGCTCCGGCTCGAGGAGGGCGGGCCGCTGCTCGACATGAACGACAGCCCGATGCCCGACTACGACGACTTCTTCACCGAGAAGCAGCGCGTGCTCGGCGAGACCGGCAAGGTCTTCAACATCGAGTTCCTGCCCTTCGAGAGCTCGCGCGGCTGCTGGTGGGGCCAGAAGAACCACTGCGTGTTCTGCGGCATCAACCCCGAGCTGATGCCGTTCCGCGAGAAGGACACCGAGCGGGTCGTGCAGGAGATGGTGACGCTGGCCGCGCGCTACCGCGTGGTCAACCTGACGGCCGCCGACTGGATCATCTCGCGCAAGAGCCGGGCGCAGATCTTCCGGCGCCTGAAGGAGCTCGATTTCGACGTCGAGTGCTTCTACGAGACCCGCGCCGACCTGAAGAAGGACGAGGTCGAGCTGATGCGCGACGGCGGCATCATGAAGGTGCAGCCGGGCATCGAGTCCTTCTCGACCGAGCTGCTCAAGCTGATGCGCAAGGGCACCTCGCGGATCCGCCACCTGCAGTTCCTGCGCTGGGCCAAGGAGTACGGCATCCACCTGTCCTACAACGTGCTGGCCGGCTTCCCGGGCGAGCAGGCGGAATGGTACCTGGAGATGGCCGAGTTCCTGCCCAAGGTGCGCCACCTGCAGCCGCCGCTGCACAACGTGCACCGCGTCGAGATGCACCGCTTCAGCCCGCTGTTCCGGCTGCGCGAGCAGTTCGGCGTCGACGAGCTGCAGCTGCGCCAGGACTACTGCTTCAACTTTCCCGACGGCATGGTCGACCCGCTGAAGGTCGGCTACTTCTTCTCCTTTAGCGCCTCGACGATCCTCGACGCCGAGACCTACATCGGGCCGCTGCGCGAGACCATCGAGGACTGGATCGAGGCCCACAAGGAGCGGGTGGCGCCGGTCTACCACTACGTCCTGGGCCCCGGCTTCACGCGGATCACCGACACCCGCTTCGGCGAGGGCCGCTACCTCGATCTCGCCGAGCTGCACCAGGACGTCTTCCTGCTGTGCGACGAGATCCAGAGCGCCGAGAAGCTGGAGGCGGCGCTGCAGCCGCTCTATCCCGAGGAGGTCGCCAGCGGCCGGGTGCGCGAGATCGTCGAGGAGCTGATCGAGCAGGACGTGCTCTACCGCGAGGGCGGCGCGCTGCTCGCGCTGCCGATCGGCTACAGCCCGCGCAACACCGAGGCGCTGCGCGCCTACGTGCTGGGCGGCCAGGAGGAACCGGCGGAGGACGGGCCAGACGGGCCGCGCGAGGCGGCGGTCGCCGAGAGCGCGGCATGAGCGACCTCGCCGAGCCGCAGGCGCGGGCCGGGCCGGCCGCCGGGGCGGAGGCCGACGCCGGGCCGGCCGTCGCCGATCCCGGCACCGGAACCGCCGAGCAGCTGCTGGCCTTCCAGCGCCTGGCCTGGACCAGTCTGGTGATCAGCGTGACCCGGCGCTGCCCGCTGACCTGCAGTCACTGCATCACCCGCAGCGGGCCCGACGTCGCGGACCCGCTGCTGCCGCCGGAGACGGCGCGGCGCTGGGCGGCCGAGCTGCCGGCGCTCGCCGCGCGCGGCCTCGAGCACCTGACCTTCACCGGCGGCGAGCCGGTGCTGGCGCTCGACTCCCTGGCCCTGCTCTCGGAGGCGGCCGCCGCCGCCGGCATCCGCAACTACGTCGTGACCTCGGGCACCTGGGGCAGCAGCGACCGCGCCGCCGAGCGCGTCGTGGCGCGCCTGCCGCGGGTCGACCACTGGGACCTCGGCTATGACGCCTTTCACGCCGAGACCATGCCGCGCGAGCGGCTCGCGCGCGCGCTCGCTGCGCTGGAGCGGGCCGGTGCGGCCTACACCCTGCGCGTCTGCCGCGGTCCCGACACGACGGCGAACCGCGCGCTGCTCGCCGAGCTGGCGGCGCTGGTCGGCCCCAACGGCCGGCTGATGACCCAGCCGACTAGGGCCCTGGGCCGGGCCGCCGACGGCGACACCGCGACCGACGGCACCGGCGGCAGCGGCGGCGGCGCGCTGCCGCAGCGGCCCTGCGTCTCGACCGGCCTGTTCCTGCGCGCCGACGGCTCCAGCGGCCCCTGCTGCTCCGGCCTCGCCTATGAGGCGCGCGGCCGCCATCCCTTCGACTACGGGCATGCGGAGGCCGAGGGCGGGCTGCTCGAGGCCTGGCGGCGCTGGCATGCCGACCCGCTGCTGCGGCTGCTGCGCCTCGCCGGCTTCGGCGCCCTGCAGGGCTGGCTGGCCGAGGAGGGGCTGCTCGACGGCGAGGAGCGCTTCTCCGAGGACCCGTGCGAGGCCTGCGTCGCGCTCTGGCAGGCCAAGCCGGCCGCCGCGCGGCGCCTCGCCGCCCGTGCCCGGCAGCCCGAGGTGCAGGCCAAGCTGGACCTTCTGGAAGAGGCGCTGTACGGCGATGTCTGGACCCATCCTGACCGTTGAGCGGCCGGGCGCCCCGGCGCGCCGGAGGGGGACTGTGACGGTGACCCGAGCGCTCTCGAGCGACCGGCTGGCGGCGATCGCCGCGGCCCTGCGCCGGGGCCCGGCCGCGGCCGAGGCCCATGCCGCCGAGCTGGAGGACCGCGGCGAGTCCGCCGCCGCCCGGGCGGCGCGCCTGATGGCGGCGGCGGTCTACGGCGGACCCGCGGCGGTCGCGGCGGAGCTCGGGCCAGGGGAGGGCGACGGCGAAGGCGACGGCTTCTGGCGCCGCGCGCCGGACCGGCAATTCCTGGCGGTCTGGACCCTGTTCTGGAGCCACGGCGCGGCGGCGGCGCTGGCGCGCCTGGCGGACCTGCCGGCTCGGGCCGACGCGCTGCCGGCCTCCTGGCGCGAGATCGTCGGCTACCTGGACGCGCTGCGTGCGTTGCGTCCGGCCGACGAGAGCGAGCGCCGGGCCGGCCTGCCGCCGCTCTGCCGCATCGAGAGCGAGCCGCTCGGCGCGCTGGCCATGATTCGCCTCGCCGTCGAGGGGCGGACGGGCCGCTTCGTCGTCGACAGCGGCGCGCCCGGCTGCCTCCTCTCGGCCGGCTTCGCCCGCGCCGCCGGGCTCGCCGTCGGCGCGGCCGCGCGCAGTGCCTACGGCGGCGGCGGCGAGCGGCTGCCGCTGCACCCGGCGGTGGCGCGCCGGATCGAGGGGCCCGGATTCCGGCTGAGCGGCGTCGCGCTCGACGTCGCCGAGCTGTCGGGCGATCTCGGCGTCGACGGCATCGTCTCGCCGCTGGCGCTGTGGCGCGGCCGGCCGCTGTGGTTCGACGGGCCGGGCGGCGCGCTGCTGGTCGGCGACCCGCCCGATGCCGCCAGGCCGCCGTTCTCGGCGCCGCTGATCTGGAGCGAGGGCAGCCCGCTCCTGCCGGCCCGGGTCGGCAACACCCCGCTGAGGCTGCTGCTCGACAGCGGTGCCGGCGCCAACCTGCTGACCCGCGAGACCGTGGCGGCGCTCGGCCTCGACGGCGAGGCCGAGGCGCTGACCGTCTCGCCGACGGCGGCCGGCAGCACGGCGATCTATCCCGGCGGCCGCCTCGAGCTGGCGGTCGGCACGGCGCCGCCGGAGCGCTTCGACTACCTGGTCAAGCCGGCGGTCGAGGCGCCGCTCCCGGTCTATCCGGGGCTGACCGAGGGCTATCTCGGCCAGCCCTGGTTCCGCGTCCGGCGCCTGCGCGTTGCCGCCGAGCGCACGAGCGTCTCGTTCTCCGGGCCGGAGGGCGAGGCGGCCGGGGAGGGGGGACGATGACACGGGCGACCCTGGAGTACCGGGTCGCGGGCCGGCCGGTTTGCCTGCCGCGCGACGAGACGCTGGTCGGCCTGACCTTCAGCGACCGGCTGCCGAGCGACCAGCGGCGCGTCATCGAGCGCCTGTCCGTCGATGGCGCCGACTACCGCCGCTACGAGGTGCCGGGCCACCGCCTCACGGTGATGAAGCTGGAGGATCCGTTGCCGAGCGGCGAGGTCGCGCCGCTCGCCGTGCCGAACCGTCTCGCCGGCCTGGGCGAGGTCGAGAAGACCCAGCCGCTGCACATCTTCAACGGCCTGCGCGTCGCCGTTTCGGACCGCCTGGTGGTCAAGGTCCGCGATCCCGACGTCGACGTTGCCGCGCGGCTCGCCGACTGGGGCGTCGAGATCCTCGAGCGTCGCGGCGCCACAGTAGTGGGCCGCGCGCCGGCCGACGTCGACGGGGTCGCGCTCGCGGCCCGCCTGGACCGGGAGGACTGGGTCGCCTATGCCGAGCCGGACCTGATCTCGATCGGCAGTCATCCGCGGCGCGGCGAGGCCACGATCTCGGCCTTTTCGGTGACCGGCCCGCCTGGTCTGCAGCCGGCGCTGCGCCAGATCCGCGCCGAGCAGGCCTGGCAGGCCGTCGAGGCGAGCCCGGAGATCCGCATCGCCGTGCTCGACGACGGCGCCGACCTGCGTCACGCCGCGTTCGGCTCGGCCGTCGCCGGGCTCTACGACGCCCTGAGCGGCGCCGACGAGATCGCCACAAATCCCTGGGACACCCACGGCACGGCCTGCGGCGGGCTGGCGGCCGGGCGCGACGACGCGCAGGGCTTCCGCGGCGTCGCCGCCGGCTGCCGCCTGCTGGTCGCGCGCATCGCCAGTTCGCCGGCGCCGGGACAGCCCTGGGCGACCGCCAACTCGACGATCAGCCGCGGCATCGCCTGGGCGGTCGACCAGGGCGCCGACGTGCTGAGCAACTCCTGGGGCGGTGGCGCGCCCTCAAACATGGTCATCGACGCGCTCGCCGAGGCGCGCAGCCGCGGGCGCAGCGGCAAGGGCTGCGTGCTGGTCTTCGCCGCCGGCAACAGCGCCGGCGACGTCGTCTACCCGGGCAACCTCTCCGGGGTGCTCACGGTCTCCGGCGTCAATCTCGAGGACCGCTTCAAGACCCGCAGCAGCGCCGACAACGAGTACTGGTGGGGCTCCTGCTACGGGCCGGCGGTCGACCTCGCGGCGCCGGCGGTGCGGCTCTTCACGGCCGACACCCTGGGGCCGCCGGGCAAGTCGCAGGGCGACTACTACGACGGCTTCAACGGCACCTCGGGTGCGACGCCGCTGGTCGCCGGCGCGGCGGCGCTGCTGCTGTCGCGCCGCCCGGACCTGCCGGAGGCCGAGGTCCGGCGGCTGCTCTGCGAGAGCGCCGACAAGGTCGGCGAGCTGCCCTACGCCGACGGGCGCAACGACCAGCTCGGCTGGGGGCGGCTGAACGTCGAGGCGGCCCTGAGCCTGCTCGCCGGCCAAGCCCCGCCGGCGGACGACGAGCCGGAGGACGACGAGCCGGTCGACGACGGCCCGGGCGAGGATGGACCGGATGACGACGAGGGACAGGCCGGGCCGGGCGGGCAGGTCACCGGCATCGTGCGCCGGGCCCTGGCCAATCTGCCGGTCTTCTACCTGAAGCCGCCGGACAGCCCCTCGGCTCTGCTGCAGTCGGCGCCGGCCGAGGCCGCGGTGACGCCCGGCCGGCTGCTCGCCGACAACATCGCGGCCTTCGCCGCGCTCGAGGGCCAGGAGACGACGATCGCCTTCGACACGCGCCAGGAGACCGCGCCGGGCATCGTGCTCTGGGGTGCCCGCGTCGCAGGCGGGGCGGGAGACGGGGCGGATGGCCCGGGTGGGGGCCCGGATGGGGGCCCGGCACCGTCGCCCAGCGGCGACGCCGACGAGCCGGCCGACGACGAGGTGCTGCTGCCGCGTCCCGAGGACGACGTCTTCGCGGCGCTCGACGCAGGCCGTTCTCGGCGGCCCCGGCGCAAGACGATACGCTAGAGCCGGCCGGTCAGGGCTGCGAGCGCCGGGTCGCCAGGGCGTCGCGGATCGCGCCGAGCAGCTGGGAATCGGAGAAGGGCTTGGCGAGCCAGCCGGCCGGGCGCGCGGCCTCGGCGCGCGCCCGCACCGCCGCGTCGCCGTGCGCCGAGACGAACAGGCAGGCGATGCCGGCGCGCCGGCGGATCTCCAGCGCCGCGTCGACGCCGTCGCGGGCGCCGGCCAGGCGGATGTCCATCAGCACCAGCTCGGGGCGATGGGCGAGCGCCGCCTCGACCGCCTCCTCGGCCGTCGTCACGATCTCGACGACCTCGTAGTGCGCGCCCTGGGCGACCGATTCGATCTCCATGCCGATGAACCAGTCGTCCTCGACGACCAGCAGGCGCGCCGGCGACGCTGCCGCGTCCTCGGCCGCGTCGTGCCGCGGCGCTTCGCTCGACCCGGCGCCGTCCTCCGTGCCGCCGGGCAGAAGACGTCGCAAAGGAAGCCGGAAAAGCGTGGCCGGGCAGGACGGAATCATGGCGCGACAGGCCCCACGGAGCGATGCGGAAAGCGCAGCGCGCAGCATGTCCCGGCATCGCTGCCGATGTCAAAGGAGCCGCCGATCTGTCGGCAGAGGCCCCGAACCAGCGTCAAACCGGACGAGCGGTGGTCCTCGGGCGGCGTCCGCCATCCGGCGCCGCTGTCTGCGACGGTCAGCAGCAGCTCGCCGCCGTCGCGGCGCAGGGCCACGACCACGCGGCCGGGACCGAAGCGCAGGCCGTGCTTGAGGGCGTTGGCGGCGAGCTCGTTGACGATCAGCGCGAGCGAGGCCGTGACGTCGTTGCGCAGCACGACGTCCTCGGCTTCCGCCGCCAGCTCGGCACTGTCCGGCCAGCTCTCCGAGATCGCCGCGCAGAGGCGCTCGAGGAAGCCGCGGGCCGGCACGGCTTCGAGCTGCCCGGCCTGGTACATAAGCTGCTGGGCAGCACCGATCGCCTGCAGGCGCGCCCGCAGGTCCGCGATGAAGGCCTTGAGCTCGGGGGAGTCGGTCTGGCGGCCGCTCAGCGACAGCATTCCGAGCAGCATCTGGGTGTGGTTCTTGACCCTGTGGTGCAGCTCGTCGAGCAGCATGTCCTTGTGGCGCAGCGCTTCCTCGAGCGCCGCCTGGGCGCGGCGCCGCTGCCGGATCTCTCGGTTCAGATCGTCGACCTTGCGGGCCAGGATCGAGAATTCCGAGGCCGCCTCGGGCCGGCAGCGCAGCACGACGCCGGCGGCGGTGCCCGGCGCCGGCCTGCCGAGCGCCGCGCCCTGGACCGGCATGCGGCGCTCGCCGTCGGCCGTGCGCAGGGTCAGCGACCCGACCAGCGGCCGGCCGGAGCCGGCGCAGCGCCGCAGGAAGACGCGGGTGGCCTCGGCGTCGCCGGCGAGCCGGTCGGCCAGGGGCCGGCCGACCGGGTCGGCGCCGAGCAGCGCCCGGGCGGCGGCGTTGGCCTCCTCGACGCGGCCGGCGGAATCCAGGACGAAGACCGGCTCCGGCAGGAACTCCAGCAGGCGCCGGAACGCGTCGGTCTCAGGCATCGCCGCGCTTGAAGTACTCGCGGGCGCGCGGGTCGTCGTCGTCGCCGGGCGTCAGGTAGACCACGACGCGGCAGCCGGCATCGCCGCGCGCGATCGCCTGCTCGATGTCGACGCGGGCATAGCCGAGGTTCTCGGCGGCGATGTGGCCGAAGACGTTCGAGGTCATCATGCAGAGCGCCGGGCGGCCCTCGACGAAGCTGCCGAAGGGGCAGGCGCGGTTGCCGAAGACGATGCGGTCCTCGCGTTCCTCGATAACGAAGAAGTCGCCCTGGATGCGCTGCTTGAGGTCGACCAGGACGCGCGCCACGGTCGGCCGATCGAGCCGCTCGACGGCGAGCGCGCGGCGGTAGTCGGCGTCGATCTGCTCGCCCATCGCCTGGCCGACCACGCTGATGTAGCCGGCCGCTTCCTCGAGGCCGACGACGTCCTGCAGGCTGCCGCTCAGCTCGCGCAGCAGGCGGCGCAGGAAGACGTCGCGCTCCAGCGGCACCTCGGCCGCGCTTACGGGATCCCCGGTCTCCTCGGCCATGCCGCCGCTCCCTGGGCTGGCCCCCCGACCCGCCGTCCGCAAAACTTGCGGCAAGGCGTTCGGCAAATCAATCGCAGACCGTTCGCCTGCGCCCGATTGTTCGGTTCAGCCTTCCGGCACGGCGACATAGGGCTCGTCCTTGACCGTCTCCATGACCGCGAAGGTGTGGGTCTGCTGGACGCCGGGCAGGGCGGAGAGCGTCTCGCCGAGCAGCGCCCGGTACTCGGCGATGTCCGCCGAGCGCACCTTCAGCAGGTAGTCGAAGGCGCCGGCGACCATGTGGCAGGACTGCACCTGGGGGATCTGCCGCACGGCCGCGTTGAAGGCCTCCAGCACGTCGGTCGTGGTCCGCTCCAGGGTCACCTGAACCAGCGCGACGTGACCGGCGCCGAGCCGCGCCGGGTCGAGCAGGGCGGCATAGCCGCGGATATAGCCGGCGCGCTCCAGCTTGCGCACCCGCTCGGCGAGCGGCGTCTTGGTCAGGCCGACCCGCCGGGCCAGCGCGACCAGCGACAGGCGGCCGTCGCGCTGCAGCTCGGCGAGGATGCGCCGCTCGATGCGGTCAAGAGGCGCGGCTTCACGGTCCATGGTAGTCGTTCTTCCTATTGAAGTGTGCTTTGCCGGTCGATCGGGCGCCCTACAGCGTACACAAAAGGACCAAGGCCTGGGGCCTTTCTGGCAGATTCGGGGGATCGCGCGACAGCCGGCCCGCGAGCGGCTCGCTGCGCCCCCTGTCCCAAGCCGAGGTACAGCCCGCATCATGCCCGCCGAGAGCGCTTCCGCAGCCGCCCCGTCGACCGACTCCCTCTCCGCCGCGCGCGCCCGCGTCCGCGCGCTCTATCTCGCCGACGAGGCGGCCTGCGTCGCGGAGCTGTCGGGCGGCATCGGCCTCGACCGCGAGCGCCGCGACCGGGTCGTCGAGCGCGCCGCCGGGCTGGTCGAGGAGATCCGCAACGACCAGCGCCCGGGCATGCTCGAATCCTTCCTGGCCGAGTACGGGCTCTCGACCAAGGAGGGCATTGCGCTGATGTGCCTCGCCGAGGCGCTGCTGCGCGTGCCCGACGCCGAGACCATGGACGAGCTGATCGAGGACAAGATCGCGCCAGGCGAATGGGACCGCCATGTCGGCAAGTCGGGCTCGGCGCTGGTCAACGCCTCGGCCTGGGGCCTGATGCTGACCGGGCGGATCCTCGACGAGGAGGCCAGCCGGCAGGAGCTGACCGGCGTGCTGCGCCGGCTGGTGCGGCGGCTCTCCGAGCCGGTCGTGCGCACCGCCGTCCTGCAGGCCATGAAGGTGTTGGGCCGCCAGTTCGTGCTCGGCGAGACCATCGAGGAGGCGCTGGAGCGCGGCAAGCCGAAGCTGGATAAGGGCTATTCCTACTCCTTCGACATGCTCGGCGAAGCGGCGCGCACATCGGCCGACGCGCGGCGCTACTTCCGCTCCTACGCCGGCGCCATCGACGCCATCGGCGAGGCCTGTTCGGGAGACGACGTGCGCGCCAACCCGGGCATCTCGGTCAAGCTCTCGGCGCTGCATCCGCGCTACGAGTTCAGCCACCCGGAGCGGGTGCGCGACGAGCTGGTGCCGCGCATCGCGGCGCTCTGCCAGCTCGCCCGCAACCTCGGCATCGGCCTGTCGATCGACGCCGAGGAGGCCGACCGTCTCGACCTCTCGCTCGAGGTCATCGAGGCGCTGGCCGCGATGCCCGACCTGCGCGACTGGGACGGCTTCGGCATCGTCGTGCAGGCCTACCAGAAGCGCGCGCCGGCGGTGATCGACTGGCTCGACGCTCTGGCCAAGCGGTACCGCCGCCGCTTCATGGTGCGCCTGGTCAAGGGCGCCTACTGGGACACCGAGATCAAGCTGGCCCAGGTCCAGGGCCTGGAGGGCTATCCGGTGTTCACGCGCAAGGCGGCGACCGACGTCTCCTACCTGGCCTGCGCCAGGCGGCTGCTCGACGCCAGCGAGCGGCTCTACCCGCAGTTCGCGACGCACAACGCGCACACCGTCCAGGCGGTGCTGGAGATGGGCGGGAACCGGCCGTTCGAGTTCCAGCGCCTCCACGGCATGGGCGAGGCGCTGCACGAGCGGGTCGTCGAGACCAGCGGCCGGCTGTGCCGGATCTACGCGCCGGTCGGCGAGCACCGCGACCTGCTGGCCTACCTGGTGCGCCGGCTGCTCGAGAACGGCGCCAATTCCTCCTTCGTGCACCGCATCCTCGATCCCAAGGTGCCGGCGAAGGACGTCGTGCCCGATCCGCTCGACCTGCTGGAGCGCCAGGGCGGCGTGCCGAACCCGGCGATCCCGGCGCCGGCCTGGATCTACGGCGACGAGCGGCGCAACGCGCGCGGCTGGAATCTGGCCGATCCCCAGGCGCTCGCGGCGCTCGAGGCCGAGATGGCGCCCTTCCGTACGCGGCGCTGGGACGGCCGGCCGCTGGTCGCCGGCCGCGATGCCGGCGCCGACGCGGCGGAGGCCGACTGGGCTGAGCGCCGCAACCCGGCCGTCCGCGACGACGTCGTCGGCCGCGTGCTCGAAGCCGACGAGGCCGCGGTCGAGGCCGCCCTGGCCGCCGCCGGCCAGGGCGCGGAGGACTGGCGCGCGCGGCCGGCCGCCGAGCGCGCCGGGGCGCTGCGCCGGATCGCCGATCTCTACGAGGACAACGCCGCCGAGCTGATGGCGCTGGCCAGCCGCGAGGCCGGCAAGTCGCGCTTCGACGCCATCGCCGAGATCCGCGAGGCCGTCGACTTCCTTCGCTTCTACGCCAACGAGGCCGAGCGCCTGGCCGCCGACGGCACGCTGGAGCCCCGCGGCGTCTTCGTCTGCATCTCGCCCTGGAACTTCCCGCTGGCGATCTTCACCGGCCAGATCGCCGCCGCGCTCGGTGCCGGCAATGCGGTGCTCGCCAAGCCGGCCGAGCAGACGCCGCTGATCGCCACGCGCGCCGCCGAACTGATGCACGAGGCCGGCGTGCCCCGCGCCGCGCTGCAGCTGCTGCCGGGCGACGGCGCCAGGGTCGGCGGGCGCCTGGTCGGCGACCCGCGCACCGGCGGCGTCTGCTTCACCGGCTCGACCGAGACGGCGCGGGCGATCCACCAGGCCCTGGCCGGCGCCGGCAAGGCGGTGGCGCCGCTGATCGCCGAGACCGGCGGCCTGAACTGCATGATCGTCGACTCCACCGCGCTGCCCGAGCAGGCGGTGCGCGACATCGTCGCCTCGGGCTTCCAGAGCGCCGGGCAGCGCTGCTCGGCGCTGCGCATGCTCTACATCCAGGAGGACGTCGCCGAGGGCGTGCTGAAGATGCTGACGGGGGCCATGGCCGAGCTCTCGCTCGGCGATCCCTGGGACCTGGCGGTCGACGTCGGGCCGGTGATCGACGCGGCGGCGCGCGAAGACATCGAGGGGCACTGCCGGGCGCTCGAGGCCGAGGGCCGGCTGGTCGCGCGCACGCCGCTGCCCGAGGAGGTCGCCGCCGGCGGAACTTTCGTGGCGCCGGGTGTTTACCGACTCGATGGCATCGAGGAGCTGCAGCGCGAGGTCTTCGGACCGGTCGTCCACGTCGCGACCTACCCGGCCGAGGAGCTGGAGTCGCTGGTCGAGCGCATCAACGCGCGCGGCTACGGCCTGACCATGGGCGTCCACTCGCGCATCGAGGACCGGGTCGAGGCCGTGGTCGGCCGCGCCCGGGTCGGCAACCTCTACGTCAACCGCAACCAGATCGGCGCCGTGGTCGGCGTACAGCCCTTCGGCGGCGAGGGCCTGTCGGGCACCGGCCCGAAGGCCGGCGGGCCCTTCTACCTGCGCCGCTTCCTGAAGGCGCGCGACGAGCCGGCCGCCGAGCCCGGCGCCGTGCCGGATGAGGCCGCCGCGGCTGTGGAGCAGGCGCCAGATGCGGCGATGGTCCGTGCGCTCGAGGCGCTGACGGCAGGCGCCGACAGCTGGCGGCACCTGCCGGACCGGCTCGACCGGATCCGCCGCGCCGGCGACTTGGCGTTGCGCGGCGACGCGCCCGCGCATGCGGCGCTGCGCCGGGCGCTGGAGGACTGCGAGCCGCTGGTCGACTACATCGCGGAGCTGCCCGGGCCGACCGGCGAGCGCAACACCCTGCGCCTGGCCAGCCGCGGCCCGGTCGGCATCGCCGTCGCCGAGGACGGCAGTCAGGAGACGCTCGCCGCCGGCTGGGCGCTGCTCGCGCGGGCGCTGGCCTTCGGCAACCCGACGCTGCTGCTGCTCCCGGTCGGCCAGGTCGAGGCCGCGCGCCGCTTCGCCGAGGCGCTGGCCGGCAAGGGGCGCAGCCCGCTCGCCGTGGAGCCCCTCGGCGCGGACCGGCCGCTCACGGCGCTGGCCGCGCTGCCGGGCCTCGCGGCGCTCGGCTTCGCCGGCCCGGCCGCGCAGGCGATTGCCCTGCGGCGCGTCGCGGCGGCGCGACCCGGGGCGATCCTGCCGATCGTCGGTCCCCACGACGAGCCGGCCCGCTTCGCCGTCGAGCGCTGCGTGTCGGTCGACATCACCGCCTCCGGCGGCAATGCGGCCCTGCTGGCCGGTGCGGAGGACTGACGTGGCGCCAGCCGGGACGCGCGAGAGCAACGCCGGACAGGGCGGCGAGGAGCAGCCGCAGTCGCTGCAGGACCTGGTCGAGCGCCTGGTCGACAACACCGACGGCAAGAAGGTCACCTTCGGGCAGCTGCTCGAGGCGGTCGGCATGCAGTCGTTCGGGCCGCTGCTGCTGGTGCCGGCCCTGATCGCGGCGCTGCCGGTGATCGGCGCGATCCCCGGCATGTCCGTGGTCACCGGCAGCGTCATCGTGCTGATCGCCGGTCTGCAAGCCATCGCTCTGGCGTGG
>JAUILQ010000006.1 GCA_030433005.1 Alphaproteobacteria bacterium
AGAACCAAACGCTTGCGCCCCTTCTCGGCGCCCCGGCCGGGCAACCGCAAACGGCGACGCGAACAAACCAGGGAAACCGTCAACGATGTTCCCGGTCCATAGTGTCAACGATCCTACCGGTTGCTCAAACGGCGGCGTCCGCCCCTAGCGCCCCCTCTCCGCCCCTTTGGGGGGGAGAGGGTCGGGGTGAGGTGGGGGAGGGTCCCCCGCGCCATCGCTCAGCGTCCTGCCTTACCCGGCCGCACCCGCCGACCTGCCGTCCGGAGAGCGACAACGATCGGCGCCACGACCGAAAGCGCCGCGGCGGCGATCGGCTGGATCAGGTAGCTCCACCCCGCCTCATTGAGAATCGCCGGGTAGATGATCGGATCGAAGACCTCAGAAGCGACGAGGTAGATGTAGAGCGCGCCTGCCGGCAGCGTCAGCAGCGCGGCCCGGGCTCTCCAGCGCGAAAGGGCGAGCGCCAGGATGACAATGGCCCCGCAGGCGAGCCACAGCTCCAACGGGTCCGGCATCTTGTCCATCACTTCGGCATGGGCGACCCCAGGCCACAGCGACACAGCGACCGCCATCTGAAGCGCCCGGCGGGCTCTCATGCCGCCCTCACCGCCGTTCCGGCGGCACCTCGCGGTAGCGGGCCTGCAGCTCGGCCAGCTTGGCCGGGTCCGGGGTCTTGACGACGCGCTCGCTCGAGGCGGGATGCTTCGCCAGCATCGCCTGCGGGCGCACCGGGCGGCGCTCGAGGCCGCCGCCGCAGTTCGGGCAGACGTTGGCGAGCGGGCCCTCGGCGCAGGCGGCGCAGAAGGTGCATTCGTAGCTGCAGATCCGGGCGTCCGGGTCGTGCGGCGGCAGGTCGCGGTCGCAGAGCTCGCAGTTCGGACGCAGCGCCAGCATCGCCTTCCCCTCCGCACGGTGCCCCAGGCGTTAACCGAACCCTAAGCTGGCGGCGGCCAGACTGGCGAGGTCCAATCCGGGGGAAAGACCTGATGCCAGCCGCGTTGCCGTCCAGCCTCACGCCGCCGACTGCGCTCGCGGCGGGCGGCGACCGCTTTGCCGAGGCCGTGGCGCTCCATCAGGCGGGCAAGCTGCCCGAGGCCGAGGCGCTCTACCGCCAGATCCTGCGGCGCGAGCCGCGCCGTGCCGAGGCCTGGCACCTGCTCGGCGTGCTGGCCGGCCAGTGCGGCAAGCTGGAGGCCGCGCTCGAGCTGCTCGACCAGGCGGTCGACCTCGACCCGCGCCCGGCCCACTACCACGAGAACCGCGCCAAGGCGCTGCGCCGCCTGGGCCGCATCGAGGCCGCCGAGGCCGCCTACCACGCCGCCCTCGCCCGGGCGCCGCAGCAGGTCGGCCTGCAACTCGGCCTGGGCAGGCTGCTGCTCGCCGAGGGCCGCGGCGAGGAGGCCCTGGAGCCGCTGCGCCGGGCCACGGTGCTGACCCCGGGCGACGCCGCGACCCATGCGACCTACGCCGCCGCGCTCTCACAGGTCGGCCAGTCGGCGCGCGCCGAGATGGCGCTGCGCAAGGCCGTGCGCCTCGATCCCGAGAACGCCGATCACTGGCGCAACCTCGGGCTGGTGCGCCGCCAGCTCGGCAAGGCCGGCCCGGCCGCCGAAGCCCTGGAGCGCGCCGTCGCCCTCGCCCCCGAGGACCGCGAGGCGCGCTACGCCCTCGGCCTGCACCGCCTGCAGCACGGCGCGCTCGCCGAGGGCTGGGCGCTGGCGCTCGGCCGCGAGGAGGCGCCCTCCGGCGCCGCCTGGCGCCGCCGCCTGCCGCAGCCGCGCTGGCAGGGCGAGACGCTGGCCGGCCGCTCCCTGCTGCTGTGGGGCGAGCAGGGCGTGGGCGACGAGATCCTCTTCGCGCGCCAGCTGCCGCGCGCGCTCGCCGAGGCCGGGGCCGCCGGCGGCACCGTCGCCGTCGAGTGCGACCCGCGACTCGCCGGCCTCTACCGCCGCAGCTTCCCCGGCCTGGTCGTGCTGCCGCGCGGCGCGGCCTCCGAGGGCACCGCGGCCAGCCTCGACCTGCAGGCGCCGATCGGCGACCTGGCGGCGCGCTGGCTGACCGACTTCGACGCCTTCGGCGCGGGCGCCGCCTACCTGCAGGCCGACCCGCGATCGCGCAACGCCTGGCGGGCGCGGCTCGACGACGGCCGGCGGCTGGTCGGCATCGCCTGGCGCTCGGGCAACCCGGGCAACGGCGCGGCGCGCACGCCGCCGCTCGAGGCCTGGAAGCCGCTGCTGGCGCGCCGCGACCTGCGGCTGGTCGCCCTGCAGTACGGCGAGATCGACGCCGAGCTGGAGGCCTTCGCCGCGCTCGGCGGCCGGGTCGAGCGGCCCGAGAGCCTCGACCGCCGCGACGACCTGGAGGGCCTGGCCGCGCTGGTCGCCGCGCTCGACGGCGTGGTGACGATCGACAACGCGACGCTGCACCTGGCGGGCGCTCTGGGCGCGCCGACCCTGGGCCTGCTGCCGTTCGGCGCCAACTGGCGCTGGTTCGAGGCCTATCCCGAGACCACGCCCTGGTACGCCTCGGTCGCGCTGCTGCGCCAGTCGAGTCCCGGCGACTGGAGCGGCCCGCTGGCCGAAGCCGCGCGCCGCGCCTGAAGCCGCCGGCCCCCTCAGCCTTCGGGCAGGTTGCGTCGAGCCAGGCGGCGCAGTTCCTCCAGCTTGTCCGGCGCCCCGAAGCACGGCGCGTTGGCCTGCGCCCAGTCGATTCGGGCCGCGACCTGCTCCGTCCAGTCCTCGGCGTCGTGGGCGATCGGCGCCGGCAGGTCGAGCAGCTGCGACAGCCCGGCCAGCTTCGGCGTATGGGTCTCCAGCGCCACGAAGGGCGTGCCGCAGCAGTAGGCCGCCAGCGAGTGGTGGAAGCGCCCGGAGACCAGCAGGCGTGCGCCGGCCAGGCAGTCGCGCCACTCGACCAGGCTGCGGCACTTGCGGATCCTCAGCTCGGGCAGCAGAGCGCGCAGCTTGCGCGCGAACTCGGCCTCGTCGCTGGCCGGCTTGTCTGCGGCACCCAGCGGCAGCACCAGCTCCGTGCCGCCAGCCGCCAAGTCCCTCAGCAGCGCGGCCAGGTCGCCGAGCCGCTCGTCCGGGAACTCGGCGGCGCCGGCGACCGCGACGGTGTTTCCCCGCGCCGGCGCCGCGCCCAGGCCGGCGAAGGTCAGCGGCAGGCAGTCGGCGGCCTGCACCGCGGCGACGCCGAGCTCGCGCAGCAGCGCGCAGGAGACCGGCTCGCGGACCGCGACGTGGTCGAGCGGCCGCAGGACCCGGGCGTAGAAGCTGCCGTAGGGCGGACGCGGCGGGATCGCCGCGTCGTCCGGGTACGCCGAGTGGTTGACCAGCCAGACCGTCTTGCCCATCAGGCTCTTGGCGGCATGCAGCAGGTAGAGCAGGCAGCCGACCGTCTGGCGCACGCCGTGCAGCGTGCCCTCGCCGTTGACGACGACCAGCTGAGCCTCGGCGATCGCCTGATAGATCCCGGGATTGGCGGCGGCGTGGCGGGCGAAGAAGGCCGGCTCGACGAACTGCTGCGGACCGGCCGGCGGCTCCGCGAGCCGGGTCGCGACGTCGAGCGGCAGGCTGCCGACCAGGTCGTGGCGCTCGGCGATCAGCGCCTTGAGGCCACGCGAGGTCGCGGTGCAGCCCCAGTGGTACCAGCGCTCGGTGTCGTTGATCAGGAGGGCACGCATCGCCGCTGGGAATGGGCCAGCCCCGGCCGCCCGTCAAGCAAAAGCCCGTCGAGCGAGAGGGTCGGGGCAGCACGGCTCAACCGTCGTCGCTCTCCAGGCAGGGCACGCAGACCGCGGTCGCCGGGTCGAGCCTGAGGCGGGCGATCGGGATCTCCTCGCCGCAGCGCACGCAGTCGCCATAGGCGTCGTCGTCCAGGCGCTGCAACGCCGCGCGGATGCGTCCGGCCGCGGCGCGGCGGCGCTGCTCGGCGGCCTTCGCCATGGCCTGCTGCTGCAGGGCGTCCATGCGGGTCAGCCGGCCGGTGCTCTGCTGGTCCAGCTCGACCGGCCGGCGGCTCTCCGCCGTCGCCGCGTCTTGCGCCGCCAGCGCCTCGAGCTGCCGTTCCAGCTCGACCCGGAAGGCCGCGAGTTGCTCGTCGCTCAGCATCGAGCCAGCCTAGCCGAGGCCGGCGGACGAAGGCGAGGGCCCGCAAAAGGGGTGCGGCGAGGCTTCACAAGCCGCCGCCGCCGTGCGACGAGGGCCGAACGGCTTTCAGGAGATGCTTGCGATGAGCCCGCTGTTCGAGGAGCTCGACTACCGCCCCACGGCGATCGGCACGCTCAGCCTGCGCCGCCGCCGCGATCCGGCCAGCGACGAGACGCTCTACGAGATCAAGCTCGACGACGACTTCCTGATGTCGAGCCGCTTCACCGCGGCGGAGGAGGCGCTGGCCCGCGTCGCGCTCGCCGAGGCGCCGGGCCGGGCGCTCGAGGTCGTGGTCGGCGGGCTCGGCCTCGGCTACACGGCGCGCGCGGCGCTGGAGGAGCCGCGGGTCGACTCGCTGCTGGTGGTCGAGGCGCTGGCCCCGGTCATCGAGTGGCACCGCGACGGCCTGCTGCCGCTCGGCGCGACGCTGACCGCCGACGCCCGCTGCCGCTTCCGCGAGGCCGACTTCTTCGCCCTGGCGGCCGATCCGGATCTCGGCTTCGACGCCGAGCGGCGCGGCCGGCGCTGGGACGCCGTGCTGCTCGACATCGACCACTCGCCGGACGACCTGCTCGACCCGGCCAACGCCGGATTCTACCAGCCCGAGGGGCTGCGCCGGCTGGCCGGCCATCTCAAGCCCGGCGGCGTCTTCGCGCTGTGGAGCAACGACCCGCCGGACGAGGCCTTCCTGGCGCGCCTGCGCCGGGTCTTCGCCGAGGCCCGCGCCGAGGTCGTCGACTTCGCCGATTCGCGCGGCGAGCCGGTCGCCAACAGCCTCTACCTGGCCTTCACGGCGCGCGGCTGAGAGTCTGAACACGGGGTGCCTGAGGCGCTCCCACGCTCGCATGGTTCGACAAGTGTGCAGCCCCGAGACATGGTGGACACATGTCCGGGGACATGGTGGACGCATTCTGTTCGGCATTGGAGGCCTTTTGGAGGGTCCTGCGATGCCGTTTCGGGGGCTGTCTGTGATGGAGCAGCGCCGGCTGTTCGTGGAGGCCGCGAGCCTGGAGGATGCGAACCTGCGGGGCCTGTGCCGGGCCTTCGGGATCAGTCCGACGACCGGCTACAAGTGGCTGGGGCGCTACCGGGAGAGCGGCGAGGCGGGTCTGCCGGATCGCTCGCGCCGGCCGCTGAGCTCGCCGCGCCGCTCGCCGGTGGCGCTCGAGCAGGCGGTGGTCGCGGTGCGCCGGGCCCATCCCTGCTGGGGCGGGCGCAAGATCCACCACGTGCTGCGCGCCCAGGGCCTGGACCCGGCCCCGCACCGCAGCACGGTGACCGGCATCCTGCACCGCCACGGCCTGATCGCGCCGGAGGCCTCGGCCCAGCGCCGGCCGTGGCAGCGCTTCGAGCGGGCGACGCCGAACGAGCTCTGGCAGATGGACTTCAAGGGCCATTTCCCGCTCGGCGCCGGCCGCTGCCACCCCCTGACCGTGATCGACGACCACTCGCGCTTCCTGGTCGCGCTGTCGGCCTGCCGGGACGAACGGCGCGCCAGCGTCCAGCCGGCGCTCACCGAGAGCTTCCGCCGCCACGGCCTGCCCGAGGCGATCCTGGTCGACAACGGGCCGCCCTGGGGCAAGGACAGCGAGCACCGGCACACCCGCCTGACCGCCTGGCTGATGCGGCTCGGCGTCGCCGTTCACCACGGCCGGCCCTACCATCCGCAGACCCGCGGCAAGAACGAGCGGCTCAACGGCACGCTCGCCCGGGAGGTCGTCGAGGTCGAGGACTTCGCCGACTTCGAGACGCTGCAGGCGCGCTTCGATGCCTGGCGCGAGGTCTACAATCACCTGCGACCCCACGAGGCGATCGGCGACCGCCCGCCGGCCAGCCGCTACCTGCGCTCGCCGCGCGCCTTTCCCGACCAGCTGCCGCCGATCGCCTATCCCGACGACTGCCTGGTGCGCCGCGTCGACCGCTACGGCCGGATCAGCATCAGGCATCACCCCTACTTCCTCAGCGGCGCCTTCGCCGGCCATCCCGTCGGCCTCAGGCCGACCCAGCGCGATGGCCTCTACGACGTGCTCTTCTGCACATTCACCGTCGCTCAGCTCGACCTCAACAAGCCGCAAGAAACCGATGCCTGAGTGTCCACCATGTCTCCGGACACCTGTCCACCATGTCTCCAGGCTGGACAACAAGCTCACCATGAAGCGATGGAAAGGTCTTCGCGGGCTCCCCGAAGGCGCTTCGAGGTGAGCTTGTCGAACCATGCGAGCGCGACCGGCACCGGCCCTCCGCCCAAGGGAGCGCGTTGCGAAGCAGCGTCCCGCCGCCTCAGGCCAGCGCCTTGGAGGCGATTTCGTAGACGTCCTTGGACAGCTTGGGCGCCTCGACGATGCGCTCCAGGGCGCGCTTCATCTTGGCCTGCCGGTCCTCGTCGAAACGGCGCCAGCGGATGAGCGGCTGGACCAGACGCGCCGCGACCTGCGGGTTGAGCGCGTCGAGCGCCAGCACCTCGTCGGCCAGGAAGCGGTAGCCGGAGCCGTCGGCGGCGTGGAAGCGCACCGGGTTGCCGGCCGCGAAGGCGCCGATCAGCGCGCGCACCCGGTTGGGGTTGCGGCGGTCGAAGCCGGGGTGCTCGCGCAGGGCCTCGACGGTCGCCAGGGTGTCGGCACGCGCCGACATGGCCTTGAGGGCGAACCACTTGTCGAGCACCAGCGAGTCGTCGCGCCAGCGGTCGTGGAAGGCCTGCAGCGCCGCCGCCGCGTCCTCGCGCTCCAGGTCGTTGAGCGACGCCAGGGCGGCCATGACGTCGGTCATGCGGCCGTCGGGCCGGGCCTGGGCCTTGGCCGCCTCGACCGCCGCCTCGTCGCCCGAGGCGACCCAGTAGGCGAGCGCGGCGTTCTTCAGGGCGCGCCGGCCCATCGCCTCCGTGCTCAAATCCTCGCCGCCGAGGTCGTTCTCGCCATCCGCCTCCGCGGCCAGCGCCTCGTAGGTGCGGCGCCAGTCGCCCTGCAGCGCCTCGCCGAGCGTGCGGCGCGCCTGCGTGCGGGCCTCGTGGACCGCGTCGACGTGCCAGGTCGCCATGGCCTGGCCGAGCAGCGATTCCCCGGGCAGCGCGAAGAGCTCGGCCTTGAAGGCGGGGTCCAGCCGGTCGTCGACGAGGCTGGCGCGGAAGGCCTCGAGGATGCGCGGGTCGAGCGCCGCCGTCCCGCCGGCGCGCAGGGTGTCGGCCATTGCCAGCAGCGAGCGCGTCGCCAGGGTCTGCAGCGCCTCCCAGCGGCCGAAGGGATCGTCGTCGGCGCCGGCCAGGAAGGCCAGGTCGTCCTCGCTCCAGGCGGCCTCCAGGCGCACCGGCGCGGAGAAGCCGCGCAGCAGCGAGGGCACCGCCGCGCCGCTCGGATCCTCGAAGACGAACTCGGCCTCGGCGCCGTCGAGCAGCAGCACGCGCTCGGCCGCCGCCGGCGTGCCGTCGCGGCCGACCAGGGCGGCGCGCAGCGGGATCGGCATCGGCTGCTTGTCGGGCTGCCCGGGCGTCGCCGGAACGCTCTGGCGCAGCCTCAGGGTCAGCGTCCCGGCCTCGGCGTCGCGCGTCCAGTCGGCGCGCACCTCGGGCGTGCCGGCCTGGCGGTACCACAGGCGGAAGGCGCCGAGGTCGGCGCCGTTGGCGTCCTCCATGGCGGCGACGAAGTCGTCGCAGGTCACGGCCTGGCCGTCGTGCCGCTCGAAGTAGAGGTCGATGCCGCGGCGGAAGCCCTCGGCGCCGAGCAGCGTGTGGATCATGCGCACGACCTCGGCGCCCTTGTCGTAGACCGTCGGCGTGTAGAAGTTGCTGATCTCGATGTAGCTGTCGGGGCGCACCGGATGCGCGGTCGGGCCCGAGTCCTCGGGGAACTGCACCGAGCGCAGCAGCCGCACGTCGCCGACCCGCTTGACGCCGCGCGAGTGCATGTCGGCCGAGAACTCCTGATCGCGGAACACCGTCAGCCCTTCCTTGAGGGAGAGCTGGAACCAGTCGCGGCAGGTCACGCGGTTGCCGGTCCAGTTGTGGAAGTACTCGTGCGCGACGATCGACTCGACGCGCTGCAGGTCGGCGTCGGTCGCCGAGGCGGCGTCGGCCAGCACCGCCTTGGCGTTGAAGATGTTGAGGCCCTTGTTCTCCATCGCGCCCATGTTGAAGTGCGACACCGCGACGATCATGAAGAGGTCGAGGTCGTACTCCAGGCCGTAGACCTCTTCGTCCCAGCGCATCGCGCGCTTCAGCGAGTCGAGGGCGTGACCGGTGCGCGGCTCGTTGCCGTGCTCGACGAAGAGGCGCAGCGTCACCTCGCGGCCCGAGGCCGTGACGAAGCGGTCCTCGACGCAGGCGAGGTCGCCGGCGACCAGGGCGAAGAGATAGCTCGGCTTCGGGAAGGGGTCGTGCCAGACGGCGTAGTGCCGGCCGCCGTCCAGCGCGCCCTGCTCGACCGGATTGCCGTTGGCCAGCAGCACCGGGAAGCGGTCGGCCTCGGCCTCGATGCGCACGGTGAAGACCGCCATGACGTCGGGCCGGTCCGGATAGTAGGTGATGTTGCGGAAGCCCTCTGCCTCGCACTGGGTGCAGTACATGCCGCCGGACATGTAGAGCCCTTCCAGCGCGGTGTTGTCCTGCGGCCGGATGCGGCTTTCGACCGTCACCTCGAAGGCGCCGTCGCGCGCCGGCAGGGTCAGGCGCTCGGGCTCCAGGGCGTAGGCGTTGGGCCCGAGCGTCTCGCCGTCGAGGCTGACCGAGACCAGCTCCTGGTTCTGGCCGTCGAGCACGATCGGCGCCGCGCCCTGCCCGGCCTCGGGATTGCGGCGGCCGCGCAGCGTCGTGCGCACTCTCGTCCAGTCGTCGCCCAGGGAGACCGCCATGTCGACCGTCTCGATGACATGCGCCGGCGCCTGGTAGTCGGACAGGCGGATCGGCTGCGGCGTGGCGAGGCTGAGGGTGCGGTCCATCGAACGGCCTTCTTCGCAGGGAAAGGGGGCGCGGCGGGGCTGCCACGAAGGTAGGCGGCCCGGCGGCGCGGAAAAAGGGGGTGGCGCGGAACGGGCACGGCCGGCGCCGAAGGCTGCCGCTCGCGCGCGAGGCGATGATATGCTGCGCGCGACGCGCCCGCCGAGACCACTTCTCCAGCGACCCGGACCGCCCTTGATCGAGATCACCATACCCGTGCTCAACGAGGAGCAGACCCTGGCCGCCCAGGTCCGCACCCTGCGCCGCTTCCTCGACGAAGAGCTTCCGGACCTCGCGCCGATCGGCATCGTCATCGCCGACAACGGCTCCAGCGACCGCACGCCCGAACTGGCCCGCGGCCTGGCCGAAGAGCTCACCCATCTCCGGTACCTGCGCCTGGAGGAACGTGGCGTCGGACGGGCGCTGAAGGCCGCCTGGCACAGCTCGGAAGCCGAGATCGTCGGCTACATGGACCTCGACCTCGCCACCGACCTCAGGCACCTGCGCCCGGCGCTGACGCCGCTGACCGAAGGCCGCGCCGACATCGTCGCCGGCTCGCGCCTGATCGAGGGTGCACGGGTCGTCGGACGCAAGCTGTCGCGCGAGGTCACCAGCCGGGCCTTCAACCTGATCGTCAAGGCGATGTTCTCGACCCGCTTCTCCGACGGGCAGTGCGGCTTCAAGTTCCTGCGCCGCGAGCTGCTGCCGCGCCTGGAGGCGCATGGCGCCGCCAGCAACGGCTGGATCTTCGCCAGCGAGCTGCTGATCGTCGGCGAGCACCTCGGGCTGCGCGTTCTCGACCTGCCGGTCGTCTGGACCGACAGCCCGGAGTCGAAGGTGCGGGTCGGCCGGCTGGCGGTCGAGTACCTCGGCGCGCTGCGCAGCCTGCGGCGCAAGCTCTCGGCGAGAAGCGCGGCCCGGTGAGTCCGGCGGCGACGTCCGGGTCGGGCGCGGGCGGCGGCCGGACCCTGGTGCTCGGCACCGCCCTCTGGGGCTGGGGGGTCGAGCGCGCCCAGGCGATGGCGCTGCTCGACCGCTTCGCCGAGGCCGGCGGGCGGCTGGTCGACAGCGCCCCAAACTACCCGCTGTCGAAGCGGCCGGAGGACTTCGGGCTGGCCCTGCGCTGGATCGCGGAGTGGCTCGCCGCACAGGGCGGCGCGCCGCTCGGCGTCTCGGTCAAGCTGGGCGCCACCGACAACCTCGGCGGCCCGCAGGCCAGCCTTTCGCGCTCCTTCCTCGAGGTCTCGCAGGAGATCCTGCTCGGACGCTTCGGCCCCGCCCTGGCCGGCCTGGCGGTGCACTGGGACAACCGCGACGAGCCCGAGGCGATCGCCGAGACGCTCGACGTCTTCCGCGGCTTCGCGGCGGCGGGCTGCGCGATCGGCTTCTCCGGCGTGCGCCACCCCGAGCTCTACGCCGCGGCGGCGCCCGACCTGGCGAACCGCTGGCACATCCAGGTCAAGGAAAACGCGGCGACCTGCGAGGCGCGCGAGCGCTACCGCCCGCACTTCCCGGCGGCGCGCTACCTCGCCTACGGCATCAACATGGGCGGCCTCAAGCGCGAGCCGCCCGGCCCGGCCAGCTCGCTGATGCTGCGCGGCCTGGCACCGCCGGACCGCCTGGCGGCACAGCTCTGCGCCTTCCTGGAGAGCGAGCACGGGCTGCAGCCGCGGCCGTCCAGCCTCAACGAGCTGGCGCTGAGCCTGGCCTGGCACAACCCGTCGCTCGCCGGCGTCGTCGCCGGCCCGCGCAGCCCCGCCCAGCTCGCCGAGACCCTGGCCTTCTGGAGCCGGCTCGAGACCGAAGCGCCGGCCGCGCCGCCGCCGGCGCTGGCCGGGCTGCGCGACCGCTTGCGGAGAGCCGGGTCGTGAGCGGGGCTGCGACGGGCGTCGATTTCGTCGTCGTCGGCGCCGGCATCTTCGGCTGCTACGCGGCGCTGTTCCTGCAGCGGCAGGGCTTCAAAGTGCTGCTCGTCGAGCGCGAGGCGCGGCCCTGGCAGAAGGCCAGCGCCGTCAACCAGGCCCGCCTGCACGGCGGCTACCACTACCCGCGCTCGATCGCGACCGCCCGGCTCGCCAACGGCCACCGCGCCCGCTTCCTCAAGGAGCACCGCGACCACGTCAACCACCGCTTCACCCAGTACTACGGGATCGACCGCCACGCCTCGCTGACCGATGCCGAGCAGTTCCAGCGCTTCTGCCGGCGCGTCGGCATTCCGGCGCGGCCCTGCGTGCGCGACGACCTGTTCCTACCCGACCGCCTGGAGGCGCTGTTCGAGACCACCGAGTTCAGCTTCGACCCCTACCGCCTGCGCCATCACTACGAGCGGCTGCTGCAGGCGGAGTCGGTGCCGCTGCGGCTGTCGACGACGCTGGAGGAGGCGGAGGCCGGCGACGGCGTCTGGCGCCTGCGGCTGCGCGGGCCCGAGGGCGTCGAGGCCGTGGCGGCGCGCGGCGTCGTCAATGCCGCCTATGCCAACCTCAACGCGGTCAATCGCCTGTTCGGCGTGCCCGAGGCCGAGGTCGTGCACGAGCTCTCCGAGCTGGTTCTGTTCAGCAGCCCGGCCCTGGAAGCGGTAGGGCTGTCGGTGATGGACGGCCCCTACCTGTCGCTGATGCCCTACGGCCTGACCGGGCTGCACTCGCTGTCCTCGGTGCCCTACACCCACCACAGCCTGTCGAGCGGCCCCGACCCGCGTTTCGCCTGCCAGGACCGTCGTCCCGACTGCGCGCCGGGCGCGGTGCGGGCCTGCACGACCTGCCCGGCGCGCCCGGCGAGCAACGCCCGCAAGATGCGCCGGCAGCTGGCGCTCTACCTGCGGCCCGGCCTCGACCTCTTCGAGTACGGCTCGCTCTACACGGTCAAGACCAAGCTGAAGAGCAGCTTCGTCGACGACGCCCGCCCGACCCAGGTCGGCCTGCAGCGCCGGGAGCCGCTGTTCTTCACGGTGTTTTCCGGCAAGATCAACTCGATCTACGAAGTCGAGACGCTCCTGAACCATGTATAGCAGCTTCATCAGCCTGGTCGTCGTGCTCGACGAGACCGACGACCGCGCGCAGGTCGCGGCCTTCGTCTCGGCGGTCGGGGCGCACCTCGCCCAACGCTTCGCCGACTACGAGATCGTCTTCGTCGACAACGGCGCGCGCCGCGACCTCGACGGCCTGGAGGCGCCCGAGGCGATCCGCGCCAACTGCTACCTCGTCGCGCTGTCGAACCGGGTCGGCCTGGACATCGCGATCCTGGCCGGCTTCGAGCGCGCCAACGGCGACTATGCGGTCGTCTTCGACACGCAGCTCGCCGAGCACCCCGAGTTCATCGACCGGCTCTACGAGCGCGCCCAGGACGGCGCCGACATCGTGCTGCTGCGCGACCGCCGGCCGGCCCGGCGCTTCTCGCCGGCGAGCCTGCTGTTCTTCGCGCTGGTGCGCGGCGGCCTCGACCCGCGCGACCGCAAGGAGGTGCTGGTCTCCCGGCGGGCGCTGAACTGGATCCTGCGCTACCGGCACCGCACGGCCTATCTCAGCGAGATCTACTCGAGCAGCGGCTACCGCACCGAGGCGGTCGAGGTCGAGGCCGGCCGGCGCAGCCGCAGCCGCACCCGCGCCGACCGCCAGAAGCTGGCCTGGGCGGCGCTGACCCGCATGTCCTCGCTGCCGCTGCAGATCGCCAGCGGCTCGATCCTGGCGCTCGCCGCCGGCGTGCTGCTGCTCTCGGCCAACGCTCTGACGGTCAAGCTCTTCCAGGTCGACCTGCTCGGCGAGCCGGCGTTCGCGGTGCCCGGCTGGACGTACCTGGTGCTCCTGATGTCGCTCGGCTTCCTGCTGACCAACGTGACGCTCTACGCCATCCTGCGGGTGCTGCTGGTGATCTCCGAGGACGTGCGCGACGAGCCGAGCCACGTGGTCGAGTTTTCCAGGCGCCTCTAGGAGAGGGCCCGGCCGTGCTCGCCGAGCTGCTCCGCTACGGCGCCACCGGCGTCGTCAACACGCTGGTCGGCTACGGCGTGTTCCTGGCGGCGTTGCGCCTGCTCGGGCTGGCGCCGGAGGCCGCCAACGCGCTGGGCTACGCCGTCGCGCTGGCGCTCGCCTTCACGCTCAACCGGCTGGTCGTGTTCAGGGGTTCCCGGGCCTCGCCGGCGGCGGCGCTGCGCTTCGCGCTCGCTTTCGCCCTGGCCTTCGCGGTCAACCAGGCGGTGCTGGCGCTGCTGGTCCGCCTCGCCGGAGTCGAGGCGGAGATCGCCCAGGTCGCGGCCATGGCCGCCTACACGGTGCTGTTCTACCTGCTCAACAAGTTCTTCGTGTTCGCGCGCTGAGCCGCACGGCGACGCGACACTCAGCGGCGGCAGGCCCAGAGGTCGAAGTGGCGGCCGGCCTCGACGCGCGCGTAGGCTTCCCGGAAGGCCTCGACCAGCGCGTCATCGAACAGCGCCGCGCCGCTGTAGAAGTCGCGTTTCGAGAAGGGCGCCTCGCCGGCCGGAATCAGCCAGAGGTCGAAACGGCAGCCGGACAGCGCGCGCAGCGTCGTGTCGGGCAGCGCGAGCCCGGACTTCTTCATGTCCATCATCGCCACGGCGTCGAGCAGGTAGGGCTGGCCGGCGAAGACCAGCAGCGGCCTGAGCGCGGTCTTGTGGTAGCTGGCCTCGCCGCCGTAGCCCATCGCCAGCGTCCGCCCGGGATGGCGCGCCAGCGCCGACTCGATCTCGCCGCGCGCCTCGCGCAGGGCCGTAACCTGTCCGAGGTTGGCCAGCACGAAGACGCTGTTGACCGCCACCGCCGGCAGGAACGCCAGCACCAGCAGCAGCAACCCGGTGCGCACCCGGAGCCGAAGCGCCGCCGGCGCCCGGCCCGGCGACTGTCGGCGCAGCAACCGGTCGCCCAGGACCAGGGCGCCGGGCAGGAAGGGCATCAGGTGGTGCGGACCCGAGCCCGGTTTCGCCGCGACCAGGCAGACCGCCAGCACGGCGAGCCCGAAGCTCAGGACCAGCGCGCGGTCCGGCCAGCCGAGCACGGGCCAGGCCCGGCCGGCGAGCAGCGCCAGGGGCACCAGCAGGGCACTGCCCAGCGCCAGGTCGAGCACCAGCAGCTCGAGGCTCAGCCCGTGGCCGACCGCCGCCTGGAGCCAGGCGAGATAGGCCGGCAGCGAGATTCCGGCCGGCAGCAGCGGCAGGAGCAGGCCGGCCGCGGCGCCGAGCGCACCCGCCGCGACCACGCGCAGCGGCCGCCCGGCATCGAGCAGGTAGAACAGGGCCCAGGGCGCGGCGTAGACCGCCGCATGGGCCTTGAGGTGCAGCAGCAGGCCGCCCAGCAGCCCCAAGGCCAGCGCGCGTGGCGCCGGAGAGCGGCTGGCGCCCTCGCCGCCCAGCGCCAGCCAGGCGGCCAGGGCGGAGAGCGCCAGGATCGCCGGGTCGGGCCGGTTCCAGAAGCTGTACTGCAGGAAGTAGAGCAGCAGGAAGGCGAGCAGGCCGAGCGGCGCCAGGGTCTCGCGCCAGGGTCGGCCGCCGCGGTGCAGGGCGAGGCCTGCGGCGCCGAGCGTCGCCGTCAGGGCGAGAGCCCCGGGCAGCTTGGAGGCCCACAGGCTCGGGCCGAGCAGCGCCATGACCGCGTGACCCGCCTCGTAGAGCAGCGGGCCGTAGAGGATCGTGTAGCGCTCGGGCGCGTCGAGCGCGTGGTAGAGCGGCTCGCCGCGGTCGAGCAGCCAGGCGACGCTGGCGACCATCGCCTCGGCATGGTCGAGGTAGCCGGGATAGGCGAGGTAGCCCCAGGCCAGGAGCAACAGCCAGGCGACCGCCGCCGCGGCCGGCAGGCGAGCGAGGCGCACTGCGCGCTCGCTCCACCGAACGCCGCGGCCGCCGCGCAGCAGCAGCACCGTCGGCAGGCTCGCCGCGAAGGCCAGGCCGGCCCAGGGGCGGTAGTCGATCAGCAGCGACTTGACGAGCTCGATCACGGCGCTGCCGCGCTCCCCCTCACCCGAACCGACCGCAGCCTATCACGGCTGCCCAAAGAGAAAGGGCCGCGGCGTTCGCCGCGGCCCTTCCCGGTAGCCTGACGGTCGGACGGACTTAGAAGTCCATGCCGGCCATGTCCGGGGCACCGGCGCCGGCCTGCTTCTTCTCAGGCTTCTCGGCGACCATCGCCTCGGTGGTGATCAGCAGGCCGGCGACCGAGGCCGCGTCCTGCAGGGCGGTGCGCACGACCTTGGTCGGGTCGATGACGCCAGCCTTGAACATGTTGACGTACTCGCCCTTGGCGGCGTCGAAGCCCTGGTCCTGGTCCTTGCCCTCCAGCAGCTTGCCGACGATCACCGAGCCGTCGAAGCCGGCGTTGCTGGCGATCTGACGGATCGGGGCCTGCAGGGCCTTGCGGACGATGTCGACGCCGACGCGCTGGTCGTCGTTCGACGGCTTGATCTTGTCCAGGACCTTGGAGCCGTAGAGCAGCGCCACACCGCCGCCGACGACCACGCCTTCCTCGACGGCCGCACGGGTCGCGTGCATGGCGTCGTCGACGCGGTCCTTCTTCTCCTTGACCTCGACCTCGGTGGCGCCGCCGACGCGGATCACCGCGACGCCGCCCGCCAGCTTGGCCAGACGCTCCTGCAGCTTCTCACGGTCGTAGTCCGAGGTGGTCTCCTCGATCTGCGCGCGGATCTGCTGGCAGCGGGCCTCGATCTCCTTCTTCTTGCCGGCGCCCTCGACGATGGTCGTCTCGTCCTTCGTGATGACGACCTTCTTCGCACGGCCCAGCATGTCGAGGGTGACGTTCTCGAGCTTGATGCCGAGGTCCTGGCTGACGGCGGTGCCGTTGGTCAGGATCGCGATGTCCTGCAGCATCGCCTTGCGGCGATCGCCGAAGCCCGGGGCCTTGACGGCCGCGACCTTGAGGCCGCCGCGCAGCTTGTTGACCACCAGGGTCGCCAGGGCCTCGCCCTCGACGTCCTCGGCGATGATCATCAGCGGACGGCCCGACTGCACCACCGCCTCGAGCACCGGCAGCATGGCCTGCAGGTTCGACAGCTTGCTCTCGTGGATCAGGATGAAGGGATCCTCGAGCTCGACGCGCATCTTGTCGGCGTCGGTGATGAAGTACGGCGAGAGGTAGCCGCGGTCGAACTGCATGCCCTCGACGACGTCCAGCTCGGTCTCCAGGCTCTTCGCCTCCTCGACCGTGATGACGCCCTCGTTGCCGACCTTCTCCATCGCCTTGGCGATCATCTGGCCGACCTCGGAGTCGCCGTTGGCCGAGATCGTGCCGACCTGGGAGATCTCGGAGTTGTTCGAGACCTTGCGCGAGCGCTTCTGCAGGTCGGCGACGACCGCCTCGACGGCCGCGTCGATGCCGCGCTTCAGGTCCATCGGGTTCATGCCGGCGGCCACCGACTTGGCGCCCTCGCGCACGATCGCCTGGGCCAGCACGGTCGCCGTGGTGGTGCCGTCGCCGGCCAGATCGTTGGTCTTGGAGGCGACCTCCTTGACCATCTGCGCGCCCATGTTCTCGAACTTGTCGGTGAGCTCGATCTCCTTGGCGACGGTGACGCCGTCCTTGGTGATGCGCGGCGCACCGAACGACTTGTCGAGCACGACGTTGCGACCCTTCGGACCGAGCGTCACCTTGACGGCGTCGGCCAGGATGTCGACGCCGCGCAGCATCCGCGTGCGCGCGTCGGTGGAGAACTTGACGTCCTTCGCAGCCATATTCGTTAGCCCCTTTTGCTAGGCAGCTTGGATCAGGCGGCCTTCTTCGAGGACTTCGCGCCCTCGAGGATGCCCATGATGTCCGACTCCTTCATGATCAGCAGGTCTTCCCCGTCGATCTTGACCTCGGTGCCGGACCACTTGCCGAAGACCACGCGGTCGCCGGCCTTGACGTCGAGAGCGACCAGGTCGCCCTTCTCGTTGCGCGCGCCCGGGCCGACGGCGACGACTTCGCCCTGCTGCGGCTTCTCCTTGGCGCTGTCGGGGATGATGATGCCGCCGGAGGTCTTCTCGTCTTCCTCGAGGCGACGGACGACCACGCGGTCATGCAACGGCCGGAAATTCATAGCTCATGCTCCCGAAATGAGTCTGAGGTGTAGCCCCCATCCGGGGGTGTTGGCACTCCCTTGCGGCGAGTGCTAACCGGGCAAGCATTTACAGCGGAGGCCGACGCTTTTCAAGATCCTGCGCCGAAAAATAATCGGCCGGAAAATCAGGCCTTTACGCCGGCCCTGACGCGCTCGCGGTACCACACGTAGAGCCCGCTGGCGATCAGCACGCCGGCGCCCGCCAGGGTGGTCCATTCCGGCACGTCGCCGAACAGGACCAAGCCGTAGAGCGTCGCCCAGATCATGTTGGAATAGCCGAAGGGCGAGACAACCGCCGCCGGCGCGCTCTCGAAGGCCTTGATCAGCGCGAACTGGCTGGCGCCGCCCAATGTGCCGACCACCGCCATCAGCGCCCAGCCGGCGGCGTCCGGCGCCTGCCAGGCCCAAGGCACGACCGCCGAGGCGGCCAGGGCCCCGACCAGGCCGGTATAGAGGAGCGTCGTCTCCGGCGGATCGCTGGCCGCCAGCACCCGGGTGGCGATCTGGTAGAAGGCATACAGGCTGGCCGCCGCAAGCGGCAGCAGCGCCGCCCACTCGAAGACTCCCGCGCCCGGCTTGACGACGATCAGCGCGCCGAGAAAGCCGACGACCACCGCGCACCAGCGGCGCAGCCCCACCGGCTCGCCGAGCAGCGGCACCGACAGGGCGGTGACGAACAGCGGCGCGACCAGCATGATCGCGCTGGCCTCGGCGAGCGGCAGCAGGCTGAGCGCCAGGAAGAAGCAGCCGGTGGTGACGACCAGCAGCAGCGAGCGGGCCAATTGCAGGCCGAGGCGCCGCGAGCGCAGCAGCCGCGGGACGTGGCGGTTGAGCACCAGCACCACGACCAGGACGTGGAAGACGTAGCGCGCCCAGACGACCTGGGGCACGGCGTAGCTCTGCGACAGGTACTTCGCGGCCGCGTCCATCGAGACGAAGAGGAAGATCGCCAGCAGCATCCACAAGATGCCGCGACGGCCGTCGGCCAGGCGGGCCAGCGGCGCAGCCGGTCCGGCTGCCGCGGCGGCGCGCGTCGCCGCGCCCGGAACGGCACGACCGCCCTCGGCCGCGGCGCTCGCGGCGTGGCCCCTGCTGCTTGCCATGCTTTCCCTTGTGACTCGTGGCGCCCCTGATAGCCTAGCGCCCGCCAACAACGAAATGATCGCTATGCAGGGGAGATCTGCCCGATGAAGACTACGGCGGCCGTCCTATACGAAATGGGCCTCCAGCGGCCCTACGCCGACAGCCAGCCGCTCAAGATCGAGGAGCTGGAACTCGAAGGCCCCGGTCCCGGCGAGGTGCTGGTGGAGGTGCGCGCCGCCGGCCTCTGCCACTCCGACCTCTCGGTGATCAACGGCGACCGGCCGCGGCCGACGCCGATGGCGATCGGCCACGAGGCCGCCGGCGTGGTGCGCGAGCTCGGCCCCGGCGTCGAGGACCTGGCCGTCGACGACCAGGTCGTTATGACCTTCGTGCCGGCCTGCGGGCACTGCGTGCCCTGCTCGGAAGGCCGGCCCGCGCTCTGCGAGCCGGCGGCGGCCGCCAACGGCCGGGGCGAGCTGCTGTCCGGCGCGCACCGCCTGTCGAAGGGCGGCAGGCCGGTCGGCCACCACATGGGCGTCGCCGCCTTCTCGACCCTGACGGTCGTGTCACGGCGCTCGCTGGTCAAGGTCGACCGCGACCTGCCGGCCGAGCAGGCGGCGCTGTTCGGCTGCGCGGTCATGACCGGCGTCGGCGCAGTCATCAACACGGCACGCTTCCAGGCCGGCCAGAGCGCGGTGGTGATCGGGCTCGGCGGCGTCGGGCTGAACACGCTGCTCGGCTGCCTCGTCGCCGGCGCCTCCAAGGTGGTCGCGGTCGACCTGGTGCCGGCGAAGCTCGAGCTGGCGCGCCAGCTCGGCGCCACCGATGCAGTCGACGCCTCGGCACCGGACGCCCTGGAGCAGATCCGCGCGCTCACCGACGGCGGCGCCGACCAGGTCTTCGAGATGGCCGGCTCGGTGCCGGCGCTGGAACTCGCCTACAAGGCGACCCGGCGCGGCGGCACCACGATCACCGCCGGCCTCGCCAATCCCTCGAAGCACCTCTCCATCCAGCAGGTCAGCCTGGTCGCCGAGGAGCGCACGCTGAAGGGCAGCTACATCGGTTCCTGCGTGCCGCTGCGCGACATCCCGCGCTACATCGGCCTGTTCCGCGGAGGCCGGCTGCCGGTCGACCGCCTGCTCTCCGAGAAGATCGGCTTCGGCGAGCTCAACGCCGCCTTCGACCGCCTGTCCGACGGGCTGTCGGTGCGCCAGGTGCTGGTGCCGGGCGCCGCCTGACAGGCGATCGCCCGTTTCGGCCGGAGGGCGCCCGGATCCGCGCCTGCGCTCTGGAGACAGCAAGCCGATGCACTTCACCATCGACGA
Source organism: Alphaproteobacteria bacterium (assembly GCA_030433005.1). Taxonomy (GTDB): domain Bacteria; phylum Pseudomonadota; class Alphaproteobacteria; order Kiloniellales; family DSM-21159; genus Tistlia. Next base: position 19,542 of record JAUILQ010000006.1, read on the forward strand.
GGCCGAGATGACGGACGCCAAGCCGGTCAAGCCGACCTACACCCTCTACTGGACCCCCGGCAGCGCCTCGCTGGCCCCGCTGGTCATCCTCGAGGAGGTCGGCGTGCCCTATGCCCTGGAGAAGGTCGACACCCGCGCCGGCGAGCATCGCAGCGCGGCCTACCGCTCGGTCCATCCCTACGGCAAGGTGCCGGCGATGATGCTGCCCGACGGCCGGCCGCTGTTCGAGTCGGCGGCGATCTGCCTGCACCTCGGCGAGGCCTATCCGCAGTGCGGACTGGTACCGGAATCGCGCAACCACGACCGCGCCCGGCTCTACCAGTGGATGTTCTTCGCCGCTGACACGCTCTACCCGAGCTACCAGCGCTGGTACCACGCCGACCAGTACATCGAGGGCGAGGCCGGCCAGACCGCCCTCAAGGCGCGGGCGCTCGAGCTGCTGCAGGAGCAGTGGGCCGTCGTCGAGGCCCAGGCCGCCCGGCGCGAATGGCTGGTCGGCAACCGCTTCAGCGTCGCCGACATCTACGTCTCGATGCTGCGGCTCTGGTACCCCGACCTCGAGGACTTCGACCGCCGCTTCCCGGAGACCGCGGCGATCGCCGCGGAAGCCGCGCAGCGCCCGGCCTGGCAGCGCGCCGTCGAGATCCACGAGCCCGGCTGAGGCGTCCGCCGGGCCGACGCCGCTCAGACCACCCGGACGTTCCTGAACTGCCAGGGGTCGTCGCGGTCGATGTCCTCCTCGAACAGCGTCTCGCGGCGGTCGAGCGGCGTCCAGTCGCCGTACTCGCCGACCACCGGGCCGAGGTAGGGCCGGCAGATCTCGAGGATCCGCTCGTGGTCCATCTCCTCGGGCTCGACGAGGCCGCGGTTCGGGTTCTCGCAGGCCCAGATCAGGCCGGCGAGCACCGGGATCGTGACCTGCAGCGAGGTCGCGTTGTTGTGCGGCGCCAGCAGCCGCGCCTCGTCGACCGACAGCCGCGAGCCATACCAGTAGGCGTTCCTGGCGTGACCGCAGAGCAGCACGCCGAGCTCGTCGATGCCGCCCGGCTGCACCTCGTCGACGATCAGGCGCCTGCTCTCCTGAAGCTCCCACTGGCGCCCGGAGAGCTCGTGCACCGACAGCACCGCCGCGTCGCAGGGGTGGTAGGCGTAGTGCACGGTCGGCCGGTAGGTCGCCTTTTCGCCCTCCTTGACCGTGAGGTAGTCGGCCAGCGAGATCGACTCGTTGTGGGTGATCAGGAAGCCGTTGATCGGGCCGGCCAGCGGCGTCCAGGTGCGCACCCGCGTCGAGGCGCCCGGACGCAGCAGGTAGATCGCCGCGTCCGAGCCGCTCTCGTGGCGCCGGCCGTCGGCCGGCAGCGCCTTCTCGTGGGTGCCCCAGCCGAGCTCGGCCGGCTGGCAGCCCTCTGAGAAGAAGCCGTCGACCGACCAGGTGTTGACGAACTCGCCCGGGCGCTTCGGCGTCGTCGGCACCTGCGTGTCGCGCTCGGCGATATGGATGACCTTGACGCCGAGCCGCTGCGCGAGCCCTGCCCAGCCGGCACGGTCGCCGGGGGTCGCCGTCTCGACGCCGGTGTCGCGCGCGATGTCGAGCAGCGCCTGCTTGACGAAGTGGCTGACCAGCCCGGGATTGGCGCCGTGGGTCAGCACGCAGGTCGGCGCGTCCGCCCCGAGCTCCCGGCCGGCCGCCAGGGCCTGCTCGCGCAGCGCGTAGTTGGTCCGCTGGTCCGCCGGCACCGAGGCGTCGATGTAGCCGCCGGGCCAGGGCTCGATGCAGGTGTCGAGATACTTCGCGCCGTTCTTCGCCGCCAGCGTGAACAGCGCGGTCGAGAGCACGTCGACCGACAGGTTGAGCAGGAAGTCGCCGGGTCCGAGCAGCGGCGTCAGCTCGGCCTCGTAGTTCTGCTTCGTCAGCTCGACCTTGCGCAGCTCGACACCGTACTCGCGCGCCACCGCGGCGCCGGAATCGTCGGCCGAGAGGATCTGGATCTGGTCCGGCCGGATCTCCAGGTGACGCAGGATCAGCGGCAGCACGCCCTGGCCGATCGAACCGAAGCCGATCATCACGAGACGATGCTTGAAGGCGAGATACTTCGTCGGCTCGGCCATCGGCGATGACTCCTTGCGGTCTGGTTCGAAGGTCGGCAGCCTGCCGCGCAGCGAGGCAGCGGCGCTTGCACCCGGGGGCGCTTAAAGAAAACGACCGGGGGGCGCAACCCGCAATGGCGCGCCGCTCGGCCGGGTTTCGCCCAAGAAGGCCTTAATCGGCCAGGGATTTTCCCGAGGCGCCGCCACGATTTTTTCACTTGCGCGGCGGGGCGAAACCTCCATATTTCGCGGCGACGCAAACGCGCACGTGCCTCTGGTCGTCCCCGTACGGCCACGCAACGACGTCCCAGCGGATCTCGTTGATTTGGCCGCCGGCCCAAGCTCCCCGGGCGAAACGGATCGGGAAGCGAAGCCGGTACGGAGACGGTGCATGACGACCCGGAAGCCCCTGGCGGCGCTGCCGCACTTCTTCTTTCTGGAAAGCCGCGACGCGACCTCGGCGCCCGTGCTGCGCTGGGACTACTGGCTGTTGCTCGGCAGGGACGTTCCCTCGAGCAGTATCGAGGGCTGAAGGCCCCCTCGACGACCGACCCCGCTCGACAGCTCAGTTCCCATCAGGGAGTCTGTGACCGGACTCCCGCCGGCCCCATGAAGGAGGCCCCGCCGATGACTCCGAAGATCGCCCGCTTTCTCGCCGAGCAGCAGCCGCTGACCCCCTGCCTGGTCCTCGACCTCGACGTCGTCGAGGAGCGCTATCGCGCGCTCGCCGGCGCGCTGCCCTCGGCCTCGATCTACTACGCCGTCAAGGCCAACCCGGCGCCCGAGATCCTGGCGCTGCTGGAGCGCCTCGGCTCCTGCTTCGACTGCGCCTCGGCGCAGGAGATCCGCATGGTCATGGCGACCGGCGCCGGCGCCGAGCGCATCTCCTTCGGCAACACCATCAAGAAGCAGTCGGACATCGCCTGGGCGCATTCCGAGGGCGTCGACCTCTACGCCTTCGACAGCGAGGCCGAGCTGGAGAAGCTGGCCGAGTCCGCGCCCGGCGCCCGGGTGTTCTGCCGCATCCTGGTCGAGACCCAGGGCGCCGAGTGGCCGCTGTCGAAGAAGTTCGGCTGCGCGCCCGAGATGGCGTCGGACCTGCTGGTCAAGGCGCGCGAGCGCGGGCTCCAGCCCTACGGCGTGTCGTTCCACGTCGGCTCGCAGCAGACCGACACCGAGCAGTGGGACATCGCGATCGGCGCGGCGAAGATGGTTTTCGCGGACCTGCAGGAGGCCGGCATCGAGCTGAAGCTGGTCAACCTGGGCGGCGGCTTCCCGACGCGCTACCGCGAGGAGATCGGCGGCATCGACGGCTACGGCGCGCGCATCACCGAGGCGCTGGTCCGCCACTTCGGCAACCACATGCCGGCGACGATCATCGAGCCGGGCCGCTACATGGTCGGCGAGGCCGGCGTCATCGAGGCCGAGGTCGTGCTCGTCTCGCGCAAGTCCTACGACGAGGACAAGCGCTGGATCTATCTGGACATCGGCCGCTTCTCGGGTCTCGCCGAGACCGAGGGCGAGGCGATCCGCTACCCGATCCTGACGCCGCGCGACGGCGGCGCCACGGGACCGGTGGTGCTGGCCGGGCCGAGCTGCGATTCGGCCGACATCCTCTACGACCGCTCTGGCTACGAGTTGCCGCTCGAACTCAAGGTCGGCGACCGCGTGCGGCTGCTTTCGACGGGGGCCTACACCACCACCTACGCCTCTGTCGGCTTCAACGGCTTTCCGCCGCTGGCCAGCTACTGCATCTGACGGCAGCGGCCGGCCGCCGGGACCGAGACCCGGCGGCCGCCCCCGTCCCTGCGGCATCGCGGGACCGGCAGGGAGCGCCGAACCGCTGGCATCCGCGGCAGGCACGTGCTAAGGCGACCCCCAAGCAGAAGGGTCTTCTCGGGTTGGGGGTTTTCATGTCGATCCGCCTCGTCACGGCCGCCGCCGGCGCGCTGGCCCTCGCCGGGCTCGCCTGCGGCCCCGCCGCCGCCCAGACCAGCTACGCCAACCCCTACGGCTACGCCTATCCGCAGCCCTACGGCGGCTACGCGCAGGGCTACGGCTACCCCCAGCAGCCCTATGCGCCCGGCGCCTACGGCTCGCCGGGCCAGGGCTATGCGCCCCAGGCCTACGCGCCCCAGGGCTATCCGCCGCAGCCCTACGGCTCGCCCTACGCCCAGCAGGGCTACGGCGGCGGCTACGGGGCGGCGACCTACGTCCAGCCCTACTACGGCTCGCCCTACGTGCCCCAGGCCGGCGACCCCTTCCCGGAGCAGCCGGCCGCGATCGAGCAGACCGAGACCATCGTGGTGACCGGCGCCAGCGCGCCGGCGAACCAGCCGGCCGCCCGCTCGACGGGCCTGCCGGCCTCGGCGCCCAGCGTATCGGGCGTGCCCGCCGCGAGCCGCGGCCTGTCGGATGCCGGACCGCTGCCCTCGACCGCGCCGAGCGCGGCGGCCGAGCCGATGGCCGTCTCCGAGCCGCCGCGCACGACGCCGATGCGAGGCGGGCCGTCCGGCGGCGAAGTGGTTATCGCCGAGGACGCCGAGGTGGTCATGACCGAAGGCGCGCCGCAGGCGCCGGAAGGCACCTTCGACCAGCTCTACGAGGCGCGCTACAGCGAGCCGCAGGTCGCCGAGTGGACGCCGGATCCGCAGGAGGGCTACGGCGGCTGGCTGTCGGAGCTGCGCTTCGGCATCCTGGAGCACGACGCCGGCCTGTGGAGCGGCAAGAAGGAGGACGGCCTCGACATCAACGGCGAGGTGCTGTTCGTGTCGCCCGACTTCCTGGAGGTCATCTTCTCGCCGCGCCCCACGATCGGCGGCTCGATCCACACCGAGGGCGAGACCAACGTCGTCTACTTCGGCCTGACCTGGGAGTGGAACGTCACGCCCTGGCTCTACATCGAGGGCCAGTGGGGCCCGGCCTTCCACGACGGCAACCTGACCGGCCAGACCTCGACCAAGAAGGGCTACGGCTGCCCGGTGCTGTCGCGCGGCTCGGCGGCGATCGGCCTGCGCTACGAGCACCACTCGATCCAGGCCTTCTACTCGCACATGTCGAACGGCGACATCTGCGAGGAGAACGACGGCATCGACGCCGCCGGCGTGCGCTACGGCTACCGCTTCTGAGGGCGATGAGCCGAGGCCGGGCCGAGAGCGCCGGGGGCGGCGAAACGCCCGCCGCGGCGGCGTTTCCCCCGCCGCCGCTTCTGGTCTAGTCTCGGCGCCATGCGCAGCCTGGATCGCTACATCTTCGGCCAGCTCGGCTGGACCACCCTGGCCGTCACGGTCGCCCTGACCTTCGCCATCTGGCTGACGCAGTCGCTCCGGCTGTTCGACTACATCGTCAACCGCGGGCTGCCGGCGGACAAGTTCCTGCTGTTCGCGGCCCTGCTGATGCCGGCCTTCCTGGGCGTCGTCGTGCCGATCGCCGCCTTCGTCGCGGTGCTCTTCGTCTACAACAAGATGATCGGAGACCGCGAGCTGGTGGTGCTGCGCGCCGCCGGCCTCAGCCAGGGCCAGCTGGCGCGCGCCGCCGTGATCCTCTGCGCGATCTGCGTGCTGGTCGGCTACGGCATGACGCTCTACCTGCAGCCGGCCTCGTTCCGCGCCTTCAAGGACCTGCAATGGGAGCTGCGCCACGACTTCTCGACGGTGCTGCTGCAGGACGGCGTGTTCAACGAGATCGAGGACGGCCTGACGGTCTACATCCGCGAGCGCCTGGAGGACGGCAAGCTGCTCGGCATCATGGTCCACGACCAGCGCAACGCCGAGCAGCCGGTCACGATCATGGCCAAGCAGGGCGCGGTGGTCAGCGCCGCCGGCGGCGCGATGGTCGTCATGGTCGACGGCAACCGCCAGGAGTTCGATCCCGAGAAGGGACGGCTTTCGATGCTCAAGTTCGACCGCTACACGGTCGAGCTCGGCTCGGTGACCAGCGGCGAGCAGATGCCCTGGCGCTGGCGCGAGCCGCCCGAGCGCTACCTGCACGAGCTGCTCGGGCCGCCCGAGGTCGAAGAGGACGTGCGCTACCGCTCGGAGCTGATCGCCGAGTTCCACCAGCGCATGGTCGTGCCGCTCTACACCATCGCCTTCGTCGCCATCGGCCTCGCCGCCATGCTCGGCGGCGAGTTCGACCGGCGCGGCCGCCCCCGCCGCCTGGCCGTCGCGATCATGGCGGTCGGCGCGCTCGAGGGCCTGCAGCTGGCCCTCCAGGACATCGCCGAGCGCACGCCCGAGGTCGGCGTGCTCGTCTACCTGCCGCCGGTCCTGGTGACCATGGTCGCCCTGCTGTTTCTCTACCAGCGGCCGCGCCGCCCGCGCCGCGCCGCCGCGCCGGCCGCGGCCTGACGGAGCGGCGCGGCGTGCCGCAGAACCGGCCGGCGCGCGAGCCCGCCTCCTCGGCTTCCGAGGCGACGCGCGCCGAGGTCGAGGCCTTCCTGTCCGACCCGGCGAGCCACGGGCTGCCGGCGGACGCGGCGGTCGAGCGCATCGACACCCACGTCGCGACGGTCTTCCTCGCCGGCGAGCGCGCCTACAAGATGAAGCGGCCGGTCGCCTATTCCTTCCTCGACTTCACGACGCTGGCGGCGCGGCGCGACACCCTGCGCCGCGAGCTGGCGCTCAACCGCCGCACCGCGCCCGATCTCTACCTCGCCGTGGTGCCGCTGCTGCGCGAGGCCGACGGCGGCCTGCGCCTCGGCGCCGCCGAGGACGGCGAAGGCGCGGCGAGCCGGGACGAGGGCGGGCGCGAGGGCGAGGAGGCGGTCGAGTGGCTGCTGGTCATGCGACGCTTCGACCAGGCCGACCGCTTCGACGCCCTGGCCGAGGCCGGCGCCCTCGACCGAGAGCTGGTCGAGCGTCTGGTCGACCGGATCCTGGCCTTCCACCAGGGCGCCGAGCGCAAGGGCAAGCCCTTCGGCGGCGCCGGCTACCTGCGCCAGGTGCTGGCCGAGAACCGGCAGGACTTCGAGGGGTTGGACGAGGTCTTCCCGGCCGAGCGGATCGCGCGCTACGGCCGCGACGCCGCGCAGGCCGTGGAAGCGGTCGCGGCGATCCTCGACGCGCGGCGCGCGGGCGGCCTGGTGCGCCAGTGCCACGGCGACCTGCACCTCGCCAACATCGTGCTCTGGGGCGGCGAGCCGACGCTGTTCGACTGCATCGAGTTCAGCGACCGCATCGCCAACATCGACCTGCTCTACGACGTCGCCTTCCTGTTCATGGACCTTCGGTTCCGGAGCCTCGCCGAGCTCGCCTCGGCGGCCTTCTCGCGCTACTTCGGCCGCAGCGGCCAGACCGCCTCGCTGCGCGCGCTGCCGGCAATGCTGTCGATCCGCGCCTCGGTGCGCGCCAAGGTGACGGGCCTCGGGCTTTCGGCCCAGCGCAGCGAGGCGGCGCAGGCGCGCGACCGGCAGCGCGCGCTGGACTACCTGGCCGCCGCCGAACGCTACCTCGAGCCGGCGACGCCGCGCCTGATCGTCGTCGGCGGCCTGTCCGGCAGCGGCAAGTCGACCCTGGCACGCGCCCTGGCGCCCGCCTTCGACGCGCCGCTCGGCGCCCTGCACCTGCGTTCCGACGTGATGCGCAAGCGCCTCTTCGGAGTCGCCCCGGAGGAACGGCTGCCGGCCGAGGCCTACGGCCGCGACGTCACCTGGCAGGTCTACGAGCTGCTACTGGCCGAGGCGCGCATGGCGCTTTCGGCCGGCTGGCCGGTGGTCGTCGACGCCGTCTTCTCCCATCCCGGCGAGCGGCGCGCGGTGCAGGCCGTGGCCACCGACCTCGGGCTGCCGCTCGAGGGCATCTGGCTGGAGGCGCCGGAAGACACGCTGAAGGGCCGCGCGTCGGGCCGGGGCCGCGACGCCTCGGACGCCACCGCCGAGATCGTCGAGCGCCAGCTCGCCCTCGATCTGGGCGAGATCGACTGGCCCCGGCTGCCGGCCGGCGGCGACAGCGACTCGGTCGCCGCCGCGGCGCGCGCGCTGCTGGGCCTGCCGTCCGGACCCTAGGCCGGATCAGTCGTCGGAGACCACCAGGTCGCGATAGGCGTGCCAGGTGGCGTGGCCGATGATCGGCAGGGTGACGATCAGGCCGAGATAGAAGGTCGCCAGGCCGGCCCCCGTGAACAGCACGATCAGGCAGCCCCAGACGAACATCGGGAAGAGGTTCCGCCGCACCGTCTCGACCGAGGTCGCGATCGCCACGACCACGTTGACGTCGCGGTCCAGCAGCATCGGCACCGAGACCACGGAGATCGCGAAGACCAGAGCCGCCAGCACGGCGCCGACGCCGCCACCGACCAGCAGGAAGGGGATCGAGTCCCACTGGAAGAAGACGTCCTGGATGAAGGTCTCCGGCGACGGCGGGTCGTAGGCGAAGAACAGCATGAAGATCAGCGAGGCCAGGCGCATCCAGGCGATGAAGAACAGCAGCAGGGCGACGCCGAACAGCGCGACCTGGCCGACGTTGCGCCGCCACGCGAGCAGCGCCGTGGCCATCGTGACCTTCTCGCCGGCGGCGAGCCGGCGGCTGGTCTCGTAGAGCCCGACGGCGAGCACCGGGGCCAGCAGCAGGAAGCCGCCCGCGAGCGGCAGGAACAGCTCGAAGACGTCGAACGACCACATCAGGGCGACGACCAGGAAGCCGGCCGCCGCGAACAGCGCGCCGTAGCCGAGGCCGACCGCCGGCGCGGCGCGCAGGTCCGACCAGCCCCTGGACAGCCACGTCCAGGGGCGCTCCGGCGAGATCGTCCTGATCTTCGGCACGCCATCCGACAGAACCGCAACCTGATCGCTCATGTCCTCAATCCCCTTGCCCGCAGGACCACGGTCCCGGCGGCTTCTGCGGCCGGCCGCGACACGCCCATGATAGCAACGATCACGCCGCGTCTCACGGTATCCGGGCATTGACGCAGATCAATGAGGCGGACACCGTTTCCCGGCCTTCTGCGGGCCACTCGCCGGCCGGTGGAATCCGACCGGGACAAGGAGAGGGGAATCATGTCCGACAGCGCCGTCGCGGGCCATCCTGTGGCCTCGCCCTACGATGACGGCCCGATCCGTCTGCTGACAGCCGCCACGGTCTTCTGGGGCGTCGTCGGCTTCCTGGTCGGGGTCATCATCGCCTTCCAGCTCGCCTTTCCGGAGCTGAACCTGAACGAGCCCTGGACGACCTTCGGGCGCCTGCGGCCCGTGCACACCTCGGGCGTGATCTTCGGCTTCGGCGGCAACGCACTGATCGCCACCTCCCTCTACGTCGTGCAGCGCACCTGCCGGGCCCGGCTGTTCGGCGGCGAGGAGGCCGGCTACTTCCTGTTCTTCGGCTACCAGCTGTTCCTGGTCATGGCAGCCTGGGGCTACATCAACGGCGTCACGCAGGGCCGCGAGTACGCCGAGCCCGAGTGGTACGTCGACCTCTGGCTGACCGTCGTCTGGGTCGTCTACCTGGTGGTCTTCATGGGCACGATCATGAAGCGCCGCGAGCCGCACATCTACGTGGCGAACTGGTTCTACCTGGCGTTCATCGTGACCATCGCGATGCTGCACATCGTCAACAACCTGGCGGTGCCGGTGTCCTGGACGGGAGCCAAGAGCTACAGCCTGTTCGCCGGCGTCCAGGACGCCCTGACCCAGTGGTGGTACGGCCACAACGCGGTCGGCTTCTTCCTGACCGCCGGCTTCCTCGGGATCATGTACTACTTCATCCCGAAGCAGGCCGAGCGGCCGGTCTATTCCTACCGCCTGTCGATCATCCACTTCTGGTCGCTGATCTTCCTCTACATCTGGGCGGGCCCGCACCACCTGCACTACACGGCGTTGCCGGACTGGGCCCAGACGCTGGGCATGACCTTCTCGGTGATGCTCTGGATGCCCTCCTGGGGCGGCATGATCAACGGCATCATGACCCTGTCCGGGGCCTGGGACAAACTGCGCACCGACCCGGTGCTGCGCTTCCTGGTCACCTCGGTCGCCTTCTACGGCATGAGCACCTTCGAGGGCCCGCTGATGTCGGTGAAGCCGGTCAACGCCCTGTCGCACTACACCGACTGGACGATCGGCCACGTGCACTCCGGCGCGCTCGGCTGGGTCGCCTTCATCTCCTTCGGCGCGGTCTACTTCCTGGTGCCGAAGCTGTGGGGCGCGACGCGGCTCTACTCGGTCAAGCTGGTCAGCCTCCACTTCTGGATCTCGACCATGGGCATCGTGCTCTACATCACCGCGATGTGGATCAGCGGCATCATGCAGGGCCTGATGTGGCGCTCCTACGACCAGCTCGGCTTCCTGCAGTACTCCTTCGTCGAGACCGTGGCCGCGATGCACCCCTTCTACGTGATCCGGGCGTTCGGCGGCGTGCTCTTCCTGATCGGCGCGCTGATCATGGTCTACAACCTCATCCGCACGGCCCGGGGCGAAATCCGCGACGAGAAGATCGTCCTGCGCGGCCCGGCCGCCCACCGGCTGCCGGCCGAGTAAGGAGGGCCGCGACATGGCATTGCTCGACAAGCACGCGAAGGTCGAGAAGAACGTCACCCTGCTGCTGGTGCTGACCCTGATCACGGTCGCCATCGGCGGCTTGGTCGAGATCGTCCCGCTCTACACCATCAAGAACACCATCGAGCGGGTCGAGGGCGTGCGCCCCTACTCGCCGCTGGAGCTGGCCGGGCGCGACATCTACATCCGCGAGGGCTGCTACCTCTGCCACTCCCAGCAGGTCCGCCCGTTCCGCGACGAGGTCGAGCGCTACGGCCACTACTCGCTGGCGGCGGAGTCGATGTACGACCACCCGTTCCAGTGGGGCTCGAAGCGCACCGGCCCGGACCTGGCGCGCGTCGGCGGCAAGTACTCGAACGACTGGCACGCCGCGCACCTGGCCGATCCGCGCTCGCTGGTCCCCGAGTCGGTGATGCCGCCCTACGCCTTCCTCTACGAGCGCAACCTGCGGCCCGAGGACTACCGGGCGCACCTGGAGGCGAACGTCGCGGTTGGCGTGCCCTACAGCGAGGAGGCGATCGAGAACGCCGCGGCGGACATGCGCGCCCAGGCCGATCCCAACGGCGACCACGAGGCGCTGCTCGCCCGCTATCCCAAGGCCGCGGTCGGCGACTTCGACGGCCAGCCGGATCGGCTGACCGAGATGGACGCGCTGATCGCCTACCTGCAGATCCTGGGCCGGATGGTCGACTTCACCGACGTCCGCCCCGAAGACCTGACGCAGAACTAGGGCGGGCCGCCGTGGAGGAGTTCTACCAGTTCCTGCGCAGCCTCTGGGTGCTCTGGCTGATGGCGATCTTCCTGGGCATCGTCGCCTGGGTCTACTGGCCGAGCCGCCGCCGCAAGAAGCGCCTGCAGGACCACGCCAACATCCCGTTCCGCGACGAGGCCGGCGACGGTCCCTCGCAGCGCAGCGGCGACGAGCAGCACAAGGGCGATCGGAGGCCCGACTAGGATGCCGACGAAGATCGAGAAGGACGCCGTCACCGGCACCGAGACCACCGGCCACGAGTGGGACGGGATCAAGGAGCTCAACACGCCGCTGCCGAAGTGGTGGCTCTACGTGTTCTACGCGACGATCGCCTGGTCGCTCGTCTATTTCGTGCTCTATCCCGCGATCCCGTACCTCAGCGGCGCCACCGAAGGCGTGCTCGGCTGGTCGAGCCGCGAGCAGGTCGTCAAGCAGCTGGCCGAGGCCGAGGCCGCCCAAGCCGAGTACCTCGAGGCGATCGGCGGCACCGAGCTGGCGGCGATCTCGGACGATGCGACGCTGTTCGAGTTCGCGCGGCGCGGCGGCGAGGCGGCGTTCAACGAGAACTGCGCGCAGTGCCACGGCGTCGGCGGCGCCGGCAACCCCGGCGGCTTCCCGGTGCTGGCCGACGACGTCTGGCTGTGGGGCGGCACGCTCGAGGCGATCCATACCACCCTGCAGCACGGCATCCGCTGGAACGACGACCCCGAGACCCGCTTCAGCGAGATGCCGCCCTACGGCGACATCTTCTCGCGCGAGGAGATCGGCCAGGTCGCCGACTACGTGCTGTCGCTCTCCGGCCAGGTCCCCGAGGGCGCTGACCTGGAGGCCGGCGCGACGCTGTTCGCCGACAACTGCGCGGCCTGCCACGGCGAGCAGGGCGGCGGCATGAACGAGCTCGGCGCGCCGCGCCTCAACGACGCGGTCTGGCTCTACGGCGGCCAGCGCGAGGAGATCGTCTCGCAGATCACCCGGCCCAGGCACGGCGTGATGCCGGCCTGGGGCGGCCGCCTGGACGAGGACACCGTCAAGATGCTGACGATCTACGTCCACTCGCTGGGCGGCGGCGAGTAGCCTCGCCCGGGTGCCGATTCGGCCCCGCGGAGCCCTGCGGCGCGACGCCGCGGGGGGCCGCGGGGCCGCTTGATTCAGCGCAATGCACGGGGATGCTGGGGGGCGCAGGTGTTGGCGCGACGCCGGCGGAACCGCCCGCCGGCCGCTGGACGATTGCCAGGAGACCCGGCATGGCCGAACAGGTCGTCGCGGAGGATGTCGCCTCGGTCCGCGAGCAGCGGGAGGCGCTGAAGCAGCAGGAGCAGGCGCGCGCTGGCGGCGCCGGCGCCGAGACCACGGCGCCGGCCGCCGCCCCCGGGCGCGACCAGCCGCTCTATGCGGATCGCGTCAAGGTCTACCCGCGCAAGGTCTCCGGCACCTTCCGGCGCCTGAAGTGGGCGGCGCTGGGCCTCCTGCTCGGCATCTACTACCTGGTGCCCTGGATCCGCTGGGACCGCGGACCGAACGCGCCCGACCAGGCGGTGCTGATCGACATGCCGAGCCGGCGCGCCTACTTCTTCTTCATCGAGATCTGGCCTCAGGAGGTCTACTACCTGACCGGCCTGCTGATCCTCGGCGCCGTCGGCCTGTTCCTGGTGACCTCGGTGGCCGGCCGCGTCTGGTGCGGCTATGCCTGCCCGCAGACCGTCTGGACCGACCTCTTCATGTGGGTCGAGCGGCTGGTCGAGGGCGACCGCAACGCCCGCATCCGCCTCGACCGCCAGCCGCTCTCGGCCGAGAAGGTCGGCCGCAAGGCGGCCAAGCACGGCATCTGGCTGCTGATGGCCTTCCTGACCGGCGGCGCCTGGATCATGTATTTCAAGGACGCCCCGACCCTGGTCGCGGAACTGGTCACCTTCGAGGCCAGCCAGTCGGTCTGGCTGTTCATCGGGCTGTTCACCGCGACCACCTACCTGCTGGCCGGCTGGGCGCGCGAGCAGGTCTGCACCTACATGTGCCCCTGGCCGCGCTTCCAGGCCGCGATGTTCGACGAGGACACCCTCATCGTCACCTACCAGCGCTGGCGCGGCGAGCCGCGCGGCAAGCTGAAGAAGGGCGAGAACGACGACTGGTCGAAGCGCGGCGACTGCATCGACTGCAAGGCCTGCGTCGCGGTCTGCCCGACCGGCATCGACATCCGCGACGGCCAGCAGCTCGAGTGCATCTCCTGCGCGCTGTGCATCGACGCCTGCAACGACGTGATGGCCAAGATCGGCCGGCCGCCGAACCTGATCGGCTACGACACCGAGGCCAACCAGATCGCCCAGGAGCAGGGCAAGCCGCGGCCGCGCTGGAAGCTGCTGCGCATCCGCACGCTGTTCTACGCCCTGCTGTTCGTCGGCGTCGCGGCCGTCATGCTCGGCCAGCTGCTGTTCCGCGACACCCTCGACATCAACGTGCTGCACGACCGCAACCCGCTGTTCGTCACGCTGTCGAACGGCGACATCCGCAACGGCTACACCGTCAAGCTGCTCAACAAGACCCGCGAGCGCCGCGCCTTCGTGCTCGGCTTCGAGGGCCTGCCGGGCGCCACCATGGAGGTGCTGGGCGAGCCGGCGCAGGGCCAGCGGGTGCCGCTGGTCGCCGAGCCCGACTCGGTCGCCACCTACGACATCCAGGTGCGCGCGCCGCGCAGCCAGGTGACCGGCGAGACGCGGCCGGTCAGCTTCACCTTGACCGATCCCGACAGCGGCGAGACCGTGGTCTACGACAGCGTCTTCCGAGGGCCGGAGCGATGAGCATGTCACACTCCCTGAGACCGTCCGATGCCTCGCTGAAGCAGCGTCTGTTCGGCCAGAGCCGCTGGATCCCCTGGCTGTTCGTCGGCCTCTTCGGCGTCGTGCTGGCGGTCAACGGCATCATGGTGGCGATCGCCCTCGACAGCTGGACCGGTCTGGTCGAGCACAACTACTACCGCCGCGGCCTGCAGTACAACGAGGCGCTGGCAGCGCAGCGCGCCCAGGACGCCCTGGGCTGGCAGGTCGAGGTCGGCGAGCACAACGAGGCGCCCGGCGAGCTGGTGCTGCGGCTCTCGCTCGCCGACCGCGAGGGCCGCGCGATCGCCGCCGAGCGCGTCGTCGCCACCCTCGAGAGGCCGAGCCAGATCGCCCTGGACCGCGCCGTCGTCTTCCACGCCCAGCGGCGCGGGCGCTACAGCGCAGCGGTCACGGAGCTGCCCCCTGGGGTCTGGGACCTGCGCCTCGTGGTGCACAAGGGCGCCGACAGCTACGAGGCGGTCAAGCGCCTGATGGTGCAATGAGCGCTCCCGCGCCCACGGCGGCAACGGCGTGCTCCGGAGACTCGGCGGTGCAGGGATGACTCTGGCCGAAAGCTTGCCCGCCGGCCGCGACGAGGCCGCGCCGATCGACGCGGGAGCCTACGTCCAGGTCGCAGACGACGGCGGCCTGCGCCTGCACCTGCTGGTCGAGGGCGCGCACTGCGGGGGCTGCGTGCGGCGCATCGAGCAGGGCCTCGCCGCCCTGCCGGGCGTCGAGGAGGCGCGGCTCAACCTCACGACCCGCCGCCTCAGCGTCGGCTGGCACGGCGAGCGGCGCCTGGCCGGCCGGGTCACGGCGAAGATCGCCGAGCTCGGCTACCGGGCGGTGCCCTACGAGCCCTCGCGGCTGACCGCCGACGACACCCGCCACGAGCGCGAGCTGCTGCGCTGCCTGGCGGTCGCCGGCTTCGCGGCGGCCAACGTCATGCTGCTGTCGGTTTCGGTCTGGTCCGGGGCCGGCGAGGAGAGCGGCGCGGTCACCCGCGACCTGCTGCACTGGTTCTCGGCGCTGATCGCCCTGCCGGCGATCGCCTATGCCGGCCGCCCGTTCTTCCGCTCGGCGCTGGCGGCGCTGCGCGCGCGCACGACCAACATGGACGTGCCGATCTCGCTCGGCGTTCTGCTGGCCGCCGGCATGTCGCTGCACGAGACGATCGTCAGCGGGCCCCATGCCTACTTCGACTCGGCGATCACCCTGCTGTTCTTCCTGCTGGTCGGCCGCTATCTCGACCGCCGCGCGCGCGGCCGCGCGCGCTCCGCGGCGGAGCGCCTGCTGGCGCTGGGCGCCCAGGCGGTGACCGTGCTGCGCGCCGACGGCAGCCAGGTGCTGCTGCCGCCCGAGCAGGTCGAGCCGGGCGCCACCGTCCTGGTCGCGGCCGGCGAGCGCATCGCCGTCGACGGCTCGGTGGCCAGCGGCACGTCGGAGATCGACAGCCAGCTGATCACCGGCGAAACCCTGCTGCAGCCGGCCGCGCCCGGCACCCGCGTCTTCGCCGGCACCACCAACGTGGCGGCACCGCTGCGGCTCACCGTGGCGGCGACCGGCGAGAAGACCCTGCTGGCCGAGATCGTGCGCCTCATGGAGTGCGCCGAGCAGCGCAAGGCGCGCTACGTCGGCCTCGCCGACCGCCTGTCGCGGATCTACGCCCCGGTCGTCCATCTGGCGGCGCTCGCCGCCTTCCTGGGCTGGACGCTCGTCGGCGGTCTCGCCTGGCAGCCGGCGCTGCTGATCGCCGTCGCCGTGCTGATCGTCACCTGCCCCTGCGCGCTCGGCCTCGCCGTCCCCGCCGTCCAGGTCATGGCCAGCGGCCGGCTGCTGCGCCGGGGCATCCTCCTGAAGTCGGCGACCGCCCTGGAGCGCCTGGCGCAGGTCGACACCGTGGTCTTCGACAAGACCGGCACGCTGACCGTGGGCCGCCCGGAGCTGCGTGGCGAGGGCATACCGGAGGAAGCGCTGGCCGCGGCCGCGGCGCTGGCCGCCAACTCGCGCCACCCGCTGGCCCGCGCGCTGCTGCGCGCCGCCACCGGGGCGCGGCCGGCCGAGGGCGTCATCGAGGTGCCGGGCTGCGGTCTCGAGCAGGTCACCGACGCCGGGCCCGTCCGGCTCGGCAGCCGTCGCTGGCTCGGCCTGCCCGAGGATTCCGCGGCCGGCCCGGAGCTCTGGCTGCAGCGGCCCGGCCGCGCGCCGCAGCGCTTCGTCTTCGAGGACCGTCTGCGCGACGACGCGGCGGCCGTGGTCGCCGAGCTCGCGCGCCGCGGCCTCGCCGTCGAGCTGCTGTCGGGCGATCGCGCGCCGACAGTCGAGGCCGTCGCCGGGTCGCTCGGCATCGCCGAGGCCCGGGCCGGCCAGACGCCTGCCGACAAGGTCGCGCGCCTCGAAGCCCTGGCCGCCGAGGGACGCCGGGTGCTGATGGTCGGCGACGGCCTGAACGACGCCCCGGCCCTTGCCGCGGCCGCCGTCTCGCTGTCGCCGTCGAGCGCCATCGACATCAGCCAGACCGCGGCCGACGCGGTCTTCCAGGGCGCTCGGCTCGCCCCCGTCCTGGAGGCCCTGGAGGTGGCGCGCCGCAGCGAGCGACTGGTGCGCCAGAACTTCGCCCTGGCGATCCTCTACAACCTCTTCGCCGTGCCGCTGGCGGTCGCCGGCTTCGTGACGCCGCTGATCGCCGCCGCCGCCATGTCGGCCTCGTCGCTGACCGTCATCGGCAACGCCCTGCGCCTCGGGCTGCGCCGCCGCCCGGCGGCCGGGAGCGCCACCGCCCCGTGAACGTTCTCGTCTACCTGATTCCGATCGCCCTGTTCCTCGGCCTGCTCGGGCTCGGCGCCTTCCTCTGGTCGCTCAGGAGCGGCCAGTACGACGACCTGGACGGCGCCGCCGAGCGGATCCTGTTCGACGACGACGACGGGGAGCCGGACGAGACCGACAGGGTGCCGGCGGAGACGCGGCCTTCGTCGGATCGGGACCGCATGGCCTGACCGGCCGGACGCCGCTCCCCTGACGCCGGCCATTGCCCCGAAGCCCTGCCCGGGGGTATCCAGGAACTCCGCAGGTCGGCCGGGAGCCTGGGCAGCCCGTCATGTCGGATTTCCGGATGTCGATGGAGATCGACGCCAGGGGCGTCGTCGTCGCCGTCTACGAGGGCGAGTTCGATGCGACCGCCTGGATGCGCCAGCGCGCGGCGGTCTTCGAGAGCCGCTATCGACCCGAGGCCTACGACGGTCGCCCCACGGTGGTCGACGCCCGGCGCTGCCGCGTGCCCGAGCGCGACTGGTCGGCACATTTCGAGCAGGTCGCCCGGCAGCTCGGACAGCGCAAGCCGAAGCCGGCCCGGCACGCCATCGTGATCGCCGACGAGGCCGGCCAGAGCAACGCCGTCGCCCTGTTCGCCGCCTACCAGAGAATGTTCCACCACCCCCATGCCGAAGCTCGCGCCTTCCGCGACTACGACGCCGCCTATGCCTGGGCGCTCGAGGGACTGGCAGAACGTCCGCCCGGACCGGCGGGCGGCGTCCCCGCCGCTTGACCTCCGGCGGCACCGGGCTACAGCTTAGCCTTGGGCCACGAAGCTGTGAGAGGGCACGACGCGATGCCGGCGTTCCGGCTGCAGATGGACATCGACGCGAACGGCGTCGTGGTCGCTGTGTTCAGCGGCCGCTTCGACGCCTCGGAGTGGCTGCGCCAGCGCACCGCCGTCTTCGAGAGCCGCTACGGTCCCGACGACTACGACGGCCTGCCGGTGGTCACCGACTTCACCGACTGCCGCCTGCCCGACCGCGGCTGGACCGAGCAGTTCGAGGCCGTGGCCCAGGTGATCGGGACCAAGCGCCCCGCCCCCTTCCGTCACGCCATCGTCCTGCCCGGCGGCACGAAGGGCGAGACGGCGGTCGCGCTGTTCGGCCAGTACCAGAAGCTGATCGCCAATCCCGGCGTCGTCACGCGCCGTTTCGAGGTCTTCGACGAGGCCTACGCCTGGGCTCTGGAAGGCCTCGGCGCCGCCGCCGACCGATGGCCGCAACGAAGCCCGCGCGGCGACGCCGGCCACGTCGATCCGCCGAGCGAGTGATCCCGGTGGAGCCGTTCCGCCTGTCCATGGAGATCGATGCGCGCGGAGTCGTCGTGGCGGTCCTGGAAGGCGAGTTCGACACGGCGGCCTGGCAGGCCCAGCGAGAGGCCGGCTTTCTCAGCCGCTACCGGCTCGAGGACTACGACGGCCGTCCGGTGGTGACGGACTTCCGGCGCTGCCGCCTGCCGAGCGGCAACTGGTCCGAGCAGTTCCGCGGGGTCGCCGAGGTGCTGGCCCGCGAACGGCGCAAACCCTTTCGGCGCGCCATCGTGATCGGGCCGGAGGCCGGTGCGGAGCTGGGGATCACCCTGTTCGCAGAGTTCCAGAAGCTGTTCCACCACGCCGACCTGGAGACCCGGGCGTTCCTCGACTACGACGCGGCCTACGCCTGGGCGCTCGAAGCCCTGCCCGGCGAGCGGGACGAGCGGCCGACCCCATCCGAGGGGCGCGCCGGCTGATCCCGTTGCCGGGCCGGCGAGCCGGAGTTGTGCGCCTTGCGGCTGCCCGCTAGAAAATGTGCGGGGATATCCGGCACGTCTGATGCACCGGCCGCCGCAGGGCGCCGCCGGCGAGGAAGGGCGATGCCGGATTTCAGCATGACGATGGAGATCGACGACCGCGGCGTCATCCTGGTCGTCTTCGAGGGGGTCTTCGTCGCCTCCGAGTTCCGCCGCCAGCGCGCCCTGCTGTTCGAGAGCCGCTACGCGCCGGCCGACTACGACGGCCGCCCCGTGGTCAGCGACATCCGCCGCTGCGCCCTGCCCCGCCGTCACTGGGCCGACGAGTTCCGCGAGGTCGCCGAGCTGCTGCGCCGGCGGCGGCCGGCACCCTACCGCCACGCCATCGTGGTCGGCGACGAGCTCGGCTCGGAGACCGCGGTCGCGCTGTTCGGCGAGTACCAGCGGATCTTCCACCATCCCGACGTCGAGGTCCGCTCGTTCCGCAGCTTCTCGGAGGCCTACGCCTGGGCTCTCGAGGCTTTACCCGCGCCCGGTCAGATGGGAGCCTGAGCGACTTGGGCGGCCGGCGCCACGGCTCCCCCCGGGCAGCAGCGGAAGGGCAAGGCATGCCGAGGTTCGACATGACCATGGCGATCGACGACAACGGTCTGGTCGTGACCACCTGCGAGGGCACGTTCGACGCCCGCCAGTGGCTGCGCCAGCGCCGCGAGCGCTTCGAGAGCCGCTATGCGCTGGCCGACTACGACGGCCGCCCGACGGTCACCGACCTGCGGCGCTGCCAGCTGCCGGACGGCGACTGGGCGGAGCAGTTCCGGACCGTGGCCGAAACCCTGAACCACCGCCGCCTGAAGCCCTTCCGCCGGGCGCTCATCGTCAGCGACGAGCCCGGCGCCACGCTGGCGGCGACGCTGTTCGGCGAGTACCAGAAGATCTTCCACCACCCGGACGTCGAGACCCGGGCCTTCCGCGACTTCGACGAGGGCTACGCCTGGGCACGCGCCGCGCTGGAGTGAGGATCCCCACCCGGAACGACAAGGGGCCCGAAACGACGAAGGCCCCGGCGAGCCGGGGCCTTCGAAGCGTTCCTGACGGGATCCGGGCGGTCAGCGCGAGTAGTACTCGATGACCAGGTTCGGCTCCATCTGCACCGCGTAGGGCACGTCGGCCAGCTTGGGGCCGCGCACGAAGGTCGCCTTGACCTCGCGGTCGTCGATCTCGAGGTAGTCCGGCAGGTCGCGCTCGCTGGAGCCCATGGCCTCCAGCACGATCGCCAGCTCGCGGCTCTTCTGCTTGACCTGCACGACGTCGCCGTCCTTGACCATGTAGGACGGGATGTTGACGCGCTTGCCGTTGACCGTGACGTGGCCGTGATTGACGAACTGGCGGGCGGCGAAGATCGTCGGCACGAACTTGGCGCGGTAGACGACCGCGTCGAGGCGGCGCTCCAGCAGCTCGATCAGGTTCTCGCCGGTGTCGCCGCGGCGGCGCGTCGCCTCCTCGTAGTAGCGGCGGAACTGCTTCTCGCCGACGTCGCCGTAATACTGCTTCAGCTTCTGCTTGGCGCGCAGCTGGATGCCGAAGTCCGACGGCTTGCGGCGGCGCTGGCCATGCTGGCCCGGGCCGTACTCGCGCTTGGTGACCGGGCTCTTCGGGCGGCCCCAGAGGTTCTCGCCGAGGCGGCGGTCGATCTTGTACTTGGAATTCTGACGCTTGGGCAAAGCCCCACTCCTTTGTGCTTTCGCAGTTGTCCCGGTAGTCCGCCGGCGACCCCCACCGTGAACAGGAAGGGGGGAGCCCCGGCGGCGGGGCCATGAGGGCACGCCAGAGGCGCCCGGACCCGCATTCCCAGGAATGAAGCGCGGGACTATACGCAGCGCGCTCGGGATGTCAAACCTAAGTCCATGCCAAGAGACAATGACGCCTCCGCCGCGGCGAGACAGCGCCGCGGCTTCTGGATCACGCTGGCCGGCGCGCTGGTGCTCTGCCCCGACACGCTGCTGGTGCGCCTGATCGACACCGACGCCTGGACCCTGACCTTCTGGCGCGGCCTGCTGATGGGCAGCGCGCTCTTCGTCTTCTTCGCGCTTTACCAGGGCCGTGGCTGGCCGGCCCGGATCCGGCAGGTCGGCTGGCCCGGGCTCGGCGCCGCGCTGCTGTTCGGCGCCAACGCGGTCTGCTTCGTCGTCGCGCTGGAGTACACGACGGTGGCGAACACGCTGCTGATCGTCGCGACCTCGCCGCTGTTCGCCGCCGCGCTGTCGTGGATCTTCCTGGGCGAGCGGGTCTCGCTGCGCACCGGCCTGGCGATCCTGTCGTGCGGCATCGGCATCGCCCTGATCTTCTCGGGCTCGCTGTTCGGCGGCGAGCGCAGCGGCAGCCTGTGGGGCGACCTCTCGGCGCTCGGCACGGCGGTCGGCATGGCCGGCGGCTTCGTCGTCGTGCGCCGGCACCGCCAGGTCAACATGATCCCCGCGATGGCGCTGGGCTCGCTGTTCGCCGGCGCCTTCGCCCTGCCGCTGGCGCTGGCCACGGCCACGCCCTTCGGGCTGGACGCGACGCAGTTCGGCCTGACGCTGGTCATGGGCCTGGTGCTGCTGCCGGTGGCCTTCGGCCTCATCACCATCGGCCCGCGCTACATTCCGGCGCCCGAGGTCGGGCTGATGATGCTGCTGGAGACCGTCCTGGGCCCGCTGATCGTCTGGGCGGCGATCGGCGAGGAGGCCTCAGTCGAGGCGCTGATCGGCGGCGCGGTCGTGGTCTGCACCCTCGCCGTCCACGCCCTCCTCGGCCTCCGCATGGCCCGCCGCCAGGCGCTCCAGGTCGGCCGCTGACAGCGGCGGCTGGCTGCCGGCCGGGCCGCGGCCGAGCTTGGCGCCGAGCAGCGCCGAGAGCACGCCCTGCAGGGTGCGTACCTCCTGGTCGGTCAGCTCGTTGCGCAGGAAGATGGCGCGCAGGTTCCGGGCCATGCCGGCCTTCTTCTCGGGGGGATGGAAGAAGCCCATGCGGTCCAGCGTGGCCTCCAGCCGCTCGAGGAAGCCGAGCAGGCGGGCGCGCTCGGCCGGCGGCGAGGCGTTGGTCTGCAGCCGCCGCTCCGGGCCCTCCTGCCCCGCCTGGTACCACTCGTAGCCGGCCAGCAGCACGGCCTGCGCCAGGTTCAGCGAGGAGTAGGCCGGGTTGAGCGGCACCTGCAGCAGCGTGTCGGCGAGCGCCACCTCGTCGTTCTCCAGCCCGGTGCGCTCCGGCCCGAACAGGATGCCGACCCGCTCGCCGCGGGCCAGGTGGTCGCGCGCCTCGGCGGCCGCGCGGCGCGCGGTGACCACCGGCTTGACCTGCTCGCGGTGGCGCGCCGTCGTCGCGTAGACGCGCTGCAGGTCGGCGACGGCCGCCGCCGCCGTGGGATAGAGCGCCGCGCGCTCGAGCACGACGTCGGCGCCCGAGGCGGCGCTCACCGCCGTCGGGTTCGGCCAGCCGTCGCGCGGCGCCACCAGGCGCAGCTCGGTCAGGCCGCAGTTCAGCATGGCGCGCGCGCTCATGCCGATGTTCTCGCCGAGCTGCGGGCGCACCAGGATGACGATCGGGCCCGCGCCCAGGTCGGCCGCGGCCGGCCGGTTCGTTCCGGCCACCGCTAGCTGCCCGCCGGCGTCGCGCCGGAGCGGTAGAGCTTCCAGACGATGGCGTCGGCCAGCGCGTTGAAGGAGGCGTCGATGATGTTCGGCGAGACGCCGACCGTGGTCCAGCGCCCGGACTTGCCGCGGCTCTCGATCATCACGCGGGTGACGGCCTCGGTGCCGGCCTGCGGCGTCAGGATGCGCACCTTGTAGTCGACCAGGCGCATCGTCTCGAGGATCGGATAGGCCGGGTTGAGGGCCTTCCTGAGCGCCTTGTCGAGGGCGTCGACCGGGCCGTTGCCGTCGGCCACGGTCATCATCTCCTGCTCGCCGATGCGCACGGTCACCGTCGCCTCGGACTCGGTGACCAGCTCGCCGCGTGCGTTCCAGCGCCGGTCGTCCATGACCCGGAAGCGCGAGAGCTCGAAGTAGGTCGGCACCTCGCCGAGCGAGCGGCGCGCCATCATCTCGAAGGAGGCGGCGGCGCCGTCGTAGGCGTAGCCCTCGAACTCGCGGGCCTTGACGTCCTCGACCAGGCGGCCGACCCGCGGGTCGGCGGGGTCGACCTCGACGCCGATCTCGCGAAGCCGCGCCAGGATGTTGGAGCGTCCGGCCTGGTCGGAGACGACGATGTGGCGGCGGTTGCCGACGCTCTCCGGCGGCACGTGCTCGTAGGAGCGCGGGTCCTTCTCGACCGCCGAGACGTGCAGGCCGCCCTTGTGGGCGAAGGCGCGCTCGCCGACGTAGGCCGCGTCGGTGCGGCCGGCGCGGTTGAGCCGCTCGTCGAGCAGCCGCGACAGGCCGGTGAGATGCGTCAGCGCCTCGGCCGAGACCCCGGTCTCCCACTCGGTCTTGAGCGCCAGCGTGGCGATCAGCGTGACGATGTTGGCGTTCCCGCAGCGCTCGCCCAGGCCGTTGAGCGTGCCCTGGACCTGGCGGCAGCCGGCCTCGATCGCGGCCAGCGAGTTGGCGACCGCGTTCTCCGTGTCGTTGTGGCAGTGGATGCCCAGGCGCGCCTCGGGCAGTGCGGCGCGCACCTCGGCCACGATGCGCCGCACCTCGTCGGGCAGCGTGCCGCCGTTGGTGTCGCAGAGCACCAGCCAGGAGGCGCCGCCCTCGGCCGCCGCCTTCAGGCAGTCGAGCGCGTAGCCCGGGTTCGCCTTGAAGCCGTCGAAGAAGTGCTCGGCGTCGAACATCGCCTCGTCCTTGCGCTCGGCGAGGTGGGCGATCGAATCGCGGATCAGCTCCAGGTTCTCTTCGAGCGGGATGCCGAGCGCCAGGTCGACGTGGAAGTCCCAGGTCTTGCCGACCAGGCAGGCCGCCGTCGCCTTCGACTGCACCAGCGCCGCCAGGCCGGGATCGTTCTCGGCCGAGCGCCCAGGCCGCCGGGTCATGCCGAAGGCGACGAAGCGCGCGCCGCCGAACTCCGGCGGCTCGGCGAAGAAGGCGTCGTCGGTCGGGTTGGCGCCGGGCCAGCCGCCCTCGATGTAGTCGAGCCCGATGCGGTCGAGCGCCTCGGCGATCGCGACCTTGTCGGCGACCGTGAAGTCGACGCCCTGGGTCTGCGCGCCGTCGCGCAGCGTGGTGTCGAAGAGATGGATGCGCTTGTCGGACAAGAGGAGCGTCCTCGAGGGCGAACGGGCCTTGACCTAGCCGAGGACGGCGCCCGGGGGCAACAAACAGTTACGCCCTCACCTCACCCTCCCACGGCCGGCGGCCGCGGGCCCCTCCCTATCCCCTCCCCAAGGGAGCGGAGAGGGGTGAGGCGCGATAGTCACTCCCTTTCCGCCCCCTTGGGGGGGAGAGGGCCGGGGTGAGGTGGGGGCGCGGTCTCCGCCGCGCCGGAGCGGCCGGGGTGGCGGGACTCGCCCGCCCCCGCCTCCAGCCGCGCCAGCGCGCGGGCGCGGCCGATCAGCGGCAGCAGCTCCGACATCTCGGGGCCGTGGGGGCGGCCGGTCAGGGCCAGGCGCAGCGGCAGGAACAGCGCCTTGCCCTTGCGGCCGGTCGCCGGCTTGAGGGCGTCGGTCCAGGCCTTCCAGGTCGTGCCGTCCCAGGGCTCGGGCGGCAGCAGCCGCGCCGCCTCGGCCAGGTAGCCGGGCTCCTCGACGAGCGGCTCGACCGAGCCGCGGGCGACCTCGCGCCACCAGCCGATCTCGCCGCGCCGGGTCAGGTTGCCGCGCACCGCGAGCCAGAGCGCCTCGTCGACCTCGGCGAGGCCGCGCGCCTCGAGCCAGGGGCTCACCGCCTCGTAGGGCATGGCATGGAGGATCCGCGCGTTGAGCTGCTCGAGCTCTTGCGGATCGTACTTCGGCGTGGCGCGGCCGAAGCGCGTGACGTCGAAGCCGGCGACCAGCTCGTCCAGGTTCTGGTGCGGCTCGATCGGGTCGGGCGTGCCGAGCCTCGCCAGGTAGGAATTCAGCGCCATCGCCTCCAGGCCGTCCTCCCAGAGGCTGCGCAGGGCGAGCGAGCCGAGACGCTTGGACAGCCCCTGGCCCTGGGCGTCGGTCAGCAGCGGCAGGTGGGCGAAGACCGGCGGTGCCGCGCCGAGCGCCTCGAACAGCTGGAGCTGCACGGCGGTGTTGGCGACGTGGTCCTCGCCGCGCAGCACGTGGCTGACGGCGAGTTCGGCGTCGTCGACCACCGAGGAGAGCGTGTAGAGCGGCCGGCCGTCGGCGCGCAGCAGGACGGGATCAGAGAGCCTGTCGCCCTCGAAATGCTGGGGGCCGCGCACCGCGTCGTGCCACTCGACCGGCACGTGCTCCAGCCGGAAGCGCCAGTGCGGGACCCGGCCCTCGGACTCGTAGGCCGCCTTCTGCGCCGCGCTGAGCGCCAGGGCCTCGCGGTCGTAGAGCGGCGGGCGGCCGGACTTGAGCTGCAGCTTGCGCTTGAGCTCCAGCTCCCCGGCGGTCTCGTAGCAGGGATAGAGCCGGCCGGCCGCCTTGAGCCGCTCGGCGGCGGCGGCGTAGCGCTCGAGCCGGTCCGACTGGCGCGCCTTCTCGTCCCAGGCGAGGCCGAGCCAAGTCAGGTCCTCCTCGATGCCGGCGGCGAAGGCCTCGCTCGAGCGCTCGGCGTCGGTGTCGTCGAGGCGCAGCAGGAAGGTCCCGCCTTCCTTGCGCGCCCACAGCCAGTTGAGCAGAGCCACGCGCGCGTTGCCGACGTGCAGCCGGCCGGTCGGGCTGGGCGCGAAGCGGAGCTTCATCGCAGACATGGGCGGGCTCTCTCCGGCTCAGCCCGGCCCCTTGAAGGCGTTGACGATCGGGTAGCGGCGGTCGCGGCCGAAGGAGCGGCGGGTGATCTTGACCCCCGGCGGCGCTTGGCGGCGCTTGTACTCGGCATTCTCCAGCAGACGCCAGACCCGGTTGACCGTGTCGCGCGGATGGCCGCGGCCGACGATCGCCTCGATCGAGGCCTCCTCCTCGATCAGGCCGGAGAGGATGTCGTCGAGCACCGGATAGGCCGGCAGCGAGTCCTCGTCCTTCTGGTCGGGCTTGAGCTCTGCCGAGGGCGGCTTGGTGATGATCCGCTCGGGAATCACCCGGCCCTCGGGGCCGAGGGCCTCGGCCGGGCGCACCTGGTTGCGCCACTGGCAGAGCTTGAAGACGGTCGTCTTGTAGACGTCCTTCAGCACGTTGTAGCCGCCGCACATGTCGCCGTAGAGCGTGGCGTAGCCGACCGACATCTCGGACTTGTTCCCGGTCGAGAGCACCATCGGCCCGAACTTGTTGGAGATCGCCATCAGCAGGATGCCGCGGGCGCGCGACTGCAGGTTCTCCTCGGTGGTGTCGGGCGCGCGGCCGTCGAACAGCGGCGCCAGCATCTGGTCGTAGGCGGCCATCGCCGGGCCGATGTTGATCTCGTCGAGCCGGAGGCCGTTGAGCGTCGCCAGCTCGGCGGCATCGTCCAGGCTGTCCTGGCTGGTGTAGGGGCTCGGCATCATCACGCAGTGCACCCGCTCGGGGCCCAGCGCATCGGCCGCGACGACCGCCGAGATCGCCGAGTCGATGCCGCCCGACAGGCCGAGCACGACGCCGGGAAAGCCGCTCTTGGTGACGTAGTCGCGCAGGCCCAGCATCAGCGCCCGGTAGATCGGCTCGACGCCGCTGCCCGGCGCCACGCGCTCACCGGCCTCGACCGACCAGCCCTCGGGCCCGCGCCGCCAGGTGGTCAGGCTCAGCGCCTCGGTAAACTCGGGCAGCTGGACCTGCAGGTTGCGCTGGGTGTCGACGACGAAGGAGGCGCCGTCGAAGACCAGCTCGTCCTGGCCGCCGACCTGGTTGACGTAAACCAGCGGCAGGCCGCTTTCGACGACCCGCTCGAGCGCCAGCTGGACGCGGACCTCCTGCTTGTCGACCTCGTAGGGGCTGCCGTTGGGCACGACGAGGATCTCGGCGCCCGATTCCTCGAGGCACTCGGTGACGTCGGGAAACCACATGTCCTCGCAGACCATGATGCCCAGGCGCACGCCGCGGAAGTTGACCGGGCCCGGCAGCGGGCCGGGCGCGAAGACGCGGATCTCGTCGAACACGCCGTAGTTCGGCAGGTGGTGCTTGGTGCGCACCGCCTGGATCTCGCCGCCGTCGAGCAGCAGGGCGGCGTTGTAGACCTTGCCGCGCAGGGGCGCCTTCGCCTCCGGGTCGAGCCGCCAGGGCGCGCCGATCAGCAGGCCGGGACCGCCGTCGGCGGTGTCACGTGCCAGCGCCTCGACCTCCAGGCGCACGGCCTCCAGGAAGTCGGGCTTGAGCACCAGGTCCTCGGGCGGATAGCCGGAGACGCAGAGCTCGGTCCCGACCACCAGGTCGGCGCCCTCGGCGGCGGCACGCGCGCGCAGGTCGCGCAGCTTCTGCAGGTTCGCCGGCAGGTCGCCGACGGTCGGATTGAGCTGGGCGAGCGCGATGGTCAGGCGGTCGGTCATAGGGGCCCGATGTACTCCTCTGGGACAGGCGGTTCCAACAGGGCGCGGACCAGATCACGCTCCGTCATACTGGATCTCGGCCGTCTTCAGGATCGCGGGCGCCAGAGCCGGGTGCAGGTCCTCGGGACGGCCGAGATCGACCTTCCGGCCCCCGAAGACCGCGCCCAGCTCCTGCTCGAGCGCCGCCAGCGACAGAAGCGACGGGCGCACGCCCGCATCGAACTCGACGAGGACGTCGATATCACTCGCCGGGCCGAAGTCGTCGCGCAGCACCGAGCCGAAGAGCGAGAGGCGACGGATGCAGCGCTCGTGGCAGAAGGCGCGCAGCGCATCCTTGTCTATGGCAAGTCTCGCCGTCATGCCCCCTAGCTACGACGCCACCGGCGGCGGGACAAGCCTCGCCGCGCGCCGATCAGGCCATGCCGGTCAGGCGGCGCCGGACAGCGGCGCCGATGCGCGCAGCGGCAGCGGCGTCACCGAGACCGCGCCGCCGAGTGTCAGCTCGACCAGGGCGTTGGCCGGCACGGCCTGCCAGCGCTCGCGCTCGATGTCGTGGGGCTCGGAGGCCAGCACCGTGCCGCTCGGGAAGTCGCGCACGTAGAGGGTCGGCGCCCGGTCGTCGCTGGCGTAGCGGAAGCCGAAGACCCGCGCGCCGTCGCTGAGCGCGGCGGTGAAGCGCATCGGCTCGGCGACGCCGGCCTCGGCCATGATCGCCTCGACCTCGGCGAGCCCGCACAGCACCGCGCCGACCGGGTCTTCGTCGAGGCCGCGCCCGGCGATCGCCAGGAACAGCGCCTCGCTGTCGGTCGTGCCGTGGCGGTGCGGGTAGAGCGCGTCGGGAATCAGCGCTTCGACCTTGCGGCGGATCCGCTCGTAGCCGCCGATCTGGCCGTTGTGCATGAACAGCCAGCGGCCCCAGGCGAAGGGATGGCAGTTGGCGCGCGCCGTCGCGGTGCCGGTCGAGGCGCGCACGTGGGCGAAGAACAGGCGGGCGCGCAGCTGGCGGCAGAGGCTGCGCAGGTTGGCGTCCGACCAGGCCGGCAGGATCTCGCGGTAGAGACCGGGCTCGGCGCGCTCGCCGTACCAGCCGAGGCCGAAGCCGTCGCCGTTGGTCTCGGCCTTGGCCTCGCGGGCGTGCAGCGACTGCGCGATCAGCGAATGGCAGGGCTCGAGGACGAGTTGCTCCAGGAACACCGGCTCCCCGGCATGGACGGTCCAGCGGCACATGGCCGGAGTCTGCGCCGCGATCCGTTAGGAAGCGGTAACCGGCTCAGCGGGGGCGCCGGGCGGCGGCGTTGCGCGGCGCGCAGCGGCCGGCCAGCGCCAGCACGACGCCGCTCGCCGTGGTCTTGAACAGGAAGGGGAAGAGGCCGTGCAGCAGGGCCGCGCAGCCGGCGCCGATCAGCTTCAGGCCGATCCCCGAGGCGAAGACGAAATGCTCGCCGTAGCTCTCGCCGACGGCGGCTGGATGGTCGGTGAAGGCGGCGACGACGGCTTTCATGGCGTTCGGCTCCCGGCTCGAAGGACGGGACAGGAGTAGCGCAGGCACCCTCGAAAGGGCTCCCAAAGATCAAGTCGATCCGGTAGATTTGTGGGAAGATATCCCATCCAGGAAAGCCTGCGCCGAATGCTGGACCGCACCGACCGCCGCCTGCTGGACGCCATCCAGACTGACGCCGACCGCACCCTGGCCGAGCTCGCCGAGCTGGTCGGCCTGTCGCGCAACGCCTGCTGGACGCGCCTCAAGCGCCTGGAGCAGGAGGGCTACGTCCGCGGCCGACGCGCCCTGCTGGACCGCGAGAAGCTGAACCTCGGCCTCATGGTCTTCGTCTCGGTCAAGACCGACAGCCACTCCCAGGCCTGGGCCGAGGCCTTCCGCCGGGCGGTCGCCGACATCCCCGAGATCCTCGGCGTCTACCGCACCGCCGGCGAGGTCGACTACCTGATCCAGGCCGTGGTCCCCGACGTGAAGGCCTACGACGCGCTCTACCAGCGCCTGACCGCGCGCCTGACCCTCTCCGACGTCTCCGGCGCCTTCGTCATGGAGGAGATCAAGGCGACCAGCGTCCTGCCGCTCGACTACGCGTAGAGCGGTAGCGGCGTGTTTCCTCTCGGTCGCACCGCTTCCGCCGGCCCCGCCCCCGGTTCGTCATCCCGGCGAATGCCGGGATCCAGAGGAAGAAACGGCAGGCACGAGCGGCCGGGGTCCGCCCGTACTGGCCGATCCTTTCTCTGGATCCCTGCTTTCGCAGGGATGACGAAAACGCGGACTCGGCTGGCCGCCGCGCTTGCCCCCTACCGCCGCAGCAGGAACTCGCGGCCGACCTTGACGCGGGGCTGGCCGTCGTACTCGACGATGTCGGCGGTGGCGTAGGTCTCGCTCCAGCGGGTCGGCAGGAAGGAGCCGGTGCCGATGGCGTCGACCGGCACCCGGGCCTCGCTCATCAGCTTGCACTTGCGCGGGCCGAAGCCCGAGGAGGCGACGATCTTGGTCGCCTCGAAGCCGGCGCGGTCGAGCTGCTCGCGCAGGTGCCAGATGCCTGCCGCCGAGACGCCGGGGCCGACCAGGTAGCGCAGCTCCTCCTCGGTACGGTAGCCGCGGATCGCCTCCGGGACGTTGCGCTCGATGACCGCGTAGGAGGCCGCCGGGTCGAGGCCCTCGAGGTAGCGGCTGGCCGGCACGTCGACGCGCAGCGACAGGCGGCCGCTGGCCGCCAGCTCGGGAAAGCGGCGGCAGACCGCGAGGCTGTCGGTGATCTCCTGGGCGAAGTAGTCGACCAGCACGGTAACCGGCTCGTCGGGATAGGTCTCGACGTACATCTCGGCGGCACGGACGGTCGAGCCGGCGAAGCCGATCAGCGCGTGCGGCATGGTCCCCAGGCCGCGGCTCAGGCCGAAGTAGTGCGCGGTCGCGTCGGTCGCGTTGCCGACGAAGCCGACGGCGCCGACCTTGCGCCGGGCGCGCTCCGAGCCGACGGCGGCGGCGTAGGCCATCTGCTCGGCCATCTCGGTGCCGGCGCAGTGGCGCGCGTCGAAGGCCATGAAGGCGACCTCGGGCAGGTCGACGCACATGGTGTGGGCGTTGAAGGCGGCGACGCAGGCGGGGCCGATCTTCTGCAGCAGCAGCGTCTCCAGGTCGGCCAGCTGCACGAAGGAGCCGGTGACGTAGAGCATCGGGTCGCCGGCGCCGACCCAGCGGCCCTCGGCGTAGCGCAGGTCGATGTCGAAGCGCGTGCCGCGCCGCTCGGCCATCGCCTCCAGCCACTGGATCGCCAGGCGCGGCGCCGAGACCACCGGCCGGCGCATGAAGACCGCGTAGGTCACCTGGCAGTCGCCGAAGCGCGCCGCGATCTCCTTGGTCCGATTGAAGTAGGCGTCGGTCCAGGCGCGCACCGAGGCGTCGCCGTCCGGCCAGCCGGCGCCGTCGTTGCGCAGCGCCTCCGCCGCGGCGTCGTCGCCCGGCCGGCTGCTGTCGTCTGGCATCGCTTCCTCCGCTGCTCCCCCGAGCGCCGGATGTTTCGCGCCCCGCGCGCCAGCGTCAACCCGCGCCGCCCGCGGGACGGACATGCCCGGGCCTGCCGGCTCGCTGCCGGCCCCCACGTCCCTCGACAGGCTCGGGACGAAGCGACCTTTGGGACGCACCGCAAGCCTGCTTCGTCCCGAGCCTGTCGAGGGGCGTGGGAGCGCCCCCTACTCGCCGGCGACGGCGCGGCGCTGGGCCTCGGCGTCCTGGCGCGCCTGGCGCTCGGCGTTGAGCTCCTCGGCGATCAGGAAGGCCAGGTCGAGCGACTGGCTGGCGTTGAGCCGCGGGTCGCAGTGCGTGTGGTAGCGGTCGGCCAGCATGGTCTCGTCGATCGCCTGCGCGCCGCCGATGCACTCCGTGACGTCCTGGCCGGTCATCTCGACGTGGATGCCGCCGGCATGGCTGCCCTCGGCGCGGTGCACGGCGAAGAAGCCGCGGACCTCGGCCAGGATGCGGTCGAAGGGCCGCGTCTTGTAGCCGGTCGAGGACTTGATGGTATTGCCGTGCATCGGGTCGCAGGACCAGACGACCTTGCGGCCCTCGCGCTCGACGCGGCGAACCAGCGGCGCCAGGTGGGTCTCGACCTTCTCGTGGCCCATGCGCGAGATCAGGGTCAGGCGGCCGGGCTCGTTCTCGGGGTTGAGCAGGTCGATCAGGCGCAGCAGCTCGTCGGGGTCGCTGCTCGGCCCGCACTTCATGCCGATCGGATTCTTGACGCCGCGCAGGAAATCGACATGGGCGCCGTCGAGCTGGCGCGTGCGGTCGCCGATCCACAGGAAGTGCGCCGAGACGTCGTACCAGTCGCCGGTCAGGCTGTCGACGCGGGTCAGCGCCTCCTCGTAGGGCAGGATCAGCGCCTCGTGGCTGGTGTAGAAGTCGGTCTCGCGCAGCTGCTGCACCGTCTCCGGCGTGACGCCGCAGGCCTCCATGAAGGCCAGCGCCTGGCCGATGCGGTTCGACAGCTCCTCGTAGCGCTCGGACTGCGGGCTGCCGGCGACGAAGCGCAGGTTCCACTGGTGGACCTTGTGCAGGTCGGCGAAGCCGCCCTGGGCGAAGGCGCGCAGCAGGTTGAGCGTCGCCGCCGCCTGGTTGTAGGCGCGCAGCAGACGCTCCGGGTCGGGCCGACGCGCCGCCTCCTCGAACTCCATGGCGTTGATCGAGTCGCCGCGGTAGCTCGGCAGCTCGACACCGTCCTGACTCTCGGTCGGCGCCGAGCGCGGCTTGGCGAACTGCCCGGCCATGCGGCCGACCTTCACCACCGGCACCGAGGCGGCGTAGGTCATCACGACCGCCATCTGCAGCAGCACGCGGAAGGTGTCGCGGATGTTGTTGGCGTGGAACTCGGCGAAGGACTCGGCGCAGTCGCCGCCCTGCAGCAGGAAGCCGCGGCCCTCGGCGACCTCGCCCAAAGACTCCTTGAGCCGGCGCGCCTCGCCGGCGAAGACCAGCGGCGGATAGTCCCGAAGGGTCCGCTCGACCCGGCCCAGGGCCTCGGCGTCGCTGTAGTCCGGTACCTGCAGGATCGGCTTGTTCCGCCAGTTGGCGGGCGTCCAGTTGTCACCCATGGTCTTGTCCAGTTCTTCGCTTGCCAGGCCGCGCCGGGGTGGAGACCGGCACGGGGACAGTGGTTGTAGCGCCTCGCTCCCGGCGAATCCACTGTCGCTGGCCGGCAGGGGGCGGCGATCGGGGCGCGCGGACCGTGCCATGCCCGTCTCGTTGACGGCTCTCTCTCGACGTCATCCCCGCGGAGGCGGGGATGACGAGAAAGGAGATGTGTGCCGGCGTTTGCCGGGGGCGCCCCGATCAGGCCTGGTAGATCGCGTAGAGCTTGCGGACCTTGCCGATCGAGCGCCAGGTGCCCTTGAAGCCGGCCGGGATGACGAAGGCCTCGCCGGCGGCGAAGCGCTCGCTGGTGCCGTTCTCGGCGGTCAGCTCGACCTCGCCCTCGAGCAGCTGGCAGAGCTCGTGCTCCGAGTAGTCGACGCGCCAGGCGCCGGGGTCGGACGACCAGAAGCCGGCGAAGAAGCGGCCGTCGGCGGCCTCGTAGTGGTTCTCGGTGGTCTGCGAGGGGATGCCGTCGAGCAGCTTCGAGGGCTCGACCGGCGCGGTCTCGGCGGGAGCGCCGCCGGGCGAGAGGCGCAGGGGCTTGGCGGTCATCGGGATCCTCCCGGGTCTGCTCGCGGGGCCTACTCGGCCGCTCGCACGGCGGCCTGGCTGTCCTCGGGCTCGGGCAGCGGCTCGCGCATCGTCACGAACTCCTCCGCCGCGGTCGGGTGGATGCCGATCGTGCGGTCGAAGTGCTCCTTGGTCGCGCCGGCCTTGATCGCGATGGCCAGGCCCTGGACGATCTCGGCGGCGTCGAGCCCGACCATGTGGGCGCCGACGACCCTGCGGCCCTCGCGCTCGACGATCAGCTTCATCAGGGTCTTCTCGTCGCGTCCCGACAGCGTGTGCTTCATCGGCTTGAAGCTCGAGCGGTAGATGTCGACCGCGCCGTGCCTGGCACGCGCCGCCTCCTCGGTCAGGCCGACCGAGGCGATCGGCGGCTGGCTGAACACCGCGCTCGGCACGTCGTGGTAGTCGACCGTCGTCGGCTCGTCGTTGAACAGGGTCCTGGCGACGGCCATGCCCTCGGCCAGCGCCACCGGGGTCAGCTGGATGCGGTCGGTGACGTCGCCGATCGCCAGGATCGAGGGCACCGAGGAGCGGTAGTGCTCGTCGACCTTGACCGCCCCGGCGCCGTTCAGGGTGACCCCGGCCCTGTCGAGGCCGAGGTCCATCGTGTTGGGCTGGCGGCCGATCGCGTAGAGCACCTGGTCGACCTCGCGGACCTCGCCGCTGGTCAGGGTCGCGGCCAGGCCGTTCGAGGTCTTCTCGATCTTCTCGATGATCTGGTTGAACACCAGGTCGACGCCCTTCTTGGGCATCTCCTCGGCCAGGAAGGCGCGCACGTCGGCGTCGAAGCCGCGCAGGAACAGCGGGCCGCGGTAGATCTGCGTGGTCTCGGCGCCGAGGCCGGCGAAGACCCCGGCGAACTCGACGGCGATGTAGCCGCCGCCGGCGATCAGGATGCGCTCGGGAAGCCTGTCCAGGTAGAAGACGTCGTCGGAGACGATCGAGTGCTGGCAGCCCGGCTCGCGGGCGCGCACCGGCTTGCCGCCGGTCGCCACCAGGATGTGTTCGGCCGTGACCTTGCGGCCGCCGACCTCGACGCTGTGGGGATCGAGGATCGTCGCGCGGGCCTCGAAGACCTCGACGCCGGCGTTCTGCAGCAGCCGCTCGTAGATGCCGTTGAGCCGGGCGATCTCGCGGTCCTTGTTGGCGATCAGCGTCGCCCAGTCGAAGCTGCGCTCGCCGACCGACCAGCCGTATCCGGCCGCGTCCTCGAAGTCCTCCGAGAAGTGGCTGGCGTAGACCATCAGCTTCTTCGGCACGCAGCCGATGTTGACGCAGGTGCCGCCGAAGAAGCGCTCCTCGGCGATCGCCACCTTCGCGCCGTAGCCGGCCGAGAAGCGCGCCGCGCGCACGCCGCCTGAGCCGGCGCCGATGACGAAGAGGTCGTAGTCGTACTGGCTCATCGGAATTCCCCTCTTTCGACGGCATATGGCGCGCGGCGGCGGGACTTTAACCCGGGCCGTCCGGAAAGGCAGCCGTGACGGCGGCGACGGGAGGTGGCGGTCGGCATTCGTTCAGTCGTCATCCCGTCACTCGGCGTCCCCGCCCCCCTTTGCGTCGTCCCCGCGGAGGCGGGGACCCAGGGGCCACGGGCCGCGGCGGGACGGCCCTGGATCCCCGCCTTCGCGGGGATGACGGTAAGGAAAGAGCGGTAGAGAAGAAGGCCGCCGTCACGCCGGCTCGGCGATGCGCACCATGGCCTTGCCGTCGTTCTCGCCCCTGAGCAGGCGGACGAGATGCGCCGGCGCCGCCTCGATGCCCTCGGCGACGTCGTGGCGGGTGTGGATGCGGCCTTCCTTGTGCCAGATCGCCAGCTGGCGGGCGGCTTCGTCGAACTTCTCGGTCCAGTCGAAGGCCAGGAAGCCGGTCACGGTGGCGCGCGCGACCAGGATCGCGCGGTTGTAGCGCGGCCCCTCGGGCACCGGATGCGAGGGGATCGACATGGTGCCGACGATGGCGATGCGGGCGCGCGGCTTCAGCTGCGTCATGACCGCGTCGGAGACCGGACCCGCCGTGTTGTCGTAGTAGACGTCGACGCCCTCGGGCGCCGCGGCCTTGAGCGCCGAGGCGAGGTCGCCGGCCTTGCGGTAGTTGATCGCGGCGTCGTAGCCGAAGTCGTCGAGGCAGGCCGCGACCTTCTCGTCGCTGCCGGTGAAGCCGACGGTGCGGCAGCCGAGGATCTTGGCGATCTGGCCGGCGACCGAGCCGACCGCCCCGGCGGCGGTCGAGACCACGACCGTCTCGCCGGCCTGGGGCCGGCCGATCTCGGTCAGCGCCAGGTAGGCGGTCAGGCCGGTCAGGCCGAGCAGGTGCAGGTTGATCTCCAGCGGCCCGTCGTGGGCGTGGCAGCGGCGGTCGATGTCGCTGCCGTCGCTGAGGTGCCAGTCCTGCCAGCCGAAGCGGCCGTAGACCAGGCTGCCGGCCGGCCAGTGCGAGTCGTCGCTCTCGACGATCTGGCCGAGCGCGAAGCTGCGCATCACGCCGCCCAGCGGCACCGGCTCGGAGTAGTTCGCCGCCGCCGCGATCCAGCCGCGCTGGGCCGGCTCGCAGGACAGCAGCAGGTTGCGGATCAAGAGCTGCCCCGGCCCGGGGCGCGGCTTGTCGCCGACCTCGAGCCGGAAGCAGTCCTCGGTGACGCCCTCGGGGCCCGGCCGCGCAGCCAGGACGATGCGTCGGTTGGTCTCGCTCATCGCGGCCGTGTCCCCGGCAGAGGGC
This sequence comes from Alphaproteobacteria bacterium, assembly GCA_030433005.1. Taxonomy (GTDB): domain Bacteria; phylum Pseudomonadota; class Alphaproteobacteria; order Kiloniellales; family DSM-21159; genus Tistlia. The sequence continues at coordinate 55,154 of JAUILQ010000006.1, forward strand.
GGCTCACACGCCGCCCATGCAGAGGTACTTGATCTCGAGGAAGTCCTCGATGCCGTACTTCGAGCCCTCGCGGCCCAGGCCCGATTCCTTGACGCCGCCGAAGGGCGCGACCTCGGTCGAGATGATGCCGGTGTTGATGCCGACGATGCCGCTCTCCAGGCCCTCGGAGACGCGCCAGACGCGGCCCATGTCGCGGGCGTAGAAGTAGCTCGCCAGGCCGAACTCCGTGTCGTTCGCCATGGCGATGCCCTCCTCGTCCTTCGAGAAGCGGAACAGCGGGGCGACCGGGCCGAAGGTCTCCTCCTTGGTGACCTTCATGTCGGTCGTCACGTCGGTCAGCACGGTCGGCTGGAAGAAGCTGCCGCCGAGCTTGTGGCGCTCGCCGCCGACGACGATCTTGGCACCCTTGCCGACGGCGTCCTTGATGTGCTCCTCGACCTTCTCGACCGCGGCCATGTCGATCAGCGGGCCCTGGACGACGCCGTCCTCCAGGCCGTTGCCGACCTTCAGCTCCTTGACCTTGGCGGCGAGCTTCTCGGCGAAGGCCTCGTAGACGCCGTCCTGGACCAGGATCCGGTTGGCGCAGACGCAGGTCTGGCCGGCGTTGCGGTACTTCGAGGCCAGCGCGCCCTCGACCGCGGCGTCGAGGTCGGCGTCGTCGAAGACCAGGAAGGGCGCGTTGCCGCCGAGCTCCATCGAGAGCTTCTTCACGGTGTCGGCCGACTGCTTGATCAGGATCTTGCCGACCTCGGTCGAGCCGGTGAAGGAGATCTTGCGCACCGTCGGGTTGCTGGTCAGCTCGCCGCCGATCTCCGAGGACGAGCCGGTGACGACGTTGATGATGCCCTTCGGAATGCCGGCGCGCTCAGCCAGCTCGCAGAGCGCCAGCGCCGAGAAGGGCGTGGCCGTCGCCGGCTTGATCACGATCGGGCAGCCGGCGGCCAGCGCCGGGCCGGCCTTGCGGGTGATCATGGCGTTCGGGAAGTTCCAGGGCGTGATCGCCCCGACCACGCCGACCGGCTGCTTGACCACGACGATGCGCTTGTCGCGCTGGTGGCCCGGGATGACGTCGCCGTAGACGCGCTTGGCCTCCTCGGCGAACCACTCGATGAAAGAGGCGCCGTAGGCGATCTCGCCCTTGGCCTCGGTCAGCGGCTTGCCCTGCTCCAGGGTCATCAGCAGGCCGAGATCCTCCTGGTTCGCCATCATCAGGTCGAACCACTTGCGCAGGATGTTGGAGCGCTCCTTGCCGGTCAGCGCGCGCCACGCCGGCCACGCCCTGTCGGCGGCCTCGATGGCGCGGCGCGTCTCGGCGGCGCCCATCTTCGGCACGCTGCCCAGCTCCTCGCCGGTCGCCGGGTTGGTGACCGGCAGGGTCTTGCCGCTGTCGGCGTCGACCCACTTGCCGTCGATGTAGCACTGCTGGCGGAACAGCGAGGCGTCCTTGAGTTTCGGGGCACCGTTCTCCGCGACCATGGCCTGCGCGCTCATTGCTGCTCTCCTCCCTTGGATTGGACCCGGCTCTGACGGGCCGGCCGGCCCGGAGCCGTCCGTGGCATGCGCCTGAAACGTCTTCCGGCAGATATATGCCGGCACCGCCGCCGGCGAAACCCCCGCGCCGGGACGCCGGACCCTGCCCTGCCCGGACTGTCCCCTGCCCGGACTCTATCCTGCAACGCCCCGGGCGGGCCGGACGTTCACTCCGAAGCGGTATGGGCCGCGTCGGCGACGACCATGGCGAAGCGGTCCGACAGCGCCGCCAGCTCGGCGCGGTGCAGCTGGTCGGAGGGCACGACCCCGCCGACCCCGTCGGGCAGGTCGCGGGTCGCGCAGGCAGCGGCCACGACCGTGGAACCGTAGCCGAGGTCCAGGGCCGCGCGCACCGTCGAGGAGACGCACATGTGGGTCATGAAGCCGCCGACGATCAGGTTCTTCCGGCCGTATCCCTTGAGCAGCGCGTCCAGGTCGGTGCCGGCGAAGGCGTTCGGCAGCGCCTTGCGCACCCGCCCCTCGCCCTCGCGCGGCGCGACCGGATCGGCCAGCGCGAAGGCCTCGCTGCCGGGATCGAAGGCACCGCCCGGCTTGCCCTCGTGCTGGACGTGGACGACCGGCGTGCCGGCCGAGCGGGCGCGCTCGAGCAGCGCCGCGCCCTCGGCCAGCGCCGGCTCGACGCCCGGCAGCGGCAGCTTGCCGCTGCGGTACTCGTTCTGCATGTCGATCAGCAGCAGCACGCTGTCGTGCCAGGGGTGCGGGCGGTTCTCCACGCCGGCCATGGCCAGCAGGGTCTTCGGCAGGCTCTCGGGCGGGGTCATTCCGGCTTCCTCTTCCTCATGCGCTGGGCGGGGCGACACGGTAGTCCGCCGCGCCCCGGGGCACCAGAGACGTCATGGCAATAATGCTGTGATCGCGGCCGCTTAGCGGCACAGCCCCCTTGCAACTCGGGCGCGCGCGTTGAAAGATTGGAACAGTTAAAAACAAACCGAACCGTCCGGCCGTCGAAGGGCTAGCGGGGCCGGCCGCAAGTCGGAGGAGCCTGTCATGCTGCTGCATTCGCTTCTGGGGCATATGGTCAGGAAGGGATCCCTCGGGGTCATCGACGCCAGCGGCCGGCGCCGCGACTACGGCGACGGCGGCACGCCCCGCGCTGTCATCAGGCTGCACCGCAAGGACCTCGAGTGGAAGCTGGCGCTGAACCCGCCGGTGCGCATCGGCGAGGCCTACATGGAGGGCCTGCTGACCGTCGAGGAAGGCCGGCTCTACGACCTGCTCGAGGTCGCCGCGATAAACTACGACCACCTCGAGGACCACTGGCTGGTCAGGCTCGGCAACTGGGGTCTGCGCCAGGGCCGCCGCCTCAAGCAGTACAACCCGATCGGCCTGGCGCAGAAGAACGTGGCGCACCACTACGACCTCTCGGGCCGGCTCTACGACCTCTTCCTCGACCCGGACCGGCAGTACTCCTGCGCCTACTTCCCGACCGCCGAGACCGATCTCGAGAGCGCGCAGATCGCCAAGAAGCGGCATCTCGCGGCGAAGCTGAACCTGGCGCGCCCCGGCCTCAAGGCGCTCGACATCGGCTCCGGCTGGGGCGGCATGGCGCTCTACCTGGCCCAGGTCGCGGACAGCGACGTCACCGGCGTCACGCTCTCGGTCGAGCAGCACAAGCTCAGCCAGGCGCGCGCCGCCGAGGCCGCGCTCGCCGAGAGCTGCCGCTTCGAGCTGGTCGACTACCGCCAAAAGTCGGGGCCCTTCGACCGCATCGTCTCGGTCGGCATGTTCGAGCACGTCGGCAAGCGCAACTACGACGAGTTCTTCGGCAAGGTCCGCGACCTGCTGGCCGAGGACGGCGTCGCGGTGATCCACTCGATCGGCCGCTTCGACGAGCCCTCGCCGATCAATCCCTTCATCCGCAAGTACATCTTCCCCGGCGCCGACGTGCCGGCCCTGTCGGAGGTCATGACCGCGGTCGAGAAGTCCGGCCTGATCACCACCGACATCGAGATCCTGCGCCTGCACTACGCCGAGACGCTGAAGCACTGGCACGAGCGCTTCCAGGCCAACCGCAAGCAGATCGCCGAGCTCTACGACGAGCGCTTCTGCCGGATGTGGGAGATGTACCTGGTCGGCTGCGAGCTCGGTTTCCGCCACCAGGGCCTGATGGTCTTCCAGATCCAGCTGACCCGCCGGCTCGACGCCCTGCCGACGACCCGCGACTACATGGTCGAGGAGGAGCGGCGCCTGAAGGCCCTGGAGGACGAACGCTTCTCCGTGCCCTATCTCGACTCGCGCCACGCCACGGCGGCCGAGTAGCGGCGGCCGGGAGGACGCGGGCCGTGATCGCCGTCATCTTCGAGGTCTGGCCGAAGGCCGAGGGGCGGCGGCCCTATTTCGAGCTGGCGGCCGCGCTCAAGGCCGAGCTGGCGGGGGTCGACGGCTTTCTCTCGGTCGAGCGCTTCGAGAGCCTCGCCGAGCCCGGCAAGATCCTGTCGCTGTCGTTCTGGCGCGACGAGGCGGCGCTGACCGCTTGGCGGCAGCTGCACAGCCACCGCACGGCGCAGCAGGCTGGCCGCCAGAAGCTGTTCGCCGACTACCGCCTGCGCGTCGCCGGGGTGCTGCGCGACTACGGCATGACCGAACGGGCCCAGGCGCCGGCGGACAGCCGGGCCTGCCACGACGGCGCTGCCGAGGCGCCCTGAGGTCCCGAAGGAAGCGGGCCGACACAGGCGGGCCGGCAAGGCAAATCGAACGAAAAAGCGCGGGACCCGTGGGTCCCGCGCTCTTCGCGTCGATCGTCCGGACCGTCCGGCCGGGGCATCCTGCGACCCGGCCGCGTGCCCGGAAGGCAGGGCTGACCGATCAGTCGAACAGGCCCTGCTCGTCGGCATCGTCCTCGAACATCGAGAACTCGTTCTCGTCGATCATGCCGTCGCCGTCGGCGTCGTAGGTGTCGTAGTAGCCGTCACGGAACTCGCTCTCCTTGAGAACGGTGTCCCGATCCTGGTCCCAGGCCTGGTAGGTCTCGTCCGTGCGCCAGTCGGGGTTGCCGATGCGCTCGTCGAACATCTCCTGGGTGACCTCGGCGTCGTCCTCCGGCGCCTTCTCGCGAGCGTCGTAGATCTTCAGGCCGTTGAGGCCCTTGTCGAACTCGCTGTTGTTGATGTCGCCGCTCTGGTCGGCGTCCCACTCGTTGAACATGTCGGCCGACATCGCCGGCGTCGCGGCGAACGCGGCCAGGGCGAGGGTACCGGCGGCAAGGGCGGTAATGCGGGTATGGCGTTTCATCAGGTCGCCTCCTTGGCTGTTGGGGCGTCGCGGCGGCAGCGCGTTGCGCGCCGCCCCGACGCGGGGCCTCGTTGCCCCTCGGTTGCGACAATGACGCGACCGGGACGGCGTTCCTCGCCGTTCGGAAGATTCTCCGGCTTTTCGTTCGCCATCAAGCAGTTGGCAGGGCCGCCGCGCGGCGGCGGCGGCTTCGCGGGACCCCGCCGAGCAGGCATCTTGTCGAGGCCGCGCGATTGGCCCTAGCCTGAGGACCGAGACGCCGTCCCCCCGCGCGCCCGTCCCGGGCCGGCGACGGGCGGCGGCGCGCAGCAGAGTCACGAGCAGCAAGGGGAAGCAGGATGACGGGCATCAAGCGACGGGCGTTTCTCGGCGGGGCGGTGGCCGGCACGGGCGCCGCGGCGGCCGGCCTCGCGGCGCCGGCGATCGCTCAGGACCGGCGGCGCTGGAAGATGGTGACGGCCTGGCCGAAGAACCTGCCCGGACCGGGCGTCGCCGCGCAGATGCTGGCCGACCGCATCACCGCGCTGTCCGGCGGGCGCATCGAGGTCGAGCTCTACGCCGCCGGGGAGCTGGTGCCGGGCAACGGCGTCTTCGACGCGGTCTCCGAGGGCACGGCCGAGCTCTATCACGCGGTGCCGGCCTACTGGGGCTCGAAGTCGAAGGGCATCCTGCTGTTCGGCTCCCAGCCCTTCGGCCTGCGCGCCGACGAGCAGGTCGGCTGGCTGCAGCACGGCGGCGGCCAGGCGCTCTACGACGAGATCTACGGGCGCTTCAACCTGAAGCCCTTCCTGTGCGGCAACTCGGGCCCGCAGTGGGCCGGCTGGTTCCGCAACGAGATCCAGACCGTCGACGATCTCAAGGGCCTGCGCTTCCGCACCACCGGCCTCGCCTCCGAGATGTGCGCCAAGCTGGGCATGGCCGCGCAGGCGATGGGCGGCCGCGACATGTTCCAGGCGCTGCAGTCCGGCGCGCTCGACGCCGGCGAGTTCATCGGCCCCTGGACCGACAGCGCGCTCGGCTTCTACCAGGTCGCCAAGAACTACTACTGGCCGGGCGTCGGCGAGCCCTCCTCGGCCGAGGAGTGCGCGGTCAACAAGGCGGCCTACGAGGAGCTGCCCGACGACCTCAAGCAGGCCGTCACCGCGGCCTGCGAGTCGCTCTACAACCCGGTCTGGACCGAGTACACGACGAAGCACGCCCAGGCCCTCAAGCAGCTGGTCGCCGAGCAGGGCGTGATGGTGCGCAAGCTGCCCGAGCCGGTGCTGGTCGCCATGGGCAACGCCGCGGGCGAGGTCATGGCCGAGCTGCGCGACGACAGCGACGAGCTGGTCAAGCGCATCGTCGAGTCCTTCCTGGCCTACCGCCGCTCGATCGCCGACTACATGGTCTACGCCGACAACGGCCAGATGAACGCCCGCTCGCTCGACTACAGCTACCCGGGCTGAGCGAACAGCCTTCAGACGGGGCCGGCCGCGCCGCGACCCGGCCCGTCTTTCCTCGTCATCCCCGCGAAGGCGGGGATCCATGGTGAGTCTGGCTTCTGTCAGAACAGCGGCCCCGGTGCGGACGGCCCTTCCCCATGGATCCCCGCCTTCGCGGGGATGACGGCCGGGGAGGCGATGTCTCCACGCGAGGCCGACGTAAGGGAGCACTGGTCGCGGTGGCAGGCTGGATCGACCGGCTCGACTGGATCAACCGCGCGGTCGGGCTGACCGCGCGCTGGCTGGCGCTGGCCATGGTGCTGCTGCAGTTCGCCGTGGTGCTGCTGCGCCACGTCTTCGGCATCAGCTTCGTGTTCCTCGGCGAGGGCGTGCTCTACCTGCACGGCGCGCTGTTCATGCTCGGCGCCGGCTACACCCTGCTGGTCGACGGCCACGTCCGCGTCGACATCTTCTACGGCCGGCTGTCGGCGCGCGGCAGGCGGGCGATCGACCTGGCCGGCGGCCTCGCCTTCCTGCTGCCGGCGACGCTGGTCCTGCTGTGGTACTCCTGGCCGTCCGTGCGCAACTCCTGGGCGGTGCTCGAGGGCGCCATCTCGGTCGGCGGCATCCCCGCGGCCTTCCTGCTGAAGTCGCTGATCCCGGCCTTCTGCGTGCTGCTGCTCGTCCAGGGCCTGGCCTGCGCGCTGCGCGACGCCCTGCGCCTCGCGCGCGGCGAGGTCGCCGGCGACGCCAAGGACGGCGGGCCGGCGCTGTGACCCTGCCCCTGGACTGGCTCGCGGACTGGCTCTCCGGCTGGCTCGACCTGCTGATGTTCGCAGCGCTGGTCGGCGCCATCCTCCTCGGCTATCCGGTGGCCTTCACGATCGCCGGCGTGGCGACGCTGTTCGCCGGCCTGGGCTGGGCGCTCGGCCACTTCGACCCCGGCCTGATGGGCGCGCTCGGCCAGCGCGTCTTCGGCGTGCTGACCAACGACGTGCTGATCGCCATCCCGCTGTTCGTCTTCATGGGCGTGATGCTCGAGAAGAGCCGGATCGCCGAGGAGCTGCTGGAGACCCTGGGCCGCCTGTTCGGCAGCCTGCGCGGCGGGCTCGGCATCTCGGTGGTGCTGGTCGGCGCGCTGCTCGCCGCCTCGACCGGCATCGTCGGCGCGACCGTCGTGGCGATGGGGCTGATCGCCCTGCCGACCATGCTGCGCCACGGCTACGACCCGCGCTTGGCCGCCGGGCTGGTCTGCACGGCGGGCACGCTCGGCCAGATCATCCCGCCCTCGACGCTGCTGATCATCCTCTCCGACGTCATGTCGAACGCCTTCCAGCAGGCGCAGTTCGAGCAGGGCAAGTTCACCGTCGAGACCATCTCGGTCGGCCAGACCTTCGCTGCGGCGCTGCTGCCCGGCCTGACGCTGGTCGGCCTCTACCTGCTCTACCTGGTGCTGACCGCCTGGCTGCGGCCGCAGGCGGCTCCGGCGATCCGGGCCGGCGAGGCCCGGCCCTCGGCGCGCCAGGTCGGCCGGGCTGTGCTGCCGCCCTGCCTGCTGATCGTCGCGGTGCTCGGCTCGATCCTCGGCGGCGTCGCGACGCCCAGCGAGGCGGCCTCGGTCGGCGCGGTCGGCGCGCTGCTGCTGGCCGGCGCCCGGCTCGGCGAGCCGGCGCGCGGCGAGGGCGCCGGGCGGATCGTCCTGGCGGCGCTGGCGCTGGGCGCGCTGGCGGTGCTCGCCGGCGTCCATCCGCTGCGCCTGCAGCGCGACGACGCGACGCTCGCCGACTGGCTGCTCGGCGCGGTCGCGCTCGGCCTGATCCTGCTGGCGCTGGCCGGGATTCTCCAGTCGCTGGCGCGGGTCTCGCGCGCCGGCATCCTGAAGCCGGTCACGACGTCCAGCATGGTCGTGGTCTCGATGATCTTCGCGACCATCCTGACCGCCAGCCTGTTCTCGCTGGTGTTCCGCGGCCTGGGCGGCGACGACCACGTCGAGCAGATCATCGCCGCCATGCCGGGCGGGCCCCAGGGCGCCCTGCTGTTCGTCATGGCCCTGGTGTTCCTGCTCGGCTTCTTCCTCGACTTCGTCGAGATCTCGGTGATCCTGCTGCCGCTGGTCGTGCCGGCGCTGATCCTGCTCGGCCACGACCCGATCTGGCTGTCGGTGCTGATCGCCATCAACCTGCAGACCAGCTTCCTGACGCCGCCCTTCGGCTTCTCGCTGTTCTACCTGCGCGGCGCCGCGCCGAAGGAGATCTCGACGGCGCAGATCTACGCCGGCGTCGTGCCCTTCATCGTCATCCAGGTCGTCGGCATGCTGGTCATCTGGTTCGTGCCCGCCATCGCCACGGCCCTGCCGGCCTGGCTCTACTGAGGCCGCTCCCGGGGCATGGCCGTCAGTGCGGCCAGTCCTCCCAGCCGACCTCCTCGACGAAGCGGCCGAACTCGGTCTCGCTCAGCGTCTGGTCGTCGTTCGTGTCGTAGGCGTCGTAGTAGCGGTCGTGGAACGCGATCTCGTCGAGCCCCTCGGCGCCGCTGTCGCTCCAGGCCTCGGCCTCGGCGGCCGTGAAGTGCGCCGGCGGCGCGGCCCGGTACTCCTCGTCGGTGATCAGGCCGTCGCGGTCGCTGTCCCAGCGCTCGTAGAGGCCGTAGGCGCCCATGCCCTCGCGGAACTCCTCGCGCGACAGGCTGCCGTCGCCGTCGCTGTCCCAGGCCGCGAGCCCGCTGTTCAGGTCGGCCTTGCTGAGATCGGCGCCGAGCGCCGGGGCCGCCGCCAGGCAGGCGGCCAGCAGGCCGCCGACGAGCCAGAGCGCCCATCGTGCGGGCTCGAGGGGGGCCGCCACGGCGAGCGGCCGGGCGGCTGCCGGCGCGCGACGCACCTGGGGCTGTCTGCGGTGTCTTCTCATCGCTCGATCCATCCTTCCTCGCGGGCCTGGGCCTCGAAGGCGCGCCATTCGCTCTCGTCGATGCCCTGGTCGCGGTTGCGGTCGAAGGCGGCGTAGTAGCCTTCGTCGAAGCGCTCGCGGTCGACCCCCTCGTCGCTCAGGCCCCAGGCCTCCAGGAAGCCGGCGTCGTCCAGCGTCTCGGGACGCCGCGCCCGGAACTCCTCGTCCGAGAGCATGCCGTCGCGGTCGCTGTCCCAGCGCTCGTAGACGCCGAGCGTGCCCATGCCGAGCCGGAACTCGTGACGCGAGATCGCGCCGTCGTCGTCGAGGTCCCACTCGCCGAAGTCGAGCGTGCCGGCGGCGCCGGCCGACGCCGTGGCCAGCACGCTCAGGGCGGCGGCGGCGAGCAGACCGCGGCCAGACCGTCGGGCCCGGGCGTCCTTCGCTCCTGTCATGCCGTCTCTCCTCGCTCGCTTGCTTTCGGATTCGAACGGCCGATCCGTCGGAGCCGTTCCGCCGACGCTCCCGGCACGGCGGCGAAAGCGCAGCCTCGCCGCGGTCGCGTCAGTCGTAGACGCCCTCGATCCGGCTCTCGTTCTCGAATTCGCCGATCTCCTCGGAATCGAGCCAGAGGTCGCCGTTGGTGTCGTAGCTGTCGAAGTAGCCGTTCATGACCTCGCGCTCGTCGATCCAGTCGTTGTCGTCGGCGTTCCAGGCCGCGAAGGCCCCGCCGCGCTGGCCGGCCCGGCGCGGGGCCCTGAGCTCCTCGCGCGAGAGGCGGCCGTCGCCGTCGCGATCCCAGCGCGCATAGGCGCCGCGCCGGGCCATCTCCGCGCGGTACTCCGCGCGTGAGACCCGGCCGTCGCCGTCGCGGTCCCAGGCACTGGGGACACCGCCGGCGGCGCCCGCCGGAGCGGCGGGCAGGCTCGCGGCGGCGACGAGCAGGCTGCCGAGGGCCAGCGCCGCGGCGGCCGGTCGCGTCCTGTCGGTCATCGTCTCGCTCCCGCTCAGTCGAACCAGCCGCTCTCGCGCTCGAAGCGGCCGAACTCCTCCTCGTCGAGCTCCGCGTCGTGGTCCGCGTCGAAGCCGCGGTGATAGCCGTCGCGGAACTCCTCCCGGTCCAGGCTGCCGTCGTCGTTGAGGTCCCAGACGCGGCTGCTGGCGTCGTCGTAGATCACCGCGTCGCCGAGGCCGGCGTTGAGCTCCTCGTCGGCGAGCAGGCCGTCGCCGTCGGCATCCCACTCGTTGTAGACGCCCGACTCGACGGCGCCGACGCCGAACTCCTCGACCGAGACCGCGCCGCTGCGGTCGGAGTCCCACTCGCCGAAGAGATCGGCGGCGGCGGGGCCGGCGGCCAGCATCACCGCCGCCGCGGCGGTAGCCGCGAGGCGCGCGCGGTCGCGGCGGCGTGCCGCCGTCGGCCGCCGGGGCAAAAGGGATCCAGTCGGGAACATCGCTTGCCTCCTTGCTCGTGGCTCGAGCTGTTTCCTGGCCAACGGCAGCGACGGGGCCCTGTTCCACACGCCGGAGGAATCGACGCACGCCGGCCGACCGGAACAAACCTGGACCGTCGCGGCAGAATCGCCCTACCCTGCCGTCAAGCGCCGCTTGCGCCCGTTATCCACCCTTGTCCCCGTAATTCTCTGCGGGCGGCGAGCCGCAAGGGCCAGTAGGCTGCACCGCCATGACCGCACCCGCCGCTTCGCGCGCCCCCTTTCCAGCCAACCTCCCGAGGCCATGAGCTCGACGCTTGCCGCCGTCCCCGAGAACGGGGAAACCGACTTCTCGCGCCTGCCGCCGTCCAACGCCGAGGCCGAGCAGGCGCTGCTCGCCGCCGTGCTGGCCAACAACCTGGCCTACGAGAAGGTCAGCGACTTCCTGCTGCCCGACCACTTCGCCGATCCGGCGCACGGCCGCATCTACGAGGCCTGCGGCACGCTGATCGAGCGCGGCCAGCTGGCCACGGCGGTGACGCTGAAGAACAAGTTCGACCAGGACGGCGACCTCGCCGAGGTCGGCGGCTCGCAATACCTGGCCGAGCTGGCGGCGAACTACGTCAACATCGTCGACGTGCGCCACTACGGCCGGCTGGTCTACGACCTCTACCTGCGCCGCCAGCTGATCGACCTCGGCGAGGACGTGGTCAACGAGGCCTATCGCCACGACCTGGAGCTCGGCGCCAGCCAGCAGATCGAGCTCGCCGAGGAGCGGCTCTACCGCCTGGCCGAGACCGGCCAGACCGAGGGCGGCCTCAAGGAGTTCCGCACCGCGCTGCGCGACGCCATCGAGCTGACCGAGGCGGCCTACAAGCGCGACGGCAAGATCGCCGGCGTGCCGACCGGCTTCGTCGACCTCGACGCCCTGCTCGGCGGCCTGCACCAGTCGGACCTGCTGATCCTCGCGGGGCGCCCCTCGATGGGCAAGACCTCGCTGGCCACCAACATCGCCTTCAAGGTCGCCGCCTCGACGCGCCTGGAGCGCGGCCCCGACGGCAACGACATCGAGGAGCCGGAGACCGTCGCCTTCTTCTCGCTGGAGATGTCGGCCGAGCAGCTGGCCAGCCGCATCCTCTCCGAGCAGAGCGAGGTGCGCTCCGACGCGCTGCGTCGCGGCGACATCAGCCGCGACGACTTCGAGAAGGTCGTCGACGTCAGCCGGCGGCTCTCGACGATCCGGCTCTACATCGACGACACGCCGGCGATCTCGGTCTCGGCGATGCGCACCCGCGCGCGCCGCCTCAAGCGCCAGCAGGGCCTGTCGCTGATCGTCGTCGACTACCTGCAGCTGATGAGCCCGCCGGGCGGCAGCCGCGCCGAGAACCGGGTCAACGAGGTCTCCGAGATCACCCGCGGCCTCAAGGCCATCGCCAAGGAGCTCAACGTGCCGGTGCTGGCGCTCTCGCAGCTCTCCCGCGCCGTCGAGCAGCGCGAGGACAAGCGCCCGCAGCTCGCCGACCTGCGCGAATCCGGCTCGATCGAGCAGGACGCCGACGTCGTCATGTTCGTGTTCCGCGAGCAGTACTACCTGGAGCGCGCCGAGCCGCAGCGCCGCGAGAACGAGGGCGACGACAAGTACCAGGAGCGCTACGCCCAGTGGCAGCGGCGCTGCGAGGAGGTCTACGGCCTCGGCGAGGTGATCGTCGCCAAGCAGCGCCACGGCCCGATCGGCACGCGCAAGCTGACCTTCGACGGCAACACCACCCGCTTCGGCGACTACATCCCGGAAGACCACCTGCCGGATGTCCGCTGACAGCGAAGCCGCGCGCCTGCGGCCCGAGCAACTCGCCGGCGGCCTGCTGACCGTCGACCTGGCGGCGCTGAAGGCGAACTACCGGCGCCTGGTCGCCGAGGGCGCCGGCACGCCGGTCGCCGCCGTGGTCAAGGCCGACGCCTACGGCCTGGGCGCCGAGCGCGCGGCGCCGGCGCTGTGGGACGCCGGCGCCCGGATCTTCTTCGTGGCGCTGCCCGACGAGGCCCTGACCCTGCGCCGGGTGCTGCCCGCCGAGGCCGAGGTCTACGTCCTGGGCGGGCTGTTCGGCGCCGGGGCCGAGCGCGACTACCTCGCCGCCGGCATCCGGCCGGTGCTCAACTCGCTGGAGGAGATCGCGCGCTGGGCGGCGCTGGCCGCCGCCGAGGGCCGGGCCCTGCCCGCCGCGCTGCACGTCGACACCGGCATGAGCCGCCTCGGGCTGCCCACCGACGAGCTGGCCCGGCTGGCCGCCGAGCCAGAGCGGCTGGCGGGCGTCGAGCCGGCCTGGCTAATCAGCCACCTGGCCTGCGGCGACACCCCCGACCATCCCCTGAACCGCGAGCAGCTGCAGGCCTTTCGCGCCGCGCGCGAGCGCCTGCCGCGGATGAAGGCCAGCCTGGCGAACTCGCCGGGCAGCTTCCTGGGTGCGGATTTCCGCTTCGACCTGCTGCGCCCCGGCGCTGCCCTCTACGGCGTCAATCCGACGCCGGGCAATCCCAACCCGATGGCGCAAGTCGTTCGACTGCAAGGAAGAATCCTGCAGGTCCGGGTTATTGACCCCCCCATGACCGTCGGATACGGTGCCGCCTTCCGCGCCAAGCGGCGAACGACGATCGCGACGGTCGGGCTCGGCTATGCCGACGGCTTCCTGCGGTCGCTCTCCGGGCAGGGCAGGGCCTGGGTCTCGGTCGCCGCCGGAGCGGGCGGAGAAGGCACGGCCGTCGCCGTGCCGCTGGTGGGCCGGGTATCGATGGACCTGATCACGCTCGACGTCACGGACTTGCCCGAGACGCCGCCGGTCGGCGGCTTCGTCGACCTGTTCGGTCCGGGCCAGCAGCTCGACGACCTGGCCGATGCGGCCGGCACCATCGGCTACGAGATCCTGACCTCGCTCGGGCGCCGATACCGCCGCGTCTACGAGGGCGCCTGAGCCCGTGGTGCCGGTCCTCCAGCCGCTCGGCCGCACCTTTCTGGCCTTCCTCGCGGTCACCGGGCGGCTGACGCTGTTCGCGGCGCGGGGCCTCAGCCACTGCGCGCGCCCGCCGTTCTACGGCCGCTCGATCCTGCGCCAGATGATCGACATCGGCTACTACTCGCTCCCGGTCGTCGGCCTGACCGCGATCTTCACCGGCATGGTCCTGGCGCTGCAGAGCTACACCGGCTTCGCGCGCTTCTCGGCCGAGAGCGCGATCCCCAACGTCGTCGTCGTGTCGATCACCCGCGAGCTCGGCCCGGTGCTCGCCGGCCTGATGGTCGCCGGGCGCATCGGCGCCGCCATGGCCGCCGAGATCGGCACGATGCGCGTGACCGAGCAGATCGACGCGCTGGTCACACTGGCGACCAACCCCTTCAAGTACCTGGTGGCGCCGCGCCTGATCGCCGGCGTCCTGACCCTGCCGGTGCTGGTCCTGGTCGCCGACATCATCGGCATCTTCGGCGGCTACCTGGTGTCGATCTACAAGCTCGGCTTCAACCCCTCGACCTACCTGAAGAACACCCTGGAGTTCCTGACCTTCGAGGACGTCTTCTCGGGCCTCGTCAAGGCGGCGGTCTTCGGCTTCATCATCACTTTGATGGGCTGCTACCACGGCTACCATTCGAAGGGCGGCGCCCAGGGCGTCGGCCAGGCCACGACCAACGCCGTGGTCTCGGCCTCGATCCTGCTGCTGTCGTTCAACTACATCATCACCGAGCTGTTCTTCGCGCGATGAGCACGGCCGAGCCAATGGCGCCCGACGCCCCGCCGAAGATCCGCATCCGCGGCCTGAAGAAGGCCTTCGGCAGCAACGTCGTGCTCGACGGCGTCGACCTGGACATCGCCGCGGGCGAGTCGCTGGTCGTGATCGGCGGCTCGGGCACCGGCAAGTCGGTGCTGCTGAAGTGCATCCTGGGGCTGCTGACGCCCGACGCCGGCTCGATCCAGGTCGACGGCGAGGAGACGGTCGGCCTGTCGGAGCGCGAGATGGACCGGGTGCGCCGCAAGTTCGGCATGCTGTTCCAGTCGGCCGCGCTGTTCGACTCCCTGCCGGTCTGGGAGAACGTCGCCTTCGGCCTGATCCAGGGCAAGCGGGCGAAGCGTGACGAGGCCCGCAAGATCGCCGCGCGCCGCCTGACCGACGTCGGCCTGGAGCCGCGGGTCGGCGAGCTCTATCCGGCCGAGCTGTCGGGCGGCATGCGCAAGCGCGTCGGGCTGGCCCGCGCGATCGCCACCGACCCCGAGATCATCTTCTTCGACGAGCCGACCACCGGCCTCGACCCGATCATGGGCCACATCATCGACAACCTGATCGCCAAGCTGACCAGCAAGCTCGGCGCGACCGGCCTGTCGATCACCCACGACATGGCGAGCGCACGGCGCATCTCGACTCGGATGGCGATGCTGTACAAGGGGCGCATCGTCTGGGACGGCCCGACCGCCGAGATCGACCGCTCGGGCAATCCCTACGTCGAGCAGTTCATCAACGGCTCCGCCGAGGGGCCGATCGACATCCCGCTGCAGGACCACTTCGCCTGATTTCGGCGGGGGCCTGAATTCGGCGGGTGACCCGGGAGGGCCGAGGCACTGGCCAAGTCGCGTTCCGAGTACGTCTGCCAGAGCTGCGGTGCGGTCTTCCCGAAGTGGGCCGGCCGCTGCGAGGCCTGCGGCGACTGGAACAGCCTGGTCGAGGAGCTGTCCGGCGGCAGCGGCGCGCCCGGCGGCCTGGGCGCCAGGCCGGGAGGACGCCCCGGGGGCCGCGGGGGCGGGCGCGGCCAGCGCATCGCCTTCGTCGGCCTCGAAGGCGAAGGCGCGCCGGTCGCCCGGCTGGTCTCCGGCATCGCCGAGTTCGACCGCGTCGCCGGCGGCGGCCTGGTGCCCGGCTCGGCGGTGCTGGTCGGCGGCGACCCCGGCATCGGCAAGTCGACCCTGCTGCTGCAGGCCGCAGCCGCCCTGGCGGCACGCAGCGGCCGGGCCTGCGCCTACGTCTCCGGCGAGGAGGCGATCGACCAGGTGCGTCTGCGCGCCCAGCGCCTGGGGGTGACCGCCGCGCCGGTCGAGCTCGCCTCCGCGACCTCGGTGCGCGACCTCGTCGACAGCCTCGACCACGCCCAGGGCCCCGGCGTCGTGGTCATCGATTCGATCCAGACGATGTACGTCGACAACCTGGAGTCCGCGCCCGGCACGGTCGCCCAGGTGCGCGCCAGCACCCAGGAGCTGATCCGCCTCGCCAAGGCGCGCGGCTTCGTGCTGCTGCTGGTCGGCCACGTCACCAAGGAAGGCATGATCGCCGGGCCGAAGGTGCTGGAGCACATGGTCGACGCCGTGCTGTACTTCGAGGGCGAGCGCGGCCACCAGTTCCGCATCCTGCGCACCACCAAGAACCGCTTCGGGCCGACCGACGAGATCGGCGTCTTCGAGATGACCGAGCAGGGCCTGATGGAGGTCGCCAACCCCTCGGCGCTGTTCCTCGCCGAGCGGCGCGGCGAGGTCTCGGGCGCCAGCGTCTTCGCCGGGCTGGAGGGCACGCGCCCGGTGCTGGTCGAGATCCAGGCGCTGGTCGCGCCCTCCTCGCTCGGCACGCCGCGGCGCGCCGTGGTCGGCTGGGATTCCGGGCGCCTGGCGATGGTGCTGGCGGTGCTCGAGGCGCGCTGCGGGCTGAGCTTCGCCGGCCAGGACGTCTACCTCAACGTCGCCGGCGGCCTGCGCATCTCGGAGCCGGCCGCCGACCTCGCCGTCGCCGCGGCCCTGGTCTCGGCGCTCGCCGACCGGCCGGTGCCGGCCGAGGCCGTGGTGTTCGGCGAGATCGGCCTGGCCGGCGAGGTGCGCGCCGTGAGCCAGGCCGAGCAGCGCCTCAAGGAGGCGGCCAAGCTGGGCTTCGAGCGCGCCTTCCTGCCGCCGCGCCGCGGCCGCGGCAAGGAGGCTGCCGGTCTCCCTGCGGGCGGTGCATTGGAGGTCATCGAGATCGGGCATTTGCAGGACCTGGTCGAATGCCTATCTAGCCATTCGCCGGACGCGCCGCTGCGGCGCCACGCCTGACCGCCGGCTGGACGCGCATGGACCTTCCCGTCAACGCCGCCGACGTCATCGTCATCGCGGTCCTGCTGATCTCCGCCGGCCTGGCCTTCTTCCGCGGCCTGGTGCACGAGGTGCTGGCGATCGCCGCCGGCGTCGGCGCGGCGCTGGCGACGCTCTACTTCTTCCTGCCGGCGCAGGCGATCGCGCGCCAGCTGATCGCGATCCCGCTGGTTGCCGACATCCTCGCCGGCGTGGTCGTGTTCCTGCTGACGCTGATCGTGCTGACCGTGGTCTCGCGCATGATCTCAAAGCGCGTGCAGGACTCCAGCCTGGGGGCGCTCGACCGCTCGCTGGGCTTCGTCTTCGGCCTGCTGCGCGGCGCCGTGGTGATCTGCATCGCCTGGCTGGTGATGGGCTGGCTGCTGCCGCCGGCCGAGCAGCCGGACTGGATCCGCGAGGCGCGCTCGCGACCGCTGGTCGAGGCCGGCGCCGCCGCGTTGCGCGCGCTGGCGCCCGACGACCTGGGGCTCAGCGTGCCGCCCGCGGGCGGCGGCGAGCCGGCCGCGGACGGGGCGCCCGACGGCAGCGACATTCCGGCGCAGCCCCGCGCCGGCGGTAACGAAGCTGCAAAGGAAGCCCCGAGCGGCTATAAGGAGGGCCCGAGGCAGCAGATGCAGCAGCTATTCGAATCGGTCGGCCGCGACAACGCCTCCGGAAACAGCGAATGATCAGCACCAATCCCTTCGACGACGACAAGCTGCGCGAGGAGTGCGGCGTCTTCGGCATCCACGGGATGCCCGACGCCGCGACCCTGACGGCGCTCGGCCTGCACGCCCTGCAGCACCGCGGGCAGGAGGCCGCCGGCCTGGTCTGCTTCGACGGCCAGCAGTTCCACGCCCACCGGGCGCTCGGCCTGGTCAGCGAGGTCTTCGCCGACGAGCGCGAGACCAGCCGGCTGAAGGGCCACGCCGCGATCGGCCACAACCGCTACGCCACGACCGGCGACACGGTGCTGCGCAACGTCCAGCCGCTGTTCGCCGAGCTGGAGTTCGGCGGCTTCGCGCTGGCCCACAACGGCAACCTGACCAACGCCTACGCGCTGCGCCGCGAGCTGGTGCGCCGCGGCTCGCTGTTCCAGTCGACCATGGACACCGAGGTCATCATCCACCTGGTCGCGACCTCGCAGGCGCCGAGCGTCGCCGACCGGCTGGTCGAGAGCCTGCGCCAGGTCGAGGGCGCCTACTCCCTGGTCGCGCTGACCCACGAGGGGGTGATCGGCGTGCGCGACCCGCTGGGCGTGCGGCCGCTGGTCATCGGCCGCCTGGGCGAGGCCTACATCCTGACCTCGGAGAGCTGCGCGCTCGACATCATCGGCGCGGAGTTCCTGCGCGACGTCGATCCCGGCGAGATGGTCATCCTGTCCGACCAGGGCGTGGTCTCGCGGCGCATCGCGCCGGCGCTGCCGCAGCGCCACTGCATCTTCGAGTACATCTACTTCGCGCGGCCCGACTCGGTGATCGAGGGCCACTCGGTCTATTCCGCGCGCCAGCAGATCGGCGCCGAGCTGGCGCGCGAGAGCGGCGTGCCGGCCGACGTCATCGTGCCGGTCCCGGACTCCGGCGTGCCGGCGGCGCTGGGCTACGCCGAGGCCGCGGGCATCCCCTTCGAGTTCGGCATCATCCGCAACCACTACGTCGGCCGCACCTTCATCCAGCCGACCCAGCAGATCCGCGACCTCGGCGTCCGCCGCAAGCACAACGCCAACCGCCCGAAGATCGAGGGCAAGCGCGTGGTGCTGGTCGACGACTCGATCGTGCGCGGCACGACCTCGCGCAAGATCGTCGAGATGGTCCGCTCGGCCGGCGCCACCGAGGTGCACATGCGCATCGCCGCGCCGCCGACCACCCATTCCTGCTTCTATGGCGTCGACACGCCGGAGCGCGAGGAGCTGCTCGCCTCGAAGATGTCGGTCGCGGAGATGGGCCGCTACATCGGCGTCGACAGCCTGGCCTTCATCAGCCTGGACGGGCTCTACCGGGCGATGGGCGAGAGCGGGCGCGACCCGGGGCAGCCGCGCTTCTGCGACGCCTGCTTCACCGGCGACTATCCGACCCGCCTGACCGACCGCGAGGGCAAGGTGACCCGCCAGCTGTCGCTGCTCGCCGAGGCCTGAGCGCCGGCGGCCCAGGGAGCGGCGGGCGGACCGCCATCGGACGGGCGCCGGGGGGCGCCCCGCCAGGCCAAGGGGGAGGCCTCGCAGCATGATCGGACGGGTGATGAACGGCGTCTTCGGGGCCGGCGGCGCCGGGCTGCTGAGCCAGTTCCCGGCCTTCTTCGCCCAGTACCGCCAGCAGCTCGCCGGCCGCCTGGAGCAGGCCCGTGCCGACCTCTCGCGGGTCACCGAGGAGGCAGCGGCCCTGGGCCTCTCGCCCGAGGCCTACCTGAGCCGCGCCGAGGCCGAGGGCGGCCAGTTCACCCGGGTGCTGGTCGAGGGCGCGCGCGAGACGCTCGACACGCTGCAGCGCCTCGAGGCCGCCTATCAGGCCTTCACGGCGGCGACGGCGGTCGGCCGGCCGATCATCTTCGCCCGCCATTTCGACGGCGCCATCGCCGACTCGACCCTGCTGCACTTCCAGCCGGCCGTGCCGCTGACGCTCGAGGGCCTGGCCTACGCCGGCGGCGGCCTGCTGCTCGGGCTCGGCCTGCTCGCGCTCCTGGAGTGGCTGGGCCTGCTCTCGCTCGACGTCAGCGGCCTGCGCCGGCGTCCCAAGAATTCCGGAGGATTGCGTGCCCGCTGAGACACCCGGTTCCGACGACAGACCCGACAGCAACGGAGCGGGCCCCGCTGGCGAACCGGCGCGCGACGCGCCGGAGCATCCGCGCGGCCAGCGCGTCGTCCTGGTCACCGGCGCCTCGCGCGGCCTCGGCCGGGCGCTCGCCAAGGCCCTGGCCGCGGCCGGCGACCACTGCGTGCTGACCGCGCGCACCGTCGGCGCGCTGGAAGAGCTCGACGACGAGATCGTCGCCGCCGGCGGCGCGCGCCCGACCCTGGTGCCCTTCGACCTGCGCGACGGCGACAAGATCGACCAGCTCGGTGCCGCGCTCTACCAGCGCTTCGGCCGTCTCGACGGCCTCGCCGCCTGCGCCGGGATCCTGGGCCGGCTGAGCCCGGTCGGCCACCTGCCGGCGAAGACCTGGAACGAGGCCTTCGCCGTCAACACCACGGCCAACCAGCGGCTGCTGCGCAGCCTCGACCCGCTGCTGCGCCGCTCGGAGGCCGGCCGCGCGCTCTTCGTCACCGACGCCCAGGTCGCCAGCGCCACGGCCTACTGGTCGCTCTACGCGGCCAGCAAGGCGGCGCTGGAGGTGCTGGTGCGCTGCTACGCCCACGAGGTCGCGAAGTTCGGCGTCAAGGCCAACCTCGCGTGCCCGCCGCCGATGGCGACGACCCTGCGCCGCCAGGCCTTCCCCGGCGAGGACCAGGCGACGCTGGCCGACCCGCAGGCAGTCGCCGCGCGGCTGCTGCCGCTGCTCGCGGCCGACTGCTCGGTCAACGGCGAGATCGTGCCGGTCGCACCCTGACCGGCCGCGCGCCTCAGGCGCGCTCGCTGCGCTGCTCCAGGCCCTCGACCTTGCCGACGTAGAAGGCGACGAAGTCCTCGATCTCGGCGACCGCGCCCGAGGGGTCGGGATAGCCCCAGACCGCGTTCTCGGCGGTTCTGCCGCCGGCGCTCAGGTGCCAGTAGCGGGCGTCGCCCTTGAAGGGGCAGTGCGTCGTGTGTTCGCTCGGCGAGAGCGCGCCCTCGCGGACGTCGTCGAGCGGCAGGTAAGCGACGGGCGGATAGCCGGTCTCCTCGAGGATCAGCGCGCGCTTGCTGTCGGCGACCGTCTCGCCGTTGAAGCTGATGACGATGCGTTCGGACGACGGCGCGATCTCGATCGAATGCCCGGTGCCCTTGGTCGTCTCCGGATCCACCGGCGGATGACCGGGATCTGAATGCTGCTGGACCATGATGCTGCTCCTTGTCGGTCAGGCTTCTGCGGAGGCAACGCCTGAGACGGGGCGGAGGTCTCAGCCGTCGGCGTAGGGATTCTTCGACTTCTTGAGATGGATGCGGATCGGCGTGCCCGGCAGGTCGAAATCCAGGCGCAGCTGGTTCTCCAGGTAGCGCAGGTAGCTGGGCGGCAGGTCCTCCGGGTTGGAGCAGTGCACCGCGAAGGTCGGCGGCCGCGAGCGCGCCTGGGTCATGTACTTCAGGCGGATGCGCCGCCCGCCCGGCGCCGGCGGCGGATGCTGGCCGGTCACCGCCTGCAGCCAGCGGTTCAGCGGCGCCGTCGACAGCCGCTTGTTCCAGGTCTCGTAGGCCTGGAAGACGGCGCGCATCAGCTTGTCGAGGCCGCGGCCCTCGATCGCCGAGAGCGCGACCACCGGGATGCCCTTGGTCTGCGGAAAGGAGCGCTCGAGCCGGTCCTCGACCTGGCGCAGCGCCAGCGCCCGGTCCTCGACCGCGTCCCACTTGTTGAGCGCGATGACCAGGGCGCGGCCCTCCTCGACCACGGTGCGCGCGATCGTCAGGTCCTGCTTTTCCATGCCGAGCGTGGCGTCGAGCAGCAGCACCACGACCTGGGCGTAGTCGATGGCGCGCTTGCTGTCGGCCGCCGACAGCCGCTCGACCTTGTCGTCTATGCGCGCCCGACGGCGCAGGCCGGCGGTGTCGACCAGCCGGACGGCGCGCTCTTTCCAGGTCCAGTCGACCGCGATCGAATCTCGGGTGATGCCGGCCTCCGGGCCGGTCAGCATGCGCTCCTCGCCGAGCAGGCGATTGACCAGCGTCGACTTGCCGACGTTCGGGCGGCCGACCACGGCCAGCTGGATCGGGCCGCGATGCTCGGCCTCGCCGTCGTCCTCCGGCGGCTCGTCGTCGGCCGGCTCGCCGTCCCGCGACCGGGCCTCGTCGTCGGCCTTGGCCGCGACCAGCGGCTGCAGGAAGTCGTAGAGTTCGTCGAGGCCGAGGCCGTGTTCGGCCGACAGCGGCACCGGCTCGCCGAGGCCCAGACCGTAGGCTTCGTAGAGCCCGCTCTCGCCGGCCTTGCCCTCGCACTTGTTGGCGGCCAGCAGCAGCGGCGTCGGGGCACGCCGCAGCAGCTCGGCGAAGTGCGCATCGAGCGGCGTGACCCCGGCACGCGCGTCGATCAGGAACAGAGCGGCGTCGGCCTGCTCGATGGCCTGCTCGGTCTGGCGGCGCATGCGCGCCTCCAGGCTGTCGTCGGTGACGTCCTCGAGGCCCGCGGTGTCGAACACGCGAAAGCGCAGGTCGAACAGGCGCGCGTCGCCCTCGCGCCGGTCGCGGGTCACGCCGGGCTGGTCGTCGACCAGGGCCAGGCGCTTGCCGACCAGGCGGTTGAACAGCGTCGACTTGCCGACGTTGGGCCGGCCGACGATGGCGAGGGTGAAGGTCATGGAACCTGCGCGTCCGGAAGGAAGGCGCTAGAGGTAAGGCCGCCGGCCGCGCGGCGCAAGCGCCGCCGCCGCGCCCTTTCCGCCTCCGGTCAGCGCAGCGCCAGCAGCGAGCCGCCCTTGGTCAGCAGATAGAGCGTGTTGCCGGCGATCACCGGGGAGACGGCGATCTCGCTCGGCAGCTCGCGTTCGGCCAGGACCGCGCCGTCCTCCGGCGAGAGGAAGACCAGGCTGCCCTTGTCGCTGACCAGCAGCAGCCGGCCGCCGCCGGCCAGCGGCCCGAACCAGCGGATCGGGCCGGTGCGGTCCTCGGGATCCTCGAAGCGCGGCAGCTCGGTCACCCAGCGCACCCGGCCGCTGTCGCGCACGATCGCGGCGACCCGCGCCTCGTTGGTCACCAGATAGACGAAGTTGCCGAGCACCAGCGGCATCTCGATGCCGCCGGCCTCGACCTCCCAGGCCCGCTGGCCGCGGCGCACGTCGATGGCGGCGGCGCGCCCGGAGTGGCTGATCGCGTAGATCCGGTCGTCGCGAGCGACCGGCAGGCCGACGATCTGGCCGATATCGGCGACCTGGGCGGAGCGCCGGACGGCGGCCAGGTTGAAGTCCCAGAGGTCGCGGCCGTTCTCCATGCGCAGCGCCGCCAGTTCGCCCGAGGTGTAGGGCGCGACGATGGTGGCGCCGGAAACCACGGGGGCGGCGGCGCCGATCAGGCCCGCCGGCTCCTCCAGGCCGGTGCCGGTCCACTGCAGCCGGCCGTCGTCGGCGGCCAGGCAGCGGATCTCGTTGATCACGTTGATCGTGAAGACGCGGCCGCCGGCGACCGTCGGCGCGGCGTGGATCGGTACGCCGCTGCGTTCCTCCCAGATCGTCTGGCCGCTGCCGGCGTCGAGCGCGAAGAGCGCGCCGAAGCCGGTGGTCACGAACAGCCGCCCGGCCTCGTAGGCGAGGCCGCCGCCGTAGTAGCCGTCGTCGTCGTCCTCGGGCGCCAGGTCGCGCTGCCAGATCCGCCGCCCGGACTGCGCCTCGAAGGCGCTGACCACCGAGACCGAGTCGAGGGTGTAGACCCGGCCCTCGGCGACGATCGGCTGGGCCAGCAGGCGGGCGTCGTCCTCGTTGCCCTGCCCGACGTCGGCGCTCCAGGCCTGGGCCAACGCCCCGTCGAGCGTGCGATGCCCGGGGTCGTGGGAGGCGTTCCCGCCGACCTGCGGCCAGTCGAGCGACTGCGGCGGCGGCAGCGAGACCGGCACGGAAGCGGCTGCCGGATCGGGCGCGAGGCCGCCGATCTGGGTCAGCACGTCCAGGCGGTCGCCCGGCAGCGGCGGCTCCTCGGGCGAGCCGAACCAGTCGTCGGTCAGCCCGCAGCCGCCCAGGGCCGCGGCGAGGAGCAGCGCGAGGAGCGCGCGGGTCAGCAGCCGGAAGCGGAGCATCGCCGGCTACTCCGGCAGGCTGTCGAGCAGCTGCGTCGCCCGCTGGCGCAGGCCCAGCGGCGTCGCCGAGTCGTCGGTCAGCTCCGCGAGGCGGCTGCGCGCCGTGGCCACGTCGCCCTCGCGCAGCGCCAGCAGGGCCGCCAGCTCGAGCGCCGCGGGCCGCACCGCCGAGACCGGGTCCAGAAGCGGCGCGAGATCGGCTTCCAGCTGCTCGGCAGGCGCCTCGTCGAAGAGATGCTGGACGATCAGCAGCCCGGCCATGTCGCGATAGATGCGCGGCAGGTCGCCGGCGTCGCGGATCGCCTCCCAATCGGCGACGGCGCCCTCGACGTCGCCGGCCGTGGCGCGCAGGCGGGCGGCCTGCAGCGCGGCCAGCAGGCCGTAGCCGTCGTCGGCCGGCGCGGCCTGGCGCTCCAGCGTCTCGAGCGCCGCGACCGGCTCGCCCTCGGCGCTCTCCAGGGCCGCGGCATAGAGGTTCGCCGCCTCGCGGCGCTCGCTCTCGCGCCAGGATTCGTAAGCCTTCCAGCCGCCGACGCCGGCGATCACCAGAACCACCCCGGCGACGACGAAGAGGCCATAGCGCTTCCACAGGCCGAGCAGCTTCTCCTGCCGGACCTCTTCGTCCACCTCGCGAAAGATATCACTCACGCTATACCCGTCCTGACGTTGCCGGCCCGGCGGAGCGTCCGCCCGGGGCCGTGACCATGGCTGGGAAGGCGGCGTCCGGCCGCCTCCGAGAAGGGGCGCTACCATAGCGTTGCGATCCCGGCTTGATAAGGGGGCGCCACGCGCGGCCGCGACCCGCGTGCTCGGGCCCGGTCGGCCGGGCTAAGCCTTTGTTTACCCATGCCGCGGCAGACTGCGGTCCCGTGCCCGGATGCCCGGAAACGCCAGCAATGTTGCGAACGCTCTCGATCCTGGGCCTGACGGCCCTGCTGTCCGCCTGCGGCCCGGAGACCCTGGTCTCCACGGGCCTGGGCGTCGCCAGCCTGAAGACGACCGACAAGACCCTGACCGACCATGCGCTCGGCCTGGTGACCAACCAGGACTGCTCGACGCTGCGCGCCCAGCGCGGCGACATCTACTGCCTCACCGATGAGGAGATGCAGGCGCGCATCCCGGCCCAGCCCGAGTACTGCTACCGCACCATCGGCGGCGTCGACTGCTACGACCGGCCGGACGAGTCCAAGGGCGCCTCGCGCCTGCTCTACTGAGCGCTCCGCCGGGCAGCCCGCCGCCGGCCGCTCGGCCAGCCGCCCCGGCCGGAATCCCCTGGACGCCCCCCGGGTTGTTGGGCCACCATCCTGGTCACGAAAGTGCAACAGGCGAGGGGAACGGCCAATGGGTCAGCTGCTCAGTCTGCAGGACTTCGTGCCGCCCTCCGGCGGCGGCCGCAAGCAGCCGAAGCCCACCTACTTCACGCGCTCGGAGCTGAACCAGCTGCTGTCGGTCTACAGCCGCCGGGTCGCCAGCGGCGAGTGGCGCGACTACGCCATCGACCACCAGGCCGGCACGGCGATCTTCTCGATCTTCCGCCATACCCACGAACGGCCGCTCTTCGCGGTTGCCAAGCGCGTCGGCGGCGCAGCCAAGAGCGGGGAGTTCCTGCTGTTCAGCCAGGGCCAGCGTCTCGCCCGGGCGAAGACCCTGGGCGAGGTGCTCAAGACCTTCGAGCGCAAGCTCAAGGTCGTCTCCTGAAGTCGGCAGGGCCTCGCGGCCCTTTTTTAGTGTCCGGCGCGCCCTGGCGGCCCGAATGCCCCTGCGGGCCTGTTTTCCCCTGCCCTGGCCTCAGGGGCTCTCCTCGAGCTCGAAGCGCTCGGCGACCGAGGCCTCGGCGAGGCCGGAGCGCAGGCACAGCATGATCAGCCGGGCGTCGGTGCCCTGCGGCGCCTCCAGCGCGAGCGCGAGTCGCCGCTCCTGCGCAGAGGCCGCCTCCGGCCCGCTCGCCCCGGCGAAGTCCTCCGGACCGACAAGGCAGTAGGCGACCAGCGCCGCGGCCTCGTCGATCGCCGCCGCGTCGGGACGCGGCCCGATCAGCCGCAGCACGGTCAGCTTCACCGCGTCGGAGAGCAGTTGGGGGTGCAGGCCGTGGCCGCGCAGCGCCCGGTCGAGGCGCTGGCGCTCGCGCGAGGGCCCGAACAGAGACCAGATCGAGAGCATGGGATGCCGGCGCGCGGGCGTCACTCGGGCCGATCTGCCGGCGGATCCCGCTCGTCCTGCCGCTCCGTCGGCAGGATCGCCACAAGGACGCGCGTCACGGTCTCGTCTCGGCGCAGCGGCAGGACCAGCCGGTGCCAGGCGGTCATGCGCACGTCGATCGGCGGGGTGTGGGTGCTGAACAGCGGCACCGGGCGGCGCAGCACGGCCCGGTAGTTGACCAGGAAGAAGTAGCGCAGCGGCGTCTCGATTTCGCTGAGCCGGCGGCCGGTCCACTCCCAGCGCGCCCGCGCCGCGGTCAGCGAGCCGTGGATGCGGTACTGGAAATCGCTGCCGCCTTCGACGACGTCGAGCAGCGAGAGATGCCCCAGCGCCGGGCGCAGCGTGAAGGGATCGACGACCTCGATCGACGGCGCGAAACTCTCGGCCCGCGCCTCCTCCCACCAGTCCAGCAGGAACCCGAGCAGCGGCTCCGGCAGGGTCTTGCGGGTCGGGTGCCAGAGCAGGGCGGGCGGCGGGCTGCCGAGCTCGGCCATCATGGCGTCGCAGGCCCGCAGATCGCCGTCGGCCAGGCGCGCGGCGCAATCCCACAACGAGGCGTCGTCCCACTTCAAGGCGAACGGACTGGGACTTCGGCTCTGCGGGAAAGCGGACATATGACGATCCCCACGCCGCTCATGATCGACCCCTGGCGGCTCCGGTCGGCCAGCCTTGATCCGGCGATATATCTGTCGTTTGTAAACCGCCGCCGAGAGTATGACCCAAATTTCGGTGACGAGAAGCACCTGTTACAAAATACACGCGAAGCGCGTGGCCTGGCGCGGGCCTTCTCGACGCTGGCGCACGTCGCCTCGGCAGGTCAGCCGGCCACCGCCACGCGGCGCAGCAGGCCCCGGGCGGCGGCCGGCGCCCGCTCCTTGCAGCCGTTGATCATGTAGACGAAGACCTCGCGCGGGCCGGCGGCTTCGTCGCCGGGCCCGGCCTCTCGTCCGTCCGGCGGCTCGGCGAGCAGCTCCAGGTCGAGCCGCGTCTCGCCGCTGGCCCAGCGCCGGGCCCGCTCGGCCCAGCGCTCCAGAGCGGCAGCGCCGTAGCCCTCGGCCTCGGCCTCGCGCGCATCCTGCAGGCGGAGATAGACGAAAGGCGCGGTGACGTCGGCGATCAGCGGGTAGCCCGGCTTGTCGGCGACCACCGCCGCGATGCCGCGCGCGCGCAGCAGGGCCACGAACGTGGGGTCGCGGAAGCTGTCGTGGCGCACCTCGACGACGTGTCGCAGCGGCCGGCCCTCGCGCTCCGCCGGCAGGAGGTCGAGAAAGGCGGCGAAGTCGTCGGGATCGTAGGCCTTGGTCGCGGCGAACTGCCAGTTGATCGGGCCCAGCTTCTCGCCCAGCTCGAGCAGGCCGGACCCGAGGAAGCGCTCGATCGAGTCTCCGGCCCCGGCCAGCAGCTTGCGGTTCGTGGCGTAGCGCGGCCCCTTCAGCGAGAAGACGAAGCCCTCAGGGGTCTCGTCGTGCCAGCGCCGGAAGCTCGCCGGCTTCTGCGAGCCGTAGAAGGTGCCGTTGATCTCGATCGTGGTGACCTGGCGGCTGGCGTACTCGAGCTCGCGCTTCTGCGCCAGGCCCTCGGGATAGAAGGTACCGCCGCGCCAGGGCTCGTAGACCCAGCCGCCGATGCCGACGCGGATCGCGCCGCTCATGCCGCGCCCTTGCCGAAGAACTCGGCGTAGCGCTCGGCCTTGTAGCCGACCAGCAGGCGGCCGTCGCCGGCCTCCAGGACCGGTCGCTTGATCATCGCCGGCTGGGAGAGCATCAGCGCCACCGCGCGGTCGGCGTCGAGGTCCTGCCTGGCTTCGTCCGGCAGCTTGCGGAAGGTCGTGCCGGCCCGGTTGAGCAGCACCTCCCAGCCGAGGGCCTCGACCCAGCCGCGCAGGGTCGACCGCTCGATCCCGGCAGCCCTGTAGTCGTGGAAGGCGTAGTCGATGCCGGCCTCGTCGAGCCAGCGGCGCGCCTTCTTCATCGTGTCGCAGTTCTTGATGCCATAGATCGTGACGGTCATGCGGTCCCTCCGCTGCCTCCGTGCTGTTGATTGCCCTGCCCTCCCGGCGCCGGTTCCCAGCCGAACACGCTGCGCCCGCCGTAGGCGTGGGACAGCCGCCGCTCCTCGGCGAGGTGGGCGGCCAGGCAGGGGCCCTCGGCGACCGCCTCGAGGCGCCGCGCCTGGGCGTCCAGGCGGCGGATCGCGGCCAGCTCCTCCTCGCGGCCCAGACGGGCGTTGCGCACCGCCGTCTTGAGCGTCGCGATGGTGTGGTCGTAGACGCGCGTCGGCACCGGGAAGGGCTGGCGGTCCTTGCCGCCGTGGGCCAGCGAGAAGCGCGCCGGATCGGAGAAGCGGCAGGGCGTGCCGTGCAGCACCTCGGCGACCAGCGCCAGCGAGCGGACGGTGCGCGCGCCGACGCCGGGGACCAGCAGCAGCTCGGCGAAGTCGCGTGGCCCCTGCTCGGCGGCGGCGGCCAGGGCTCCGTGCAGCCGGCGCAGCACGACGTCGCCGCTCCTTACCTCGTGGCGCTCTGGCATCGCGAGATGCGGCAGCACGGGCTGGACCTCGGGACGCGCCGGCGGCCTGCGCTCCGGCTCGATCCGCGCCAGCTCGCGCGCGACGCCGTCGGGGCCGAGGCCGCCGAGCAGCTCGAGCTGCCGCCCGCGCGAGGCGGCGGCCCGGCGATCGGCGAGATTGACGATCTCGCCCTGTGCGTGGCCCTCGATGGCCGCGTGCGGCTGGTCGACGAAGCTGGTCATGCCCTCGGAAAGCCAGTGGTAGCGCCGGGCCTGGCGGCGCTCGCCGCTCATGCCCTGCTGGACGACCACCCAGCGGCCCTCGTCGGTGACGACGAAGCCGTGCAGGTAGAGCTCGAAGCCGTCCTGGACGGCGGCGCTGTCGACCTTGGCGACCAGCCGGCTGGCCTGTGCCAGCGCCGCGCCGTCGAGGCCGACCCGCTCGCCGACCGCCGCCAGCTCGGCCGGGGTCGCCCGCGAGTGGCGGCCGCGGCCGCCGCAGACGTGCACGCCGAGCTCGCCGGCGAGCGGCGCCAGGCCGCGCTTGAGCGCGCCGAGCACCGAGGTGGTGATCCCGGAGGAGTGCCAGTCCATGCCCATGACGGCACCGAAGGACTGGAACCAGAAGGGATGGGCGAGACGGCGCAGCAGCTCGTCGCGGCCATACTCCAGCACGATCGCCTCGACCATCACGGCGCCCAGGCGGGTCATGCGCCGGCCCAGCCAGGCCGGCACGCGCCCGCCGTGCAGCGGCAGGTCGGCGCTGCCCGCGCGCCGCGCGCCCGCTCCGCCCCCCGTCACGCCTGCACTCCCGAGCCCGCCATCGCCTCGCCGTCGTTCCCGCAAGCGGTGTTCCGCAAGTGTTCCAGCATAGGCCGCGGGCCCCGAGGCCGCCAGGGGAATGATCGCCGCTTCGTGATGCCGGGTCCCGGGCGGCCGTCTCGAAAAGCCGGCCGCGGCCGCCTATCTTCGCAGGCGGAAGGAGAGAACCCATGGCCGACTACCGCAAGACCGACGAGGCCGTCGCGGCGCTGACCCCGGAGCAGTACCGCGTCACCCAGCAGAACGGCACCGAGTATCCGGGCACCGGCGCGTACCTGCACAACAAGGAGCCGGGCATCTACGTCGACGTGGTCTCGGGCGAGCCGCTGTTCGCCTCGTCCGACAAGTACGAGTCGGGCTGCGGCTGGCCGAGCTTCACCAAGCCGATCGAGCCGGCCAACGTCGCCGAGCTCAGCGACTCCAGCCACGGCATGATCCGCACCGAGGTGCGCTCGACGCACGGCGACAGCCACCTCGGCCACGTCTTCCCGGACGGCCCGCGCGACCGCGGCGGCCTGCGCTACTGCATCAACTCCGCCTCGCTGCGCTTCGTCCACCGCGACGCCATGGAGGCCGAGGGCTACGGCGCCTATCTCGACCAGGTCGAAGAGCTGACGTGAAGGAGGAAGCGATGAGCGAGGAAAAGGCCATTCTGGCCGGCGGCTGCTTCTGGGGCATGCAGGACCTGATCCGCAAGCAGCCCGGCGTGCTGGCGACCCGCGTCGGCTACACCGGCGGCGAGGTGCCGAATGCCACCTACCGCAACCACGGCAACCACGCCGAGGCGATCGAGATCCTCTTCGACCCCGAGCGCATCGGCTTCCGCCGGCTGCTGGAGTTCTTCTTCCAGATCCACGACCCGACCACGAAGAACCGCCAGGGCAACGACGTCGGCCCGAGCTACCGCTCGGCGATCTTCTACCTGAGCGAGGAGCAGCGTCGGGTCGCCGAGGACACCATCGCCGACGTCGAGGCCTCGGGCCTGTGGCCCGGCCAGGTGGTGACCGAGGTGGCGCCGGCCGGCGACTTCTGGGAAGCCGAGCCGGAGCACCAGGACTACCTGGAGCGCTATCCCCAGGGCTACACCTGCCACTTCGTCCGGCCCGGCTGGGTGCTGCCGGCGCGCGAGAAGGCCCGGGCCGGGTGAGCGGCAGCCCGCGATGACCGTCCGGGTCGTCCGCCTGGGCAGCCCGCGTCACGCCGACGAGGGCCTGCGCATCGGCACGGTGCGCCGTCCGCCGCGCGGCGTGCCCAAGGAGCGCTTCGCCGCCGACGACTGGTACGACCTCTGGTACCCCGAGCTCTCGCCGAGCGCCGAACTGGTCAAGCAGGCGCTGGCCGCCGAGAGCGAGAAGGAGTGGCAGGCCTTCGTGCGCGCCTTCCGCAAGGAGATGGATGCACCGGCGGCCCGCCACACCCTCGACCTGCTCGCCGCTCTCTCGCAGCGCGCCGACTTCTCGGTCGGCTGCTACTGCGAGGAGGAGGCGCGCTGCCACCGCTCGGTGCTGCGCGCCCTGCTCGACGAGCGCGGTGCATCCTTCGCAGCGGAGCCCTGATTCGCTTCTGCGTCAGGCGAGCGCCGGCCGCCGGCGGCGAGGCGCACCAGCGCCCAGGCCGCCAGCGTGCCGCAGATCGCGGCGAGGCCTAGGAAGAAGCCGGGATCGCCGAACAGCGCGATCGCCGAGGCGGCAACCAGCGGCCCGACCACCGAGCCGCAGCCGTAGAGCAGCACCAGGGTCGAGCCGGCGGCGACCCGCTTGGACTGCGGCACGCGATCGTTGGTGATGGCGTTGCCCAGCGAGTAGAGCGGCAGCGCCAGGGCGCCGAAACCGGCGGCGGCGGCGATGTGGGCGTGGGCCTGGGCGGCCGGGACGCTGCTGGCGTAGAGCGCGGCGAGCGTCGCGGCGGCGGTCGTCGCCAGGATCACGAAGCGGCGCGGAAGCCAGTCGGAGAGCCGGCCGAGCGGCCACTGCGCGAGGCCGCCGGCCAGCGTCATGGCGGTCATGAAGACCGCGACCTCGGTCGTCGAGAGTCCGGCGCCGGTGGCGTAGGCCGCGCCCATGCCGCCGTAGGCGCCGAACACCAGCCCGGCGCCGAGCGCGACCACGACGCCGAGCGGCGAGGCAGCGAAGAGCTCGCGCAGGCCGAAACGCTCGGGCGTGTCGGGCTCGGGGCTCGGGCGCACGCTCAGCACCATCGGCAGCACGGCCAGCGAGACCAGGATCGAGGCGACCAGGAACAGCGGCAGGCCGCCCGGCTCGCCGAGCGAGACGACCAGCTGGCCGCCGGCGACGCTGAGCAGCAGCACCATGTTGTAGAGCGCGATCACCGAGCCGCGGCTGACGTTTTCCGAGCGGCCGTTCAGCCAGGACTCCGAGACGATGTAGATGCCCGCCAGGCAGAAGCCGGTGACCAGGCGCATGGCGCCCCAGACCGCCGGCTCGACGACCAGGCCGTGGACCAGGACGGCGACCGAGGCGGCAGCGGCGAAGGCGGCGTAGCAGCGCACGTGGCCGATCCGGCGGATCAGCTGCGGCGTGCCGAAGGAGCTGGCGATGAAGCCGGCGTAGTAGCCGGCCATGACGGCGCCGGTGACCAGCGCGCCGAAGCCCTCCTGCGTGGCGCGCATGCCGAGCAGCGTGCCCTGCAGGCCGTTGCCGAACATCAGCAGGGCGATGCTGGCGAAGATCGGCCAGGACGCCGAGACGGCGCGGGCCGCCGCGCGCGCCGGCGGCTGCCTGACGAAGTGCTGCTCCAAGGGGGCCTCCGGGAACTGGCGCGCCCGCCGCGCCGGCGGCGGGCCCTGACCGGAGCAACGGCCGGCGCCGGCCGCTGTTCCGCGACGCGGAGCATCGCGCCGCCGGCTGATCTGGATCAAGGCCCCCTGCGAAGGCGCCGCGGCAAGCTCGC
Organism: Alphaproteobacteria bacterium; assembly: GCA_030433005.1. Taxonomy (GTDB): domain Bacteria; phylum Pseudomonadota; class Alphaproteobacteria; order Kiloniellales; family DSM-21159; genus Tistlia. Next base: position 87,027 of record JAUILQ010000006.1, read on the forward strand.
CCGCATTCTCCGGGGGATTCTTGCGGACCCAATCGATGAGCCTGATCGACCTTCAGACCGTCGCGGCGACACCGGTCGTCGCCGCGCCCTTTCCGCATTTCGTCGCCGGCCCGGTGCTGGGCGAGGCCGCGATCGAGGCGGTCAACCGCGACTTCCCGGCGATCCGCCGGCCGGGTCTTTTCCCGCTCGCCGAGCTGCCGGTGCGCGGCGCCTTCGCGCGGCTGGTCGAGGCGATCCGCGACCCGCGCCTGGAGGGCCTGCTGGCGCGCAAGTTCGACGCGCCGATCGAGGGCAAGCCGCTCATGGTCACGGTGCGCGGCCACTGCCAGGCCAAGGACGGCCGCATCCACAACGACAGCGCCAGCAAGCTGGTCACCTGCCTGCTCTACCTCAACGAGGCCTGGGACGAGGACGGCGGCCGCCTGCGCCTGCTCAACGGTCCCGACGACCTCGACGACGCGGTCGCCGAGGTGCCGCCGACCGCCGGCACGCTGGTCGCCTTCCGGCGCACCGAGAATTCCTTCCACGGCCACAAGCCCTTCGTCGGCGCGCGCCGCTATGTCATGTTCAACTGGCTGACCGACCGGGCGGCCTATCGGCGCGAAGTCTCGCGCCACCGTCTTTCCGCCAAGCTCAAGCGGGTGTTCGCGCGATGACCGACCTCGAGACCAGGCCCCGTTCTGCCGTCGAGGGCCCCGAGGGCCCTGACGCCGAGGGCCTTGCCCACGCCGGCGACCCGGCGGCCGCGGCGGCGCACCGACGGCGGTTGCTCGCCTCGCTGGCTGCGGCCGAGCAGGCCGAGACGCCCTACCGCCACTGGCTGCTCGCCAACCTGCTCAGCGAGGACGTCTGCGACGACCTCGCGATGCTGCCGCTGCCCGAGCCCGAGGCAGAGACCTTCGACGGCCGGCGCGAGACCAACAACCAGACCCGCGTCTTCCTCGATCCGGCCTTCTGCGCCGGCCACCCCGCCTCGGCCGCCACCGTCGCCCTGTTCAAGGACCCGGCCGTCGTCGCTGGCCTGAGCCGGACCTGCGGCGTCGACCTGACGCCGGGGCTGCTGCGCATCGAGTACACCCGCGACCGCGACGGATTCTGGCTGGAGCCGCACACCGACATCCGGGCCAAGCTCTTCACGCTGCTGATCTATCTCAGCGACGACCCGGCCCTCGCCGACGCCGGCACCGACATCTACGACGCCGGCAAGCGGCGCGTTAAGACCGCGCCCTACGGCCGCAACCTGGGCCTGATCTTCGTGCCCGGCGACGACACCTGGCACGGCTTCGAGCCGCGCCCGATCCGCGGCCTGCGCCGCTCGCTGATCGTCAACTACGTGACCCCCGACTGGCGCTCGGTGCACGAGCTGGCCTGAAGCCGCTGCCCGCAACGGCCGAGCGGAGAGGACCCGGCCGGCCGCGCCGGTCGGCCGTGCCGGACCCGGCTCACGGCCCCGGCTCGTAGCGGTCGTGGTGGCGCACCCACTCCATCTTGTGCTCGACAGCTCGCTCGTCGCGGCCCTTGGGCACCAGGTCGAGCATCTGGTAGGTGCCCATCATGACCTCGACGCCGCGCCCGTAGGTCGAGTAGCTGTGAAAGACCGCGCCGGCCGCGTCCCTGCAGAACACGCTGATGCCGGGCCACTCCTCCCTGGGGTGCGGCCAGCGGCCGTAGTTGTAGTGGATCTCGCCCGTGGCCAGCGCTTCCGGCGTGAAGCTGACGCCGAAGTCGTAGTTGAAATCGCTGCCGTGCGATGAGACCCAGCGGAACTGCCAGCCCATGCGGCGGCGGAAGCGCTCGATCTCGGCCAGCGGCGCGCGCGAGACGGCGATCGGCGTGACGTCGCGATGCTTCAGGTGGACCGCCATGCCGTCGCAATGGTCGGCCATGAAGGAGCAGCTGGGGCAGCCCTGCTGCCAGCCCGGCGCGAGCATGAAGTGCTGGACCAGGAGCTGGCTGCGGCCGTCGAACAGCTCGGCCAGCGTGCGCCGTCCCTCGGCCGTGTCGAAGGCGTAGTCCTTCTCGACGCGCACCCACGGCAACGCCCGGCGCTCGCGGGCGACCTGGTCGCGCAGGCGCGTCAGCTCCTTCTCGCGCGCCAGCAGGGCCTTTCGCTCGGCGAGCCATTCCTGCCTGGAGACGACGGCTTGTCCCTCGGGGCCCGGCTGGGTTCTCTGTGTCTTCATTGGTTCGGCTCCTCGCTTCGGCTATCCGTTGTCGGCCCGATGGGGGCCGGTGGCGACGCCAAGGAGGTAGCGCCGGCGCGGCATCCGGTGGGAGTGACATCTGTGTCGGGATTCCGATGGACTCGCTGATCACCGCCGCCGGGCGCGCGCTGGCGGCGGGCGACCCGCTCGGCGCCCTCAACCGCGTCGCCCTGCGCGACGACGCGCCGGCGCTGGCGCTGCGCGGCATCGCCATGGCGCAGCTGGGCGACCTCGTCCGCGCCAAGGCCCTGCTGCGCCGCGCCGCCCGCGCCTTCGGCCCGCGCGAGGCGGTGGCCCGGGCCCGCTGCCTGGTCGCCGAGGCCGAGATCGCCCTGGTCTCGCGCGACCTCGGCTGGCCGGCCAAGACTCTGGCCGCGGCGCGCGCGACGCTCGAACGGCACGGCGATCTCGCGAATGCCGCGCATGCCCGCACCATCGAGGCGCGCCGGCTGCTGCTGGTCGGCCGCCTCGACGAGGCCGAGCGCACGCTCGCGGATCCCGTGCCGGCTGCGCTGCCCCCGGCAGTGGACGCGGCCCGCGCGCTGGTCGTGGCGGGCATCGCGATCCGGCGACTGCGCACCGCTCCGGCGCGAGCGGCGCTGGCACGGGCCGAAGCCTCGGCGCGCGCGGCGGCGGTTCCCGCGCTGACGGCCGAGGTCGAGAACGCGGCCCTTGTCCTGGCCCGGCCGGCGGCGCGCCTGGTCGCGCGCGGCAGGGAGCGGCCACTGAGGCTCGAGGAGGTCGAGGCGCTGCTCGGCTCGCAGGCGCTGGTCGTCGACGCCTGCCGCCATGCCGTGCGTCAGGCGGACCGCACGGTCGCGCTGGCGAAGCGCCCGGTGCTGTTCGCCCTCGCCCGGGCGCTGGCCGAGGCTTGGCCCGGCGACGTCGCGCGCGACCTACTGCTGCGGCGGGCCTTCGGGGCGCGGCACGCCGACGAGTCGCACCGCGCCCGCCTGCGCGTCGAGATCGGCCGGCTGCGCGCCGAGCTCGGGGAACTGGCCGGCATCGAGGCGACGCCGCGGGGCTTCCGGCTGGCGCCCCTGCAGGCGGTCGAGCTGGTCGTGCTGGCGTGGCCGGCCGAGGAACGGCACGCCGCCCTGCTGGCCCTGCTCGCCGACGGCGAGGCCTGGTCGAGCTCGGCGCTGGCCCTCGCGCTGGGCCGCAGCCAGCGGACGGTGCAGCGGGCCCTCGACGCCCTCGCCGCCGCAGGCAGGGTCCAGGGCTACGGCCGCGGGCGGGCGCGCCGCTGGACCACCCCGCCCCTGCCGGGATTCACGACAAGCTTGTTACTCCCCGGCCCCCTGCCGGGCGGCTAGCCTCTCGACCACGGAGCCCGATCGGACGGGCTCCGCACACGAGCGACGAGAGAGGCAGTGACCCATGAAGAGATCCTCGGCCGAAATCCTCCGCGAGTACGGTCCCTTCCCGGATGCCGCCAAGGTCCACGGCCTGACCTTCGACGGCCGCCACGTCTGGTTCGCTTCGGGCGACCGGCTGAACAGCCTCGATCCGGAGAGCGGCAAGCTGCTGCGCACGCTGGCGGTCGCCGCGGATGCCGGTACGGCCTTCGACGGTCGGCATCTGTTCCAGATCGCCGAGCGCCGGATCCAGAAGATCGACCCCGAGACGGGAGACGTGCTCGCGTCGATCCCGGCGCCCGGCGACGGCGGCGACTCGGGCCTCGCCTGGGCCGAAGGATCGCTCTGGGTCGGCCAGTACCGCGGGCGGCGGATCCATCAGGTCGACCCGGAGTCCGGCGAGATCCTGCGCACCATCGAGTCGAACCGGCTGGTCACCGGCGTCACCTGGGTCGAGGGCGAGCTGTGGCACGGCACCTGGGAAGGCGAGGAGAGCGATCTCCGCCGCATCGATGCCGACAGCGGCGAGGTCCTGGAAACGCTCGAGCTGCCGGCGGGGACGCCTTTGTCGGGACTGGAGTCCGACGGCACCGACCGCTTCTTCTGCGGCGGCGGCCCGAGCGGCAGGATCCGTGTTGTCCGCCGCCCGCGGTAGGGTTCCGGGAGGACTCCGCACGTCGAGACCTCGCCACGAGAGACGCTGGGCGGACCGGTCCGGTCCGCCCAGCAGTGAAGACCGCTTTCCGGCAGCGAGCCGGACGGGGTCAGATCAGGTCGAAGCGGTCGGCGTTCATGACCTTGGTCCAGGCCGCCACGAATGCCTCGACGAACAGGCCGTCGGCGTCGTCGGCGGCGTAGACCTCCGCCAGGGCCCGCAGCTCGGAGTTCGAGCCGAACACCAGGTCGACGCGGGTGCCGGTCCACTTGACCGCGCCGCTGTCCCGGTCGCGGCCCTCGTAGAGCCCCTCGGGATGCTCGGCGTTCTCGGCCTTCGCCCAGGCCGTGCCCATGTCGAGCAGGTTGACGAAGAAGTCGTTGGTGAGAGCCCCCGGCCGGTCGGTGAAGACGCCGTGGCCGGCCTCCTCGTAGGTCGCGCCGAGCGCGCGCAGGCCGCCGAGCAGGACGGTCATCTCCGGCGCCGTCAGCGTCAGCAGCTGGGCCCGGTCGACCAGCAGGTGCTCGGTCGGCACCGGGTGCTTGGCCCCGAGGTAGTTGCGGAAGCCGTCGGCTCGCGGCTCCAGCGGCTCGAAGGACTCGACGTCGGTCTGCTCCTGACTGGCGTCGGTGCGGCCCGGCGTGAAGGGCACCTCGACGGCGTGGCCGCCGTCCTTCGCAGCCTTCTCGACCGCGGCACAGCCGCCGAGCACGATCAGGTCGGCCAGCGAGACCTTCTTGCCATCCGACGCGCTGGCTTCGAAGTCGGCCTTGATGCCCTCCAGCACCTTCAGCACCTTCTGGAGCTGCTGCGGCTTGTTGACTTCCCAGTCCTTCTGCGGGGCGAGCCGGATGCGCGCGCCGTTGGCGCCGCCGCGGCGGTCAGAGCCGCGGAAGCTCGAGGCGGCCGACCAGGCCGTGTAGACCAGCTCGGAGACGCTCAGGCCCGAGGCCAGGATCTTCTCCTTGAGCGCCTGGATGTCCGTCGCCTCGACCAGCGGGTGGTCGACGTCCGGCACCGGGTCCTGCCAGAGCAGGTCCTCCTGGGGCACCTCCGGGCCGAGGTAGCGGTTCTTCGGGCCCATGTCGCGGTGGGTCAGCTTGAACCAGGCCCGCGCGAAGGCGTCGGCGAACTCCTCGGGGTTCTCGTAGAAGCGCCGCGAGATCTTCTCGTAGGCCGGGTCGACGCGCAGCGCCAAGTCGGTGGTCAGCATCGAGGGCGCGTGGCGCTTCGAGGGATCGAAGGGATCGGGCACGAGGCCCTCGCCGGCGTCGCCCTTGGGCGTCCACTGCCAGGCGCCGGCCGGGCTCTTGGTCAGCTCCCACTCGAAGCCGAAGAGGTTCTCGAAGAAGTTGTTGCTCCACCGGGTCGGGGTCTTGGTCCAGGTGACCTCGAGGCCGCTGGTGAAGGTCGACCAGTTCTCGCGGCTGGCCAGCTTGTTGGTCCAGCCGAGGCCCATCTCCTCGACGTCTGCGCCCTCCGGCTCGGGGCCGACCTGCTCGGGGTCGCCGATGCCGTGGGTCTTGCCGAAGGTGTGGCCGCCGGCGATCAGCGCGACGGTCTCCTCGTCGTTCATCGCCATGCGGCCGAAGGTGTCGCGGATGTCGAAGGCCGCGGCCTTCGGATCCGGCTTGCCGCCCGGGCCCTCGGGATTCACGTAGATCAGGCCCATCTGCACGGCCGCCAGCGGGTTCTCCAGCTCGCGCTCGCCGGAGTAGCGCGTCTCGTCGCCGAGCCACTCCTCCTCGGTGCCCCAGTAGATGTCCTGGGAGGGCTCCCAGATGTCCTCGCGGCCGCCGCCGAAGCCGAAGGTCTCGAAGCCCATCGACTCGAGCGCGACGTTGCCGGTCAGGACCATCAGGTCGGCCCAGGAGAGCTGCTTGCCGTACTTCTTCTTGATCGGCCAGAGCAGCCGGCGCGCCTTGTCCAGGTTGGCGTTGTCGGGCCAGGAGTTGAGCGGCGCGAAGCGCTGGCCGCCGGTCGAGGAGCCGCCGCGGCCGTCGCCGATGCGGTAGGTGCCGGCGCTATGCCAGGCCATGCGGATGAAGAAGGGCCCGTAGTGGCCGAAGTCGGCCGGCCACCAGTCCTTCGAATCGGTCATCAGCGCGCGCAGGTCGCGCTTGACCGCCTCGTAGTCGAGCTTCTGGAACGCCTCGCGGTAGTCGAAGGCCTCGCCCATCGGGTTCGACAGCGAGGAGTTCTGCCGCAGGATCTTGAGGTTCAGCTGGTTCGGCCACCAGTGCTGGTTCTGGGTGCCGGCCGGCTTGCCGTGCCCGAAGGGGCACTTCGAGCCGCCGGTCGCCTCGGGTTTCGCTTCGGTCTTCACGTCCGTCATCGAAGGGGCTCCTTCCTTGTGTCGCGGGGGACTCTCGGCGCGTCGCGGAGGTTTGGTCTCGCAGAGCGCCTTAAGGGCGCGTGCGGACCCTTCGCCGCGTCATTCATTAGAACTATTCTAATCAATGCAGCGGACGTGTGAAATCGATTGTTTCGATAGATTCGATTGGCGCTGTTTATCGCGAAGCGGTCGACCGCCGCCGGAAGGCCAGCCGCATCTGCTTCTCGGTCTCGATCAGCACGAAGAACAGGACGCCGACGGCGACGAGCAGCAGCCCGTCCGCCAGCGGCACGGCGCGGGTGCCGAAGACCGCCTGGAGCGGCGGCAGGTAGGTGATCGCGAACTGAGCCGCCGTGACCGCGACCACGCAGACCCAGACGACCCTCGTACCCTTCGCCGCGGACCAGGTCAGCGAGGTGCCGTGGATGTTGCGGATGAAGAAGAGGTGGAAGATCTCCAGCACCACGAGCATGTTCATCGCCAGGGTCTGGGCGAGGGCCGGCTCGTAGCCGCGGTCGACGGCGTAGGCGTAGATGCCGAAGACGGCGGCCAGGAAGAGCCCCGAGACCAGGACGATGTGCCAGACCAGCGAACCCGTCAGCAGCGGCTCGTCGCGCGGCCGCGGCGGGCGCCGCATGGTGCCGCGCTCCGAAGGCTCGAAGGCCAGTGCGAGTCCCAGCGTGACCGCCGTGATCAGGTTGATCCAGAGGATCTGGACCGCGGTGATCGGCAAGGCGAGGCCCGCGAGCAGCGCCACCACGATGGTCAGCGCCTCGCCCGCGTTGGTCGGCAGGGTCCAGCTGATCACCTTCTTGATGTTGTCGTAGACCGTTCGTCCCTCGCGCACGGCCGCCACGATCGAGGCGAAGTTGTCGTCGGCGAGCACGAACTCGGCGGCCTCCTTGGCCGCCTCGCTGCCCTTGCGGCCCATCGCGATCCCGGCGTCGGCGCGCTTGAGCGCCGGCGCGTCGTTGACGCCGTCGCCGGTCATCGCGACCGTCAGCCCGCGCGACTGGAGCGCGGTCACGAGGCGCAGCTTGTGGGCCGGCGAGGTGCGCGCGAAGACGTCGGTCCGGACGGCGGCCTCGGCGAGGGCGGCCTCGTCCATCGCCTCGAGGTCGGCGCCGGTCAGCACCCGGTCGCTGTTCTCCAGTCCGATCAGCCCGGCGATCGCCCGGGCGGTCGCCGCGTGGTCGCCGGTGATCATCTTCACCCGGATCCCCGCGGCGCGGCATTCGGCGACCGCCTCGACCGCCTCGCTGCGCGGCGGGTCGATCAGGCCGACCAGGCCGACCAGGGTGAGGCGCCCGTCCAGGTCGCTGGCGTTCAGGATGGTATGTCGCTGCGGCACGGCGCGCGCGGCGATCGCGATGACCCGCTGCCCGTCGCCGGCAAGCCGCTCCACCGTCTCGTGCCAGGCCGCCGCGTCGAGCGGCTCGGTCCCGCCATCGGCCGCGCGCTGGTCGGCACAGAGGGCGAGCACCGCCTCCGGGGCGCCTTTGACGTGGATGCGGGCGTGGCCCTCGTGGTCGTGGTGCAGCACCGCCATGTAGCGGTGCGCGGCATCGAAGGGGATCGCGTCGCTGCGGCTCCAGTCGCGGAACGGCTCCGGCCCCGCGCCGGTGATCTTGCCGGCGAGCGCGAGCAGCGCGCCCTCCATCGGGTCGCCCTCGACGCGCCAGCCGTCCACGGGACCGTGCAGCACGGCGTCGTTGCACAGCGCCGCCGCGCGGGCGAACTCCGAGAGCACGGCATGCTCGTCGGGCCGGGCGTCCGCCTCGCGCCAGCGCACCGCGCCTTCCGGTGCGTAGCCGTCGCCGCCGACGGAGTAGACGCGGCCGACCGCGGCGAGCGTTGCCGCCACCATCTCGTTGCGGGTCAGCGTGCCGGTCTTGTCGGAGCAGATCACCGACACCGAGCCCAGGGTCTCGATCGCCGGCAGGCGGCGGACGATGGCGTTGCGCCGCGCCATGGCCTGGACGCCGACCGCCAGGGTGATCGTCAGGACCGCGGGCAGGCCCTCGGGGATCGCCGCGACCGAGAGGCCGACGACCGCCATGAAGAGCTCGGCGAAGGCCAGATGCCCGACGAAGTAGCCGTAGCCGAGGATCGCCCCGGCGACGAGCAGGATGAACGCGGTCAGCCAGCGCGCGAAGCCGTCCATCTGCTCGACCAGCGGCGTCGTCAGCGTGCGGACCTCCGCCAGCAGCCCGCTGATCCGGCCGATCTGCGTCGCCGCGCCGGTCGCCGCCACGACGCCGCGCCCGGCCCCGGCCGCGACGAGCGTGCCGCTGAACAGCATCGGACTGCGGTCGCCCAGCGCGGCTTCCGCCGCGACCGGCGCGGTGCCCTTGTCGACCGGCACCGACTCGCCGGTCAGGATCGCTTCCTCGGCCTTCAGGCCGCGCGCCTCCAGCAGCCGCAGGTCCGCCGGCACGCGGTCGCCGGCCTCGATCAGCACGATGTCGCCCGGCACCAGTTCGGCGGCGTCGACGCTGACCCGCCGTCCGTCGCGCAGGACCGCGGAGCGCGGCGCCAGCATCACCCGGATCGCCGCCATGGCCTGCTCGGCCCGTCCCTCCTGCACGAAGCTGATGACGGCGTTGACGATCACCACCGCCAGGATCACGCCCGTGTCGATCCAGTGCTGCAGGGCCGCCGTCACTGCCGCCGAGGCGATCAGCACGTAGATCAGCACGTTGTTGAAATGGCCGAGGAAGCGCAGCAGGAGGCTGCGCCTCGGCGGCTCCGGCAGGCGGTTCGGTCCGTGCTGCGTCAGGCGGCGCGCGGCTTCCTGCGCGCCCAGGCCGTCGCGCGTCGCCCGCAGGCGCGCCAGCGCGGCCTCGAGCGGCAGGCTGTGGAAGGCCTCGTCGGGCACAGCTTCGGTCGGGCGCTCGCTCTCGGTCATGGCGATCTGCGGGCAGGTGTCGCGGGCTCGTGACGCCTGCGGTTCCTCCGTGGCTGCCGGCGCCCCTCCAGAGGGGCTCGTCCGCATGGTCGGCGCAGCATGGCGACGCACGCTCGAACCGCCTTGACCCAGGTCAAGGGCGCCCCCGGTCCGTTGCTGCGCCGGCCGCGGGAATCGCCACCTGCCCGAAGCCGTTCTTCGGGACGGCTTCTCGAGGTCGGGCCAGGCTCGTGCAAGAGGGAGAACAGGCGATGGTGAGTTCCGATCGGATCGACAGGATGATCGCGGCGGTGCCTCCGGCCCTGGCGCTTCGGGCCGGGCTCGAGCTCGGGCTTTTCACGGCGATCGGCGACTCCGAGCTGAGCGCCGACGACCTCGGGGCCGCGCTCGAGCTCGATCCCGACCGCCTGTCGCGGCTGCTCTACGCGCTGGCCAGCATCGGACTCCTCGAGGTCCGGGCGGGGCGCTTTCGCAACGGCGCCGAAGCGTTGGCCTTTCTCGATGCGTCCAAGCCGACCTATCGCGGCGGCGATCATGCGCTGCTGCGCGAACTCTGGGAGGCCGACCTGCTGACCGCCGAGTCGCTGCGGCAGAACCGGCCGGCAGCGCTGCACGACTTCGCCGCGGCCGGACCCGAAGCCGCGGCGGCCTTCAGCCGCAGGCTGGCGCCCGGTGCGCTCGTCTTCGGGCGGCAGCTGGCCGAGGCGCTGGATCTCTCCGCGATCCGCTCGGTGATCGACATCGGCGGCGGCCCGGGGACCATTCTGGTCGGCCTCCGCGAGCGCTGGCCGCGGCTTGCCGCGACCTTGATGGAGCTGCCGACGGTCGCGGCCGTCGCGCCGGAGATCCTGGCGGCGTACGGCGCCCACGACGTCGCGGTCGAGGCGGGGGACATAACCGCCGCACCGTCGAGCGGTCGGCATGACCTCGCGATCCTGAAGGCCGTCGTCCAGGTTCTGCCGCCGGACCAGGCGCGCCGCTCGATCCTGAACGCGGCGCGCTCGCTCGCCGCCGGGGGCGAGATCGTCGTTGCCGGGTGGGGCGTCGTCGACGACGACCGTCTCGGACCCCGCGAGGGCGTCTTCCTGAATCTGACCTTCCTGAACCTCTATCTCCACGGCGAAGCGTACACGGAGAGCCAGTATCGCGCGTGGCTGACCGAGGCCGGATTTCGACGCATCGCCCGGTCGCGCCTGGCGGACGGCTGCACCGTGTTTCGCGCGCGCCTCGAGAGCTGACGACAGCTGCGTCGGCGGGACGGGCTCCCCAGGACTCACGATGCCGAGCGCTCCTCCGTGTCGATGGCGGGTATCTCGGTGCGCTCCTGCTCGGAGGCGCCGCGCAGCAGTTCGACCGCGCGGTCGGCAGCATCCTGGAAGGGCTCCAGCACGAGATCGGCGCCCGCGGCGAGCAGCTCCTCGGTATCGCGCGCCTGGTGCGAGGACACGGCGATGCGGCCGCGAAAGCCCGCGCTGCGGGTCAGCTGGATGAGTGTCGCGCGCGCGTCCTCGTGGCTCAGCCCGGTCGGATGGATCGGCACCGTCGAGACGATCGACTGGGCGCGCGTCAGCGGGAGCTCGGCCACGAACTCCGGGTCGGTCGCGTCGCCGAACTCGGCCGCGAGGCCCAGCTCGCGCCAGCGCCGCACCGCAAGCGGGTTGAAGTCGACGCCGAGCACCCGGATTCCAAGCTTCTGAAGGCGCAGGCCGATCGCCGTGCCGAAGCGTCCGAGCCCGAAGACGATCACCGCATACGCGCCGTCCCGATGGGCCACGGCGTCGCTCGGCTCGCGCGGCGTGCCGCGGCGTTCGAAGACGCCGAGCAGCGGCTCGAAGGCCGCGTAGAGCCGATGCGAATAGGTGATCATGTAGGTGGAGGCGGCGATCGTCACGAGGCCGACCAGGGTGACCAGCCCGAGCGACTCCTCGCCCAGATGGCCGAGCGACACCCCCATGGCCACGAAGATCAGCGAGAACTCGCTGATCTGAGCGACCGTGAGGCCGGCGAGGAACCCGGTCCGCTTGCGGTAGCCGAGCGCACCCATGATCGCCAGGACGATCAGCGGATTGCCGATCAGCACGAACAGCGAGAACACCACGGCGGCGGCTACGTTTGCGCCGAGCAGGGACAGGTCGAGCGTCGCGCCGAGGGCGATGAAGAAGAACAGCAGCAGGAAGTCCCGCAGCGGCGCGAGACGCGCCGCGATGGTCTCGCGGTAGGGCGTCGAGGCGAGCGAGACGCCTGCGAGCAGGCCGCCGACCTCCTTGCCGAGTCCGACGGCGTCGCCGATCGCGGCGAACAGGGCGGCCTGCGCGATGGCGAAGATGACCAGCAGTTCCGGCGCGCGGGCCAGGCGCTCGGTCAGCGGGCTGGCGACGTAGCGCACGAAGAGGACGACCAGCGCGACCAGGGCGACGGCGGAGGCGATGACCGACAGCACCGAGCCGCCGCCGTGCCCGGCCTCGCCGCCGGCCGACGCGCCGATGCCGATCGCCGAGAGCACGACCATGGCCAGCACCACCACGAGGTCCTGGACGATCAGGAAGCCGAGCGCGATCTGGCCGTGCAGCGAGTCGATCTCGCGCTTGTCGGACAGCAGCTTCACGATGATGATCGTCGAGGAAAAGGTGAGCGCCACGGCGACGTAGAGACTGGTGACATGCCCGAGGCCGAGCGCCAGGCCGATCAGGTAGCCGAACACGGAGGTGAAGAGCACCTGGCCGAGGCCGGTCATCAGCGCGACCCGGCCGAGCGACCGGATCAGCTTGACGTCGAGCTTGATGCCGACGAGGAACAGCAGCACGGCGATGCCCAGCTCCGAGAGCAGGTCGATCTGCTCGTCGGATCGCACCACGTCGAGCGCCGACGGCCCGGCGAGCAGGCCGACGGCGATGAAGCCGACGATCAGCGGCTGCCTGAGCAGGAGACCCAGCAGCCCGATGCACGCCGCCATGACGAGCAGGATCGCGACTTCGGCGAAGGGCGTGTGGATCAGCGCCTCCATACGGACACCCCGCGGCCGCGCCCGCCGGCCTTCCTGACGCTCCGAGATCGATCGCTCGCCATCGGCGGATGCCCCTTGCCCGTCCCTGCCGGAAATCGGTTCCGCGACGCAGGGTATCAAGGCGCAAGGGTACCGAGGCGCAGGGGATGCTCGTTGATTCTCCTCAAGGCGGGCGCAGTTTCTCCGTGTTCGGCTGACACCCGGGGCGCAACGGCAGGAGGGGCGCGATGAAGACCATCATGGTGGCCACCGATTTCTCCGAGCGCTCGGATCGCGCGCTCCGCCGGGCGACGCTGCTCGCGAGGCATGTCGGCGCCGGTCTGGACCTGGTCCACGTCGTCGACGACGACCAGCCAGAACGCATCGTCGAGAGCGAACGCGAGGCCGCCGGGCGGCTGCTCGGCGAGCAGGCCGCCACGCTGCGGGGCGTGGACGGCGTGAGCTGCAAGACCCAAGTCGTGCTCGCCGATCCCTTCGCCGGCATCGTGCAGGCCACGCGCGACCGCGAGCCGGACCTGCTGGTCATCGGCCCCCACCGGCGACAGCTGCTGCGCGACGCCTTCGTCGGCACGACCGCCGAGCGCACGATCCGCTCGGTCTCCTGTCCGGTCCTGATGGCCAACGCTCCGCCGGCCGGCGCCTACCGCCAGGTCCTGCTGACCACGGACCTGTCGGACGGCTCGCGCGCCGCCGTCGAGGCCTTCGCCGCGCTCGGCATCGCGCCCAAGGCCTCGGCCTCGATCCTCTACGTCTTCGACGTGCCGCTGCTCGGGCTGGCCATGGGGCAGTCGGTCTCGACGAGCGAGCGCGAGCGGGTCCTCGACCGGGAACGGCAGGAGGCGGAACGCCAGCTCGCCGGCTTCATGGCGCCCTACCCCGCCGATCTCGCCGAGGCCATCGTACGACCCGACGTGTCCGGCCCGGCGAACGAGATCCTGGCGGCAGCGACCGACAACGAGGCCGGTCTGGTCGTCGTCGGGACCCGTGGACGGAGCGGGCTCGCCAGGCTGATTCTCGGCAGCGTCGCGGAGGAGGTGCTGAGGAACGCGCGCCTCGACGTGCTGGCGGTGCCACCGAGGCGCGACGCGTGACCGGCAGCGGCCCGTGGCGGCCGCAGCTACAGCCCACGTTGCCTGAAATGGTCGCGATAGGCCGCCGGCGTCATGCCGCAATGCCGCTTGAAGAGGCGCCGAAAGAAGGCGGCGTCGTCGTATCCGACGGCAACGGCGACCCGCTGGATCGAGGCCGCCCCGTCCTCCAGCATCGAGCGCGCCGCGGCGATGCGCAGCATCTGGACGTAGCCGCCCGGCCGGTAGCCCGTGGCCTCCTTGAAGCGGCGCACCAGGGTGCGGCGGCTCATCCCGGCGACGGCCGCGAGTTCGTCGACGGGAACATCGCGGCGGAAGTGGGCGCTCAGGTGGTCCTCCGCCTTGCGCACCCCGTCGTCCCCGTGCGGCCGGGCGAGCGGCAGGACCGCATAGCCGGACTGAACCATCCGCGGCATGCCGAGCAGCAGGGCGCGCGCGGCCTCGAGCGCGACCCGATGGCCGCAGAGCCGCTCGACGAGGTAGAGGCTGAGGTCCGAGGCGGCGTTGACCCCGCCGCCGCAGAACAGCCCGGCATCCTCGGTGATCAGCAGGTCGCTGCGCCAGTCGACCCGCGGATAGCGGGTCCGGAAGCTGTCCGAGACGCCCCAATGCGTCGTCGCCCGCCGCCCGTCGAGGAGCCCGGCTTCGGCCAGGAAGGCGACGCCGGAGCAGACGCCGGCGACGAGCGTCCCCGCGCGGTAGCGGCTGGCGAGCCAGGGCGGCAGGGCGGCATGGCGCGCCATCCATTCGGAGGGCACCGGCCCCGAAGCCGAGACCAGCACGAGGTCCAGGGGGCCGAGATCGGCGAGCGCGCAGTCGGGCGCGATGCGCAGGCCGTAGGCGCTCTCGACCTGCCCGCCGTCGATCGACGCCGTCGAGACGCGGAACAGCGGGTCGGGCGGCGCCCCCTGCATCTCGTTCCACATGGCGCCGGCCGAGGCGAAGACCTCCAGCGGACCGACCGCCGTCGAGGCGTAGCCCTCGTTGACCAGAATGATCGCGACCTCGAGCCTGCCGTCCTGTGCCGCCATGCTCCCTTACCCATCGCCTGGCCGCAGGGTGGAGGAACCGCCGCGTCTTTTCCATCCGCGAGGCCGCCGATGGCACGCTCGTCCCCGCTCTCTGGCCGCTTCGCCCCTATCGCGACGGCGGGTCACGCCCCACTGTCGGGGCATCGCACTCGAGACAGAGGAGGACGCGATGGATCTCTACATCATCCGCCGCCGCGGCGTCTGGGCGAGCGAAGCCGAGCTCCGGGAAGCCACCGAGGCCTCCCTGCGCGTCGGCGAGGACATGAAGGATCGGCTGCGCTGGATCCGCAGCTACGCGGTCACCGAGGACGACGGCCGCGTCGGCTCGCTGTGCATCTACGAGGCCGAGGATGCCGAGGCGATCCGCGAGCACGGGCGTCGGATCGGCGCGCCGAGCGAAGACTTCCAGCCGGTGCGCGGCACCGCGGTGAAGCGAGCCGACCCGCAGCCGGTCACCTCGGTCTGACCCGCTTCCGCCCGATCGTCCCCGGCGGCTTCGAGGTCGCGTTCCGGACGACGCGGACGAGCCTCTGAAGCCGCTCGACTGGCGGGGCCCGGGAGCCGCCGGGTCCCGTCAGGCGGCCTCCGCCAGGAGGCCGGAGGCCAGGCATTCGAAGGCCTGGAGGGCCTTGCCCAGAACGGCCGGAGGGTCGTCGCTGGCGGCAACCCAGAGCGCCGCGTCGAGGGCCGCGCCGTTGAGCAGCCGGGCGGCGGCCTCGACGTCGACCGGCTTGATCGCGCCCTCGGCGGCCAGCGCCTCCAGGGCCGCCATGGTCGCCTGGAGGCAGCGGTTCTGGCTCGGCCAGCGCGAGGGGTCGCCCAGCACGGCGGGGCCGTCGAGCAGGACGATGCGCTGGATCTCCGGGTCGAGCGCGGTCTCGATGTAGGCCCGGCCCTCGGCCAGCAGCCCGGCCCAGCCGCCGCCCGCCCGGCGCGCGGCCGCCTCGGCCCGGGCCGCCATCTCGCCGTCGAGGCGCTCGACCACGGCGGCCAGCAGGCCGCTCTTGTCGCCGAAGTTGTGATAGAGCGCGCCGCGGGTCAGCCCGGCTTCCGCCGTCAGCTCGTCCATCGAGGCGCCGGCGAAGCCCTTCTCGGCGAACGCCCGGCGCGCGGCCGCGAGCAGCCGCTCGCGCGTTTCCCGCATCTTCTCGGCACGCCGCCCCGTCGCCACCCCGCCCCTCCTTGCGCAAAACAGGCCGCCCGCCGATTGACATACGTCGCGTATGCGACCAGTTACATACGCAGCGTATCCGAATTGGGAGGCCCGCACCAAGGCCGCCCGATCTCCGTCCCGCCGAATGCGAAAGGCCCCGACATGCCCCGCAGCGAAGCCGTCTTCCCCGCCGGCCGCCACGCGCTCTACGAGCGCCACGGCTATTCCGCCGCCGTCCGCTCGGGCGACCTGCTGTTCGTCTCGGGCCAGGTCGGCAGCCGGCCCGACGGCTCGCCCGAGCCCGACTTCGAGCGCCAGGTGCGGCTGGCCTTCGACAACCTGCGCGCGGTGCTGGAGGCGGGCGGCTGCGGCCTGGAGGACATCCTCGAGGTCACGAGCTTCCACACCGATCCCGAGGCCCAGCTCGAGACGGTCCTGGCGGTCAAGAACGCGGTCTTTCCGCAGCCGCCCTACCCCGCCTGGACCGCCGTCGGCGTCACCTGGCTGGCCGGCTTCGACTTCGAGATCAAGGTGACGGCAAGGGTGCCGGAGGCCGCGTGACGGCGGCTCCCGCCCGCCTCACTCCCACTCGATCGTCCCCGGCGGCTTCGAGGTCACGTCGTAGACCACCCGGTTGATGCCGCGCACCTCGTTGACGATACGCGTCGCCACGGCCGAGAGGAAGGCGTGGTCGAAGGGGTAGCTGTCGGCGGTCATGCCGTCGGTCGAGGTGACGGCGCGCAGCGCCAGGACGTGGTCGTAGGTGCGCGCGTCGCCCATGACGCCGACGGTCTTGACCGGCAGCAGCACGGCGAAGGCCTGCCAGATGGCGTCGTAGAGCCCGGCCTTGCGGATCTCCTCCAGGTAGATCGCGTCGGCCTTGCGCAGGATGGCGCAGGCCTCGGGCGTCACCGGCCCGGGGATGCGGATCGCCAGGCCCGGGCCCGGGAAGGGATGGCGGCCGACCAGCGCCTCGGGCAGGCCGAGCTCGCGGCCGAGGTCGCGGACCTCGTCCTTGAAGAGCTCGCGCAGGGGCTCGACCAGCTGCATGCGCATGCGCTCGGGCAGGCCGCCGACGTTGTGGTGGCTCTTGATCGTGACCGACGGCCCGCCGGCGAAGGAGACGCTCTCGATGACGTCGGGATAGAGCGTGCCCTGGGCCAGGAAGTCGGCGCCGCCGACCTTGGCCGCCTCTTCCTCGAAGACGTCGATGAAGGTGGCGCCGATGATCTTGCGCTTCTGCTCGGGGTCGTCGACGCCGGCCAGCTTGCCGAGGAACAGCTCGGAGGCGTCGTTGACCACCAGGGGGATGTTGTAGTGGTCGCGGAACAGGCGCTCGACCTGCTCGCGCTCGCCCTGGCGCAGCAGGCCGTGGTCGACGAAGATGCAGGTCAGCTGCTCGCCGACCGCCTCGTGGATCAGCACCGCGGCGACCGAGGAGTCGACGCCGCCCGACAGGCCGCAAATCACCTTGCCGTCGCCGACCTTGGCGCGAATCGCGGCGATCGCCTGGTCGCGGAAGGCGGCCATCGACCAGTCGCCCGAGCAGCCGGCGACCTTCTTGACGAAGTTCTCCAGCAGCTTCGCGCCGTCGGGCGTGTGCACGACCTCGGGATGGAACATCAGGCCGTAGTAGTCGCGCGCCTCGTCGGCGAAGATCGCGAAGGGCGCGCCCTCGCTGGTCGCGACCACCTTGAAGCCCTCGGGCAGCGCCTCGACGCGGTCGCCGTGGCTCATCCAGACCTGGTGGCGCTCGCCCGGGCTCCAGAGCCCCTCGTAGAGCCGGCAGGGCTCGTGGATCTCAAGGAAGGCGCGGCCGAACTCCTGGTGGTCCGAGGGCTCGACGGTGCCGCCCAGGCCGGCCGCCATGGCCTGCTGGCCGTAGCAGATGCCGAGGACGGGCACGCCCAGCTCGAAGACCAGCTGCGGCGCGCGCGGCGAGGTCTCCAGGGTCAGCGAGGCCGGCCCGCCCGAGAGGATCACCGCCTTGGGGTCGAAGGCGCGGATGCGCTCCTCGCCGGCGTCGAAGGGGAAGATCTCGCAGTAGACCCCGGCCTCGCGCACGCGACGCGCGATCAGCTGGGTCACCTGCGAGCCGAAGTCGAGGATCAGGACGTGCTCGGTCATGGCGCTTGATAGCCGATTCCCGGACCGCGCGGGAGGGGGAGAAGGCGTGGTTGTCGGGGTTCGGCGCGGGCGGACGCGCCGGCCACCTCACCCGCCTCGCTCGCGCTCGGCACCCTCTCCCCGGAGCGGAGAGGGTTCACGGGGGCGCTGTTATCCCCTCTCCGCTTCAGGGGAGAGGGAGGGGCCCGCGGCCGTCAGGCCGTGGGAGGGTGAGGTGCGGGCGCGGACCTCGCCGCCGTCACGCCGGCGCCTCGGTCTCCTCGGTGGCGAACTCGGCCGGGGTGGTGATCTCCAGCATCTCCAGGTCGTCGGAGTGGGCGACCTCGCGGTGGCGCAGGCCGGGCGGCTGGTGCACGCAGGAGCCGGCCTCCAGGCGCACCTCGCCCTGGCCTTCGTACTCGAAGACGACCCAGCCCTTGAGCACGTAGACCATCTGGAAGCCGAGGTCGTGGCGGTGCCAGACGGGATTGGCGCCGTGGCCCGGCTTGGCCCGGATGACGTGGGCGCCGACCCGCCCGCCGGTCGCCTCGCGGATGCCGAGGTCGCGGTAGGCGAAGAAGCCGCGCAGGCCTTCCTCGAAGGGCTCGTCGGCGTGGCGCACGGAGAAGTCGGCGGTCATGAGGTCCTCCCGGTTGGCGGCGCATCGGGTCGGAGCGGGACGCCCAGGTCCGGCGCCGTCACGCGTGCATGGTTCGACAAGCTCACCATGAAGCGACGGATACCTTCGTGCCATCCCGGGTCCGCTTCATGGTGAGCTTGTCGAACCATGCACGCGTGGGAGCGCCGGCACCGACAACCGATTTCACCGCCAGGCGGCCAGCCAGCCGTTGATGTCGTCCCAGCCGTAGGCGATCTGGGGGACCGGGCGGCCGGCGAAGGGCTCGCTCTTCTCGGCAAGGCGCTCGCCGCCCATGGCCTCGTAGAAGAAGCGGCTGGGGTTCGAGGCGACGACCCAGACCAGGGCCGAGAGGAAGCCGGCGGCGGCCAGCTCCTCGAACAGCGCGACCAGCAGCTCGCGGCCCAGGCCCTGGCCCTGCCAGTCGGGCAGGATGTAGAGCGTCTCGATCTCGCCGTCGTAGGGCAGCGTCTCGCTGCGCGCCCGGCCGCAGGAGCCGAAGCCGACCGCCCCCTGGCCCGGCGCGGTCGCGACCAGCACCTTGCCGAGCCGCGGGCTGCCGGCGCGCAACCGGCCGATCGCCTCGCGCCAGCGCGTCGCCCAGGTGCCGGCGTCGAGCCGCGAGAGATAGGCGGCCTCGAGCATGCCGGCATAGGTCGCCTGCCAGGTCTCGACGTGGATCCGCCCGATGGCTTCGGAGTCGAGCGGGGTCGCGTCGCGTATGTCGAAGGCGAGGGCCATGACTCCCAATCTAATGCACACGCACGGTTTTGCAGCCGCCCGAATGCGACCCTGCCCTGCGCCCTCTTCCCGGCTCCGGGGAAGCGGGCCTGCGGCTCAGCCGGCGACGGCGCGCTCGAGGATCGCCAGGAAGAAGCCGTCGGTGCCGTCGCGCGCCGGCAGCAGGCGCAGGAAGGGCCCGGGCGCCGGCGGTGCGCCGCCGAGGCGCCCGGCCTCGACCTGTTCCGCCCACACCCCTTCGACCGGCAGCAGCGAGAACTCGGGCCGGGCGGCGAGGAAGCGCTCGACCTGGGCCTCGTTCTCCTCGGGCAGCAGCGAGCAGGTCGCGTAGACCAGGCGTCCGCCCGGCTTCACCAGGCGGCAGGCCGACTCCAGGATGCGCGCCTGCAGGGCGGTCAGCTCGGAGAGATCGGCCTCGGCGAGGCGCCACTTGGCCTCGGGGTTGCGCCGGAAGGTGCCGCTGCCCGAGCAGGGCGCGTCGACCAGCACGCGGTCGAAGCCGGCCTTGTGCTTCTTGACCCAGGGGTCGCGCTCGCTCTCCAGGACCTGGCGTCGCACCGTGTCGACGCCGGCGCGCCTGAGGCGCTGGGCGGCCCGATCGATACGCCCGCCGCGCACGTCGCAGGCGACGATCTGGCCCCTGTTCTCCATGGCCGCGGCCAGCGCCAGGGTCTTGCCGCCGGCGCCGGCGCAGAAGTCGCAGACGCGCTGGCCCGGCCGGGCGTCGCTCAGCAGCGCGACCAGCTGCGAGCCCTCGTCCTGGACCTCGACCGCGCCGTTGCGGAAGGGCGCGCTGGCGGCGACCGGCTTGCGGCCGTCGATGCGCAGCGCCCAGGGCGACCAGCGCCCCGGCTCGGCCTCGATGGCCTCGCGCGCCAGCTGCTCGCGGACCTCCTCCCGGCTCGCCTTCAGGACGTTGGCGCGCAGATCGACCGGCGCCTCCTCGCGCAGCGCCGCCAGTTCGGCGGCGGCCTCGGTGCCCGGCGCGTCGGCAAGCGCCGCGGCCAGGCGCGCGTGGAGCCAGTCCGGCAGCTCGGCGGCCACCGCCGGCGGCTGCTCGGGATGGTCGAGCGTCGCGTCGGCCTCGCCGTCGGCATCCGCCACGGCCTCGACCAGCCGGCGCTCGCCGGGGTCGAGCCGCGCGGGTCCGTAGCGCTCGCCGTCGAACAGCCGCTCGAGCGCGGCCGTCGGCAGGCCCTCGCCGAGCAGCAGCCAGGCGAGCAGGCGGCGGCGCGCCAGGCCGGCGCCCTCGCCGCCGGCGGCGACGGTGCGGCGCAGCCACCAGTCGAGCCGGGCGCGCGCGCGCAGCACCGCCCAGATCCGCTCGGCGATGGCGCGGCGGTCCTTGGAGCCGACGAAGCGCCGCTGCTTGAACCAGTCGGCGGCGACCCGGTCGGCGGGGCGGCCGGTCGCCTGGATCGCGGCGAGCAGCTCGATGGCGGCCTGGATGCGCGCGGCCGGCGTCATGTCCGAAGCTCCGTCATGGGGTGTCTCACGGCCCCGCGTCGGCGGCGGCCTGCAGCACGGCCAGCACCGGCTCGCTGGCGGCGATGCGGTCGGGCAGCCGGGCCCCGGCCTCGACCAGCGCGCGGGCGACGTCGGGATGCCCCTCGGGGTCGCCGCCGAAGGCGCCCATCTCACGCTGCAACGAGCCGGCGCCGCACCACTCCAGCGGCGTCGCCCCGTGCGCCGTGCAGCGCGTCTCCAGCAGGGCGCCGCGGGCCGCCAGCAGGCGGACGATCTCGGCATGGCCGCGGAAGCTCGCCTGGTGCAGCGCCGTGCCGCCGAGCTGGCCGCGGCCCTCCAGCGGCCAGCCGAGCTCCAGGAACACCAGCAGGGCGCGCAGGCGGCCGTGCCAGGCGGCCTCGCAGGCGGCCGCCGGCGCCTCGGCCGGGGCCGCGCCGAGCGCTTGCGGATGGCGCCGCCCGAGCTCGGCGGCCAGCCGCCGGTCGCCGCGGGCGGCGGCGCCGAGCAGCTCGTCGGCCGGGGTCACGACCGAGAGGTCGGCGCCGCGCCGGGCCAGCAGCTCGGTCAGCTCGGCCCGGCCGGCGCGCAGGGCGTGGCGGTAGGGCGACAGGCCGTCGCCGCGCGGCGCCTCGAGGTCGGCGCCGGCGTCGAGCAGCAGCGTCACGACCTTGGCCGAGCGGCCGCGGCGGATTGCGTGATGCAGCGCGGTGTCGCCGTCGGGCAGGCCGAAGGTCTTCTCGGGGTCGGCGCCGCGCTCGAGCAGCCAGGCGAGGCCGGCGGGATCCTCCCAGTCGAGCTTGCGCAGCAGCGCGGGGGCCGCATTGAGATCGACACCGAACGCCCATAGCAGCTCGAGCGCCGCCAGGTCGCGGCCCTCGGCGGCGTGGTAGAGGCTCTCGCCGTCGTCGGGGTCGTGACCGGCCTCGAGCAGCGCCCGCGCCTTCGCGAGATCGCGCTCGACGACCAGCGCCCGGTAGAGCGGCTTGTCGGTTTCGTCCGTGTCGGAGGTATCGCTCATAGGGACGGCCGCCCGGCCTCGGGCCCGCGGCCCGCCGCTCAGCCGCTGTTGCGGTAGTTCGGCGCCTCGCGGGTCACGACGACGTCGTGGACGTGGCTCTCGCGCAGGCCGGCGTTGGTGATCTTCAGGAAGCGGCAGCCGTCCTGCATCTCGGCGATGGTCGCGTTGCCGGTGTAGCCCATGGCCGCCTTCAGGCCGCCGATCAGCTGGTGCAGGACGGTCGAAACCGAGCCCTTGTAGGCGACCTGGCCCTCGACGCCCTCGGGGACCAGCTTGAGCTTGTCGGCGACCTCCTGCTGGAAGTAGCGGTCGGCCGAGCCGCGCGCCATCGAGCCCAGCGAACCCATGCCGCGGTAGGCCTTGTAGCTGCGGCCCTGGTAGAGGAAGACCTCGCCCGGGCTCTCCTCGGTGCCGGCGAGCAGCGAGCCGATCATGGCGACGTCGGCGCCGGCGGCGATCGCCTTGGCGAGGTCGCCGGAGAACTTGATGCCGCCGTCGGCGATGACCGGAACGTCGGCCTTGCGGCAGACCTCGACCGTGTCCATCAGCGCGGTCAGCTGCGGCACCCCGACGCCGGCGACGACCCGCGTCGTGCAGATCGAGCCCGGGCCGATGCCGACCTTCACGGCGTCGGCGCCGGCGTCGATCAGCGCCTTGGCGCCGTCCGCCGTGGCGACGTTGCCGGCGATCACCTGCAGCTCGTTGGACAGGCGCTTGACCGCGGAGATCGAGTCGAGCACGCCGACCGAGTGGCCGTGCGCGGTGTCGACGACGATGACGTCGGCCTCGGCGTCGGCCAGGCGCTCGGCGCGGCGCAGGCCCTGCTCGCCGACGCCGGTCGCGGCGGCGACGCGCAGGCGGCCCTGCTCGTCCTTGGCCGCGGTCGGGTGGGCCTGGGCCTTCTCGATGTCCTTGACGGTGATCAGGCCGACGCAGCGGTAGTCCTCGTCGACGACCAGCAGCTTCTCGATGCGGTGCTGGTGCAGCAGGCGCTTGGCCTCCTCGCGGGCGACGCCCTCCTTGACGGTGATCAGCCGCTCGCGGGTCATCAGCTCCTGGACCGGCTGGCCGGGGTTCTCGGCGAAGCGCACGTCGCGGTTGGTCAGGATGCCGACCAGCTTGCGCGAGTTGCGCTCGACGCAGGGAATGCCGGAGATCCGGTGCAGCTCCATCAGCGCCAGGGCGTTCTTGAGCGGCTCGTCGGGATAGATGGTCACCGGGTTGACCACCATGCCGCTCTCGAACTTCTTGACCTTGCGGACCTCGTCGGCCTGCTCGTCGGGATCCAGGTTCTTGTGGATCACGCCCAGGCCGCCGGCCTGGGCCATGGCGATGGCGAGGCGGCTCTCGGTGACGGTGTCCATGGCCGAGGAGATGATCGGGATGCCGAGCTCGATGCTGCGGGTCAGCCGGGTGCGGACGTCGGCGCTGGCGGGCAGCACGCTCGAGCGGGCCGGCTCCAGCAGTACGTCGTCGAAGGTATAGGCCTCCCTCAGCTGCATGCCGTCCTCTCTCGCGTCCATCGATGGCCTGGAAGATGGCGGCGGAGTATAGCCGAGTCGAGTCCCGCGCCAAGCACAAGTCCACGGCGCCACACGCAACTATGTTGCGCGCGATGCGCAGGGCAGAGAGAGCCCGGCGGCAGCGCCGATCGGCCGTGCCGGTCAGCAGGGCCGATCAGCTGGCCGCGGCGCCCCGGAAGCCGGTGGCGACGACGTAGGTCTCGGCCGATTCGGCGCGGCTCGCCGCCGGCTTGATGTGACGGACCTTCTCGAAGTTGGCCTTCAGGCTGTCGAGCAGGCTCTTCTCGCTGCCGCCCTGAAAGACCTTGCAGACGAAGGCGCCGCCCGGCGCCAGCACCTCGACGGCGAAGGCCAGCGCGGCCTCGGCCAGGGCGACGATGCGCAGGTGGTCGGTCTGCGGGTGGCCGGTGGTCGGCGCCGCCATGTCCGAGAGCACGAGGTCGGCCGGGCCGCCGAGCAGTTGCTCCAGGCGCGCCGGCGCGCTCTCCTCCAGGAAGTCGAGCTGCAGCAGCTCGGCGCCGGGCAGCGGCTCCATGGGCAGGATGTCGAGCGCGACCACCCGGCCCTTGCGGCCGACCCGCTCGACGGCGATCTGGGTCCAGCCGCCGGGCGCAGCCCCCAGGTCGACGACGCGCTGGCCGGGTTTCAGCAGCGGCACCTTCTCGTCGAGCTGCAGCAGCTTGAAGGCGGCGCGGCTGCGGAAGCCGCGGGCCTTGGCCTCGGCGACGAAGGGGTCGTTGATCTGGCGCTGCAGCCAGCGGGTCGAGGAGACGCTGCGCTTCTTGGCGGTCTTGACCCGCTCCTTGAGGCGCCGAGGGCCGCCCGCCGAGCGCAGGTCGCCGCCGCGTCCCTTCCCGCCGCCCGTGCTTCCGGAGCCGCCCCGGCGCTGGCTCATGCCCGGGCCCCGGCGCCGTCGCCGGCCCGGCCGGCGCCCGGGTCGGGCGTCTCGGCCTGCATCAGGGTGAAGAGGATGCCCTCGCGCAGGCCGCGGTCGGCGACGCGCAGCCGACCGACCGGCCAGGTCCGGCAGATCGCCTCCAGGATCGCGCAGCCGGCGATCACCAGGTCGGCGCGCTCCGGGCCGATGCAGGGATGGGCGACCCGGGCCCGGTAGTCGAGCGCCATCAGCTCGGCCGTGACCGCGCCGGCGGTGTCGAAGTCGAGGAAGCAGCCGTCGATCACCGAGCGGTCGTAGCGCGGCAGCCGCTTGTGGATGCCGGCCAGGGTCGTCACCGTGCCGGAGGTGCCGACCATCTGCATCGCGCGCTCGCGGATCAGGCCGCCCAGGCGGTGCTCGGCCTCGAAGTCCTCGAGCAGCGCCAGCACCTCGTCGACCATGGCCCGGTAGGTCGCGCCGTCGACCTCCCGCCCGCCGTGCTGCTCGGCCAGGGTGACGACGCCGCAGGGCAGCGAGCGCCAAGCGCGCAGCAGGGCGTCGCCCGGGCCCTCGCCAGGCCCCTCGCCCGAGCCGTCGCTGGCCCCGTGGGCGGCGCCGTTGCCGCGGCCGGTGCGCTGGTGCAGGGGGCGGCCGGCATCGGCCTCGAACCAGCAGATCTCGGTCGAGCCGCCGCCGATGTCGAAGATCAGGGCGTGCGGGACCTCGGGGTCGAGCAGCGGCGCGCAGCCGAGCAGCGCCAGGCGCGCCTCCTCGACGCCGTCGATGATCTCCAGCACCAGGCCGGTCTCGCGCTCGACGCGCGCCAGGAACTCGCCGCAGTTGCCGGCGCGCCGGCAGGCCTCGGTGGCGACCGCGCGGACGCGCCGGACGTCGCGCCGCTCGATCTTGGCGGCGCAGACCTTGAGGGCCTCGATCGTGCGCGCCATGGCGGCTTCGGAGAGCTGGCCGCGGCTGCCGAGGCCCTCGCCGAGGCGCACGATCCGCGAGAAGGCGTCGACGACGCGGAAGCCCTCGGCGGTCGGCTTGGCGATCAGCAGGCGGCAGTTGTTGGTGCCGAGGTCGAGTGCCGCGTAGAGCGGCCGGTGGCCCGTTCGCCCGCCCGCCCCGGCGCGCTTGCCGGCTTGCCGGTCGGCTTGCCGGTCGACGCTCCGCTCGGCTCTCCGGGCAGTGCCGGCCGGCCCGTCGGCGCCCCCGGCGACGGCCGGCTCGCCGAAGCCGCCGCCGCCGCTCTCCGCCGCGACCTCGCCAGCCTCCGATCCTGCCCCCTGGGGAGCGTGACGCATCACCGTTCAGGCCTCCCGCACTGCTGGGCCGGCCCGCGCGTCGCGTTCCCTGTCCGCCCGGACGGCACGCCGCCCGGCGGCGGCGCGCCCCTCGAGGCCGGTCCCTGTTTGCTTCACTCGAATGACAGCCTAGACCGAGCGCCGGGAGTCTGGCCAGAGCGGTGCGCCGCGGCGGCCGGCGCCGCGAAGACGCGGCGCGCGCAACGGAGGGGTTGAACTCGCCCGGCCGCCTGGACTACATAACCGTCCTCTTGCGGGCGCCCGGCCACCGGCGCCGCCGCGCGGAGGGCCACGGCCCGCCGCGCGAGGCTCGCGAGGCCCCGGCTTGGGGGATAGTTTAACGGTAGAACAGCGGACTCTGACTCCGTTAGTCCAGGTTCGAATCCTGGTCCCCCAGCCAACTCCTCCCTCTCGCCGACGTTTCTACCGGCCCGACGCGCCTGCGCCTTGCGGGAGGCCGGCCGCTTCCCGAGGACAGCTGCGGATTCCCTGCGCCGGCCTGTAGACTGCCGCCGCCGCGCGTCGAGGCGCGGGGTGGAAACCTGCGGATGCGCGCGATGACGGGAGCTCGGGAATGAAGGTCTACCTCGCCGGCCCGGAGGTCTTCCTCGCCGACGCGCGCGCGGTCGGCGCGCGCAAGAAGGCGCTCTGCGCCCGCTTCGGCCTCGAGGGGCTCTATCCGTTGGACCAGGAGATCGACGGGGCGGGCCTGGCGCCGGCCGAGCTGGCGGCGCGGATCTACGACGGCAACCTGGCGATGCTCGAGGCGGCCGACGCGGTGATCGCCAACCTGACGCCGTTCCGCGGCCCCAACCTGGACGCCGGCACCGCCTTCGAGATCGGCTTCGCCCTGGCCCGCGGCAAGGCCGCCTTCGGCTACGCCAACGTGTCCGCCCTGCACGCAGAGCGCGTCGCCGCAAGCCACGGCGGCCGGCGCGCCTCCGGCTCGGACGGCGGGCCGGAGGACGGTTCGGGAAGCGGTTCGGCGGCGGGCCCCGGCCGGCTCGTCGACGCCGACGGCCACGAGATCGAGGACTTCGGCCACTTCGAGAACCTGATGATCTCGGTACCGCTGTGGCGGCGGGCCGGCCGCCTGTTCTGCCGCGAGGTGCCGGCGGCGCGGCGCCTGGCGGACCTCGGCGCCTTCGAGGACTGCCTGCGCTTCGCCGCCGGCGAGCTCGGGGCCGCGCCCGAACAGCGGACGGGAACGGAAACGAGCGGCAGCGACGTTTAAACTGCAAGGCCTGTACGACCTGCCGAGGTGAAGCCATGAAAGCCCTGATCGGGCTCTGTGCCCTGCTGCTGCTCGCGGCCTGCACGACGCGGGCCAACTACGAGGCCATGCTCGGCCAGTGGGTCGGCGCCGGCGAGCGAGAGCTGGTGCAGGCCTGGGGGCCGCCGGACAGCGTCTACGAGGGCCAGGACGCGCGCTACCTGACCTGGAACGAGCAGCACCAGAACTACATGCCGGGCACGCCGCCGCGCTACGTCACCCGCGTCGAGGGCGACCGCGTCTACACCGTGCCCTTCGGCGGCACGCCGGGCCACCTGTTCACCAGCCGCTGCAAGACGACCTTCACCCTGGTCGACGGCCAGGTCACCGGCTGGCGCGCCGAGGGCAACGCCTGCCGGCGCTGAGCGCCGCCGCCCCGGGGCCGCGCTTAAGCCGGCCTTAACCGGCGGGCGCGATAGTGCCGCCTCAATCATCGCTTGAGGAAGACGGCATGTCTCGCGTCCGGATCGTTTCGCGCCCCGCCCTGCTGGCGGCCACCCTGGTGCTCGGCGCTTCCCTGCTCGCCCCACTCTCGCCGGCCCGGGCGCTCAGCCTGAGCGAGAAGACCGCGCTGCAGGCGGCGATGCAGCAGCATGTCGACCGCCAGACGGTCGAAGGCGGCTACCTCTTTTTCGACCGCGAGGCCCAGGCGGTGAACAGCCTGGCGCCGGTCGCCGCCCATCCCATGATCCTCACCATGGGCGAGCACTACATCCTCTGCTTCGACTTCCTGGACCAGGCCGGCGAGAAGGTCGAGCTGGACTACTACCTGGCCCGCAAGGGCGACGGCTTCGTCGTCTTCCACGAGGCGATCGCCCAGCGCGACGTCGTGCGCGCGATGATGCAGGCCGGCAAGGTCAAGCCGGCCGAGTGACGCCCGGCGCGCACCGCCGCCGGCAAGGCCTCCGAACGAGCGATCGACGACAGACTCCCGCCCGGCCGCCGCCATGAGCTTTCCGATCCGTCGGCCGCGCGGCCTGCTCGCCCGCTTCCTGCTGATCCTGATGCCGCTGTTCGTGGCGCTGGCGATCCCGGGGATCGGCCTGCTCGTCCACTACAGCCTCGAGGTCGACCAGGACGTCCTGGCCGCCCGCTTCGGCAACCACGCCGGGCGCGTTGCGGCGGCCCTGGCGCGGCACGACGCGGCAGCCGTGCCGGGGCTCGCCCAGGATCTGCTGTCGTCGCTGGCGGCCGACCGCGCCCTGGTCTGCGCCGAGCTGCGCCCGCTCGACGGCACGCCGGCGCAAGACGCGCCGGTCGCGGCGCTGCCGCCGCGGATCGGCTGCCGCTTCGGCGAGCAAGGCGAGAGCCTGTCGCTGCCGGTCGGCGAGAGCGGCCGCTACCGGCTGCTGCTGCGCTTCAGCGACGCCGAGCTGCGCGAGGCCGCGGCGGTCGAGCGCAACCTGGCGCTCTCGGTGATCGCCCTCGCCTTCGTCATCGCGCTGGCGACCTCGGCGCTCGGCTTCCGCTTCATCGTCGGGCGGCCGCTGCGGCTGCTGCTGGCGGCCATCGAGGAGGCCACGGCGACCGGCCGCCGGCGCCGCATCCGGGGCGGCGGACGCGACGAGCTCGGCCGGGTCATCGAGGCCTTCAACGAGCTGCAGCAGCGCGATGTCGAGCGCGAGAACGCCCTGCGCGCGGTCAACCGCCAGCTCGAGGAATCCCGGCAGGCGCTGCGCCGGCTGAACGCGGACCTGGAGGAAAGGGTCGCCGAGCGCACCGCCGAGCTGGCGACGCGCACCGAGGAGGCCGAGGCCGCCAACCGGGCGAAGGCCCGCTTCCTCGCGACCATGAGCCACGAGCTGCGCACCCCGCTCAGCGCGATCATCGGCTTCGCCGAGGTGCTCGGCCGCGATGCCGTGCTGGAGCCGGCGCGCCGGGCCGACTATCTGGAGGAGATCGCGGCCGGCGGCCGCCAGCTGCTGGGGATGGTCAACGACCTGCTCGACATGGCGCGCATAGACGGCGGACGCCTCCAGCTCGACGAACAGGAGGTCGAGCTTGGCGAGGCGCTGGGCGCGAGCGTCCGCCAGGTCCGGGCGCAGGCCGAAGCGCGCGGCCTGTCGCTCGCCCTGCAGCCCCCTCCGGCGCCTCTGTCCGTGCTGGTCGACCCCCGCGGCCTGCGGCAGATCCTGCTCAAGCTGCTGTCGAACGCCGTCAAGTTCACGCCGCCCGGCGGCCACGTCGAGGTAACCGCGGGTCGGCGCGCCGACGGCGCGGTCGAGATCGTGGTCGCGGACGACGGCTGCGGGATCGCGGAAGAGCAGCTCGACGCCGTTCTCCAGCCCTTCGGTCAGGGCGGCGACGGCAGCCGCACCGACGGCTGGCTCGCGCGGCCGCACGAGGGCACCGGCCTGGGCCTGCCTCTGGCGAAGGCGCTGGCGGAGCTGCACGGCGGCAGCCTCAGCCTGCGCAGCAGCCAGACGCAGGGAACCACCGTTCTGGTCACCTTGCCAGCCTGGCGCCTACGCCCGCTGGAGGCGGAGGCATCGGCGCTCGCCGATTCGGCCTGATCCGCTCCGGCTTCCGACGAGGCCCTGGAGAACGGACCTCGACGGACCGACCGCGCGGCGTCGGAGCCTCAGGCGCTGCCGCCGCCGGTCGAGCCGGGCTTGGAGCCGGCGGCGGGCGAGCCGCCCCCGGCGGTGCCGCCCGGCTTGTTCTGCGTCTCCTCCTCGAGGGAATCGGCGACGCCCTTGGCGCGCTCGGAGACCTCGTCGGCGGCCTGCTTGGCCTTGGCCTTGACCTGGTCGGTCTGGCCTTCGCTCTCGGTGCGCTTGTCGCCGCCGACCTTACCGGCGACCTCCTTGATCTTACCCTTGATGCTGTCGGCGATGCCGGACATGGGGCACCTCCTCTTCGCTTCGGTGGATCGGAAGTCTCTAGGGGGATGAAACTGCGACCCGCCCGTCGTTGTTCCACGCGGCGGGCCCCGGGCGAGGCCCGGGTCGACAACCGGAGGCGAGGACCGCGGCGAGAACCGGCGGGCCCCGGCGCCCGCTTGCGGCGACCGCTGCCTGGCGCCCGCATCGGTTGCTTATCGCCGCCTCCCGACCACCGACGGAAGGTTGAGGCAGATCAAACGCCCGTCACAGGGTTCTGCTAGCCTACGAACATCGACCGGGCAGGCCGCCGCGGCGGCCGCGGCAGCCCGCAGCGGGACCGGCGCGCCAGGGCGCCGGTCCGGACCATCTGAAGGAGGATCGCATGGCCAAGCAACAGCCCCGCAAGACCGACGGTGGCGGCCTTTCCGAGACCGCCGTCCCAACCCCCGGCTTCGAGTTCTTCATGGCCGAGGGACTCGCAGAGGCGGCGCAGAGCTGTGCCCGCACCGGTTTCGCCGTGCAGGAGGAGATGCTTCGCTTCACGGCGCGGCGCTGGGAGGAGGACCTGCGCCTGCCGCTGGCGCTCGCCGGCTGCCAGTCGTTCGGCGACCTGCTGTCGGTCCAGCAGAAGTGGCTGGACACCGCCTTCCAGGACTACGCCGAGGAGGGCGAGCGGCTGGCCCGGCTGGCGGGCGGCGCCGTGCGCGACACCGGCGACCGGCTGGCCGGCGGCACCGCCGGAGCTGCCGAGGCCTCGGCCCGCCTGGTCGAGGAGAGCGGGCAGCTCGTCGAGTAGCGGATAGCGGCGGCCGCCGCCCGTCGGCCCTCGCCCGACACAGGAGGGGGCCGGGAGGCGGCGTTCGCGCTCCCGGCCCCGTTCGGCTCGCGGGCTGTCGCCGGCGGCGTCAGGCCGCCTTCATCTCGCCGAGGAAGCGGGTAACGGCGGACTGCAGCGTCTTGGTGTGACCGCTGAGGTCGCGCACCGCTTCCAGCACCTGCCCCGCCGCCGCGCTGTTGGCGTCGGCGCCGCGGTTCAGGCCGTCGAGGGCCTCGCTGACCTGCTGCGTGCCGCTGGCGGTTTCCTGGACGTTGCGGGCGATCTCGTCGGTCGCCACGGTCTGCTCCTCGACGGCCGCGGCGATCGAGCCGGCGATGCCGTTGAGCCCCTCGACCGTCTTGGCGATCTCCTCGATCGCGCCGACGGCGCCGCCGGTCGCGTTCTGGATCTCGCCGATCTGCTGGGCGATCTCCTCGGTCGCCTTGGCGGTCTGGGTCGCCAGCGACTTGACCTCGGAAGCGACGACGGCGAAGCCCTTGCCGGCCTCGCCGGCGCGCGCCGCCTCGATCGTCGCGTTGAGCGCCAGCAGGTTGGTCTGCTCGGCGATGTCGGAGATCAGGTTGACGACCTGGCCGATGCGCTCGGCGGCCTGAGCCAGCTGCTGCACCGTCTGGCGCGTGTCGCCGGCCTGGCCGACCGCCTGCTCCGACATGCTCGAGGACTGCTGGACCTGGCGGGCGATCTCCTGGATCGAGCCGGACAGCTCCTCGGCCGCGGTCGCCACGGTCTGCACGTTCGAGGAGGCCTGGGTCGCCGCCGAGGCGGCGCCGCTCGCCCGTTCGCGGGTTTCCTCGGCCTGCGCGGACATGGAATCGGCCGTGCCGTTGAGGGTCGTGCTCGCCTGGTTGACACCGCTCAACACGCCGCCGACGGCTTCCTCGAAGCGCCCGGTCAGTTCCTGAAGAGCCTTGGCACGCTGCGTCGCCTGCTGCTCGGCCTCGGCCTGCTGCTCCTGCAAGCGCGCGTTCTCGACCATCGACTGGCGGAAGACCTGGACGGTGCCGGCCATCTCGCCGACCTCGTCGCCGCGCCAGGTCTCGGGGATCTCCCGGCTGGTGTCGTTGTCGGCCAGCGACAGCATCGCGCCGCGCAGGCGGCCGAGCGGCGCCAGCACGCGGCGGAACATGCCGACCGCGGCGACCGCGATGAGCAGGACGAGCACGGCCAGGGTGCCGCTGAAGATCCAGGCGACGGTGGCGACGCGCTGCTGCGCGGCCTCGACCGCCGCGGCCGTGCGGCGGTCGAGCAGCACGAAGAACTCGTCGATCGGCTTCATGATCTCCGCCTTGAAGCGGAAATAGTCGTCGCCGAACATCAGCGCCCGCGCCTTGTCCAGGTCCGGCTCGCCGGTCACGCTGTAGCTGCCGTCGGCGCCCTTGAACTTGCCCTGAACGGCGTGCATCGCCTCGGTCTCGAGGGCGACCAGGCCGTCGGAGTTGCGCTGCGCCGCCTCCAGCTTGGCGAACTCCTGCTCGGTGAAGCCGGCCGCGGTCATCAGCGCGTTGAGCGAGACCGCCCGCGTGCCGGGACGCGGCGGCTGCCCGGAGGCGGCGACGAAGTCCCAGTAGATGCGGTTGTAGCCCTCGGGACGCGGCTTCTCGCCGTTGCGGATCGCCAGCACGTCCCAGTACATCCCGGCGAACGTCTCGTCGCCGGTCGAGACGTAGCTGCGCGCCAGGTTTGTCAGGTCGTCCGAGCTCTGGCGCAGCTCGTCGGCCAGAAGGTAGGAATCGTAGCGCTTTTCGAAGGCCTCCTGCAGGTCGGCCTGGGCCTGCTGGTAGAGGAACCAGAGGCCGAGCAGCGCGGCGGTGCAGGCGATCATGGCACCGACGACGAAGACGGTGCCGCCGCGGATGGTCCTGGCAATCCCGGGCATGGGCGTTCTCTCTGTGCTGGTGGTCGAGCGACAGGCCTGCGAGTCACCTGCCTACGAACGATCACAACACCGGGAGTCTTAACGCCAAGTTTCCACCCGTTGCGCAGCGCGATAATATTTCGGCAAACACCCCCGAATACCGCTCGATACAGAGAATACGCGCCAGCCTGAAACTATTTCTGCGTCCGGATCACACACCCGTAAAAATACAGCCCCTCGCCCTCAGCCGTTCTCGCCAAGCGGGAAGTGGCAGGTGTAGCGGTGGGCGCCGCCGGCGCTGCTGACGGCCGGCGCCTCGCTGCTGCAGCGCTCCCGGGCATAGAGGCAGCGGGTGTGGAATTCGCAGCCTGCCGGGCGGCGCAGCAGGCTCGGCACCTCGCCCTTGATCTCGACGCGGTTCAGCACGGCGTCGGGGTCGGGCTCCGGGTTCGCGGAGAGCAGCGCCTCGGTGTAGGGGTGATGCGGCCGCTCGAAGACCTGCCCGGTCGCCCCCTGCTCGACGAAGCGCCCCAGGTACATGATCGCCATGCGGTCGGTGACGTGGCGCACGACGTTGAGGTTGTGGGTGATGATCAGGATCGCGACGCCGATCTCGCCCTGCAGGCGCGCCAGCAGGTTGAGGATCTCGCCCTGCACCGAGACGTCGAGACCCGCGGTCGGCTCGTCGGCGATGATCAGCTTGGGATCGAGCGCGAGCGCGCGCGCCACGCCGACGCGCCGCGCCTGGCCGCCGGACAGCTGGTGCGGGAAGCGCTGGGCGAAGTCGGGCCCCAGGCCGACGAGGCCGAGCAGCCGGCGCACCTCGGCGTCGAGATCGCGGTCCCTGACACCGTGGATGCGGAAGGGTTCGGCGACCAGCGAGCGCACGGTCAGCCGCGGCGACAGCGAGCCGACCGGGTCCTGGAACATCATCGCCATGCGCCGCCGGAAGGGCGCCAGCGCCTGCCCCCCCAGGCCGTCGATGCGCCGACCCTCGACCCGGACCTGGCCCTCGGCGACCGGCACCAGTCCCATGACGGCACGCGCCAGGGTCGACTTGCCCGAGCCCGACTCGCCGACCAGGCCGAGCGTCTCGCCCTCGGCGATCGAGAGCGAGACGCCGCAGACGGCGTCGATCCAGGGGTCGGCCACGCCGGTCAGCCGGGCCCGCAGCGGGCCCATCGTCGGGAAGCGCACCCGCAGATTCTCGATCTCCAGGAGCGCGGTCATCGGGCGCCCTCTCCCGCCGGGCCGCTGCCGAGCGGCCGGCAGGGCGACAGCAGGTGGCAGGCCGCGCGGTGCCCCTCGCCGGCCGCATAGGCCGGCGGCTTGAGCCGGTCGCAGGGCTCGAAGCGCTCCGGGCAGCGGTCCTTGAAGATGCAGCCGGACGGCGGCTCGACCAGGTCGGGCAGCTCGCCGGGAATCGTCGGCAGGTTGCGGGTCGCCTGCTTGATGCGGCCGGGATCGCAGGCGAACAGCGCCTGGGTGTAGGGGTGCGAGGGGCGGTGGAAGATCTCGCGCACCGGGCCGCTCTCGACGACCTCGCCGGCGTACATGACGACGACGTCGTCGCACAGCTCGGCGACCGTGCCCAGGTGGTGCGAGACGAACAGCACAGAGCAGCCGAGCTCGCGCTGGAGGTTCTTCAGCAGGTGCACGATCTGCACCTCGAGCGTGGCGTCGAGCGCCGTCGTCGGCTCGTCGGCGATCAGCAGGGCCGGCTCGACCAGCAGCGCCATGGCGATGCAGATGCGCTGGCGCATGCCGCCCGAGAAATGATGCGGGTAGGCCGCGAGGCGGCTCTCGGCGTCCGGAATCCCGACGCGCTCCAGCATCTCGGTGGCGCGCCTGCGCATCTCGGCCGGCGAGCGGCCGCTGCGGTACTGGATGTCGGTCATCAGCTCGCCGATCCGGCGCACCGGGTTGAGCGCGGTCATCGGGTCCTGGAAGACCATCGACAGGCGCTGGCCGCGGATCGCCCGGAGCTCGCGCTGATCGAGCTTCAGCAGGTCGCGGCCCTCGAAGAGCAGGCGGCCGTCGGTGACCTCGCCGTTGGCCGCGAGCAGGCCCATGATGGCGTAGGCGAGCGAGGACTTGCCGCAGCCGCTCTCGCCGACGACGCCGACGATGCGCCCGCGCGGCACCGACAGGCTGACGTTGCGTAGGGCATGGATGCGCCCGCGCGGGCTGCCGAAGTCGAGCGACAGGCCGCTGACCTCGAGGACGCTGCCCTCGGCCGCGGACTCCGGGGGCGACGCGGCGCCGGCCATCACAGGTCCTTCCGCAGCTTGGGATCGAAGATGTCGCGCAGGGCCTCGCCGAGGAAGGTGAATCCGAGGGTCACGACGACGATCGGGATGCCGCCGGCGATCACCGGCCAGGGCGAGTTGCGGATGTAGTTGTAGCCGTCGTTGAGGATCGTGCCCCAGCTCGGGGTCGGCGGCCGCACGCCCATGCCGAGGAAGCTGAGCCCGGCCTCGACGGCGATCACCAGCGGCACGTCCATCGAGGCCAGGATGAGCAGCGGCCCGACCACGTTGGGCAGGATGTGGACCCCGAGGATGCGCAGCGGGCCGGCCCCCATCGCGCGCTCGGCCAGGATGAACTCGTTGTGCTTCATCGCCTGGGTCTGGGTGCGCACGATGCGCGCGTAGATCGGCACCGAGGAGATCGTCACCACCAGGATGACGGTGTAGAGGCTGGGGCCGAGCAGCGTCACCACGGCGAGCGCGAAGATGATCACCGGGAAGGAGCGCACGGCGTCGAACAGCAGCAGCAGCAGGTTGTCGAGCCACTCGGGCCCGTAGCCGGCGAGCAGGCCGAGCGCGATGCCGAGGGTCAGCGCCGCGGCGATCGTCGCGGCGGCGACCTGCAGGGCGACCTGGCCGCCGGCGATGACCCGCGAGAGGATGTCGCGGCCCAGGTGGTCGGTGCCGAACCAGTGCTCCCAGGACGGCGGCGCCAGCCGCGGCCCCGCGTAGATCTTCAGCGGGTCGTAGGGCGCGATCCAGCCGGCGAACAGCGCCGAGAGCACGACCAGCAGCACCAGCACCAGGCCGAGCAGGCCGAGCTGGTCGCGCAGCAGCTGGCCGAGATGCTGGCCGAGCGCCGTCTCGCGGAAGCGCCGACCGGCGGCGGGGACCTCGGCCATCTAGAGGCTCTCCCGGGCGCGCGGGTCGAGCAGCGCATTGACCAGGTCCGAGACCAGGGTGGCGAGCACGAAGAGCGCCGTGGTGACCAGCACACAGCCGAGCACGATCGGGTAGTTGCGCGAGTCGACCGCCTCGACGATCAGCGCGCCGACCCCGGGCCGGGCGAAGATCACCTCGGCGAAGACAGCCGCCGAGACCAGGTAGGCGACGCCGACGCCGAGCAGCGTGACGGTCGGCAGGATGGCGATCGGCAGGGCGTAGCCGAAGACGATCCTGCGCTCGGTCAGGCCGAAGGCGCGGGCCATGCGCACGTGGGTCTCGCCGAGCACCTCGAGCATCGAGGCGCGCACGATGCGCGCCATGTAGCCGACCCAGGACACGCCGACGGTGAAGGCCGGCAGGATCAGGTGCTCCAGCGAGTCGAGGAAGCCCTCGCCGGCGCCGATCGCCGGCAGCCACTTCAGCTCGACGGCGAAGATCAGCAGCGCGTAGAGCGCCATCACGAAGGCCGGGATCGAGATCACGCTGACCGACAGCAGGCCGGTCACCTTGTCGAGCAGGCTGTTGCGGCGGATTGCCGAGAAGCAGCCGAGCGGGATGCCGAGCGCCGCGGCCCAGAGGATCGAGACGGCGATCAGCGTCAGCGTGAAGGGTAGCTGCTCCAGGACGATGGCGGCGACCGAGCGCCCGGTGAAGACGTCGGTCCCCATGTCGCCCTGCAGCAGCCGCCAGAAGAAGGTGGCCATCTGCACGTGGAACGGCTGGTCGAGGCCCATGCGCACGCGGAAGGCCTCGATCAGCTCCGGCGTCGCGCGCGGCCCCAGGATCATCACGGCCGGGTCGCCGGGCACGAGGTGGAGCATCGCGTTGAGCAGCGTGACCGCGATCACGACCACGAGGATCGCAAGGATCAGCCGCCTACCGAAATAGATCCACACCGCGCCCGGGTCCCGTCCAGATGACCGTCCGACGTGCCCCGGCTCAGACCGGCTTGAAGTGCCGGTAGAGCGGCCGCCCGTCGGGCCGGTGGGACGGCTCGACGACCGTCTCGCGCCACATCACCGGCGAGCCCTCGTGGGTCAGGAAGCGGTAGGCGCCGCTCTCCTCCATGAGGTCCTGCATGCGGTGGTACATCGCGGCGCGCTTCGCGGAGTCGGTAACGGTGACCGCCTCGGCGTGCAGGCGGTCGAACTCCTCGCTGCAGAAGCGCTCCCAGTTCCAGATGCCGACCTGCTCGCAGGTGAACCACTCGGTCGCGTAGTAGGGGTCCGGCACCATCGAGAAGCGGTTGACGATCAGCTGGATCTCCTTCCAGCGCTCGCCCTCGCTCTCCATCCCCATGGTCCAGAAGGAGCCCGAGTCCTGGACGTTGATC
Organism: Alphaproteobacteria bacterium; assembly: GCA_030433005.1. Taxonomy (GTDB): domain Bacteria; phylum Pseudomonadota; class Alphaproteobacteria; order Kiloniellales; family DSM-21159; genus Tistlia. Next base: position 123,754 of record JAUILQ010000006.1, read on the forward strand.
TGGACGTCGAGGCCGATCTGCGCGAGCTGGGCCTGGATCACCTCGGCGATCGTCTTCCAGGTCGAGGCGTTGAGCGTCTCCAGGGTCAACCTCTTGCCCTCGGCGCCGGCCTGCTTGAGGAACTCCCGGGCCTTCTCCGGATCGCCTTCCGGCGGGATCAGCGACGCCTCGCGGTGGCCGACCAGGCCCGGCGCGATGATGCCGGTCGAGGGCTGCGCCTGGCCGAAGTAGGCGGCGTCCAGCACCTGCGGGACGTTGATCGCCCACTGGATCGCCTTGCGCAGGTTGGGATCCTGCAGCTCCGGATTGTCCAGGTTCTGGCCCAGCCAGACGTAGTAGAGCGAGGGATACTCCTCGAGCGCCGTCTCGTCCGGCAGGTCGTTCTTGTACTGGTCGAGCGAGGCCAGGCTGATTCCGGTGTAGTCGATGTCGCCGGCCTCGTAGGCGATCTCGGCGGTCTTGTCGTCGTCCATCGGGATGATGCGGATCTCGTCGAAGCCCGGCTCCGGCCCGGTCCACTCGGGATTGCGGGTCAGATGCACGTACTGGTCGGGCTTCCACTCCTTCAGCACGTAGGGCCCGGAGAAGGCCGGCGGCTCCATGCCGAAGCTGCCGCCGTCGGCGACCGCCTCGGTCACGGCCTTCTTGGAGACGATGTGCCCGGCACCGTAGGGCAGGGTGATGCTCCACAGCGGCTGGAACGGCTCCTTGAGGACGATGACGCCGCTGTACTTGTCGGTGACCTCGACGTGGTCGAGCGGGCCCCAGTCGCCCTTGATCGGCGAGTCGTGCTCGATGACGCGCTCGAAGGAGAACTTGACGTCCTCCGCGGTCATCTCGCCGTAGCCGCCGGTGAACATGATGCCCGGGCGCAGCTTGAAGCGGATGTGCGTCGGGTCGACCTGCTCGATCTCCTCGGCCGCCTCGAGCTCCCAGTCCCACTCGCGGCCGGACTTGTAGCGGACCAGCTTCGAGTAGATGCAGTTCATGACGTCGACGTTGTAGGCGTTCTGGTAGAAGCCCGGATCGAGCGCGTCGAGGTCGGCGTAGGCGCGGGCGCGCAGCACCTTGCCGCTCTGCGCCCAGATCGCCTGCGAGATCGGCAGGGTCGCGGCGACCACGCCGGCGGTGGCGCCGGCCTTGAGGAAGGTGCGGCGGCCCAGGGCGCCGAGCCGGCCGGTCACGGGCTGGTTCTGTTGCTCACTGCTCACGGTTCTGCCTCCTTGTTCGGCCGCCGGGCGGCACCGGCGGTCCCTTCGTTGTCTTGCCGTCATTAGAGGGGATCGCCGCCGCCCCTCGCAATTTCGCACCCACTTCGAAACGACGCGGAAAGCGCGTCACTTCGCGAAAGATCTGCTCGGTCAGGCCAGCAGGCGCGGGATCCGTTCGCTCCAGTGGCGCTCGACGACCAGCTCGTCGCCTTCCCAGGCGCGCAGCCTGGCCTCGACCACGAAGTCGGCGCGGTCGCAGGTGAGGCGCGTCTCGGTGACCGAGCGAACGCGCCAATCGCCGCGGCTCATGGCGTGGTCGGAGCGCGTCCAGCCGCTGGCACTGGCCGGATCGTCGCCGGCCACGCTGTAGCGCTCGTAGGTCTGGTCGGTGATCGTCAGGTCGTTGTCGAGGATGCGGAAGGTGCCGCCGCCCTCGGCCAGCTCGAGGCTGGCGACGCCGGTCGCGCAGTCCTCGACGACCCGCCAGTAGGCCTCGGGCTCGGCGATCTGCTCGCGGGCCTGCGGCGGCGACCCCTCCGGCGCCTCGAAGCCCGGGGCGCGCTCGCCGGCCGGGGCCGAGCGCACCGGCAGCTCGAGCGCGGTCCCGGCCAGCGAGACCGTCAGGGTCACCGGCTCGGGCGCCGGCCAGGCGATCGGGAAGTAGCTGCTGGAGATCGACAGGCGCAGGCGGTGGCCGGCCTCGAAGCGCTGCGCCACGTGCTTGAAGGGCACGCGCACGCGGTAGGTCCGGCCCGGCTCGAGCGGCTGCGGCGTCTCGTGGCCGTCGCGGTGGGTCAGGTTGAGCAGGCCGTAGCTGACCCGCGTCGCCTTGCCGTCGGGGGCGACATCGACCAGCCGGACGGCGACCTGGGCGACCGGTCGGTCGGCGCTGACCGCCAGCTCCAGGTTGGCGTCGCCGGCGATGTCGAGCGGCGCCTCCAGCGGCGCGGTCTCGAAGACCAGGCTGCCGGCGTCGTCGCGGCGCTGGTCGACCGGCTGGTCGCCCGGCCCGGCGTAGGAGCACCACTTGCCGCCGGCCATGCCGACCGTCAGCGGCGAGCGGATCGAGAGCCTGCCCTCCTCGGCGACGTCCCCAGACTCGGACAGATGACCGTCGGCGGAGAGGCGCAGCCGGCGGCGCTCGACGTTCGGCGAGGGCCAGGCCGGCTCGGCGATCCACTCGCCGGCGCGCTCGGCGTACCAGCCGGCCGGCTCGGCGGCATGCTGCAGGAACAGGCGCAGCCGCGGCTCCTCCATGATCCCGGTCTCCTCGCCCTTCAGCCACCTGTCCCACCAGCGCAGCGATTCCTGGAGGAAGCCGATCGCCGGGCCGGGCTTGGCGACGTGCGGGTACTTGTGGGCCCAGGGACCGACCAGGCCGAGGCGCGGGCCCTCGAGCTTCTCCATCAGGCGGAACACGGTGCGGCAGTAGCCGTCGGCCCAGCCGCTGACCGCGAAGACCGGCACCTGGACCCGGGCGTAGTCCTCGCAGATCGAGCCGTGCTTCCAGAAGACGTCGCGGCTCTGGTGCTCCAGCCAGTTCTTCAGCCAGAGGCCGCTCTCGGTAAGGCGCCGCAGCCACAGCGCGCGCCAGTCGTCGGGGCGGTGGCGCGGGTCCGGCGGCAGGGTGTTGTAGCCGAACATCACCGAGGCCCAGGACAGGTTGTCGATCAGCTGGCAGCCGCCCATGAAGTGCACGTCGTCGGCGTAGCGGTCGTCGGTCGAGCAGAGCGTGATCACCGCCTTGAGCGCCGGCGGCTGCAGGGCCGCGACCTGCAGGCCGTTGAAGCCGCCCCAGGAGATGCCGACCATGCCGACCGAGCCGCTGCACCAGGGCTGCGCGGCGATCCAGGCGATGGCGTCGACGCCGTCCTGCAGCTCCTGCTCGGTGTACTCGTCGGTCATCAGCCCCTCCGACTCGCCGCTGCCGCGCAGGTCCAGGCGGACGACGGCGTAGCCGTGGCCGGCGGTGTAGGGGTGGCTGACCGAATCCCGGGCCATGGTGCCGTCGTTCTTGCGGTAGGGGATGTACTCCAGGATCGCCGGCACCGGGCGCGCCTCGGCGTCCTCGGGCAGCCAGATGCGCGCCGCCAGACGGCAGCCGTCGGGCATCGGGACCTCGACATGTTCCAGTTCCCGCACCCGCCGCGGCAGCTCGCGCACCGTCTTCATCGCCAGACCTCGTTCCTCGATCGCGTCATCGGAGCCCGCCGGCAACAGAGGGCCGCCGGCGCCGTCCCATCAGAGGCGCCGCGGCGGCCGCCTGGCAATTTCGCGGGACTTCGCGACTTGACACCCGAAGGGCGTCGCTGCGCGTAATGCACCATGAACCGAGCCCGCCAGTCCCCCGCCGATCCCTTCGCGGCCAATCTCGGGCAGCTGTGCAGCTACTACCCCTCGATCGCCGAGGTCTGCCGCAAGCTCGGCTTCAACCGCCAGCAGTTCAACAAGTACCTGGGCGGCACGGCGCGGCCGTCGCGGCACAACATGCGGCGGCTCTGCGACTTCTTCGGGGTCACCGAGTCGGAGATGCTGCTCGATCCCGACCGCTTCGCCGAGCTGGTCTCGCTGCGGCGCCGGCCGCGCGACAACGGCTCGCTGCTCGAGCCGCTGCGCCACCTCGAGGCGCTCTACGCCGAGAGCGGCTCGCTGGAGCGCTACCACGGCTTCTACTACCGCTACTTCTATTCCTTCGGCTATCCGGGCCAGGTCATCCGCTCCCTCGTGCGGCTCTACGAGCACGAGGGACGCAGCTACTGGAAGAACCTGGAGGTGACGCGCGACCCGGCCGGCCGCAGCGACGTCTCGAAGTACAGCGGCGCCGCCTTCCTGCTGGCCGAACGGATCTACGTGGTCGAGTACGAGACGCTGCTGCGCCACTCGATCACTCAGCTCATGCTCTACCCCTCCTACTCCAGCCGCATCGACCACCTGATCGGCGTGCAGACCGGCGGGCCGCTGCGGCGCGGGCGCAAGCCGGCGGCCTCGCGCGTGCTGCTCGACTACATCGGCCGCGACGTCGACCTGCGCAAGGCGCTCGCCGGCTGCGATCTCTTCGAGGAAGCCGCCATCGAGCCGCGGATCCTCGCGATGATCGGCAACCGCCTCGGCGAGGGCGACTACGTCCTCGAGGTCGAGGAGATCTAGCGGGCGAGCAGATAGTCGTCGGGCAGGCCCAGGCGCCGGCAGGCCTGGACCGAGGGATGGCTCTCGATCAGCAGGCGATCGGCCAGGCGCGAGGCGCCGCGCACCAGCCCCTGCTGCCAGAAGGCGAGGCCGTCGCGCGCCAGGCCGAGGCGCTCGCGCAGCGGCGCCGGCACGATTTCGACCGCCGCCCCGACCAGCAGGGGCTGCAGGGGCCGCAGAGCGCCGGGCAGCACGGGCGTGCGCCGCATGATGTCCAGGAACTCGGGAATGCTGCCGGAGCGCTCCAGGCCGCCCTGCATGCGCGCGAAGAGCGCCTGGCGCTCGCCGTCGCTGCGCGGCGCGCCCATGGCGCCGAACAGCCGCGCCGCCACGAAGGCCTCGGCGTAGGCCCGGTCGCGCAGCGCCGGCGCCGGCCGCCGGACGTAGCGCTCGTAGGCCTCGATGAAGCCGAAGGAAGCGGTCGCCTGGACCCAGTCGAGCAGTTCGGGCTCGCTCGCGCGGTAGACCCGGCCGTCCGCCGTCTTGCCGCGCACGCGCTCGTGCAGGCTGCGAACCCGGCCGATCATCGCCTCGGCACGGCTGTGGGGCCCGTAGACCGTGATCATCGCGGCCAAGCCGGTGCGCTGCAGGCGACCGAGCGGATCGGCCCGGAAATCGCTCTGGTTCCAGATCGCCGCGCGCACGCGCGGCTCCGCCAGCTCCAGGATCACCGCCGCGATGCCGCCGATGAGCAGCGAGACCGGGTTGCGGAAGATCTGCCAGGAGACCGAGTCCGGACGGGTCAGCGCCGGCTCGCCGGGCGGCGCCGAGAAGTCGACCGGGGCTTGGCCGGCCGGCTGCAGCAGCCGGGCGGCGCTGCGCTCCAGCCCCTTGCGCAGCGGCGGCGGCAGCGCGAGCGGTCCGCCGCCGCGGTGCCGGGCCACCGCCCTTCCCGCCCCCGCGGACTCGCTGATCGCCATGGCGTGCGCTCTCCCGTCAGCCTCGGACGCGTTCCGGCCGTAGGCAGTTGCACTGGCCCGCCGGCCTGCAGGCCCGGCCGGGCTCAATACCAGCGGCCACGAGCCCTGGTCCACTTTAGAGAACATACGCACCGAATGTGGCCAAAGCGTGCCCACACACAGGCGCCGGCGGGGTGGTCGAGGCCCGGCTGTGGCCGCCTGGCGCCAGTTGCGCCTCGTCTAGCAGATTTCTCGATTCCAACGCCTGACGACCCTGCCTGCAAGGGGGCGTCAGAACACGAAACGCCCCGCACAAGGCGGGGCGCTCGCGGTCCAGCTAGAGTGGCTATGCGTCTGGCCTTGCAACCCGGAAGATGCGGGTGCCACTCTGACCTAGACCTCAAGCTACATGTTGGACCGCCCTTCTAGAGTAACCGTCCGGTCTCGGCCGCCTTGCGGGGACGGTAGGTGATCCTGTGCTGTTGGCCACGTGGTTTGCGACGTGGATAGCAGCGAGGACAGTCACGTGACTTCGGGAGTGGTGGAACTTCTGAGCGGCGATCTGCGGCGCCGCCGCTGGTCGTCCGAACTCAAGGAGCGGATTGT
>JAUILQ010000108.1 GCA_030433005.1 Alphaproteobacteria bacterium
TCGAACTTCCGGTCCTGCACCTCGTCCCACTGGCGATAGAAGCTCTGCAGGTGCGAGAGGGGGACGTTCTGCGGCCGGTAGGTGGAGGTGGTGAGCAGGGTCAGCTCGACCTGGAGCGCGGTGGCGCCGAGCAGCCGGGCGAGCTGCGTCTCGGTCTTGGGCTTCTCCGGCATGAGGTTGAGCAGGGCGATCTGCAGCGGCCGCACGTCCTGGCGCAGGGCCTCGTTCTCGCCAATCAGGCGCACCCCTTCGGTCGCCAGCATTGCCGCGGCGGGCAGATCATTGGGAATCTTGATCGGCACGAGACGTCTCCAGAACACCGCCGGAACGCCACGTCAACGGCGGCTAACGGGACCGCGCGGCCAGGAGACCTGCCAAGCACGACCTTTTAGCTGCTTGTTTAACGTGGCCGCAAGCCGGTCAGCTCAAATCACCACGGCCGCCATCTTGGCCGGCACGGACCGACTGTCAAGGGTGTCGGCTTCGGCTGTGGCTTTACGCGCTGCACGCCGCGGCGTAAGTGAGCGCCTCCATATCCAGCGCGAGCCTGCGAGAAACGACCCTTGGGCGAACCTGCACCAGACGAACTGAGCCGGCTTCGGGCCGAGATCGACCGTCTCGACGACGCCGTGGTCGACCTCCTCCTGGAGCGCATCGCCGTCGTGCGGCGCATCGCCGAGGTCAAGACCAATGCCGCGGGCCTGGCGCTGCGCCCCGCGCGCGAGGCCGATCTCATCCGCCGGCTGACGGCGCGCGCCGCCCCGGCCCTGCCGCCGGCCGCGCTCACCCGGATGTGGCGCGAGCTGCTCGCCACCACGACGCGGCTGCAGACCCCCTTCAAGGTGGCCGTGCTGGACGACCCGGCCCAGCCGCACGTGACCACCCTGGCCCGCGACCAGTTCGGCACGACGACGCCGCTCACCCTGGTCGAGACGGCGCACCAGGGCTTTCGCCTGATCGCCACCGGCGAGGCCGAGCTCCTGGTCGTGCCGGCGCCTACCGAGGACAGCTACTGGTGGCGGCGGGTCACGCCGACCCTGATCGACAGCCCGCTGCGCGTGGTCAGCCGCCTGCCGTTCTGCCCCGTCGACCCGGAGACCGGCGAGCCCGGGACCGGCGACCTCGTGCCGGGTGCCCTGGTGCTGGGCGGCCTCCTCGCCGAGCCGTCCGGCGCCGATCTGACGCTGGTCGCGATCGAGACCGACCTCGATCTCAGCCGGGCCCGGCTGCGCGACCTGATCGCGGCGGGTGGTGTCGATCTCGTCTCGCTCGTGGCCTTGCAGGACCTGCAGCCGGAGAGCGCCTTCTTCCTCGCCGAGGTGGCGGGCATGGGCGACGCGGTGCTGGCCGGCCTCGGCCAGGCCTTCGCGCCGTTGCGGGAGAGGCTCTTGCGCCTCGATGTGCTCGGCAGCTATCCACGCCCCCTTGGCGGCATCGCGGATTCGTCCGACGGCGACGCCTGACCGGCTGGGATCCACCCCACCTTACCTTCTCCAATCGCGGGTTTTTGCGTGATGGCAAGCACAGCGCCGCGGCCGCGGCCCGGCATCCTCGAGATCCAGGCCTACCAGGGCGGCAGGGCCGAGACCGGCAGCGGCCGGCCGGCGGCCAAGCTCTCGGCCAATGAGAGCGCCATCGGGCCGAGCCCGCTCGCGGTCGAGGCCTTCCGGGCGGCCGGCGAACGGCTGCATCGTTACCCTGAGGGTGGCTCCGAGGCGCTCCGCGCGGCCCTGGCCCGGCGCCACAACCTCGATCCGGCGCGGCTGGTCTGCGGGGCCGGATCGGACGAGCTGATTGCCCTCCTGACCCGCGCCTATGCCGGGCCGGGCGAGGAGGTGCTCTTCACCGAGCACGGCTTCCTCATGTACCGGCTCTCGGCGCTCGGCGTCGGCGCCACGCCGGTGGCGGCGCCCGAGCGGGATCTCAGGGCCGATGTCGACGCCCTGCTCGCCCGGCTCACCAGCCGCACGCGCATCGTCTTCATTGCCAATCCCAACAACCCGACCGGCAGCTATCTCTCCGGCGACGAGCTGCGCCGCCTGCATGCCGGCCTGCCGGCGGACGTGCTGCTCGTCATCGACGCAGCCTATGCCGAGTTCGTCGAGGCCCCGGACTACGACAGCGGCCAGGAGCTCGCCATGAGCGAGCCCAACGTCGTCATGACCCGGACCTTCTCCAAGCTCTACGGGCTCGCGGCGCTGCGCCTCGGCTGGCTCTATGGCCCGCCCGCCGTGGTCGACGTGATCAACCGGCTGCGCGGCCCCTTCAACGTGGCGCTGCCGGCGCAAGAGGCGGGGATCGCCGCGCTCGAGGACGTCGCCCACGAGCAGCGGGCGCGGGCGCACAACGCGACCTGGCTGCCCTGGCTCAAGGGCGAGCTCGAGGGGCTCGGTCTCCTCGTCCATCCGAGCGTCGGCAATTTCCTGCTCGTCGAGTTCCCGGCCGAGCGCGGCCGCGATGCCGTGGCCGCCAATGCCCATCTCGAGGCGGACGGCCTGATCCCGCGCCAGATGGCGGCCTACGGCCTGCCGCGCTGCCTGCGGATCACCATCGGGCGCGAAGCCGAGAACCGGGCGCTGGTCGCCTCGCTCGGGCGGTTTCTCGGGCTCGGGCGGTTTCTCGGGAGGGATCCCGGATGAAGCCCTTCTCGCGCGTGGCGCTGATCGGCATCGGGCTCATCAACGGCTCGCTCGCCCGGGTGTTGCAGAAGGAGGGGCTGGCCGGCGAGATCGTGGCGGCGTCCCGGCGCCAGGAGACGCTGGATCGCGCCCTCGAGATCGGCCTCTGCAACGCGGCCACCACCGACGCGGCAGCGGCGGTGCGGGGTGCCGATCTCGTGGTGCTGGGCACGCCGCCCGGCAGCATGGGCGCACTCGCGGCGGCGATCGGCGGCAGCCTCGGGCCCGAGGCCATCGTCACCGATGTCGGCTCGGTCAAGGCGCAGATCGTCCAGGATGTCCGCCCGCATCTGCCGGCGCCGCAGCATTTCGTCCCTGGCCACCCGGTCGCCGGCACCGAGCATTCAGGCCCCGATGCCGCGTTCGCCTCGCTCTTCCAGCAGCGCCGCTGCATCCTGACGCCGCTCGAGGATGCCGACCCGGCCTCGGTCGAGCGGGTGAGGGAGCTCTGGGAGGCGGCCGGCTCGCTGGTCGACGTGATGACGCCGGAGCATCACGACAAGGTGCTCGCCATCACCTCACACCTGCCGCACCTGATCGCCTACACCATCGTCGGCACGGTCGCCGACCTCGAGGAGCAGGCGCGGACCGAGGTCTTCAAGTACGCCGCCGGCGGCTTCACCGACTTCACCCGCATCGCCGGCTCCGATCCCACCATGTGGCGCGACGTCTTCCTCAACAACCGCGAGGCGGTGCTGGAGATGCTCGGCCGCTTCACCGAGGACCTGGTGGCGCTGCAGCGGTCGATCCGCTGGGGCGAGGGCGAGGCGCTCTTCGACCTCTTCACCCGCACCCGGGCGATCCGCCGCGGCGTGGTCGAGGCGGGTCAGGCCTATGTCCGCCAGCCCGAGGACCCGCTGGCGAGCAAGCCCTGAGGCGGGACGGCGCCGAGATGAGCGCGGCCCCCCTGCCGGCGCGGGTGTGGTTCTTCGCCTATGGCTCCCTGATGTGGAACCCGGGCTTTTTGCCGGCCGCCTCGGCGCCGGCGCTGCTGCACGGCTACCACCGCAGCCTC
>JAUILQ010000007.1 GCA_030433005.1 Alphaproteobacteria bacterium
GGATAAGTGGTGCTGATCAGCGGGCGCAACGATTCATTGACGGAAAGCGCGCCGGCCGCCATCAGGCCGAGCGCGCCGAGGCGTCGGGTCAGGCGCGCGCCCTGCCAGAACAGCAGGATCTCGGCGACCACCCCGACCGCCCAGAGCCAGCCGATCCAGTCCTCGCTCAGGCCCTGACGCAGCCAGTTCAGGCTGCCGAAGGCGTAGACGAATCCATGGGTACCCTGCAGCAGCGCGCCGGTGATGCAGAACAGGCGGAAACGCGGCTCGGCGAGCAGCGTCCAGGGCAGGCGCCGGCGCCCGGCCGCGGCCGCCTCGCGCCCGGCCGCGCGCTCGGCCTCGCTGCGCGGCGGCAATGCCAGCACCGCCCCGACGGTCAGCAGCGTCGTCGCGATCAGCGCCCAGAGCACCAGCTCGGCCGGCCGCCCGCTCAGCAGCCAGCCGCCGCCGAGGTTGGCCAGGATGAAGGTCAGCGAGCCCCACAGCCGCGCGCGGCCGTAGTCGAAGCCGCCGGCCGCGCGCGGCCGCTTGCTGGCCTGCACCGTCAGGCTCTCGGTGATCGGCATCTGCGGCTGGTGCAGCAGCGAGCCGAGCCCCTGGAACACCGCGACGAAGATCAGCGATTCGACCAGCGTCAGGCCGAGAAAGCATCCCAGCGTGCCGGCCGCCAGCAGCGCCATGACCCGGCGCGGCCGGCCGCTGCGGTCGGCGAGGCCGGCGAGCAGCGGCGTGGTGACGATGCGCAGCCAGGCCGGCAGCGCGATCACCAGGCCGATCTGCTCGGCCGTGAAGCCGCGGCTCTCCAGCCATACCGGGAAGTACGGCAGGTAGAGCCCGATCGTCGCGAACAGCGCCGCGTAGGCCAGGGCGTAGGGCAGGGAGGGCGGCAGGGCGGCGCGCATGGCGCCTTCCTCGCCGAGCCGCGCCCCGAGCGCAAGCGCTGCCGCTTGCATGACAGCTCCTTAGGTCGCGGCGGAGAATTCCGTGCTCGAGCGCGCTTCGTGGTTCGACAAGCTCACCCTGAAGTGCGCCCCCACGGCGGCGCGAAGCCAGCCGTCGCTTCGTGGTGAGCTTCACCCTGAGCCTGTCGAAGGGCGAACCACGAAGCGACTGAAGCTCCGGTGGGGCCCTGCGCACTCTGAAGTCTACCCCCGCGCGTCCTCGCGGATCATGTCGCTGGCCTTCTCGGCGATCATGATGGTCGGCGAGTTGGTGTTGCCGGAGGTGATGGTCGGCATCACCGAGGCGTCGACGACGCGCAAGGACCCGACGCCGTGCACCCGCAGGCGGGCGTCGACCACGGCCTCGGCGTCGCTGCCCATGCGGCAGGTGCCCACGGGATGGAAGATCGTCGTCGCGATGTCGCCGGCGGCGCGCGCCAGCACCTCGTCGCCGTCGAGCTCGGGGCCCGGCTTGATCTCGACCGGCCGGTACCTGGCCAGCGGCTCGGCCGCGCAGATCCGCCGGGTCAGGCGCAGCGACTGCGCGGCGACCAGGCGGTCGGCCGGCGCCGAGAGGTAGTTCGGGCGGATCTCCGGCGCCGCCGCCGGGTCGGGCGACGCCAGGCGCACCCGGCCGCGGCTCTCCGGCCTCAGGTTGCAGACGCTGGCGGTGAAGGCCGGGAAGCGGTGCAGAGGCTCGCCGAAGGCGTCGAGGCTGAGCGGCTGGACGTGGTACTCCAGGTTCGGGGTGTCCTGGGCGGGGTCGGAGCGCGCGAAGGCGCCGAGCTGGCTCGGCGCCATGGTCAGCGGGCCCGAGCGGAACAGCGCGTACTCCAGCGCCATCTGCGCCTTGCCGAGCCAGGAGTTGGCCTGCTGGTTCAGCGTCTTCACGCCTTCGACCCGGTAGACCGCGCGGATCTGCAGGTGGTCCTGCAGGTTCTCGCCGACGCCGGGCAGGGCGTGGCGCACGGCGATCTCCTGCTCCTGCAGCAGCGCGCCGGGCCCGATGCCGGAGAGCTGCAGGATCTGCGGCGAGCCGATCGCGCCGGCGGCCAGGATGACCTCGCCGCGCGCCTGCGCCTCGACCGGCTCGCCGTCCCGCCGGAAGGCCAGGCCGCGGCAGCGCGGGCGGCCGTCCTCGCCGTCCCCGAACAGCAGCCGCTCGGCCTGGGCGTGGGTCATCACGGTCAGGTTCGGCCGGTCGAGCACCGGGCGCAGGAAGGCGGTCGAGGCGCTCCAGCGGCGGCCGCGGCGCTGGTTGACGTCGAACAGCCCGACGCCCTCGTTGTCGCCGGTGTTGAAATCGTCGGTCGCCGGGATGCCGCAGGCCACGGCGGCGTCGCGGAAGGCGTCGAGGATCTCCCAGTGCAGGCGCTGCTTCTCGACCCGCCACTCGCCGCCGGCGCCGTGCAGCTCGGTCTCGCCGCGGTAGTGGTCCTCGGAGCGCCTGAAGTAGGGCAGCACCTCGTCCCAGCCCCAGCCGGCGTTGCCCATCTGGCGCCAGCCGTCGTAGTCGCGCGCCTGGCCGCGCATGTAGATCATGCCGTTGATCGAGGAGCAGCCGCCGAGCACGCGGCCGCGCGGATAGGCCAGCGAGCGGCCGTTGAGGCCTTCGTCCTCGGCGGTGCGGAAGCCCCAGTCGGCGCGCGGGTTGCCCATGCAGTAGAGGTAGCCGATCGGGATCTTGAACCAGATCCAGTCGTCGCGGCCGCCGGCCTCGAGCAGCAGCACCGAGGTCTTCGGGTCGGCCGACAGGCGGTTGGCCAGCACGCAGCCGGCGCTGCCGGCGCCGACCACGATGTAGTCGTACTCGCCCAGGTTCTGCCGGCTTCCCTGCCGGCTTTCCTGCCGGCCGTCTGCCGATCCCACGCCGCCGCGCCGCGAGTCTTCCGCCATGAACGCCCTTTGCCTCCCGCCGTCTTCGCCCGGCTCCGCCGGTGCCTGCTTGCGGCCAAGCTTGCCGGAACCGGAGCGCATCGGGAAGGGTTCGCCCCTGGACCGCCCGGGCTCGGCGCCTACCTCCTTTCCGAGCGCGGTTCGGGCGGCAGTCAGCGGAAGGGATCGACAGGGCATGCGGAAGAGGATGGCGTCGCTGGTGCCGGCGATGGTGGGCGCGCTGGTGCTCGGCGGCTGCGCGCTGGTCAGCGGGCTGCCGGAGCCGGTCGACCGTCGGGCCCGTCTCGCCGACTTTCCGACCGAGGGGCTGCCGCTCGACGGCCCGGTGACGATCCGCTGGAACGAGCGGATGGTGCCCTTCGTCGAGGCTTCGAGCGACCGCGACGGCGCCGTCGCGCTGGGTCTCGTCCACGCCCACCTGCGGCTCGGCCAGATGGAGGCGCTGCGCCGCATCTCGCAGGGCCGAATCGCCGAGATGGTCGGGCCGCTGGCGACCGACATAGACCGCTCGCTGCGCATCCTCGGCTTCGGCCGCGCCGCGCCGGAGATCGTCGCCGCCATGCCGGACGAGACCCGGGCCTGGCTGACCGCCTACCTCGAGGGCGTGAACCACTACCTGATGACCACGGAGCGGCTGCCCCACGAGTTCGCGCTGCTCGGCCTGGAGCGCGAGCCCTGGCGGCTCGAGGACGTCGTCACCCTGGGGCGCCTGGTCTCGACCGACGTCAACTGGCTGGTCTGGTTCGGCCTGCTGGAGCAGCGCGACCGCGAGGACTTCCCCGAGCTCTGGGCGCGCCTCGTCGAGGCCGGCCACAACTCGACGGCCAGCTACCGGGCGAACGGCGACGGCCAGGCCCGGCTGCTCGAGGAGATCCTGGGCGGCCTGGGCCGCAGCGGCTCCAACTCCGTGGTCGTCGCCGGCGAGCGCAGCGCCAGCGGCGGCGCGCTGATCGCCAACGACCCGCATCTCGGCGTCACCCAGCCGAACGCCTGGATCATCGCCGGCTACAAGACGCCGGGCTACCACACCGTCGGCCTGATGGTGCCGGGGTTGCCCTTCGTGGCACTCGGCCGCAATCCCTGGATCGCCTGGGGAGGCACCAACCTGCGCGCCGCCAACAGCGACCTGATCGACGTCTCCGGCCTGCCGGCGGAGGCCTTCGAGACCGAGCGCGAAACCATCGGCGTGCGCTGGTGGTTCGACCGGGAGCTCGAGGTCCGCGTCTCGCCGCACGGCCCGGTGATCACCGACGCGCCGCTGGTCGAGGCGGGCGAGACGACGGCGGCGCTGAAGTGGGTCGGCCACCAGCCGAGCGACGAGCTGACCGCGCTGCTCGCGCTCAACCGGGCGCGCGACTGGCAGGACTTCCGCCAGGCCTTGGCGGACTACGCCATCGCGCCGCAGAACTTCCTCTACGCCGACGTCGAGGGCAACGTCGGGCAGCTGATGGCGACCCGCGTGCCGGCCCGAAAGGGCCTGCCCGAGACGCTGGTGCAGCCGGCCTCCGCCGCCGCGGCCTGGGACCGCTTGGTCGGCACCAGCGAGCTGCCGCAGGTCTACGACCCGGAGACCGGCCTGCTCGCTTCGGCCAACAACCGCGGTGCCGAGGCCGAGGTGCCGGTCGGCTGGTTCTTCTCCTCGAACGACCGCGTCGAGCGGCTCTACGCGCTGCTCGACGACGAGCCGACGATCTCGGTCGAGCAGCTGAAGGCGCTGCAGCGCGACGTCTACATGGCCTCGGCCGTCGCGATCCGCGACCTGCTCGTGGCGCGCGCCGAGGGCCTGCCGCTGGACGGCGGGGCGGCCGACGTGCTGGCCGCCCTTCGCGAGTGGGACGGCCACTACCGCGAGGACAGCCGCGGCGCGCTGGCCTTCGAGCAGACCCTGGCGCCCCTGACCGAAGCGGTCTTCGAGGAGCGCCAGCTCGCCGCCTTCGATTCGGGTGGCCGGCCGTTCCAGCTGATCGCCGAGGAGCTGGCGGCGATGGACGACGCGCGCCTGCTGCCGGCGCTGGCCGACGCCCTGGCCGAGGCGGCCGGTCCGGTCGCCGAGTTCGGCACCTGGGGCGCCCAGCATCGGCTGGTGCTGCAGCACCCGCTCGGCAACCTGCCGCTGATCGGCGGCCGCTACCGCTTCGACGACTACCCCGTCGGCGGCTCCAGCTCGACGATCATGAAGACCGCCCACGACCTCACGACCGAGCGCCACCCGACGCGCTACGGCAGCCAGTCGCGCCACGTCTCCGACCTCTCGGACCCCGACGCCAACTGGTTCGTGCTGCTCGGCGGCCAGGACGGCTGGTTCAACGCCGAGAACTTCCTCGACCAGGTGCCGCTGTGGCGCGCCGGCGACTACGTCCAGGTGCCGCTCGACCCGGACGAGACCTGGGGCGAGGCGATGTGGCTGGAGCCGGGGGAGTAGGGCGGCTGCGGTTCCCTTCCTCCGCCACCCCGCCCATTCCGTCATCCCTGCGAAAGCAGGGATCCAGAGGACGAGGCCCCGCGCGCGAACCCGAGGAGTCCGCGCGCACGGCACCTTTCTCTGGATCCCTGCTTTCGCAGGGATGACGAAGGAGAGTGCGGGGGCGAGGGAGGGGAGGGCGGCGTCGGCTGCCTCGGGCGAGCGGCGCTGCTCCTGGCCCTCTACGCCGCCGAGATGCCGCCGTTGACCGAGATCGCCTGGCCGGTGAGCTTCGCCGCGGCCGGGCTGCAGAGGTAGACGGCGAGCGCGCCCAGGTCCTCGGGCTCGACGACGCCGAGGCTGGCCATCTGCTCGGCCTTGCCGAACAGCTTCGCGGCGAAGGGGTCCTCCATCAGCTGGCCGTAGAGCGGCGTCGAGCGGACGATCGAGGGGGTCATGACGTTGACCCGCACGCCGTTGCGCTTGGCCTCGATCGCCATGCCCCGGCAGAACATCACGATGGCCGCCATGGCGGCGCCAATGGTCGCTTCGCCCGGCGTCGCGATCTTGGCGGCGTCTGAGGCGGTGCAGACGATGGCGCCGCCGCCCTGGTCGCTCATGTAGGGCAGCACCGCGCGCGCCGGCAGCAGCACGCCGGAGGTGATCTTGCGCAGCGTCTCCGGAATCGCCTCGATCGGCTGCTTGTGCAGCAGGCAGGGCAGGGAGTCGCCGCCCGCGGTCGAGACCAGGGCGTCGATGCGCCCGTAGGCCTCGGCGCAGGCCGCCGCCGCGGCCGTGGCGCCCTCCGGCGTGGCGGCGTCGGCGGCGACGAAGCGGACCTCGGCCGCCGGCGCGCTCTCGCGCAGCGCCGCGACCGCCGCCTCGCCGCGCGCCGGCGTGCGGCCCGCCAGCATCAGCTTCGGCACGCCGGCGGCCGCCAGCGCTTGGGCGCAGGCGAGACCGATGCCCGCCGTGCCGCCGGTCAGCAGGATCGCGCTCTCCTCCAGGGGCCGCACCGTCGCCATGGCTCTTCGCTCCTCTCTCCGCCGGATTGACCGTCTCGGGAATTCTGCCTAACGTTCGTTAGATGGCAAGCCCCGAGACGATCCCCGTTTCCGACGCCCCGTTGGACAGTCGCGCCGAGGCGACCCGACGGCGGGTGCTCGACGTCGCCGCGCGGCTGTTCCGCGAGCGGGGCTACGCCGGCGTCTCGCTGCGCGCCATCGCCGCGGCCGCCGGGCTCAAGGCCGGCAGCCTCTACTACCACTTCGACTCGAAGGAGGCGCTGGTCGTCGAGATCCTCGACGAGGGCATCCGCGCGGTCCACGAGGCCGTCGAGCAGGCCGTCTCGGCGCTGCCCGCCGACGCCGACGGCGCGACCCTGCTGGAGACCGCGATCCGCGCGCACCTGGAGAGCCTGCTGCGGCTCTCCGACTACACCTCGGCCAACGTGCGGGTCTTTGGCCAGGCGCCGGAGCCGGTGCGCCGGCGCAGCCTCGCCGTGCGCCGCGCCTACGACGCCTGCTGGGACGCCCTGCTGGCCGAGGCCCAGGCGCGCGGCGCGATCCGCGCCGACGCCGACCTGCGCGCGGCGCGGCTGCTGCTGCTCGGCGCGCTCAACGCCTCGCTGGAATGGTTCGAGCCGCGGCGCGGCGGCGTCGAGGCGCTGGCCGCGCGCTACGCCGACCTGCTGTGGCACGGCCTCGCGCCGCGCCCGGCGGCGGCCTGAATGGGGGAATGCCATGGCGATCCTGACCAGCGCGCTCCTGCCCGGCTCGGCCGCCTTCGAGGCCAACCGCGCGGCCTACGAGGCGCGCCTCGAGACCCTGCGCGAGCGCCTGGCCCACGCCGCCTTCGGCGGCCGCGGCAAGCACGTCGAGCGTCATCGGGCCCGCGGCAAGCTGCCGGTGCGCGAGCGCCTCGACCTGCTGCTCGATCCCGGCAGCCCCTTCCTGGAGGTGGCACCGCTCGCCGCCTGCGGCCAGTACGACGAGGAGGTACCGGGCGCCGGCGCGGTCGCCGGCATCGGCCTGGTCGAGGGCACCCCGGTCATGGTCATCGCCAACGACGCCACGGTGAAGGGCGGCTCCTTCTACCGCGAGACGGTCAAGAAGCACGTCCGCGCCCAGGAGATCGCCGAGCAGCAGCGGCTGCCCTGCCTCTACCTGGTCGACTGCGGCGGCGCCAACCTGCCGCAGCAGGACCAGGTCTTCCCGGACAAGGACCACTTCGGCAACGCCTTCCTGCGCCAGTGCCGCATGTCGGCCATGGGCCTGGCCCAGCTCTCGGCGGTGTTCGGCGGCTGCACGGCCGGCGGCGCCTACATCCCGGCGCTCTCCGACGAGGTCGTCATGGTGCGCGGCCAGGCGCGTATCCACCTGGGCGGCCCCTCGATCGTCAAGGTCGCGATCAACGAGGCGGTCGACGGCGAGACCCTGGGCGGTGCCGAGATGCACGCCAAGGTCTCCGGCGTCTCCGACTGGCTGGCCGAGGACGAGCCCGAGGCCCTGGCCAAGCTGCGCGAGGCGGTCGCCTCGCTGGCCATCGAGCGCGACCTCTCGCCGCCGCGCGCGCCGAAGCCGCCGCGCCTCGACCCGCAGTCGCTGACCGGCGTGATCCCGGCCGACCGCCGCACGCCCTACGACATGCGCGAGGTGCTGGCGCGCCTCGTCGACGACAGCGAGTTCGTCGAGTTCAAGCCGGCCTGGGGCGAGACCCTGGTCTGCGGTACCGCCTGGATCCACGGCTTCCCGGTCGGCGTGCTGGCCAACAACGGCCCGCTGCACTCCGACTCCTCGCTCAAGGCCGCGCACTTCGTGCAGCTCTGCGACCAGCGCGGCACGCCGCTGCTGTTCCTGCAGAACATCTCCGGCTACATGGTCGGCACGGCGGCCGAGCGCGGCGGCATCGCCAAGGATTCCGCCAAGATGGTCTACGCCATGGCGACCGCGCGGGTGCCGCGCCTGACGGTGATCCTCGGCGGCTCCTACGGCGCCGGCAACTACGGCATGTGCGGCCGCGGCTTCCACCCGGACTTCCTCTTCGCCTGGCCGACCGCCGAGTGCGCGACCATGAGCGCCGACATCGCCGCCAACGTCATGACCGAGCTGCGCCGCTCCTCGCTGCGTCTCGGCCCGCCGGAGCCGGGCGAGCTGGAGGAGATCGAGGCCCGGGTGCGCGCCCAGTACGCCGAGCAGTCCGATCCCTACTACGCGACCTCGCGGCTGTGGGACGACGGCATCCTCGAGCCGGCGCAGACCCGCGACGTGCTCGGCCTCTGCCTGGCCCTGGCGCACAGCCGTCCCGAGACCGCGGCGCGCGACGCCCGCGTGTTCCGGATGTAGGGCGCCATGAGCGAAGACTTCGAAACCATCGCCCTGGAGACCGACGCGCGCGGCGTCGCGACCCTGACCCTGGCGCGGCCCGAGGTGCACAACGCCTTCGACGAGACCGTCGTCGCCGAGCTGCAGCGCGCCGCCGAGGCGCTGGCCGCCGATGCCGCCGTCCGCGTCGTCGTGCTGACCGGCCAGGGCCGCTCTTTCTCGGCCGGCGGCGACATCCGCTGGTTCCGCCGCCAGGTCGCGGCAAGCCGGGACGAGCGCGTCGCCGGCAGCGCCGCGCTCGGCGCCATGCTGCGCGCGCTCGACGAACTGCCGCAGCCGCTGGTCGGGCGGATCAACGGCGGCGCCTACGGCGGCGGCACCGGCCTGGTCTCGGTCTGCGACCTCGCGCTCGGCGTCGAGGGCGCCGCCTTCGGCCTGACCGAGGTCCGCCTCGGGCTGATCCCGGCGAACATCTCGCCCTTCGTCGTGCGCCGCATCGGCCAGGCCGCGGCGCGCCGGGTCATGCTCTCGGGCCGCCGCTTCGACGCGGCCGAGGCCGTCGCGCTCGGCCTGCTCGACCGTGCCGTGCCGGCCGAGGCGCTCGACGCCGCGGTCGAGGCCGAGCTCGCCGCGCTGCTGCAGGCCGCCCCCGGCGCCGCCGCCGCGACCAAGCGCCTGATCCGCTTCGTCGATGGACATTCCCTCGACGACAGCCTCGCCTACACCGCCGAGGCCCTGGCCGACGCCTGGGAGAGCGCCGAGGGCCGGGAGGGCATCGCCGCCTTCCTGGAGAAGCGGAGGCCGGCGTGGCGCGCGGAGTGAGACGGATCTCGCCCGCTCGAAGGGTCGGCGCGCCCGTCGCTTCGTGGTTCGACAAGCTCACCATGAAGCGACCCGGAAGCTCGCGCGAAGTTCGGGTCACGCTTCATGGTGAGCTTGTCGAACCATGCAAGCGTGAGGGAGCACCGGCTCTCCCGACGCGCCGGGCGCGGCAGCCATGACCGGCCTGCCGTCCTGCGTGCTGATCGCCAACCGCGGCGAGATCGCGATCCGGGTCGCGCGGACCTGCCGGGCGCTCGGCATCCGCTCGGTCGCGGTGCACTCGGCGGTCGACGCCGGCGCGCCCCACGTCCGCGCCTGCGACGCCGCCGTGGCGCTGGGCGGCGCCGAGCCCGCCGCTGGCTACCTCGACGGCGCGCAGCTGATCGAGGCGGCGCGGCGCGCCGGCGCCGAGGCGATCCATCCCGGCTACGGCTTCCTTGCCGAGAACGCCGGCTTCGCCGAGGCCTGCGCGGCGGCCGGCCTTAGCTTCGTCGGGCCCTCGCCGGCGGCGATCCGCGCCATGGGCGACAAGATCGCCGCGCGCCGCCTCGCCGCCGAGGCCGGCGTGCCCGTGGTGCCCGGGGTCGAGGAAGAAGCGGGCGGCGACGACGCGGCGCTGGCGGCGGCCGCGGCCGACCTCGGCCTGCCGCTGCTGGTCAAGGCCAGCGCCGGCGGCGGCGGGCGCGGCCTGCGCGTCGTCGAGCGGCAGGAGGCGCTGGCCGGCGCGATCGCCGAGGCGCGGCGCGAGGCGCAGGCCGCCTTCGGCGACGGCCGGCTGCTGGTCGAGCGCTACGTCGCGGCGCCCCGCCACGTCGAGGTCCAGGTCTTCGGCGACCGCCACGGCAACCTCGTGCATCTCTTCGAGCGCGACTGCTCGGTGCAGCGCCGCCACCAGAAGCTGCTCGAGGAGGCGCCGGCGCCGGGCCTGTCGGAGACGACCCGGCGCGCCCTGCACGAGGCGGCGCTGACCCTGGCGCGCGCCATCGGCTACGACAACGCCGGCACGGTCGAGTTCGTGCTCGACGCGGAGAGCGGCGCCTTCTTCTTCCTGGAGATGAACACCCGCCTGCAGGTCGAGCACCCGGTCACCGAGGCGATCCTCTCGGCGGCGGCTCCCGGCGGCCTCGACCTGGTCGCGTGGCAGCTGCGCGTCGCCGCCGGCCAGCCGCTGCCGCTGACCCAGGAGCAGCTGCGGCCGAGCGGCTGGGCGGTCGAGGCGCGGCTCAACGCCGAGGATCCGGCCGACGATCACCGCCCGCAGACCGGGCGTCTCGCCGGCGTCGCCTGGCCCGAGGGGCCGGGCCTGCGCGTCGAGGCCGGCGTCGCGGCCGGCCAGGCGGTGACGCCCCACTACGACTCGCTGCTCGCCAAGCTGGTCGCCTGGGGCCCCGACCGCGCGACCGCGCTGGCCCGCCTCGGCGCCGCGCTGGAGGAGACGGCGCTGTCGGGCATCGCGACCAACGCGGCCTTCCTCGCCGAGGTGCTGCGCACGCGGGCCTTCGCCGAGGGCCGCCCGACCACCCACCTGCTGGCCGAGGCCTTCCCGGAGGGCTGGGCGCCCGAGCCCGCGCCGCTCGAGCCGCTCGCCGCCGCCCTGGCCGCCGCGCTGCTGCCGGAGGGGCCGGGGCAGGGCGACGCGGCCGCATCGCCCTGGCACAGCCTCTCGGGCTGGCGCCTCAACGCCGACGCCGGGGTCGCCGCCCGCCGCGCCCTGGTGCTGCGCGATCCCGAGGGCGACCGCCGGCAGTCCTGGCTGACGCTCGAGCCCGGCCGGGCCCGCCTGGAGCCGCTGCACGTCGGTGAGCCGCCCGAGGAGACCGGGGCCCTGACCGCCGCCTACCGGCTGGAGGGCGAGCGCCTCTCGCTCGACGACGGCACGTGCCGCGCCTCCTGGCGGCTGCGGCGCGATGGCCCCGACCTCCATCTCCACGCCGCTGGCGCCTGGCGCGGCTGGCGCCTGCTCTCGGGCCTCGAGGCTTGGCGCGCGCCGGCCGCCGCGGCCGCCGCCGGCGAGGGCGCGCTGCGCGCGCCGGGGCCCGGTCTCGTCGCCTCCGTCGAGGTCGTCGAGGGCGATACCGTCGCGGCCGGCCAGCCGCTGCTCGTGCTCGAATCGATGAAGCTCTTCCAGACCTTGCGCGCGAGCCTCGCCGGCCGCGTCGCCGCCGTCGCCTGCCGTCCCGGCCAGCCGGTCGCCGCCGGCGACCTGCTGATCGAGATCGCGGCGGAGGAGGCGCCGGACGCATGAGCCGCAGCCTCGCCGCCGCCCGGACGGAACCCTCTCCGCCCCCTTGGGGGGGGAGAGGGCAGGGAGAGGTGGGGGCTTTCTGTCCTCGCCGCCCGCGCCTGCCTTGCCGTCCGCCCCCCACCTCACCCCGACCCTCTCCCCCCCGGTGGGGCGGAGAGGGAGTTCTTTCGGAGCCGCCCATGACCCCCTCCGTCTACGCCGACCCGACCCTGGAGGCGCTGCGCGACCAGGTGCGCCGCTTCGTCGAGAGCGAGGTCGTGCCCCACGTCGAAGAGTGGGAGGCCGCCGGCGCCGTGCCGCGCGAGGTGCTGCGCCGCATGGGCGAGCTCGGCTTCCTCGGCATCCGCTATCCCGAGCGCTTCGGCGGCTCGGGCCTCGACACCCTGGCGACCGTCGCCTTCGTCGAGGAGCTGTCGCGCTCGACCTGCGCCGGCTTCAACGTCACCGTGCTGGTCCACACGGACATGGCCTCGCCGCACCTGGCGCGCTTCGGCAGCCTCGAGCAGCAGGAACGCCACCTGGCCGAGGTCGTCGCCGGGCGCAGGATCACCGCCGTCGCGGTCACCGAGCCGGGCGGCGGCTCCGACGTCGCGGCGATCCGCACCCGCGCCGAGCGGCGCGGCAACGGCTGGCGGCTCAACGGCGCCAAGACCTTCATCACCAACGGCGCGCACGCCGACCTCTACTTCGTCGCCGCGCGCACCGACCCCGAGGCCAAGCCCTCGCGCGGCCTCTCGATCTTCCTGGTCGAGAAGGGCACGCCCGGCTTCACCGTCGCCCGCAGGCTCGACAAGATGGGCTGGCTCGCCTCCGACACCGCCGAGCTCGCCTTCGAGGAGGTCGAGCTGCCCGGCGACGCGCTGGTCGGCGAGGCCGGCCGCGGCTTCCACCAGGTCATGGCCAACTTCCAGAACGAGCGCATCGTGCTCGGCGCCATGGCGGTCGGCGAGAGCCTCAAGGCGATCGAGCTGACCCTCGACTACGTGCGCCAGCGCCAGGCCTTCGGCGGCCCCTTGTGGGACAAGCAGGCGATCCGCCAGAAGCTGGCCGCGCTCGCCGCCGAGGTCGAGGCCGCCCGCCAGCTGGTCTGGCACGCCGCCTGGCTCGACGCCCACGGCCAAGACGCCGTGAAGGAGGTCTCGATGGTCAAGGCGCTGTGCGGCGAGCTGGTCAACCGCGTGCTCTACGCCTGCCAGCAGTTCCACGGCGGCTACGGCTACATGCGCGAATACCCCATCGAGCGCATGGTCCGCGACGCCCGCATCCTCTCGATCGGCGGCGGCGCGACCGAGGTGATGCTCGAAGAGGTCGCCAAGCGGATGTGAGGCCCGCGTTCGCGCCCCAGCCGTCATCCCTGCGAAAGCAGGGATCCAGAGACGAGCGCCGTCCGCGCGAACGGTCGCGGGTCAGTCCTCGTGGTTTCTTTCTCTGGATCCCTGCTTTCGCAGGGATGACGGAACAGGGGCTAACGGCCCGGCGCCGTGCGTCCGGTTCCCGCGTCTGCCAGGGACGCCGAAGGCAGGGGGCTGCCGCTATGTGATCTGCACCGCCGCCGCCAGCCGCTTCACCCCCTCGGCCAGCCGCGCCTCGTCGTTCAGCGTGAAGTTGAGGCGGATGGCGCGGCGGTCGCGGCCCTCGGGGTCGAAGACGCTGCCCGGCGCGACGCAGACCTTGTGCTCCAGCGCCGCGGCGAGCAGGCGGTCGGTGTCGAGCGCCGGGTCCTTGGCCACGGCCCAGACGAACATGCCGCCGACCGGGACCTCCCAGCCGAAGCGGTCGGCGAGGTGTTCGCTGAGCGCCGCGCAGAGCGCGTCGCGGCGGCGGCGGTAGGTCTCCAGGATTCCCGGCAGGATGCGCCGGTCGAGGCCGTCTTCCAGGGCGTCGAGGGCGACGCGCTGGCTGAGGCCGCCGGTGCACATGTCGCTGCCCTGCTTGGCCAGGGTCAGGGCGCGGATCATCTCCGGCGCGGCGATCACCCAGCCGACGCGCAGGCCGGGGGCGACCTCCTTGGACAGCGTGCCGAGGTAGAGCACCGGGCCGTCGTAGGGCTCCGGCGCCGGCTCGCCCGCGCGCTCGGCCGCCAGCTCGATCAGGCGCGGCAGCGGCTCGCCGTCGTAGTAGAGCGCGCCGTAGGGGTCGTCCTCGAGCAGCCAGGTGCCGGTCGCCTCGGCCGCCTCGACCAGGGCGCGGCGGGTGCCGCTGCCGACCAGACGGCCCGTCGGGTTGGAGAAGTTCGGCACGGCGTAGGCGAACTGCGCGCCGGCCAGCGCGGCCTCGGCGTCGAAGGCGTTGGCATCCGGGCGGAAGGGGCGGTAGCGGGGTGAGCGCGGCCGCCAGGCGTCGAGCGCGCCGAGGTAGGTCGGCGCCTGCGCGGCGATCAGGCCGCCGGGGTCGAGCAGCGCCTTGCCGACCAGGTCGAGGCCCTGCATGCCGCCGGAGACGATCAGCACGTTGTCGCGGGTCAGGCGCAGCGCCTCGGTCGAATAGCGCCGGGCGATGCGGTCGCGGAGGGCCGGCAGGCCCTCGATCGGCGGGTAGGCGAGCGCGTCGCCCGGGTGCTCGGCGACCGCCTTGCGGGCCAGCTCGGCCAGCTCCGGCACCGGGAAGGTCGCCGGCTCCGGCAGGCCGCCGGCGAGGTTGATCAGGTCGGGGATCGCGCCGGCCGAGAGGAACAGGCGCGTCACCTCGTTGGTCTCGCCGAGCCAGGCGGCGAAGGGGCGGCGCGGGGCGGGACTCGTCTCGGAAGGCATGGCGGCTCGCAGGCGACAGGGATGGTGGTGACGGGCCCCCGTTAGAGCCGCTCGGGCCGTCCCGGCGCAAGGGCGCAGGCTTCGCAAGGCCCCGAACGAGAAGCGGCGCGCGCCCCGCCCGGGGACGCGCGCCGCAGGTCTCGGAACGCCGGCCGGGGGCCGGCGCCAGGCCGTCTTACGCGGTCTGGACCTGCCAGGTGCCGTCGGCCTGGCGGCAGGCCGTGCCGTCCTGGGTGACCGTGCGCTCCGGCGTGCGCACCGTCTCGGTGAAGGTCTTACAAGTCCGGCCGTTGGCCGTGTAGACGCTGTTGACCGTGGTCATGCCGCTGGCGTTGCTCTGCGGGTCGCTCCAGCTCGTCGACTGGCCCGGGCCGAGGGTGTTCAGCGCGCTGACGTTGTTCTCGGCGTGGCGTTCGGCGTTGTCCGAGGTCATGAACTCGCTGAGCGCGCCGCCGGCGATGCCGCCGAGGATGGTGCTGGCGGCGATCCAGCCCGGATGGGCGCCCGCGAGGCCGGCGACCACGCCGCCGATCGCGGCGCCGCCGAGCGCGCCGCCCTGGGCCTCGGTCGAGACGCCGGTGCGCTCCTCGACCGACTGGCAGCCGGCCAGCGGCGCGGCGGCGAGGCCGACCACGGCGGCGACGGCGAGCGCGCTGCGCAGCGGCGCACGACGGGGCGCGCGGCGCGGCGTGAGGGCGGCGGTATCCTGGGTGGCGAGGGCAGGGGTCGTCATCTCGTCTTCCTCCTGGCTGGGTCGGGCCGGCGGCTTCCCGGGGGGCGGGACAGGCCGGCCCGTCGGATCGCGGGAGGAAACGTGCGGCGCGGCGCTTCGTTCCGGCGGCGCTACTCGGCCGGCTGCCGCACCGCCGGCGCCCCGGCCCCGGCATCGCCGCGGCGCGCCCGGCCGCGGTCGCGGGCCAGCAGGCTGTAGGCGGTCGGCACGACGAACAGCGTCAGCAGGGTGCCCAGGGTCATGCCGCCGACGATGACCCAGCCGATGTCCTGGCGCGCCGCCGCGCCGGCGCCGCTGGCGACGGCCAGCGGCACGGCACCCGAGACCATCGCGCCGGTGGTCATCAGGATCGGCCTCAGGCGCAGCGCCGAGGCCTCGACCACGGCCTCGCGCAGCGGCCGGCCCTGGTCCTGCAGGCGGTTGGCGAACTGCACGATCAGGATGCCGTGCTTGGAGATCAGGCCGATCAGCGTGACCAGGCCGATCTGGCTGTAAATGTTGAGCGTGCTGCCGGTTAGCTCGAGCGCGAGCAGCGCGCCGGTCATCGACAGCGGCACGGTCAGCATGATGATCAGCGGGTCGACGAAGGATTCGAACTGCGCGGCGAGCACCAGGAAGATGAAGCCGAGCGCCAGCACGAAGACGAAGACCAGGCTGGCGCCGGCATCCTTGAACTCCCTCGATTCGCCGGCGTAGTCGAAGCGCACGTCGGCCGGCAGCGCCCGGTCGGCAGCGGCCTCCAGGGCGGCGAGGCCCTCGCCCAGCGAGTAGCCCGGCGCGATGTTGCCGGTGATGGTGGCGGCGCGGAACTGGTTGAAGCGGTTGAGCTCCTTGGGCGCCACGGTCTCGCGCACCGTGACCAGGTTGGACAGCTGGATCATCGCGCCGTCGTGGCCGCGCACGTAGATCTCGTCGAGGTCGCCCGGCGTGCGCCGGTCCTCGGCCTCGACCTGGACGATGACGTCGTACTGCTCGCCGTTGCGGTTGAAGCGGGTGACCTGGCGGCCGCCGAGCAGCGTCTCCAGGGTGCGCCCGACTGCGAGCACGCCGGCGCCGGTGTCGGCGACCCGCTCGCGGTCGACCTCGACGTCGATCTGCGGCTTGTTGAGGCGCAGGTCGCTGTCGAGGTTGATCAGCGCCGGCTCGGCCTCGACCTCGCGCAGCAGGGTCGCGACGTAGCCGTCGAGCGCGGCGTAGCTGTCCGAGGTCTGCAGCACGAACTCGACCGGCTTGCTGCGCGCGCTCTGGCCGAAGGAGCCGGGATTGTTGGCGAAGGCGCGCACGCCGGCGACCCGCGAGATCTTCGGCTGCAGCTCGCCGACGATCTCCATCTGGGTGCGCTCGCGCTCCTCCCAGGGAGTCAGCTGCGAGAAGGAGATCAGCTCGGTGACCGCACGCGATCCGACGATGACGAAGTAGTGCCGGACCTCAGGGATGTCGGCGAGCAGCGCCTCGAACTCCTCGGCGTAGCGCGCGGTGAAGTCGACGGTCGAGCCCTCGGGCGCGTTGCCGGCGGTGAACAGCACGCCGCGGTCCTCGATCGGTGCCAGCTCCGACTTCAGGCCGACGAACAGGAAGTAGCTGGCGCCGGCGACCAGCAGCGCGACCAGGACGACCAGCGGGCGCACGCGCAGCGTCGCCTCCAGCGCCCGGCGGTAGCCGCGGTTGAGCGCCTGGAGGCCGCGCTCCAGCGTGTTGTAGAAGGCGCCGTGGCTCTCGTGCTCGCGCAGCAGCCGCGAGCACATCATCGGCGACAGGGTCAGCGCGACGAAGCCCGAGACCAGCACGGCGCCGGCCAGGGTCAGGGCGAACTCGGCGAACAGCGTGCCGGTGCGTCCCGGGGCGAAGGCGACCGGCGCGTAGACCGCGGCCAGGGTCAGGGTCATGGCGACCACCGCGCCGGAGATCTCGGTGATGCCGACGATCGCGGCGCGCAGCGGCTTCGTGCCCTCCTCGATGTGGCGGTGGATGTTCTCCAGCACGACGATGGCGTCGTCGACGACCAGGCCGATCGCCAGGACCATGGCGAGCAGCGTCAGGGTGTTGATCGAGAAGCCGAGCAGGTCCATCAGCGCGAAGGCGCCGACCAGCGAGACCGGGATGGTGACCAGCGGGATCAGGGTCGCGCGCACCGTGCGCAGGAACAGGAAGATCACGATCACGACCAGCGCGACGGCCTCGGCGATGGTCGTGTAGACCGCCTCGATCGAGCGGTCGATGAACACCGACTTGTCGTAGGCGATCTCGGCGCTCATGCCCTCGGGCAGGTCGGCGGCGAGCACCGGCATGACCTCGCGCATGGCGCTCGAGACGTCGAGCGGGTTGGCGGTCGCCTGCTTGACGATGCCCAGGATCACCGAGTTGTCGCCGTTGAAGCGGGTGACCCGGCGCTCGTCCTCCGGGCCGACCTCGACGCGCGCCATCTCGCTGAGCCGCACGGGGAAGCCGTCGGCGTCCTTGACGATGATGCGCTCGAACTGCTCGGGCGTGATCAGGCCGGTGCGCGACAGCACGGTGAACTCGCGGTCCAGGCTCTCGATGCGCCCCGAGGGCACCTCGACGTTCTGCTGGCGCAGCGCGTCCTCGACGTCCTGCACGGTCAGCGCGTAGGCGGCCAGGCGCGCGCGGTCGAGCCAGATCCGCATGGCGTAGCGGCGCTCGCCGAAGATCCGCACCTCAGCGACGCCGGGCAGGTTCTGCAGGCGGTCGCGCACGTAGCGGTCGGCGTAGTCGGAGATCTCGATCGGGCTGTGGCGGTCGCTGGTGAAGGCGATGAACACGATCGCCTGGGCGTCGGCCTCGACCTTGGCGATGACCGGCTCCTCGACCTCGGCGGGCAGGCGCCCGCGGACCCGCGAGACGCGGTCGCGCACGTCGCTGGCGGCGACGTCGGGATCGGTGCCCAGGCGGAAGCGCACGGTGATCCGGCTCTCCTCCGGCTCGCTGCTCGAGGTCATGGTCTCGATGCCCTCGATGCCGGCGATCGAGCCCTCCAGCACCTGGGTCACCTGGCTCTCGATGATCTCGGCGCTGGCGCCCAGGTAGGCGGTGCGCACCGAGACCACCGGCTCGTCGATGTCCGGGTACTCGCGCACCGTCAGCTGCTGGTAGGAGACCAGGCCGATCAGGATGACCAGCAGGCTGACCACGGTGGCCAGCACCGGGCGCCGGATGAACAGCTCGAAGGGGTTCATCCTCCGCTGTCCGGCTCAGCTGTCCGGCGGCAGCGGCGCGGCCTCGACCGGGGCGCCGTCGCGCAGCTTCTGGTGGCCGGCCGCCACGACGACGTCGTCCGCGGCGAGGCCGGAGAGCACCTCGACCTGGCCGGGCCGGCGCTGGCCGAGCGTCACCTCGACGAGCTCGGCGCGGGCCTCGGCTACCCGGTAGACGAGGCGCCGCTGGCCCTCGGCGAAGACCGCGGACTCGGGAATCAGCAGCGAGTCCCGGCGCCGCTCGACGACGATCTGGACCCGCGCGAAGAGGCCCGGGGAGAGCCGGCGCTCGGGGTTGTCGATGCGCGCGCGCAGGCGCACCGCGCGGCCGTTGGCGTCGACGATCGGGTCGATGGCGTAGACCCGGCCCTCGAAGCTCTGCCCGGGCACGGCGTCGACCGTGACGTTGATGCGCTGCCCGGTGGCAAGCCGCCCGAGCGCCAGCTCCGGGACCCGGAAGTCGACCTTGATCGGGTCGAGGTCGACCAGCTGCACCAGGCGGTCGCCCGGCGTCACGTAGGCGCCGACGCTGACCGAGCGCAGGCCGACCGTGCCGTCGAAGGGGGCGGCGATCGCGGTCTTCTCCAGCCGCGCCTGAGCCAGCGCGACCTCGGCCTGGGCGGCCAGGTGGGCGGCGATCGCCTCGTCGCGGGCGCGCAGCGTGCCGGTCCCCTGGCTGGCCAGGGTGACGGCGCGCTCGCGGTTCGCCGCGGCCAGCGTCAGGTCGGAGCGCGCCTTGTCCATCTCGGCGCGCAGGATCGTCGCGTCGAGCTCGACCAGCACGTCGCCGGCGGCGACGCGGTCGCCCTCGGCGAAGCGGATCGCGGCGACCCGGCCGGCGATCTCCGGCGACACCTCGACCTGCTCGTTGGGCAGCAGCGTACCGACCGCGCGGATGTCATCGACGACCGTGTCCCGGGCGACCTGCTGGACCTCGACCACCGTGGCCTGCGCCTCGCGCGGCTCGCCCGAGGCTTGGGCCGAGGCGGCGGAGACGGCCGGGATGTCGCCCGAGGGAAGGGGGAAGACAGGCAGGTAGGCGCCGGCGCCGAGCGCCAGCGTCCCCAGACCCGCGACTGCCCAGAGGGCTCTCCGTGCCATGCGATTTCCCGTCGTGTCGCTGGACTTTAACCCGCCGGCCACGCGCCGTCCAACGGCGCCGTGGCTGGCCGCTGCCCGGGCGCGGTGGCTACGTCCGGTCCGCGCCGCGCAGCCTCGCCAGGACGGCGTCGGACGCCGCCTCCCAGTCGGCGAAGGCGTCGAGCCGCTCGAGCGTGTCGAGGCCCAGCGCGGTGATGCCGCCGGGGGTGCAGACCTCGCGGGTCAGCGCCTCGACGCTCTTGTCCGGGCTGGCCAGCACCATGGCGGCGCCGGCCTTGACGGTCTGGGCGACCAGCGGCCGCGCGGTCTCGGGCGGCAGGCCGGCCTGCTCCTGCCAGGCCGTCATCGCGCCGATCAGGCCCTGGACCCAGCCGTAGAAGCCCGCCGAGACGGTCGCCGTCTCGAACTGCGCCTCCTCCCGGAGCGGCAGAACCGGGCCGAGCGGCGCCAGCGCGGCGCGCGCCGTCTCGGACTCCGGGCCGTCGGGGTAGAGGCAGGTCGGGCTCTCGCCGAGCGCCGCCGCGGTGATCGGCATGGCGCGCGCCAGCACCGCCGGCCGCGCCGCCGCGAGGCGCGCCAGCGGCACCCCGGCGCAGAGCGAGACCAGGGTCTGGCCGGCGCGCCAGGGCAGTCCGGCGACGGCCGCGGCGGCCTGGTCCGGCCGCACCGCCAGCAGCACCACCTCGCAGGCCTCGACCAGCGCCGCGTTGTCGGCGGCCACCGCGGCGCCGTGCGCCTCGGCCAGGGCGTGCGCCCTCGCGGCGTTGCGCGGCGACAGCAGCACGCGGTTGGCCGGATGGCGCAGCAGGCCGGGCACGAGGTAGCCGGCCAGGTGGCCGACGCCGAGGATGCCGATGTTCATGGAGTGGGGTTCTCTCGTAGGAGGGCGCGGGGGCACAGGTTTCGCCCCTCTCGTCATTCCCGCGAAGGCGGGAATCCCTAGGGACCCGCCGGTGCGCGTTGACGGTCCCGATGGATCCCCGCCTTCGCGGGGATGACGAAGAAAGAGCTGGGGATGACGAAGAAAGAGCTGGGGATGACGAAAAATGAGGTGGGGACGACGAAGGGTGGGCCGGGGACGACGGAGAAGCGGCCATCCCCTCAGCCCTTGGCCCGGGCCAGGGCGAGCAATGCCGGCAGGGCGGCCTCGACGCTCTCGCAGACCGTCGCGCCGGCGGCGGCCAGCTCGGCGGTGACCTCGACCGGCAGCGAGGAGTTGGAGGCCTCGGGGATCTGGTTGAGGCGGCCGCCGACCAGTACGGGCACCTCGAGGCCGCGGGCGGCCAGCTCGGCCTGCAGGGCCTCGACATAGGCCAGCGCGATGCCGTTGTAGGTCGAGACCGCGATCAGGTCGGCGCCCTCGGCGCGCGCCCGCTCCGCGAGGTCGTCCGGGTCGGTCGCGACGCCGCCGTCGAGCGTCGCCACGCCGAGGCCGGCGAAGACCTGCTCGACCAGCAGCTTGCCGTGCTCGTGCACGTCGGTGGTCGCCGTGAGCGCGCTGAGCCGGCCGGCGGCGACCGCGGCGCGGTCCTCCGCGGCCATGCCGTCCAGGATGCGCCCGGCGGTCTCGGCCAGCTCGACGAAGGTCGTGGCGCGCACCAGCGGCCGGCGGCCGCGCGGCTCCTCCGCGGCCTCCGTCCCGGGGCCCCAGAGCGCCTCCAGGCGTTTGCCGCCGAGTCGCTTGAGGGCGAGCAGCAGCTCGACGGCGTCGCCGGTGTCGATTCCGGCCGCGGCGAGCCCGGCCAGCACGCGGTCGCGGAAGGCCTCGCCGCCCGCCAGCAGGGTCTCGGCGACGCGGTCCGCCTCTGCCGTGTCGACCAGCGGTCGCCAGCCCTCGGTCGCCTCGATCAGGCGGCCGGCGAAGAGCTGCGCGGCGATCACCTCGTCGGTGTCGGGGATGCGCCGGTTCTCGCTGATCGGCACGGGGTTGACCGCGTGGCCGCTGGGTGCCAGGCGCTGGGCCAGGATGTCGACCCCGAGGTAGCCGGCCAGCGCCGCCCAGTTCTCGGCCTCCGAGCCGCGGTAGGCCAGGGTGTTGCCGTAGACCATGGTGCCGGGCGCCGGGTTGGCGCGGGCCAGCGCGCGCTGGAAGGCGAGACGGGTGAGCGGGTCGGAGAAGTGGTGGCCGTAGCAGTGCCCGACCCGGGCGCCGACCAGCGTCTCGACCAGGTGGCGCTCGAGCAGTGCCGCGCCGAGCGCGCAGGCGAGGTCGGAGAAATGCGCGGCGAAGCCGTCGTCGAGATTCGAGTGCACCAGCACCTCGACCGGCTGCGCGGCGATCAGGCCCAGCGCCACGACGGTGGCGCGCGTCGTCTCGACCTCGTCGTCCCAGTGCGGCAGGCGGAAGGCGAAGTACTGGCCGAGGTTGCCGATCGCCGTGGCGCCGGCCGCCAGCGCCGCCTGGGTCGTCTCGACCGCCGCCGGAAAGCCGAGCACGAAGTCGCCGAAGTGCGGCGCCACCGGGGCCATGGCACTGAGCGCGGCGAAGTCCTCGGGCCCGTCGAGCAGCATCCCGGTGCCCTTGGGGTAGGCGTCGCGCAGGGTCCGCGGATAGCCCATCGACCAGTCGAGGCAGAGGCCGTAGCGGTCGACGCGGCCGCCGGCGGCGGCCACGCCCTCGTGGATCTCGGCGTAGGCACGGCGGCTCTTCGCCGGGTCGCGGAAGCCGATCTGGGCGTGGCGCATGACCCGGCCGGCCGCCGCTTGCCGGCGCTTGTGCTCGGCCTCCGAGGCGACCCCGGCCTCGGCCAGGAAGGGGCAGGGGCCGACCGTCCAGTCGCGCGCCAGGGCTCGGCCCTCGGCGAGCAGCTCGGCGCCGCGCGGCAGCTCGGGCTCGGGCAGGATCGCCTCTCGGCTCAGGGGGACGAGTTGCGGGGGACGCGGCGCGGGCGACTCGGGCATGGCCCGCATCCTGCCGCGGCCCTGCCGAGCGCGCCAGGGTCGCGGACGCCCGAGGCTCAGGAGCCCCGTCCGGCGGCCTTCTCGAGCGCGCGGCGGGCCAGGGCGAAGGCGTGCACCGGGGTGTGCTCGTGGTGCCCGCTGCGGTGCGGCGCCTGGACCCAGCGGGCGTAGGCGGCGGCCAGCGGCCCGGCGCTGGCGCCGTGCAGCAGGATCGACAGCACGACGGTGACGACCACGGCGGTGAAGATCGGGTCGCCGGCGGCGACGGCGCCTTCGCGCACGGCGATCAGCAGGTAGATGATCGAGGCCAGGCCGCGCGGCCCGAACCAGCCGAAAAGCGCGACGCTCGGCCAGCGCAGCCGGCTGCCGGCGAGCGACAGCGCGACCGCCGCGAGGCGCAGCAGGAACAGGCTGGCCAGGGCGTAGAGCAGCACCGGCCAGCTCAGCGTCCCGACGTCGGGCATCACCGCCACCCCGAAGGCGAGGAACACCAGCAGCGACAGCAGCTGCCCCTCGGTCTCGCCGAAGGCGCAGAGCGTCTCGCGCAGGTCGGGGGCGCGCGTGCCCATGACGCCGCCGGCGACGAAGGCGGCGAGGTAGCCGTTGCCGCCGATCGTCTCGGCGCCGCCGAAGGCCAGGAAGGCGAGAGCCAGCAGGCCGATGCGCAGCGCCGTCGGCTCCATCCAGCCGCGCCGGTTGGCCGCCTCGAACAGCAGCGCACCGGCGTAGCCGACGGCGAGCCCGGCGAGCGGCCCGAGCAGCAGCTGCAGGCCCAGCACCTGCAGCCAGTCGGCGGTCGAGCGCGTTTCCGCGGCAGCCGAGCCCGCGTCGGCGGTGCCGGCGACCAGGGCCAGGGCGACCAGCAGGGCGGGGAAGGCGAGGCCGTCGTTGAGCCCGCTCTCGACGTTCAGCGTCTGGCGCACGCGCACCGGCAGGCGCCGGTCGGCGACCACCGGCTGGCCCAGCGCGGCGTCGGTCGGCGCCAGGACGGTGGCCAGCAGGAAGGCCAGCGGCCAGCCGACGCCGGGCAGCAGCAGCAGCGCCAGTCCGGCGCCGAGCGCGATCATCAGCGGCAGGCCGAGGGCGAGCATGCGCAGCGGCTCGCTGTGCTCGCGGCCGAGCCGGCTGACGTCGATGCGCGCAGCGTCGACGAACAGCGTCAACGCC
Organism: Alphaproteobacteria bacterium; assembly: GCA_030433005.1. Lineage (GTDB taxonomy): Bacteria > Pseudomonadota > Alphaproteobacteria > Kiloniellales > DSM-21159 > Tistlia. The sequence goes on from JAUILQ010000007.1 coordinate 23,493, forward strand.
AGCGCGATCTCGGCGAGGGCGTGGATCGCCTCGGTGTCGATCGGCAGGACGACGAGGTCGAAGACGCCGGGCCCGACCAGGAATCCGAAGCCGGCGAAGACCATCGCCGGGGTCAGGAACCGCTGCTCGGCGCGCCGCGAGAGCGCAGCGAAGACGACGGCGGCGAGCGCGATCAGGGCGAGGGTGGGCGCGTGCATCGCTCCGGTTCCGGCCGCCGCCGGCTTGGCGGCGGGTCCCGATCCCACCAGAAGCCGACGCGCGGCTCAAGCCGCCAGGGGCTGGCGCTGCGGCCGGGTCAGGGCCGCCGATCCGGCGGCCGCCGCCTCGTCTACCGGGCGATCAGGGCCGGGTCGCCGTCCTCGCTGACCGCCACGCCGGCGTCGTTCGCCGAGCTGCGCGTGACCTGATAGAGCTTCTCGTCCTCGAAGGGGGTCGGCTGCTGCGCGCTCTCGTTGCCGACGACCATTGGGTTCGGCGCCAGGGCCTTGCCGGCGCAGAGCCGGGCCTGCGCCGCCGTGTCGGCGCGCACGAACACGCGCTCGTGGCGCGGCCCCGAGATCCAGCGCGGGTCGTCCGCGCGGGCGACGGGCTCGATCTTCCAGATCGCCATGGTGGCTGTCTCCTCCGTTTGCCGGTGTCGTAGCCTGCGGTGTGGCCTGGTTCCGTCGCAACGACAACGCGGCCACCCCCTCGGGGGTTCGGCGCCCAGCCCGGTGGGCCTCGCCTGGCGCGCCCGGCCGCGCCGCCGGTTCAAGGAGTTGTGACGCGCCCGCTCTCCGCCGGACCTTGTCGTGCGCCGCCGCCGGTGGTTCGATCCGGCGCGCCCGGGGCGGCCGCCCGCGGGCGCAACGCCGCCGCCGGTCGGCTGCCGGCGCACCGCAGAGGAGGCCCGTCCGTGGCGCAGATCGACTACTACCTCACGCTCAACTCGCCCTGGACCTACCTCGGCGCCGAACGGCTGCGCGCCCTGGCGGCGCGCTTCGGCAGCCCGGTCAAGGTCATGCCGGTCGACTTCGGCGGCACGATCTTCCCGAAGACGGGCGGCCTGCCGCTGCCCAAGCGGGCACCCGAGCGGCAGGCCTACCGCCTGGTCGAGCTGGAGCGCTGGCGCGAGCACCTGGGCCTTCCCCTGACCCTCAAGCCGGCGCACTTCCCCTTCCCGGAGCGCGATGCGGCCCGCCAGGTCGTCGCGGCCGACCTGATCGGCGGCGACGCGCTCCTGCTGTCGGAGGCGATCCTGCGCGCGCTCTGGGCCGAGGAGCGCAATCCCGGCGATCCCGAGACCCTGCGCGCGATCGTGCAGGAGAGCGGCCACGACCCCGACGAGATCGCGCGCCGGGCCGCCGAGCCCGACGTCGAGCAGGCGCTGGAGAGCTATACCGCCAAGGCCCTGGAGGCCGGGGTCTTCGGCGCGCCCTCCTACGTCGTCGACGGCGAGATCTTCTGGGGCCAGGACCGGCTCGACTTCCTGGAGCGCAAGCTCGCCGGAGGGGGCTGATCCCGCAAGATCCGGAGCGCGGGACTCGCCGCCGGCGCGCTATGATCTCCACCATGAGTTCGACCGCCTACACGCTCTTCGACACGCCGCTCGGCGTCTGCGGCCTCGCCTGGGGTCCCGGCGGGCTGTGCGCCGTGCAGCTGCCCGAGGGCAGCGAGGAGGCATCGCGGGCGCGGCTCGAGCGACGCCTGCCGGGCGCGCGCGAGGTGCTGGCCGCCGGCCGCCCGCCGGCGATCGCCGAGGCGGTGCGGCGGATCGCCGTGCTGCTCGCCGGTGCGCCCGACGACCTCGCCGGCATCGCGCTCGACGAGTCCGGGCTCGAGCCGTTCAACGCGCGGGTCTATGCCGTCGCCCGCGCGATCCCGCCGGGCCGCACCCTGACCTACGGCGAGGTCGCGGCGCGCATCGGCGAGCCCCAGGCCGCCCAGGCGGTCGGCCGCGCGCTCGGCCACAACCCCTGGCCGATCGTCGTGCCCTGCCACCGTGTGCTCGCCGCCGGCGGCCGCATCGGCGGCTTCTCGGCGACCAGCGGCATCGCCCTCAAGCGTCGCCTGCTGGCCATCGAGAGCGTCCACGCCGACGGCCCGCCCGACCTCTTCAGCTGGCAGCGGGCGGGGTAGGGGCGCCGGTAGGGCAGAGTGCCGGCGCCGGCTTGGGAAAGAAGCAGTCCCTACCGGCAGACCGCGTAGATCGCGGTCGCCAGGTCCGGGTACTCGGCGGCCAGGGCGTCGAGGCCGTCCATCTGGGGCTCGCCCAGGATTCCCGCGGCGATCATCCGGTCCATCTGGAAGTTGGCGAAGGGCTTGAGCAGCAGCCCGCCGCGCAGCAGCACCTCGCCGCCGGCCTGGCCGATCTCGCGATCCAGGCGGAAGCGGTCGTAGCAGCGGCGGTGGCCGTGGGCGAGGTCGTTCTCGGTCAGGTGGTCGAGCTCGGGGATCAGCCCCATGGCGCGGGCCAGCTGGCGCGACAGCGCGCGCATGTTGGGCACGATCGCCAGGATCCTGCCGGTCTCGGGCTTCAGCCAGCCGCGCGCGCGCTCGATCAGCCCGACCGAGTCGACGACGTGCTCCAGCACCAGGGACATGATCACCAGGTCGGCCGGCGCCTCGGGCTCGAACTCCTCGAACAGCGCGCGGTGGAAGCGCGCGGTCTCGGGCAGGCGGGTCACCGGGAAGGCGACGGCGTCGACGATGTCGTGGCGCGCCACGTGCGGCGCCAGCAGGCGCGCCATGTAGCCGTCGGCGGTGCCGAGCTCGATGACCTCGGCCGCCGGCGGCAGCAGCGTGCGCGTCAGCCGCACCGCGGCGCGGCGCAGCGCGTGCTCGGTCTCGGACTCGATCTCCGGGTAGTCCTGGGAGACGCGCGCCAGGAAGGCGCGCTCCCGCTCCAGGGCCTCCTCCCGGGTCTCGTTCTCCAGGGCGGCCTGGCCCATCTCGCTCTCCCGCTGCTCCGGCTGTCGCTCGCATTCGAGATAAAGCCCAAGGGGTTAACGTCGCTTTAAGCCTCGGCTCGCTAGCGTGGCCGCGATCGCAATCCCGCCTTGCGTCCAACCGAGGGTCCCGACGGCATGCGCCTGGTAAGCAACAACGAAGAGCCCAAGGCCTCGGCCGCCGAGCCGGCCGCGAGCGCGGCCGCACCGGCCAAGACGGCGACCGCGGCCGCGGCGCTGGCCGAAGGCCTGCCGAGCGACCACGCGGCCTTCCTGGTGGCGCAGGCGCGCGTCGCCGACCGGGCGGCGGCCCAGGAGCGGGTCTCGGCGGTCACCGGCCTGCTGATCGCGACCCGCGGCCAGGGCCTGCAGCTCAGCGAGGCCGAGCTCTCCGGCCTCGACCTCTCCGGCTTCGACCTGCGCCGGGCCAAGCTCAACCGCGCCAACCTGCACTCGACCGACCTGTCGGACTGCGACCTCAGCGGCGCCGCGCTGATCTGCCCGGGCCTGGAGCGCACGCGCTTCGCCGGTGCCAACCTGTCGGGCGCCTACGTCCATGCGCTGGCCGCCCAGGTCTGCGACTTCTCCGGCGCCGACCTCTCCAACCTGGTCGACGCGACCGGCGCGCTGTTTCACGGCTGTTACATGACCGGCGTGCGCCTCGACGGCGCCCAGCTCGCCGGCAGCACCTTCTACCAGTGCTACCTGGAGCAGGCCTCGCTGGCCGGCGCCGACCTGCAGGGTGTCACGATCAACGAGTGCTACGCCGACCGCGCCGACTTCAGCGGCGCCAAGGTCGGCCAGCTGACCCTGACCAAGGTCAGGCTGCGCGGCGCCGACTTCTCCGGCGCGCGCGGCGAGGGCCTGGTCGTCCAGCGCCCGACCGACGCCGACGGCCTGCGCCTGGAGGGCGCCCACCTGCCGGGCCTGCGCCTCGCCGGCGTCAAGGCGACCGGCGTCAAGGCGCGCCGCCTGGCGGCGCCCGAGGCCGACATCCGCGGCGGCCAGCTGTCGGAGAGCGACTTCCGCCAGGCCGACCTCAGCCGCGCGCGGCTGGTCGGCGTCGGCCTGTCCGGCGTCGATTTCAAGGAGGCGCAGCTGCAGGAGAGCGGCTGGCACGACTGCCTGGGCGAGCATCTCGTGCTGTCCGGCGCCAGCGGCGAGAACATGAGCGCCGTCGAGTGCCGTTTCCCGAACGTGCGCATGGTCGGCTTCGCCGGGCGCTGCGCCAGCTTCCGCGACTGCGACCTCTCCAGCGCGGACCTGGAAGGCGCCTACCTCTACCGCGCGACGATCACCGGCGATCCGCCGCGCGCCATGGACCTGACCGGCGCCCGCCTGGGCGGCGCGGTGCTGGTCCAGGCCTACGTCGCGGCCGACCTGTCCGGCGCCGACCTCAATGGCGCGCAGCTCGCCTACGCGCGGCTCAACCAGTGCAGCCTGCGCGGCGCCGACCTGTCGGGCGTCTCGCTCTACGAGGCCTCGATGGTCAAGACCGACTGCACCGGCGCCAAGGTGCCGGGCATCGCGGCGCCGGTCTTCGCCGACCGCGCGACCGGCCTGATCGCGGCCCTGCAGGCGGTCGGCCTCGACGACCAGTGCGAGGAGATGATCGGCTTCCTGCGCAACCTCGACACGCTGCTGCGCGACCGCGGCCGCGGCTCGACCTGATCAGCCCGACCCGCCGATCAACCGGCCAGGACCCGCATCTCGTTCCACAGCTGCTCCGGCAGGGCCAGCCGGCCGCGCTCCAGCGCGGCCCGGCGGCGCGCCGCACCGTGGCGGCCGGGCAGGCGGCCCGGCGCCAGCTTGCCCGCCAGCTCGTCGGCCCGGGCCTGCAGCGCCGTGCCGTCGAGACCCAGGCGGTCGGGAGCCAGCGCCAGGATCGCGAAATGGCCGGCGCCGCCCGGCGGTCCGGCGATCAGCGTCATCGCCAGCTCCAGCGCGGTCAGCAGCGCGAAGCCGCGGCGCCCGGCCGGGCTCTCCATGTCCTGCAGGATCGTGCCGGTGAAGCGCGGTCCGCCGGGGTCCTGCTGGAACATCTCCTCGGGGCCTGCCGGGCGGCGGTCCTCGGCGGTCAACAGGCCCTCGGCCGGGAAGGGCGCCTCGTAGAGCGCCGCCAGCACCTGGCCGAAGGAGGTCGGCGCCCCGGTCAGGTCGGCGATCACCGGGCCATCCGCGTCGCCGCCCGGCACCGCGAAGGCCAGGGGATCGGTGCCGTAGAGCCGCTCGCCCTCGGGCGCGAGCTTGACCAGCGGCGGCGTCGTGCAGAAGGCGAGGCCGCAGAGCCCGGCCTCGGTCAGGCGCTCGAGGTAGAAGCCGAGCACGCCGGTCGGGAAGGCGTCTCGGCAGACGGCGAGGTGCAGGCCCTCGGCCAGCGCCTTGTCCCGGGCCTGCCGCGCCGCGACGTCGGCGAGGTAGTAGCCGACCGCGCCGCGGCCGTCGTAGCGGCTCATCCAGCCGAGGTTCTCGGCCGGCTCGGGCGGGCCGTCGTGGCAGTGCTTGAGCTTGCCGTGCAGCCAGGGCAGGCGCACCAGGCCGTGGGTCGTCTTGCCGCGCAGCTCGGCGTCGAGCAGCTGCTCCCAGACCGCCGACGCCTCGGCCTCGCCGAGCCCGAAGCGCGCCAGGCCGGCCCGGCCGACCCGCTCCACCTCGTCGAGAGCCACCTCGATCCTCGCCATGACGCTCCTTCGGATTTTCCGTTCCGCTCAAGCTCGCGTTAACCAAGCCGTCACCGCTGCCGGTGCAGGCTGGTCACCGTCGATAGCGGGCAGTCATAGCGAAAGGACGCACGGCGAGCCATGGCGGAGGCCGGTCTTGCGATCGAGGAGTGCCGGAGCGGGCAGCCCCCAGCGGAGCCGGGCGGCGGCGTCTTGGTCTTTCCGGCCGGCATGGAGGCCGCGCGCCGCTTCGCCCGCGCCGCGCGCCGGGACGGGCGCCGCGTCGTCGGCGCTTCTTCCCTGGCCTACGAGCCGGCACGCGCCGACTACCGGGAATGGCTGGCGCTGCCCTACGTCACCGAGCCCGGCTTCGAGGCCGCCCTGCGCGCGGCGCTGGCCGGTGCGGGGCTGCCGGGCGGCGCGCTCGACGAGATCTACACGCCGCATCCGGTGATCGCCGAGCGTCTCGAGCGGCTGCTGCCCGAGCTGGCGCCGGGCGTGCGCCTGACCGCGGCCCTGCCGGACGACGCGCTGGCGCGCCAGCGTGCCCGGGCCGAGGACCTGGCCGCGCTGCGCGCGGCGGCCTGGGAGCTGGCCGTCCCGCCGATCCGGCCGGCGCTCGGCGAGGCCGAGCTGCTCGGGCTGTTCTCGGTGCTCGAGGAGATTCCGGGCCACTGCTCCGACGAGAAGCTCTGGGCGCTGCTCGAGACCCTGCGCCGCTGCCCGCCCGGCGACATCGTGGAGATCGGCTCGGCCTGGGGCCGCTCGGCCTTCGCGCTCGGCTGGGCGGCGCAGCGCCAGGGCCTGGGCCCGCTGCTCTGCGTCGATCCCTGGTCGGCCGCCGAGCGCTTCCAGAACGACGCCGGCGGCGCGGTCAACGCCTGGGCCGGGCGCATGGACTTCGACGCCACGCGCGCCTTCTTCGAGTCGCGCCTGGCGCTGCTGCCGCGCGGCTCGGTCAACGCCCTGGCGATGACCTCCGAGGCCGGCGCCGCGCGCTACCGCGCGGACCGGCGCCTCGAGACGCCGGCCTTCGGCGCCACCGACTACCGGGGCGCCGTCGCGCTGCTGCACATCGACGGCAACCACGACGAGGCCTACGTCGCGCGCGACCTGGAGGGCTGGGGCGACCTGGTCGTGCCCGGCGGCTGGCTGGTCTTCGACGACTACCGCTGGGCCTTCGGCGAGGGCCCGCGGCGGGTCGGGGACCGCTACCTCTTCGGCCGGCCGGCCGCCGCCGCCTTCGTCGCCGGCACGGCGCTCTTCGTCCAGCGCCCGCCGGAGCGCCCCTGAGACCGTCGCCGGCGCCTCGCGCAAAGGCTTTGGGCGGCCCCGTCGCTTGCTCTAGAGTCGCGAGATGGACAGGCACTGCTGCAATCTCCGGCGGGTGGCCCTGGCCGCCGTCGCGGCCGCGGGCTGCTGGCTTGCCGGGCTCCCGGCCAGCCAGGCCGACGAGGCCCTGCCGCCGCTCGAGGCCGGGCCCCAAACCGGGCCCCAAACCGGGCCCCAAACCGGGCCGCAAGCCGGCGCAGGCGGTGTCGCCGGCGCGGCCGCGAGGGCCGGCGGCGGGCGCGCCGTGCGCCTGCAGGCCGGCGAGGCGCGCGGCGTCCTGGAGCCGCCGCGCGAGGCGCTGCTGTCGGCCGAGCTGGAAGCGCGCATCCGGGAACTGCCGGTCGACGAGGGCGAGCGCTTCGCCGAGGGCGACGTGCTGGTGCAGTTCGACTGCGCGCTCTACGAGGCGCGCCTGGCCGCGGCCGAGGCGGCGCGCCAGGTCGAGCGCCTGCAGTACCGCAGCGACCAGCAGCTCGCCGAGCTGAACTCGATCGGCACCCTGGAGCTGCAGCAGACCGCGGCGCGCGTCCGCAAGGCCGATGCCGACGTCGCGATCGCCGCACATGCCGTCGAGCGCTGCCGGATCCTCGCGCCCTACGACGGCCGTGTCGTCGAGCGTCTGGTCCACGCCCACGAGAGCGTGCCGGCGGGCCGCGAGCTGATGACCGTGGTCGGCACCGGCGCCCCGGAGATCCGCCTGGTCGTGCCCTCGGAGTGGCTCGCCTGGCTGGCCGTGGACTCGCCCTTCGCCTTCACCGTCGACGAGACCGGCGAGCGACTGCAGGCTCGCGTCGAGGTGATCGGCGCGCGCATCGACCCGGTCAGCCAGACCTTGCCGGTGGTCGGCCGTTTCGCGGCGCCCCCCGGCGGCGGTGGGGCTGGTGCTGCGGCACTGCTGCCGGGCATGAGCGGGACCGCGGTCTTTGACCGTCCCGGCGCGCCGGGCGCCTCGCAATGACCGTCGCGGCGCGGCAGCCGCGTCCGCTAGACCGTGCCGACGAGGGCGCGGCGGGCGGCGGCAAGGCGCGTGCGGCGAGCGCCGGCGGTCCCGACCGCCAGGCCGTGGTCTTCTCGACCTTCCTGGGGCTGGAGCGCCAGGCGCGCCGCGCCCCGTCGCTCGACGCGCTGCAGTTCGTCCTGGTCAACGAGACCCGGCGACTGCTGCCCTATCGCCAGGCGGTGTTCGCCAGCGGCAACGCGGCGGCCGGCTTCCGCGTCGAGGCGGTCTCCGGGGTCGCGGTGCCCGACCGCAGCGCGCCCTTCCTGCGTTGGCTGGTCCGCGTCTTCGAGCACGGCGCGCGCAGCGGCCTGCTGGCGGCGACCGGGGTCGTTCGGCCCGAGGCGCTGGCGCCGGCCGAGCGCGACGAGTGGACCGAGTGGAGCGCCGCCGAGTGCCTGGCCTGTCCCTTCACGACGGCCGAGGGCGAGCTGGTCGGCCTGCTCTGGCTGAGCCGCGACGAGCCCTGGAGCGACAGCGAGACGGTCCTCGCCGGCCAGCTCGCCGACGGCTACGCCCATGCCTGGCTGGCCCTGGCCGGCGGCCGCGGCCGGCGGCTGGCGAGCGGGCGCGCCCGGCGCGTGCGGCACTGGGGGCGCCGCGCCCTGCTGGCCCTGCCGCTGCTGCTGCTCGCCGCCCTGGCGATCCCGGTGCCGCAGTCTGTGCTGGCGCCCGGCGAGGTCGTGCCGCGCGACGCCGCGGTCGTGGCGGCGCCGCTCGACGGCGTGGTCGAGAGCTTCGCCGTGACGCCGAACCAGGCGGTCGCGGCCGGCGATCTGCTGTTCCGCCTGGAGAACACGCGCCTGCGCAGCGAGCGCGACGTCGCGGAGCGCAGCCTTGAGGTTGCCGAGGCCGAGCTGCAGCGGGCCCGGCAGGGCGCCTTCGCCGATCGCGAGAGCGGCGCCCAGGTCGCGCTGCTGGAGGCCCGCGTCCGGCTGCGCGAGGCCGAGCTGGCCTTCGCCGAGGAGCGCCTGGAGCGCGTCGCGGTGAGCGCGCCGGAAGCCGGCGTCGCGGTCTTCGCCGACGCCAACGACTGGATCGGGCGGCCGGTGCAGACCGGCGAGCGCATCCTGCAGCTGGCCGATCCGGCGCGCGTCGAGCTGCGCATCGACCTGCCGGTCGACGGCGCCATCGCGCTGCCGGAGGCGGCGCCGGTCGAGCTGTTCCTCGACGCCGACCCCCTGCACCCGCTCGCGGCGCACCTGCAGCGCGCCAGCTACGAGGCCGAGCCGGGCCCCTCCGGCAGCCTGGCGTACCGGCTGATCGCGCGCTTCGAGTCGGCGACGCCGCGCATCGGCCTGCACGGGACCGCCAAGGTCTTCGGCGAGACCGTGCCGCTGGGCCTCTACCTGTTCCGCCGGCCGCTCGCCTCGCTGCGCCAGGCGGTCGGCTTCTGAGGGGCTGCCGGCCATGAGCGACGCGCTCGCCGTCCTGCCGCCGCTGCGCGACGACCTGCGGCTCTACGAGGCGCCGCCGGACGTCAACGGCTGGCCGACCTGGACGCTCTACGACCCGGTGCGCGGCCGCTACTTCCGGCTCGGCCAGGTCGCCTTCCGGCTGCTCGCGCAGTGGCGCCTCGGCGAGGCGGCGCGGGTGCTGGAACAGGCCAACGCCGGCAGCGCCGTCGCCGGCTCGGCGCGCGACCTGGTCCAGCTGCTGCGCTTCCTGCGTGCCAACAACCTGCTCGCCGAGGAAGGCGGCGATGCGCTCGAGTCGCTGCGCCGACAGAAGGCCGCGACGCGCTCCGGCGCGCTGGCCTGGCTGCTCCACAACTACCTCTTCCTGCGCATTCCGCTGGTCCGTCCCGACCGCTTCCTCGAGGCGACGCTGCCGCTGGTCAGGCCGCTGCTGTCGGCCTGGTTCCTGCGCCTGGCGCTGCTGCTCGGTGCGCTTGGCCTGCTGCTGGTGCTGCGCCAGTGGGACGCCTTCCTGGCGACCGCGGTCGACCACTTCACCCTCGAGGGCGTCGCCGGCTTCGTCGCGACGCTGGTCGTGGTCAAGATCCTGCACGAGCTCGGCCACGGCTGGCAGGCGAAGCGCTTCGGCGTGCCCGTGCGCTCGCAGGGCATCGCCTTCATCGTGCTCTGGCCGGTGCTCTACACCGACACCACCGACGCCTGGCGCCTGGTCTCGCGCCGCCGGCGCGTGCTGATCGGCGCCGGCGGCCTGCTCGTCGAGCTGACGCTGGCCTGCCTCGCGACCTTCGCCTGGAGCTTCCTGCCCGACGGCGGCCTGCGCTCGGTCGCCTTCCTGGTCGCGACGGTCACCTGGGTCTCGTCGCTGGTCATCAACCTGAACCCGCTGATGCGCTTCGACGGCTACTACCTGCTCAGCGACCTCTGGGGCATCGACAACCTGCAGCAGCGCAGCTTCGCCCTGGCCCGCTGGCGGCTGCGCGAGACGCTGTTCGGCCCCGGCGACCCGCCGCCCGAGCGCTTCCGGCCGGGCCTCGCGGCCCGGCTGCTGGTCTTCGCCTATGCGACCTGGATCTGGCGCTTCTTCCTGTTCGTCGGCATCGCCGTGCTGGTCTACCACGTCTTCTTCAAGCCGCTGGGCCCGCTGCTCGCGGCGGTCGAGCTCTGGTGGTTCATCGGCCGGCCGGTGGCGCGCGAGCTCGGCGCCTGGTGGCGCCTGCGCGAGCGGGCGCGGCCGCGGCCCGGGCTGGTGCTGCTGCTCGTCCTGCTGGGCGGCGGCCTGTGGCTGCTCGTGTCGCCCTGGCAGGGCTACCTGCATCTGCCGGCGGTGCTGCAGGCCGAGCGCTACACCACCCTCTACCCGCCGTCGCCGGCGCGCATCGAGACCATCGAGCGAGCCGAGGGCGCGACGGTCGAGGCCGATGCGCTGCTGTTCCGCCTGGTCTCGCCGGAGGTCGACTTCCAGCTCGAGCAGGTTCGCCGCGAGCTGGCCCTGACCCAGGCGCTGCTGCAGCGCACGGCGGCCGACGCCGAGACGCTGGCCAGCGCGGGCGTGCTCGAAAGCCGCCTGGCCGGCCAGCTGACCGAGGCCCGCGGGCTTGCCGAGACGCGCCGCCGCCTCGAGGTGCGCGCGCCCTTCGCGGGCCGCCTGACCGATCTGGCGCCGGGCCTGCGCGAGGGGCTCTGGGTCAGTCCGGACCGGCCGCTGGCCCGGCTCGTGGACCCGCGCCGCGGCCGGGTCCGCGCCTACGCCGCCGGCCCGGACCTGCCGCGCCTGGAGGTCGGCGCGCGCGGGCGCTTCCTGCCCGAGGATCCCGGCCGCGCCGCGATCCCCGTCGTCGTCGAGGCCGTCGAGCGCGTCGGCCTGCGCCGCCTGGAGGCCAGCTATCTCTCGAGCCGCGAGGGCGGCCCGATCGAGACGGAGCCGGGGCCCCGCGGCGAGGCGGTGCCGCGCCAGACGCTCTACCGCGTGCTGCTGCGCCCGCTCGACAGCGAGGGCGCGCCGGCCGCGGCGCCGGAGCGCGTGCTGCGCGGCAGCGTCTCGCTGGAGGCCGAGGCGCGCTCGCCGCTGGCGCGGCTGTGGCGCAATGCCCTCGGGGTGGCGATTCGTGAATCCGGGTTCTGAGCGGCCGGGGCCTGCCGCCGTCGCCGGCCTGGAGGTCGGCGGCGGGCTGCGGCTGCGCCCGCAGGACGCCGGCGACGCCGACTTCCTGCTGCGGCTGTTCGCGGAGACCCACGGCGCCTCGCTGCTGCTGGCGCCGCTCGACGACGCCCGCCGCCTTGCCCTGCTGCGCAGCCAGGCGGAACTGCACGAGGCGGCGGTCGCGGATGCGGCCGGGGCGCTGCGGCGCTGGATCGTCGAACGGGCCGGGGAGGGGCAGGACGAGCTGCCAGACGGCAGCGCGATCGGCCGCCTCGCCCTGGGCGAGCGCGGCGAGGCGCTCTACCTCGCCGACCTCGCGCTGCTCGTCGAGGTCCAGGGGCAGGGCATCGGCGCCCGGCTCGTCGAGGCGGTCAAGCGCGAGGCGGGCAAGCTCGGAAGGCCGCTTCTGCTCAACGCCCGGCGGGACGGGCGTGCCCTGGCGCTCTATCTGCGCCTCGGATTCCGCGTCGAGGCCGATTCCGGCGAGCTCAGCCTGCCCCTGCGCTGGTCGCCGGCACCGGATCCCGGGCCGGGCCGCTGAGCGGGCTTGCTTGGCGGGGCCGCCGGCTCAGTTGCGCGAGGGATAGACCCCGTAGAGGCAGAAGATGTGCTGAATGGCCTGCACCGGCTGGACGATCTCGAAGGACTGGTTGCCGCCGGCATTGCCGACCGCCATGCCGCCGAGGATCTCGCCGGCGTGCAGCTGCGTCGTGCCGTCCGACGCCCCGTAGCCCAGGACCGGCGCGTCGCCGCGCCGGCTGTACTTGGCGGGAGCGAGCGTCGGCGCCGGCGTGTCGGTCGTGCCCGCCTGGTCCGACGCCGGGATGCTCACGCCGAGCGTGACCTCGATGCCGTGGTTGTGGACCGGCAGGTTGAGCTGCGTCAGCGTCTGGAACTCGGAGCCGAGCAGGGCGCCTTCGGGGTAGTGCGAGGTTCCGGGACTCTGTCCGGCTCCGATCGGCGCCCGCGCGCGCAGGTCGGGCAGCCGGAAGGTCGTGCGGCCGTCGCCGCCGTAGATCGTGCCGATCAGCGAGAAGACGGCGTCGAACTGGGAGATCGCGAGCAGCTGGCCGGAGCAGAGCGCCCAGCCGCGTGGCGCCCAGGTCCCGCCCCAGCCGCTGATCGCCGAGATCAAAGGTTCCGCGGTCATGACGCGCCTCCCTCCTGTTGTCGGCCCGCTGCTCGGGCCTGTTGTCCGGCCGCGGCGACTGCTTCCGGCCTACTGGATGATCGCCTCGTAGAAGGTGCCGGGTCCGTGGCGCTGGTCGGGCGCCATGGCGACCGGTCCGACGAAGATGCCCTCGATGAGGCCGAGCCGGGGATCCCGCAGGTTGTAGAGGTTCTGCGGCACCGCCCGCTCGGGCGGGCCGCGGAACAGCAGCACGAAGGCTTCGCGCGTGGCGCCGACATGCAGCGGCCGCGCGGCGTGCTTGACCTCGACCAGCTGCAGCTCCAGGCGGCCGCCGGCGCCTTCGAGCGCGTAGAGCTCGCCTTCGCGTCCCTTGAACTGTTCGACCCTGAGTGTCGCCAGCATCGCCTTCTCCCTGGTACCGCCTCCTGGTGCCGCCTCCTGGTGCTGCCTGCCGCCAGCGGTCTGCCGGCGCCGGCGGACCGGGCGGGCCGCGCTCAGTTGCGCGAGGGGAAGATGCCTTCCAGGCAGAAGATGTACTGGATCGCCTGGAGCGGCTGGACGATCGAGAAGGGCTGGCTGCCGCCGGCGTTGCCGATCACGACCGATCCGGTCACCGTGCCGCCGTCGAGCGTGGTCGTGCCGTCCGGCGCGCCGTAAGCCGCGATCGTCTCGCCGCTGCGCTGGCTGATCTGGGCCGGCGAGACGGTCGACGAGGGCGTGTCGGTCGTCCCGGCCTCGGCCGTCGCCGGGATCGTGCTGGCCAGCTGGGGGGTGGCCGAATGGTTGTGGGCCGGCATCTCGAGCTGGGTCAGCGTGACCTGCTCGGCGCCGACCAGGGCGCCTTGGGGGTAGTGCGAGGTGCCCGGGCTCTGGCCGGCGCCGATCGGCACGCGGCCCCGCAGGTCGGGCAGCTTGAAGGTGGTTCGTCCGTCGCCGCCGTAGACCGTCCCGATCAGCGAAAAGACAGCCTGGTACTGCGAGATCGCCAGCAGCTGCCCGCTGCACAGCGTCCACTGTCGCGGAGCCCAGGTCGGTCCCCAGCCGGAAATCGTCGTCATCAAAGGTTCGGTGGACATGGCGCGGCCCCTCCCGTTGCCTCTGGCGCGCCTTGGCCGGCGCGCCCGTCGCGTGCGCCCGTCGCATGAAGCGCTCTGGGCGTCTTCTTTTCCCCGATCCGGCATCAGCCTCGGCCGATCGAAGCCGCGGCCATCGCCGAAACCCGGGACAGGCTATCGGCAGTTGCAGGGCGCGGCAATCGACGATTTCATTATATTCAAAACTAACCACTGCCGATGCGGGTGGCCGGTCCGGCGCGCCCGGACAGCCGGTGCCGCAGGCCGGCGCGGCCCTTGCCATCGACGGCGCCGGACGTTATCTCTCGCGCCGTCTCAGCGTCCCCATCGTCTAGAGGCCCAGGACATCAGCCTTTCACGCTGAAGACGCGGGTTCGATTCCCGCTGGGGACGCCAATCGCTCCGTGGGGCCCGGGCCGGCGACTCGGCGGATGCGCGTGACAGGGGAACTCTCGGGGTCCCTCCCGTCCGGTCTTTCGTCCCCCCGAATCCGTGAAGAGAACAGCATTCGTCGCTGTCGCGTGACGGTCGGCCTCGGATTCCGAGGCGGATTTGCGCGGGTTTCCGCCTCACGAGCGGCTCGCTGCCATGTGCAATTCTTGAACGAAGACCGGGCGTTCGCCTCGGATACTTGGCGAACAGTGTCGCCCTGCCGTCGCCGAAAGGGCTTGAAGCTGTCGAGAGCGCGGTGGCATCGTTCCGGCCGGGAAACGGGGCGTGGGGGTGTCTGTCTCCGTGAGCCGTGGCACGGGAAGGGGCAGGCAGTGCGGGTTCTGCGGTTCGGCAACCTCAGGGGGAAACGACAGCGGCGGACAGCCGGTTGCGCGGCAGCGGTGCTGGCCTGCGCCCTGGCTCTTTCCGCGGCGGCGGAAGACTCCCTGCTCTCGGGCGACCTGCTCTCCGGCGACCTTCCCGGCGCCGCGCCGAACGGCGGCGACCTGCTTTCCGACGAGCTGCTCACGGACGACGCTGCGACCGACGGCGCCGGCGCGGGCGGATCCGACGCTCTGCTCGACGAGGATCTGCTCGGTGATGACCTGACCAGTGATGACCTGACCGGGGCGGACCTGACCGGGGAGGACCTGCTTGGCGGCCCGGCCGCGGAGGACGGGCAGAGCGGCGGCGCCAACCTGCTGGGCGACGATCTGCTGGCCCCGGCCGCCGAGGACGCCCCCGAGAAGGCCCCCGAGGACGCCGCGGACCAGCCGGACTCGCCGGCCGGCCCGACGCCGGCCGAGATGCACGCCGATCTCTTCGCCGGGGCGGGCGACCTCTATCCTTCGGCCAACGAGTGCGCGACCTGCCACCCGCGCCAGTACGAACAGTGGTCGGTGTCGCAGCACGCCTACGCGCAGCTGAGCCCGGTCTACATGGCCATGCAGATGACGCTCAACGCCAAGCTGGCGGGCACCAACGGCGACTTCTGCATCCGCTGCCACAACCAGGTCGGCATGAACCTCGGCGAATCGGTCTACGCCTCCAACCTGGACAGGCATCCGACGTCGCGCGAGGGCGTGACCTGCGTCGTCTGCCACCGGATCGACCAGGACTACGGCCGGATCTCCGGGCGCCTGCCGCTCCAGGAGGGCGATCTCTTCGCGCCGGTCTACGGCCCCAGCGGCGACGCCGAGCTGAAACGCGTGCTCGACCGGCCCGAGGAGTACCGCGTGGTCACCGACCGGGACGAGAGCGGGCGCGGCATCCACACCGAGGTCGAGCGCTTCTTCGAGCTGACCCGCCCCGGCTTCTGCGGCAGCTGCCACGACGTCACGCTGCTGAACGGCTTCCGCCTCGAGGAAGCCTTCGCGGAATACCGGCAGAGCCCTTCGGCCGCGGCGGGCGTGACCTGCCAGGATTGCCACATGGGCCGCGAGCAGGGCGTCGCAACCGGCTACGACGAGGGGCCTGCGGCCCTCGTCGGCGGCGTGCCGACGGCGTCGCGCAAGCTGACCAACCACTACTTCGCCGGCCCCGACTACCCGATCGTCCATCCCGGGATCTTCCCGCACAACGTCGAGGCCGCTGCCTTCAAGACGCTGCGCGAATGGCTGCAGTACGACGTCGACGCCGGCTGGGGGACCGATGCCTTCGAGAACGCCGTGTCGCTCGACCGGCCGTTCCCCGATCCCTGGATCTCCATCGACGACCGCTACGACGCGCGCGAGATCCTCGACGAGCAGCAGCGGCGGCTCGACTGGGCGGCCGCAGAGCGCCTCGAGCTGCTGCGCAACGGCTTCAAGCTCGGCCGGATCCGTGTCCGCGAGGCCGGCGCGACGGGCCTGGCCTTCGAGATAGACGTCGCCAACGGCACCGAGGGGCACGCCGTGCCGACCGGCTTCGATGCCGAGCGGCTGATCTTCCTCGAGGTCGAGGTGCGCGACGGCGACGGCCAGCTGGTCTACGTCTCCGGCGACCGGGACCCGAACGGCGACGTGCGCGACTCCCATTCGCTCTACGTCCACGACGGCGAGCTGCCGCTCGACGAGGACCTCTTCAGCCTGCAGTCGCGCTTCCTGGTGCGCATGGAGCGGGGCGGCGAGCGCGAGGAGGTTCTGACTCCGAACCATTCCACGACGCCGCAGCCCTTCGTGCGGCCCGAGACGCGGGCCACGACGATCTACGGTCGGCCGCGCGGCGCCCGCAAGCACAAGATGAGCATCGCCCCGGGCGACCGGCGCACCGCCGAGTACCGCGTTGCGGCCGAGAAGCTCGCCGGAACCGGCCCCTATCGCATCGAGGTCCGGCTGATCTCGCAGATGGTGCCGGTCAACCTGATCGCCGCGATTCAAGGCGTCGGTTTCGATTACGGCATGAGCCCGCGCGAGGTCGCCGACCGGGTGGTCGAGGGAGCGGAGGTGCTCTGGGAGCGCACGCTGGAGGTCGATCTCGACCCGGCCGCCGGTGCCGCCTCCGGCCGGCGCGGGGCGGACCAGGAAGCCTTCCTGCCGGGAGCGGTCCGATAGCGGCGTGGATTCACCGGGCGGCGCTGGCCGCGTTGGCCTGCGTGGCGTCGGCCCTGCCCCTGGATGGCGTGCGGGCCGGCAGCCGCCTGTCCGACGAGCCGATTCCCATGGCGACCGAGGAGCAGCTGCCGTCGCGCAACGCGCCGCTGATCGAGATCGGCCCCGACTTCCTGGGTACCGGAGACCTGCCCGACGGGATCGAGCTGCCGACCGGCGCCGTCTGGACGCCGTCCTTCTGGGTCTACGGCAGCTACCGCACGGCGTTCGGCTACTACGACCGCGAGAGCGAGCGGGCGCCCAATGCCTCGCTGGAATGGGCGAACCGCCTCGACCTGTTCGGCAATCTGCAGCTCAGCGGCACCGAGCGGGTGCTGATCGGCGTTTCGCCGCTGCGCATCCGCGATGCCTACAGCGGCTACCGCGTGCAGCCGGACGACGAGAGCGGCTGGACCGACCGCCTCAACCTGCGGCTGACGACGCTGTTCTTCGAAGGCGAGATCGGCGAGATCTTCCCGACGCTCGATCCGGATGATCGCGGCTACCTGGACCTCGGCTTCTCGGTCGGTCGCCAGCCGCTGTTCTTCCAGGAGGGCATGCTGATCGACGACACCGCCGACGCGGTCGCGCTGACCCGGGACACCCTGATCGTACCGGGCGCGACGGTGGACACCCGCGTGACCGCGCTGTGGGGCTGGGCCAACGTCAACCGCGACGACAACCGCCGCGACGATGACGCACAGCTGTTCGGCCTGTTCTCGGAGGGCGACTGGGGGAGCAGTACGCTGCAGCTCGACGCCGCCTACGTCGACGGCGAGGACGACGGGCTCAACGCCGGCGCCGCGGCGATCCAGCGCCTGGCGATCTTCGGCAAGACCGTCAACAGCGCCCTGCGGGTCAACCAGTCCTGGGCGCTCGACCGCGAGTCCGAGGCGGTCAGCACCGGCACCCTGCTCTTCGCCGAGCTGAACCTGTCGCCGAGCGGCACCGACAACGTGCTCTACGCCAACGGCTTCTGGGGCATCGACCGTTTCAGCTCGGCCGCGCGGGACGCCACCGTCGGCGGCCCGCTCAATCGGGCCGGCATCCTCTTCGGCTCGCCGAGCCTGGGCGACTACGGCGCCGCCCTCTCGAGCCGCGCCGACGAGGTCGTCGGCGGCGCGCTGGGCTATCAGCTCTTCTTCAACGACGAGCGCACCCAGCTGACCGGCGAGATCGGCGGGCGCTGGTCGACGGGCTCCGACGCGGCGCACGAGATCGCCGTGGGCGCGCGCTTCCAGCAGGCGGTCGGCGACCGCTTCGTGCTGCGCCTCGACGGCTTCCTCTCGGCCCGCGACGACGGTGGCGCCGGCGCCGGGGCGCGCACCGAATTCGTGACGCAGTTCTAGGTCGTTGGGCGCGGGGCGGGAATGATCGGTCTTCTCGAGCTCGCCGGCTACGCCATCGTCGGCGGCTGCCTGCTGCAGGTCGGCTGGGGTCTCGCCGCGGACGTCCGGCGCCACGCCGCGCGTCTCGGCCGCGAGCGGGCCGAGACCGAGCTGTTCCGGCGGCGCTCTCAGGAGCTGCTGCGGGCGGCCCAGGCGGCGCGCGAGAAGGCGGAGCTGTCCTGGGTCGGCTACCGCAAGTTCGAGGTCGACGAGAAGCTGCGCGAATGCGAGGGCGTGCATTCCTTCTATCTGCGGCCGCACGACGGCAAGCCGCTGCCGCCCTACGAGGCCGGCCAGCACCTGACCTTCCGGCTGCGCTTGCCCGGCCGTCCGGTCCCGCTCGTGCGCTGCTACTCGCTTTCGCAGGCCGAGCCGGCCGGCGGGCGCTACCGGGTTACGGTCAGACGGGTGGCGCCGCCGAGCGAGGCGCCCGACGCACCCGACGGCCTCTGCTCCAGCTACTTCGACGCAGAGCTGTCGGTCGGCGACATCGTCGAGGTCCGGGCCCCGAGCGGGCACTTCCGCCTGGAGCCGGGGACCGGCACGCCGGTCGTGCTGATCGGCGGCGGCATCGGCGTGACGCCGCTGCTTGCGATGCTCGAGGCCCTCGTCGCCGCCGGCGGCGAGCGGGAGGTCTGGCTGTTCTACGGCGCGCGTCACGGCGGCGCGCACCCCCTGCGCGACGACCTGCGCCGCCTGGCGGCCGAGGCGCCGGGCGTGCGGGTCGTGGTCTGCTACAGTGCGCCGCGGGACCGGGATCGTGCCGGGATCGACTACGCGCTCGCGGGTCGCCTCTCGGTCGGGCTGATCCGCGAGCGCCTGGGCACGCCGAGCGGCGAGTTCTACCTCTGCGGCCCCGCCGGCATGATGGGCGAGATCACCGCCGGGCTCGCTGACTGGGGCGTTCCCGACGCGGCGGTGCACTACGAGGCCTTCGGGCCGGCCACCGTTCGCGAGCGTCCGGCGCGCGCCTCGGCGAGCGGTCCGGCCGTGCAGGCCGAGGTCCGGTTCGAGCGGTCCGGCAAGGCCGCCGTGTGGACGCCCGAGGCGGGATCGCTGCTCGACCTGGCCGAGGCGAACGGGATCGCCATCGAGTCTGGCTGCCGGGCCGGCAGCTGCGGGACCTGCCTGACGGCCCTGCGCGCGGGAACCGTCGACTATCTGAGCAGCCCGGGCGTGCCGCCCGAGGCTGGCTCGTGCCTCAGTTGCATCGCGGTGCCGCAGGGCCCGGTGGTGCTGGATGCCTAGGGAACGCCGCGCAGGACGCGCCGCGCAAGACAGACGGGGAGCAAGCGCAATGTCGAATCGGATCGGGACGCGACACGCGACGCGACACGCGACGCGACACGGGGGGCGGCGAGGGCCCCGGCGCGCTTTTGGAGCCCTGCTCGCCGTCGGCTTGCTGCTGCTCGGACCGGCGCTGCTGTCCGACCTGCAGCGCGCGCCCTGGGGCGTCGGCAAGGCCGAGGCGCAGGTCGAGCGCGACCCGGCGGCCATCGTCGGGCCGCAGGAGTGCGCCGAGTGCCACAAGGAGACCACGGCGATCTGGCGCAACACCCATCACTTCGCGACCTTCCGCGAAATGCCGCAGAACGAGAAGGGCATCGAGATCGCCCGCAAGATGGGCCTGCGTCGGATCAAGGAGGACAGCCTCTGCCTCGACTGCCACTTCACGACCCGGATCAAGGACGGCGCGCCCGACGTCATCGCGGGCGTTTCCTGCGAATCCTGTCACGGCGCGGCGGAGGGCTACCTCGAGGTCCATTCGAAGTATTCGGGCAAGAAGAAGGGCGAGGAGACCGAGGATGAGATCGCCGAGCGCTGGCGCAGGTCGGAGGCGGCGGGGATGATCCGGCCGGACATGATGTATCGCTGGGCGAAGAACTGCTACAGCTGCCACGTCGTGCCGCAGGAGAAGCTGGTCAACGTCGGCGGCCATCCCGCGGGCAGTGCCTTCGAGCTGGTCGCCTGGTCGCAGGGCGAGGTCCGGCACAATGTCTGGTACAATGACGGCAAGGCCAATCCGCCGGCGGACCTGGCGCAGCGCCGCAAGATGTTCATCGTCGGCATGGCCGTGGAGCTGGAGACCGCGCTGCGGGCCGTCGCCGAGGCGACGGAGAAGGCCAGCTACGCCGTCACCATGGCCAAGCGCGCCGACGTCGCGCGCAAGCGCTTCCGCCAGGCCACGCAGCTCGTGCCCGGCGTACCGGAGATGGAGGCGATCGCCGCGGCCGGGGAGGGGGCGGCCCTCAAGCTGAACAACAAGGCGCAGCTGACGGCGGCGGCCGACGCCGTCGCCGCACAGACCCAGGCGATCGTCGAGCGCTACGACGGCAGCGGCTTTGCCGGCATCGATCCGGCCCTGCCGGCGGAATCCTCCTGGAAGGGCACCCCGCGCAAGTAGGCGCCCGGCGACGGGAGCCTGCGGGCGCGGCCTGGCCGAGGCGGGGATGATGTCGGAACCAGTCTCCATCGCACGACCGCGGCGCTGGGACCGGCCGTTCGGCGGCGGCCTGGACGCGGCGACGGTGCGGCGGCTGCTCGACCAGCCGCTGTTCGCCGAGGTCGATCCCGCCCAGTTCGGCCGGAACCAGAGCCTGGAGGACATCCTCCACAACGACGCGCGCCTCGTGCGCTACGCGCCGGGCGACGTGATCGTGCGCGAGGGGGACTACGGCAGCTCGCTGTTCGTCGTGCTGGACGGCGCGGTGCGCGTGATCACCGACCGGAGCGCCGAGGACGAGGTCGGGCGGCGCGTCCGCGGCGGGCGCCGTGGCTTCCTGCGGGCACTGCGGCAGCTCTGGAGCAATCCGGACCAGCCGGAGGTGCGCGACGTCGGGGCCTACGCCTCGGCCGCCTCCGCGGTCGGCCTGCGCGGCGAGGCCCAGCAGACCCGGGCCTTCCTGCGCGATCCGGAGGACTTCTGCCGGCGCCACGATACCGTGCGGCTGGGGGCGGGAGACTGCTTCGGCGAGATCGCGGCCCTGGCCCGGCAGCCGCGCACCGCGACGGTCTTCGCCGAGCAGCCGACCCTGGCGGTCGAGCTGCGCTGGCAGGGCCTGCGCGACATCCGCCGGCGCTCGCCGGCCTTCCGGGGGCAGGTCGACGGCCTCTATCGCGCCCGGGCCATGGCGCAGCACCTGCGCGAGTCGCCGCTGTTCCGGCATCTCGACGAGGCGGCCCTGCAGGAGGTCGCGCGCCACACGATCTTCGAGAACCACGGCGCGGCCGAATGGTATCGCGACTTCCGCCAGGTCAAGGACCGCGACCCGGCGGCGGTCGCGGCGATCGAGGAGACGATCGCCGAGGAGGGGCACTATCTCGACGGACTGATCATGGTCCGCTCCGGCTTTTGCCGGATCAGCGAGCGCCTCGACGCCGGGCGCCGGACCGTCGGCTACGCCACGCAGAACGACGTCTTCGGCCTCGAGGAGATCGTCGATCACGCGCGCGGCGGGGCGCCCCTCGTCCTGCGCCGCAGCCTGAGCGCGGTCGGCTACGTCGATCTGCTGCGCGTGCCGACGGCGCTGGTCGAGCGCCTGGTGCTGCCGGGCCTGCCGCAGGACCTCGCGGAGCGCGCGCCGCCGAACAGCCGGGACTGGAACGTGCCGCGCCTGGCCGGCATGTCCGACCTCGGCATCGACCAGTCGCTGCTCGACTTCTTCGTGGATCAGCGGACGATCAACGGCACGGCCGCGATGCTGATCGATACCGACCGCTGCACCGGCTGCGACGACTGCCTGCGGGCCTGCGCGTCGACCCACGGCAACAATCCGCGCTTCAAGCGCCACGGGCCGATCCACGAGTCGCTGCAGGTCACCAACGCCTGCATGCACTGCGTCGACCCAGTCTGCCTGATCGGCTGTCCGACCGGCGCCATCCACCGCCATGCCGACGGCCCGGTCCACATCGACGATCCCAGCTGTATCGGCTGCGGCGCCTGCGCCCACGCCTGCCCGTACGACAACATCACGCTCGTCGAGATCCGCGACGCCGACGGCGCCTTCGTCGTCGACGAGGCGAACGGGCAGCCGATCGTCAAGGCGACCAAGTGCGATCTCTGCTTCGACCAGCTCGGCGGCCCGGCCTGCCAGCGCGCCTGTCCGCACGACGCGCTGGTCCGGCTCGACATGCGCGACAGCGGCCGCCTGGCCGACTGGGTGAGCCGGCGATGACCCGCTTCGCGCGCCGGCGCGCCAGGAACGGCGGCCTCGTCCTGCTGTTCCTTCTGCCGCTGGGCGGCCTCGTCTACCTGCAGAGCCTCGCCCTGCAGGACGGCCGGGCGCTGACCGGATGGCTGCTGCTCGCCGCCTTCCTCGTGCTGGCGCTCTACAATCTGCGCAAGAAGCTGCCGTTCCTGCCGCTCGGCGCCGCAGCCTCCTGGTTGCAGCTGCACCTCTACCTCGGCCTGTCGGCCGCGGTGCTCTTTCTGCTGCACACGCGTGCCGGGCTGCCCGAGGGCCGCTACGAGCTGCTGCTGTGGCTGCTCTCACTCGGTCTGTTCGTGACCGGCGCGTTGGGCCTGCTGCTCAGCCGCCTGGCGCCGCCGGCGCTGACCTGGCACGGCGAGCGCATCGTCTACGAGCGCATACCGGCGCTCCGGCGGCGCCTGGCCGACGAGGTCGAGGCGCTGGCCGCGGGATCCGTCGAGGGCACGGCCTCCGGCACGATCGCCGGCTATCACGCCGACGTGCTCAAGGGCTACTTCGCCGGGCCGCGCCACCGCCGGCATCATCTGGTGCGGTCGAAACGGCCGCTGCGCCACCTGACCCGCGAGATCCGGACGCTCGAGCGCTACCTGACGGCCGAGGGGCGGGCGACCCTGTCCGAGATCGAGGAGCGGGTCGTCGCGAAGGACAACCTGGACTTCCAGGAGACCTGGCAGGGCTTGCTGAAGCTCTGGCTGTTCCTGCACATCCCGCTGACCTACGGCGCCCTGATCCTGATCCCGCTGCACGTCGTCCTGGCCTATGCCTTCGGAGCCGATGGGCCATGAGGCGCTGGCTGCAGTCCTTCGATTTTCGCGAGAGCCCCTACGACCGACCGAACCAGCGCTGGGTCTGCGGCCGGGCCGGCGACGGGCGACCCTGTGCCGCCGGGCCGGACCGGCGCGGGCGCTGCCGCGACGCGGCCCGCTGCGTGCCGGTTCCGAGCCTGCGGGCGCGCCGCGGCCGCGTCGCGCGCCGGGCGGCGGTCCTTGCCGTCGGCCTGCTCGCCTTGATCCTCGGCGGCGCCGGTCTCGAGGCCTGGCTCTCGCCGGGACCGCTGAGCCGCTCCCACGCCTCGATCGAGGCCTGTGCGTCCTGCCACGAGGCGGCGGAGACCGGCGTGCTCGGGTGGATCGAGACGGCGGCGGGTCGGCTGTCGGGATCCGCGCCCCATGCCGGCGCGGCGGACGGCGACAGCGGGCGCTGCCTGACCTGCCACGAGCCCGGGGCCGCGCCGATGCTGGCGCACGGGCTGCCGGAACAGAGTCTGCGCGCCGCCGCGCCCGAGGCGGCGAGCCTGGCGGGCGGCGGTTTCACGCCGGTCGCCTTCGACCTGGCCGGCCGGGTGGTCGGCCTGCCGTCTGGCATGCCCGAGCGGACCTGGGCCTGCGCGACCTGCCACCGTGAGCACGAGGGCCCGGGGCACGACCTGCAGGCGATGGACGATGCCGCCTGCCAGTCGTGCCACCTGACGCGCTTCTCGGGGTTCGGCGACGGTCATCCCGAGTTCGGCTCGTTTCCCTTCGAGCGGCCGCCGTCGATCCGCTTCGATCATGTCGAGCACATCGAGCGGCACTTTCCCGAGAGCCCGGTCGCCGACCGTCCCGCCCGCTGCGTCGACTGCCATCGCCCCGACGAGCGGGGCGCCGGCATGCGGCTCGTCGGCTTCGAGGCCGGCTGCGGCGCCTGCCACGCCGGCGAGATCCGCGGTGTCAGCGCCGCCGGTCCGGCCTCGCTCGCCGTCGTGACGCTGCCCGGCCTGGATGTCGCGACTCTCGAGGAGCAGGGCGTTGGCATCGGTGCCTGGCCGGCGCTCTCCGATCGCGCCGCGAGTCCCTTCATGGCGCTGTTGCTGAGCGCCGATCCCGAGGTGGCCGCTGCGCTCGAGCGCTTCCGGCAGCTCGATCCCCTGGACCTGCGCGGCGCCGACGAGGCGGGGCTCGCCGCCGTCGCGACGGTGGCCTGGGCGACCAAGGCGCTGCTCCACGACCTGCTGGCCGAGGGGCCGCAGCACCTGGTCGCGCGGCTGGACGACGAGCGTGTCCGTCCGCTCGACGGCGCGATGGCCCGCGCGCTCGTGGCCGGGCTGCCGATGGCGGCGGTGCGCGAGGCGGCCGACGCCTGGTTCCCCGAGCTCGCGCGCGAGGTCGCCCGTCATCGCGCCGGCCTGCCGGTGCCGATCCCGGGGGCGGAACCGTCGGCCGCGGGGCAAGAGGCGGAGGTGCCGGCTCCCGAGGGCGACGAGCTGCCCGGCGACGAGCTGCTTGGCGACGACGCTTCAAGCGACGGCGGGGACCTGCTCGCCGGACAGGACCCGGGCGGCGGGGAGGACCTGCTGGGCGGGGATCTCTTGTCGGGGACGGATCCGCCGTCGGAGGGCGACCTGCTGTCGGGCGCCGACCCCGGCGCCGGCGAGGGCGACCTGCTGCTCGACACGCCGGCGGCCGCGGGGGACCTGCTGGAGGGTGCGCCGGAGACCGAAGGCGATCTGCTCGGCGGCCTCGCCGGCGCGGGCGGCGGCGACGCGCCGGCTGACCGCGCCGAGCCGGTGGTCCCGGCGATCCCGGCCGAGCCGCCCGAGGCCTGGGCCGCTCTCGGCGGCTGGTTCGAGGACTACTTCGCGCTCGCCTATCGCCCGGCCGACCACGGCGACCTGTTCCTGAAGAGCTGGATCGAGCTGGCCGGCACGCTGCAGGCCGAGAAGGGCGCGGGTCCCGCCGCGGCATTGCTCGCGGAGCTGTCGGCCGAGGGTGCCCCGGGACGCTGTCTCGGCTGCCACAGCCTGCGGCCGAGCGGGGCGGGCGGGCTGTCTCCGGCCTGGCAGGCCCGGCGCCCGGATTCGCAGCGGCGTGGCTTCACGCGCTTCCGCCACGAGCCCCACTTCAGCCCGCTCAGCGATGCCGGCTGCGTCACCTGCCATGCCCTCGACCGCACGGCGGCCGGGGCCGGCGCTTCGGATCCGGACGAGGCGGACTTCCGAGCCATCGAGAAGGCGACCTGCGCGGCCTGCCACACGGCGCAGGCCGCCGGCGAGAGCTGCCTGCAGTGCCACGACTACCACGTCGGCAGCGTCGCCCAGCGCCCGCTGCGCACGCCGCTCGGCGACGCCGCATCGGCCGAGCGGGACGGCGACGCCGCGCCGCGGTGAGCGGAAGCACCGCTTGACCTCGCCCGGCCGCCCCGGCATGTCCTGGTCGCAACGAGACAGACGAGGCTTCGGGAAGGATCGACGGCATGGCTGAGGTGGCGGACAAGCGAACGGACACGGGCGGCATCTTCCCCCTGGCGGAAGACGCTACGCCTTACCGGCAGCTCTGCGACGCTGGCCTGGTCGGCATTCAGCGCTTCGCCGCCTTCGACCTGCGGAGAAACTGATTGAGCTTAGCGACGGCGAACGCTGCAATACCATGCAGGAAAATCGGCATCTCGATTAACGAGGCCGTAGTTTCCCAACAGGACCTCCAGAACTCGAAAATCTGTCTCTGCCGCTGAGATGAAATGCTGCAGAAAGATTGCCCCGTGAGGATGGACCAGAGCATTTGGCTCATTGTCCGGTGACCCGATGACCGAAATCCAAAGCCCAGACTCCACTAGAGAATCTGCGATGGCCGAACAACATCTGTATCGCTCTTGTTCACCACTCAGATTGTGAAAGAATCCACGATCCAGTACGACGTCAAAAGGGCCTTCCGGTGGGGATGCGAGGAAATCATTCACCACGTACTCAAGGCGCCCGCCATCCACCAGACGGGTCGCTCCTGGATCGCGTCTTGCTATTTCGATCGCCTTCTTGGAACGATCGATTCCGGTCACCCAATGACCTCGATCGGCAAGCCATGCGGCGGTCCTGCCGCTTCCACACCCCACTTCAAGAATACGTGCGGTGTCGCTGATATGTCTTTCAAGGAAGCGAGCGAGCTTGCCTTCTGGCGGACGCGTTTCCCACGGAAGTGTCACTTTCGAACACAATGCTTCGCAGCTTGATTCCGACTTATGGTTCCTTACTTCTGATCTCCACGATCGGCATCAGTCGCATTGTTTCTGGGATCAGGCTCGTCCTTGGTGCTAGCGTCATCGTCCTCATAGAGTTCGGGCCCGGGAAAACGACCCAGGACTCCCATGCGGGAACGCTCCAGAGGTTCAATGCCAACTCTGTGTCGGCGATCCTTCTCGGCTTGCGTCATGATCTCCGTATCCTCTCAATCCGCTCTGCCTCGCGCACTACGAAGCCCTATCGAGATCCCACCGGCGACAGCAATCCCCGTTTTGGGGGAAGCCCTTGCCGGAATGACAATGCACGAGTCGCGGCGGCGGTTTCCAGCGGGCGCGCAAAACGTCTGGCGCTGAAAATGTAGTCTGCAACGCCCCGGATTTCATCCTCCATATACTCTCCCGACGGGTCCGCATAAAGAGACTGTAGCGCTTCCGCCGCGCACGCGAGCTCCGCGTTGAACGGCGCAGACCACAGGGCCCCGTAGCCAGGCTCCTCGTCAAGGCCGGCGAGCACGGCGTCGCACTCGGCCGCCAGCGCATTGTAGCGGGCAAGCCAGCCCTCGCTCATGCACACCGAACGAAGGCAGGCCTCAATCGCTGGGTAGGAGTCGTGTTTCCTGCCTCGCTTCCAGATCGCCCAAGCGACGCGCTGAAGGCGCCAGTGTCTCGGTAGCGTCGCGAGTGGACGAAGCCAATCAGGACCACCAAAGCGAATCGAGAGACTCAGCGTTGTATCCAGATACTCGGCAGAATGCCACCATAGCGATGGAAACTGAACCCCTTCGCCTGGACCTAGCTCAACCCGGATTCCCCCTAGGCTTTCAGCCAGCGCGATCTTCTCGCTTTCGGCGAGTCGGGGATAACAAAAGCCACTGGTGTTAATCACTGGGACCAACAGCCAAGCGGCCGCAGGGGGAAAGAAAGTCATCACCTTGCGACCGAATAAATTGAAGTTAATCGCCCAATTCATGTCCCAATCAAAATGCAAAGGGGCAATAGAATCCTTATGTCCTGCATGTAGCAATGCAAAAGCGGGTACATGAGGACCCGAATCATTCGATCTACATGAAAACGAGACAAGCCCTGACAAGAAATCCGAAGGAGCAGGATGTTCCGCACATACTTGCTTAGCGTAGATATCAGGGTTATATAGGAAAGATCGAAGCCTGAGACGACTATTTAATTGCTCGGCGCCTGAAAATATTTCATAATAATCATTCGATATGCCAACGCTGCAATCAAGTAATTTGTCAGCTAAATCGCCGTCATAAGACAGATCTGGAGCATATCCGAAAATCTGACTATTTGTTCCGATCGTCCTTTTGATTGCTACATCTATGATTCCCGCCATCCGGGTATCCCCCATGCAATCACTGATTAATCAGATATTCTGTATCGCCTTTTCAAACTGATCGTTGAAACTTCCTTCCATAGTCTTTGATATCGCATCCTGAGTGTCGAGAACATGGAAGAAGAAATTACCTATTTGGCGCACTAATTCTTCGTCAAAATCGATCCAATCTTCGGACGGAAACATAGATTGACCGAGTTTGCTGAGATTAGACATCTTTCGGACACCAACAAAATTCATCTTATCAATGGAATAGTTGCCCTCAGATTGCCAACGCAAATAAACACAGATATTTCTTTCGATTAATCCCCCCAAATTCTCCAAAGTCGAGTTCTTGTGTGAATTATGTTCTGATAATAACCCAACAAAAGAAAGCTCAGCTTGTTTTTCTATAATACTATGGGCTCCATCCGAGAGTTCTCTGGCATTTTTGGCACTTGATACCATTTTCTCTAGCCGTGCTTTCGAAATTATATAACTTTCAACTCCGAGATAGTAAGAAAATGCCAAAAAAGACTTAATGAGATCACCTTCGCGGTAATCCTCCGATAAGATAACGATTCTCACATGCTTCTTTGACTGCTGAATTAGACTTCCAAAATGTCGCACGTATGTATCAGAAAGAATAAGATGATGAATAGCAGGATAATCTAGAAAGGAGACGTTCAGGTCCCACCTTTCAGGGAGTGCATGTGAGTCCCCTAGCTCCTCGGAAGGAGAGCCCAAAGATTTGGGAGCAGGGGGGGTCGGATTTATTGACACGAGATATTCATAGAAGCCGCTTGAGCGTGGAGGGCGAGGAGTAAGAAAGATCCTCTCACTCTCTCTTAGAACAGAAATACTTCTATAACTGATATCAACCTGCTTATTCATAGCATTGATCTTACTTTTGAGAATCTGATGATCTCTAGAGAACTTCTTTGCTGCGTGTCCGACGTAGGACATCGCAATCTGTCCAAATGCCACTATAGTTAGCAAGATCATCGCAATAATAGCAATCTCATCGTTGAAGAAAGAATCGATCAACTCCAAAATCGTTGAAATTGTCAATGTCTTCTTCTTAATAAAATAGTACTCGAATATAAACGCGATACCGAATACAATAAAAGGCAATAAAACAGAAACGGCTAGCGCTTTGATTGATGACCAGAGTACACTCCAATTTTTTAGGGCAATTTCTTCCTCTTCACTGCTGACGGATTCACTGGCGTGCGCTCTTTTTATATCAGTATTATCTCCACGAGGATTTGTAATCCGATCTCGTGACTTCATCATTCCGACCCCCCAATTGTAAAGCTAGCGTGAGGAATTTGGTTGAATGGAGCGTGGCTCACCATCAAAATCGCTACCTTGTCAGTGGATAGCGAAGACTTCAAAATATCAACGGTGGCGGCGATAGATTTTTCGTCAAGTGCCGCAGTAAACTCGTCGAGACAAACAATTTTTGTGCCACGTCGCATCGTGGAAAGAAGCGCAACAATTTGTTTTTGACCACCGGAGAGATGACCAATAAATTCATTCGAACGACCTTCGAGGCCAAGGCCAAAAGTTCTTAGGTCGGAGAGTATACCGGATTTTTTTGATCGCGATCCTTTCGAGAAAGCGAGTATTTGCTCGTGAATGGTCAAGTCTTCAGCTATCATGTCACGTGCGCTTTGATCCATGTAAACAGGATCCGCATCCCCATTGTAACTGATTAATCCTTCAGTGGGTCGAAGTTCCCCTGCGCACACTTTCAAAAGTGTCGACTTCCCGCTCCCATTTCGTCCTGCGACCTGCAGAAGTTGGCCGGAAGCGATCTCAAAGGAGATGTGCCGGAAGGCCCATTGCTCGGCTCCAGGATATCTGTATCCGCAGTTTTCCGCTCGGAGTGCGATCATCAGAACAGCTTAGTGGAACTGGATACGAACCGTCCAGCGATGCCAAGAAGAAGCAGTAAGAACAATACGGTCAACAGGCGGAGGTCGACAACGGCGAATCCGCTGATTAGGAGCAGTTGAACACCCAGGGCGTAGACTAAGCAGCCGACTACTAAGGCGACGAAGCATTCTCGCAAGCGTAGGAACTGTCGCCGGGTGCTGGTTTTGACGATGCTCTCGCCAAGAACAAGGATGGTGATTCCGATGAGAATGACACCGACGCCCATATTGACAGTGAAGCCGCCCCGCCGCTGAGCTTCGATTGCGCCGCCGATGGCGACAATCGCGTTGCCGATCATCAAGCCGAGGCAGGTGAGCGCCGTGCGCTGTCTGCTGGTCAGAAGGGTAGGATTAGTGGCTGAGCCGAGATAGCGAAGCTGCAAGCCGGTCCTGTTGGCAAGGAAGATCCAGCACAGGCAGAGTATGGCCGCGAAAGCAGCGAACCAGAGTGAGGTTGTTGCGAGGTGCAGTTGGAAACTTGCGGCCGCGACTAGGGACTCTGTTATGTCCCGGTCGAATGCCTCCAGCGCGCTGTAGAGATTGCTGGCCCTGAGAAGGCTCTGGGTCGAGCCGCCGGTCAAGTAGGGGGCGGCGAGGGTGAGGAGGATCATCATCAAGACGCCGGAGACGACCTTTCCCACGCCGAGCCGCGAATTGATCGCCCAGGTCCCGACACCAGCGATCGCTCCGCATGTGGCAGCGGCAGCCAGTCCCAGAAGAAAGGGCGCGCCGAGAGCGAGCAGCGTCGCATATACAGCTGCTCCTATCGTGAAGCTTCCGTCGACAGTTAGATCGGGGAAGCCCGTTACACGTATCAGGATATAGACCCCGAGGACGACGAAAAGGTATCCCGTCGCATTGTATAATGCAGCACTAAGGAGAAACAGAACATCCAAGATCATTGGTTTATTCTGATCTAATTGACAAATTTCACGCCCTTTCGCTCAAGTGCGTCGACATCCAGGCCATATCGTTCGGCCATCTCTCTGTTCACGAGAGTGTCGCCAGCTGAAACGACAACGATGGGGATGGAGCCGGGGGGCTCACCTTCCAGAACGCGAACAATCAAGTCGGCGGCGAGATCGCCGAGGTGCGTCATGTTGATCGATACCGCCATGACCGCGCCCATCTCGACACTTCCCGACTCTCCGCCAAACAAGGGCACATTCGTCTCGTTGGAAGCTTTTAGGAGAGCGTCCATGTTTTCAAGTATAAGATGATCGATGCCGACGAATACAGCATCCACTTCCTGCATGAGCGCAGTGGCGGTCGGATAGATGTCCTGTGACGCGGAAACAGGTCTGGTCGCCAATGAGAAATTGTGCGTCTTGCTTAGCTCGACCATGGCGTCGACGCCAATTGCAGAGACGTCATCTCCACGAGTAAACAGCATCCCAAGCCGGCGACGATCTGGAAAAGCCTCAAGAAAGCTGGAGACTTGGGCTTCGAAGGGCCACTGATCACTGACGCCTGTGATGTTCGTTCCGGGACTTTCAAGAGAGTCGACCAAGCCGACGCCCACGGGGTCGCTGACGCCGGCAAAAACGATCGGTGTTTCAGTGGCCGCCTTTGCAGCGCTGAGTGCCGATGGCGTTGAGATCGGAACGAGCACGGAGACATTTGCGCGCTCGAATTCCTGAGCGATCGGCAAGGTCAGCGACGGATCGCCGTTCGCGTTCTGAAAGCGAATCTCGATCTCGTGGTCGTCGCGGTAACCGCGCTTAGCGAGGCCGTCGATGATGCTCCGTCTGACCTCGTCAAGCGCTGGATGCGTTGCAATCTGTGTGATGCCGACCAGGCGGGAGGAAGAGGTTGGTCCCGTTTGGAGCAGGAACGTCGCAGCCGCCGCAAACACCAGGACGCCTGCGACAGCGAACGCTGTGATACGGGTCGATGGCTTCATTGTCGTTCCTGCCCGTGCATACAAGAAGTCAGCATTCACCGGACGCAGTGTACCCGATCGAGCGGCAAAACCGAATTCAACGTCTTGGTAGTTCTGATGAACGGCGCGCTTCGGTTCCATGCGTCGAATGTGACGTAGATTTCTCCACTCGGTGCTACTCGTGGGCCCTTGACCTTGCCCGTTGCCCCCGGCATGTCGTGGCCAGGCAACGGCAATCGCTTCGGAGGGGATCGGTGTCATGGCATCGGCAATCGGCGAAGGGCAGGGCGCGGGCGGCAACTTTCCGCTGGCGGAGGACGCGACGCCCTACCGGCAGCTCGGCGACGCCGGCCTGGTCGGCGTCGAGCGCTTCGCCGGCGAGGAGCTGCTGACGGTCGAGCCGGAGGCGCTGCGCCTGCTCTCCGAGCAGGCCTTCATGGACATCAACCACTACCTGCGCCCGGGCCACCTGCAGCAGCTGCGCAGCATCCTCGACGACCCCGAGGCCTCGGCCAACGACCGCTTCGTCGCCTTCGACCTGCTGAAGAACGCCAACATCGCGGCCGGCGGCGTGCTGCCGATGTGCCAGGACACCGGCACCGCGATCGTCATGGGCAAGAAGGGCCGGCGGGTCTGGACGACGGGGCCCGGCGGCACGGACGAGGCGGCGCTCGGACAGGGCGTGCTCGACGCCTACGAGAAGCGCAACCTGCGCTACAGCCAGCTGGCGCCGCTCTCGATGTTCGAGGAGAAGAATACGAGGACCAACCTGCCGGCGCAGATCGAGCTCTACGCCGAGGGCGAGGAGGCCTACAAGTTCCTGTTCGTCGCCAAGGGCGGCGGCTCGGCCAACAAGACCTTCCTGTTTCAGGCGACGCCTTCCGTCCTGACGCCCGACCGGCTGATCCCCTTCATCGAGGAGAAGATGAAGTCGCTCGGCACCGCGGCCTGCCCGCCCTACCACTTGGCCGTGGTGATCGGCGGCACCTCGGCCGAGTTCAACCTCAAGACCGTCAAGCTGGCCAGCTGCCGCTACCTCGACGGCCTGCCGACCCGGGGCTCGGAGGCCGGGCATGCCTTCCGCGACCTGGAGATGGAGGCGAAGGTCCACGCCATCTCCCACCACCTCGGCATCGGCGCGCAGTTCGGCGGCAAGTACTTCTGCCACGACGTGCGCGTGATCCGCCTGCCGCGCCACGGCGCCAGCCTGCCGATCGGCATCGGCGTCTCCTGCTCGGCCGACCGCCAGGCGCTCGGCAAGATCACCCGCGAGGGCGTGTTCCTGGAGCAGCTGGAGACCAACCCGGCGCGCTACCTGCCGGACGTCGACGAGGCGCAGCTGGGCGGCGACGTCGTCGAGGTCGACCTGACCCGGCCGATGGCCGAGATCCGCGCCGAGCTCTCGAAGCACCCCGTGCGCACGCGCCTCTCGCTGACCGGCCCGATGATCGTCGCGCGCGACGCCGCGCACGCCAAGCTGCGCGAGCGGCTCGACGCCGGCGAGCCGCTGCCTGGCTACTTCAAGGACCACCCGGTCTACTACGCCGGCCCGGCCAAGACGCCGGAGGGCTACGCCTCCGGCTCCTTCGGGCCGACCACCGCGGGGCGCATGGACTCCTTCGTCGAGCAGTTCCAGGCCGCCGGCGGCTCGCTGGTCATGCTGGCCAAGGGCAACCGCTCCAAGCAGGTGACCGACGCCTGCAAGGCGCACGGCGGCTTCTACCTTGGCTCGATCGGCGGCCCGGCGGCGCGGCTCGCCCAGGACTGCATCAGGAAGGTCGAGTGCCTGGAGTACCCAGAGCTCGGCATGGAGGCGATCTGGCGCATCGAGGTCGAGGACTTCCCGGCCTTCATCGTCGTCGACGACAAGGGCAACGACTTCTTCCGCGAGCTGAACCTGGGGTAGGGACGGGACGTCCCGGCCGAGGGGCGGGCTCAGTAGAGCGCGTCGTCGGCGCGGAAGTAGAGGGTCAGGGCGAGGATCATGTCGACCGTCTCGCCGTCGCGCGCGAGCGGCAGCATGATCCGCTCGAGCAGGCGGCACTCCGAGTCGACGTGATAGGCCGGCTGACCCTTGCGGTAGCTGACCCGGCCGTCGACCGCGACCGCCAGGTAGTCCGGGTAGGTCGACTGCTCGGTGAAGTTCGGGAAGGCCTCGTCGATCCAGCGCCCGGTCGGGTCGCCCTTCATCTGCTCGTAGTGCTTGGTGCCCAGCAGCCGGAAGCGGAAGCGCAGCGGCGAGCGCTGCACGTCGGCGAGCCAGAGCCAGGGCAGCAAGGCCGGGATCTGCACGGGGTCCAGGTGCTGGCGACCCGGCAGGGCGCGTCCTTCCGGCCGCAGCGCCCGCCAATGGCCGTAGAGCGCGCGGACCAGGGGATGCCAGGCCTGCGGCGCGGGAAGCGCCTGGAGCGGCGCGATCTGGACGATGTCGAGGGTCATGGGGCAGCGAGGGCGGGGGGACGGAAGACCGGGACTGCTCGTCGTGGGCGCGGCGGCGGCGTCGGGGCGACCAATCCGGCAGTCTAGCCCGGCATCCCTTAACGAGCGACGAACGCGGCCGGAGTTCCGGCGGTCGCCGACGAAAAAAGGGAGCGGCGCGGGCCGCTCCCTCTTCCCTCGGGGCGACGCGGCACCGGCCGCGCCGGTATCCCGGGCTCAGCCGAGGTTCTGGTTGGCGAACTCCCAGTTCACCAGCTTGTCGAGGTAGGCCTCGAGGAACTTCGGCCGGGCGTTCTGGTAGTCGAGGTAGTAGGCGTGCTCCCAGACGTCGACGACGACCAGCGGCTTGACGTCGCGCACCAGCAGCGTGTCGGCGTCGTCGGTGTTGACGATCTCCAGGCTGCCGTCGGCCTTGGCCGCCAGCCAGGTCCAGCCGGAGCCGAAGTTGCCGGCGCCCGAGGCCTTGAACTTCTCGGCGAACTGGTCGTAGCCGCCGAACGACTTCTCGATCGCCTCGGCGACCTTGCCGCTCGGCTTGCCGCCGCCCTTCGGGCTCATCGAGTGCCAGAAGAAGGTGTGGTTCCAGACCTGGGCCGACTGGTTGATCAGGCCCTGGTTCTTCTGCTGGTAGGCGGCCTTGACGATGTCCTCGATGGACTTGCCCTCGAGCTCGGTGCCCTGGGTCAGCTCGTTGGTCTTGTTGACGTAGGCCTGATGGTGCTTGCCGTAGTGGAAGCTCATCGTGTTGGCCGAGATCGCCGGGGCCAGGGCGTCCTGGGCATAGGGCAGCTGGGGTAGCTCGATCGCCATGACGGTACTCCTTGTTCTTCTGCGCTCCGCACACGGAAAACGCGGCGGTGTCCGTTCAACACCGCCGGCGCGTATCCCGTTTCCTACATAAGCGTTCGCTCGGCCTTGTGAAGGCCGGAGGGTAGCAGGCTACCACTGCGCGGCAGCCGGGCGAAAGCGCCCGGACGCCGCCGGCCCGTCCGCCGGCGGCAGGGCAGCCGTGCGCCACCGCGATGCCCCGGCCGGTCGGGCCTTGCCGGGCGCGCCGGCGGCGTGGCAGAGACAGCGCGTCCCGCCCCTGCCGGAGAGCCCCATGTCCTATCCCGCCCCGATCCGCGCCGCCATCGACGAGCTCGAGACCTCCGGCATCCAGCAGGTCTTCGACCGCGGCATCGGCCGGCCCGGCGTGATCGGCCTGTGGGTCGGAGAGGGCGACCTGCCGACGCCGGGCTTCATCTGCGAGGCGACCGAGCGCGCGCTGCGCGACGGCCAGACCTTCTACACCCACAAGCGCGGCCTGCCGGAGCTGCGCCAGGCGATCGCCGACTACACCGCCCGGCTCTACGGCGTGGCCCCGGACCCGGAGCGGGTCACCGTGACCTCCTCCGGCATGACCGGCATCGTCCACGTGCTGCAGGCGATCCTGGAGCCCGGCGACAAGGTCGCCGTGGTCTCGCCGGTCTGGCCGAACATCATGGCGGCGGTCGAGATGGCCGGCGGCGAGGTCGTCCAGGTGCCGCTCGACCCGCGGCCCGACGGCGGCTTCCGGCTCGACCTGGAGCGGCTCGCCGCTGCCCTCGACGCGCGCACCCGCGCCGTCTTCGTCGCCAGCCCGAGCAACCCGACCGGCTGGATGATGGAGGCCGACGAGCAGGCCGAGCTGCTGGCGCTCTGCCGCGGGCGCGGCATCTGGGTGATCGCCGACGAGGTCTACCACCGCTTTACCTACGACCGGCCCTACGCGCCCAGCTTCGCCCAGCACGCCGAGCCGGAGGACGCGCTGATCTGCGTGCACTCCTTCTCCAAGGCCTGGGCGATGACCGGCTGGCGCATGGGCTGGCTGCTGCATCCGCCCTCGCTGAGCGACACTCTGGGCAAGCTGATCGAGTACACGACCTCCGGCGCGCCGGCCTTCCTGCAGGCCGGCTGCCTGGCCGCGATCACCGAGGGCGAGAGCTTCGTGGCCGAGCTGGTCGAGCGCTGCCGCACCGGCGGCGAGCTGGTCTTTCAGGGGCTCTCCGACCTGCCGGGCGTGACGCTGGCGCGGCCGCAGGCGGCCTTCTACTCCTTCTTCCGGGTCGAGGGCCTGGACGACAGCCTGGACTTCTGCTTCCGCCTGCTCGACGAGCAGAAGGTCGGCCTGGCACCGGGCGCGGCCTTCGGCGTGGGCGGCGAGGGCTACCTGCGGCTGTGCTTCGCCTCCTCGCCGGAGCGTCTCTCGACGGCCATCGAGCGTTTGCGACCCTTCCTGTCGGAAACGCGACAAGTGGTTGATAACAAAGCGTAAACTATGCGGCGGGCGCCGCGCACCCCTGCGTTTCGTGCAGTTGCGCGGTACTGCGAAACCCGCCATCTGCCTCGCCAGGACTGAACGACGGAGGGCCTTCGCCCTCGGTTTCTTTCCGCGAGGAGACGAAGAATGGCCGACATCGCCTTCACCGCCGACGCCACCATGCCGGGGCTCAGCGGACGCGATCTCGCCCGCCGTGCCCTCGCGCTGTTCGGAGCGCGCGGGACGCCCTCCGAGTCGAAGCGCGAGACCGCGCTGCGCTCGCTCGCCGGTCTCGACCGGCGGACGCTCCGCGACATCGGGCTGGATCTCGACGCGAGCTGAGCGCGTGCCGGATCGGCCCGGGGGCAAGGACGGGATCGAGAAGGGGCCGGGCGGGCGACCGCCCGGCCCCTTCGCTTTTGGGGGTCAGCTCGAGGCCGGCCGGCGCAGCAGCAACTTGTTGAGCCCGCCGAGGGCGGCGGTCAGTGCCTGCGCCGCCTGCACCCAGTCGCGCTCGGCGCCGCCGCGCTCGGCGCGCAGGGCCGCGACGATCTCGCCGAAGCTCCGGCGGCCGTCGATGCCGGCGGCGAGGGCGGCCGCCAGCGGCGGCACCGGCAGGGTGATGTCGAGACCCTCGACCGTGCCGCCGATCGAGCCCTTGCGCTCCAGCGAGGCGGCGAGCTGGCCGGCGTCGATCTCGATCAGCAGCGGCACCCAGTCCGGGCTGTCCAGGCGCGCCACCGTGCCGGGCCGGCGGGCAAGATAGGCGACGTGGGTCTTGAGGTTGCCGGCGAGCCGCTCGGCCAGCGCCGCCTGCTCGAGCGGCGCCAGGCCGTCGCAGCGCCGGCGCAGGCTCTCGTCGGCGAGATAGAGCCGCGGCTCGTAGCGCAGCGGCTCGACGAAGCTGGCGATCGTCAGGCCGGCCTCGTCGACCAGGCCGGCGAACTCCGGCACGGTGAAGGCGCGGTCGATCGGGTTGAGCAGCAGGTCGACCAGCTCGGCGTCGCCGCGCCGGTGGTCGCCGAGCAGCGGGTTGCGGGCGAAGCGGTTGGTCGTCGGCAGGCCGGCGAGCAGGCGGTGCGCCAGGGCGATCCGCTCGGCCAGCGGCAGGTCGCGGCCGAGCTGGCCGAGCGCCGCCTGCAGCTCGTAGACGCCGCTGCGGCCGTAGGGGGCGTAGACCATGACGCCGAGGCCGCCGTCCTCGCCGAGCACGGCGCTCAGCGCCTTCAGCCCGGCGGCGGGATCCTCCAGGTGGTGCAGCACGCCGCAGCAGTCGACGTAGTCGTAGGGCCCGGGCGCCAGCTCGGCGGCCTCGAGCAGCGAGCCGGAGACGAAGCGTACGTTGGTCAGGCCGCGCGCCGCGACCCGGGCCTCGGCGATGCCGCGGGCGGCCGCGCTGCGGTCGAGATAGACGACCTCGCCGGGCACGCCGGCATCGGCGAGCTGCTGGGCCAGCATGATGGTGGCGTCGCCGGTGCCGCCGCCGGCGACCAGGGCGCGGAACGGCCGGCTCCAGTCGCGCGCGCCGGCGAAGAGGTAGTGGTCGATCTCCTCGAGCCGGCTCGGCGAGCCGGTGACCAGTCTCCGCGCCTCGTCGGCCGGGTCGCGCGCGGGGTAGGGATAGGCCTCGTACTGCGCGGCCAGCGCGTCGCCCGCCTCGCTCACGGCACGCTCACCACGACCTTGCCGGTCGCCTGGCGGCTCTTCAGCAGGTTCAGCGCGCGCGCCGCCTCGGCCAGCGGCACGACCTCGGAGACCAGCGGCCTGAGCTTGCCGGCCTCGTGCCAGGCGAACAGCTCGGCGAACTGCTCGCGCAGCAGGTCGGGCGCGTGGCTGCGGTAGGAGCCCCAGTAGAAGCCGAGCACGCCGATGTTCTTGACCAGCAGCAGGTTGGCCGGCGCCTGCGGCACCTCGCCGCCGCCGGCGAAGCCGATGACGACCAGCCGGCCGCCCCAGGCGAGGCCACGCAGCGAGGCCTCGAAGACCGGGCCGCCGACGGGATCGAAGACGACGTCGACGCCGCGCCCGTCGGTCAGCGCCTTGAGGCGCTGGCGCAGGTCCTCGCTGCGGTAGTCGATCAGCGCGTCGGCGCCGTGCTCCTCTGCGATGCGCAGCTTCTCGGCGCCGCCGGCGCTGGCGACGACGTGCGCGCCCAGCGCCTTGCCGACCTCGACCGCGGCGAGGCCGACGCCGCCGGCGGCGCCGTGCACCGCCAGGCTCTCGCCCGGCTGCAGGGCGGCGCGCCAAGTCAGCGCGCCGTGCGCCGTGCCGTAGGTGATCGGGAAGCCGGCGGCGACCACGAAGCCCATCGCCTCGGGGATCGCGAAGACGTCGCTCTCGGCGGCGAGCGCCAGCTCGGCGAAGCCGCCGGCCTCGGTCAGCGCCAGCACGCGCTGGCCCGGCTCGACGCGGGTCACGCCCTCGCCGACCGCCTCGACGGTGCCGGCGACCTCGAGGCCGGGCGCGAAGGGGAAGGGCGGCTTCTCCTGGTACTTGCCCTCGATCATCAGGGTGTCGGCGAAGTTGACCCCGGCGGCGTGCACGCGCAGCAGCACCTGGCCGGCCCCCGGGACGGGATCGGGCAGGCTGCCGAGCCGCAGCGACTCGGGCGGCCCGAAGGCCTCGCAGAGCATCGCCTTCATGCCTGGAAGACCTCCTCGACGGGGCGGATCTCGCCGACCGAGCGGCCGGCCCGGTTGAGGATCGAGGGCCGCAGGATCGGCTGCAGCGTCTCGGCGAGCGCCGCGTCGACGATGCCGAGGCGGCCGAGCAGCGCGCCCAGCGCGACCTCCGCGGCGCGCCCGGCGCCGTCGTCGATCTTCAGGGCGACGCCCAGGCCGAGCTCCGGGATCGCCGCGCAGAACACGCCCTCGGCGCCGGTCTTGACCAGGGCGCGGCCCTTGGTGGCGCGGATCACCTTGGTGCAGAAGCGGCGCTCGCCGGCGATCATCGCCGGCTCCGCGGCGATCGCCTCGCGCACCCGCCGGCAGGCCTGCTGGCGGCGCTCCGGCTGGTCCGCGGGATCGGCGAAGCGCGCCATGGCCAGGGCCAGGTTGCCGAGCGGCGTGCCGTACTGCGGGATGCCGCAGCCGTCGATGCCGCGCGGCGCGTCGCGCAGGTCGAGCCCGCAGAGCGATTCCAGGATGCCGAGCAGCGTCTGCTGCACCGGATGGCTGAAGTCGATGTAGCCCTGGTGCGGTACGCCCAGTTGCTGCGCTACGGCCAGGAAGCCGCTGTGCTTGCCGGAGCAGTTGTTGTGCTCGGGGCCGGGGGCGCGGCCCTCGCGGATCAGGGCGTGGGCCGCCGCCTCGTTGTAGGGCAGGTGACTGCCGCACTCGAGGTCGGCCGGCGTCATGCCGAGCCGGTCGAGCCAAGCCTTGACCGCCTCGCTGTGCAGCGGCTCGCCGTCGTGGCTGGCGCAGGCCAGCGAGATCTCGGCCGGGGTGCAGCCGAAGGCGTCGGCGGCGCCGCTCTCGACCAGCGCCAGGGCCTGCAGCGGCTTGATCGCCGAGCGCGGGTAGACCAGGCGCTCGGGCTCGCCGGCGTGGAGAAGCACCTTGCCCTCGGCGTCGGCGACGACGAAGGCGCCGCGATGGCGGCTCTCGACCATGCCGCCGCGCGTCACCTCGACCAGGACGGGGGAGTCGCCGGCGGGGGCGGGATCCAGGGGGGCGTGATCGTGATCGTGGTGGGGAGCGTTGGGCTGCAAAGGCGGTCTCGAGGGCTGGGGCCCGGCGCGCGGGACGGGCCGCAGCCTGGGCGAGGGAGCGGCACCTTGCCGAAGGGGCCGCGCTGGTGCAAGAAGCCACCCATGCGCGGATACTTCGGAATCGGCGCCGAGCGCATCAGCAAGGCGATGAACCTCGGCAACCTGCAGCGCTCGGCCCATGCCTTCGGGGCCAGCTTCTTCTTCACCGTGGCGGCCGACATCTCGGAGCGCTCGGTGCGCCACGCCGACACCTCGGACGCCACGGACCACCTGCCGGTCTACCGCTTCGCCGGCGTCGCCGAGCTGACGCTGCCGCGGCGCTGCCAGCTGGTCGGCGTCGAGCTGACCGACGAGGCCGAGGAGCTGCCGAGCTTCTATCACCCGGCGGCGGCGGCCTACGTCCTGGGCCCGGAGAAGGGCAGCCTGTCGCCGGAGATGCTGGCGCGCTGCGACCGGGTGGTGAAGATCCCGATGAAGTTCTGCATCAACGTCGGCACGGCCGGCGCGATCGTGATGTACGACCGTCTGGTCGCGCGCGGTCGTTTCGACCGCCGCGCCACCGGATCGCTCGGGCGCGCCGAGCCGTTGCCCGAACACGTCCATGGCCCGCAGATCATCCGCAGCGATCCGGGCCGGCTCGGCTGAGCGGAGGCTCCGGCGGCGCGCCAGCTAGAGCTTGATGAAGGGATTGAGCAGGCGGCCGACCGGGCCGGTCAGGCGCAACGGCGCGTCGGTCACGACCAGGCAGAGGCAGGGCGTGTCGCCGATCGCCTGCGGCCGGTGGTCGACCTCGGGGTCGGCCAGCTGCACGTCGCCCGGTGCGAAGACCAGCTCGCCGTCGCGGTAGGCGCCGCTCAGCACCAGGGTCGCCTCCTGGCCGCGGTGCGAGTGCCGCGGCACCATGGTGCCGGCCTCGATCCGCATCAGGCGCGCGCGCCCGCCGTCGCCGACCTCGATCTCGGCCTCCGAGACGCCGCGCATCAGGGGCCGCCAGTTGAGCGCCGAAACGTCCTCGCCGACATAGCGACGCAGGGTCGCCGGGAGCTCCAGGCCGTCGCGCGGCACGCCGCGCGGCCGGGCCGGGGCCGCCAACGCGTCCGGCTCCCCGTCGGCCGCGTCGTGGAGCGCCGCGTCGTCGATGCGGTTCAGCACCGCGTCGAGGGCGTCCTCGCGCAACGCCGCGGGTTCGAGCTCGTCGAGCAGGACGCCGCCGATCGCCTCCATCTCGTGGAGCCGCTCGCGACTCTCCTCGTTGAGCGCCGCATGGGTCTCGACCAGCAACGACAGCGGCTCGTTCAGCCAGCCGGTCGCATGGGCCAGAATCAGTTCGTCGGGCGCGGAGTGCTTGCTCATCATCATCGTCAAACCTGATCTATGCCCTCGGCAGCTAGGGCCCGACGCAGGCGCGTCAAGGCCAGCCGCAATCTCGATTTCACCGTGCCCAGCGGCAGGTCGGTCTCGTCGGCGATCGCCGCGTGGGCCTTGTCCTCGAAGAAGGCAAGGCGCACGACCTCGGCCTGCTCCTCGGGCAGCAGCTTCAGCGCCTGACGCAGCCGCTCGTCGCGCTGCGAGGCGTCGAACAAGCGGTCGGCGGCGGGGCCGGCCTCGGGCCGCAGCGCCGGGTCCTCCGGATCGAGCTCCGGACGCCGCGTCCGACGCAGGCCGTCGATCCGCTTGTTGCGCGCGATGGTGAAGACCCAGGTCGACACGCTCGCCTGGCTGGGGTCGAAGGTGCCGGCCTTGCGCCAGACCGTCACCATGGCTTCCTGGGCGATCTCCTCGGCCGCGCCGTCGTCGGAGCCGAGGCGCAGCAGGTAGGCCTTGACCCGCGGCGCGAAGTAACGGAACAGCCGGCCGAAAGCATCGCGGTCCCGCTGCTCCGCCACGGCGCGGATCAACGAAGCCTGCGTCGGCGGATCCAGCAGCAGGGCGTCGGTCATCGGCCTATCGAAGCCCATTCGCCTGCCGCCGACAAGCGTCGGCCGCAGGCTGCCGGGTGCGGCGCATCGCCCGGGGCCCGACGCGGCCGCCGATGCCGAGGTCCGGCGGTCACCGCACAGCAGTTCGACAGAGCTGTCCATCGTGGCCCTCTACGAAGGGCCTTGCGAAGCGGATCACCGAGGGCGACAAATCCCGTCGTCGGCCGCCTGGCTTTCCGTCGGGGCTTGTCGCCCGGCGTTTCCGTCGGCCCCTCCCGGGCCAGGGGAACCCGAGCGGGGTCTGCGGCGTCTGCCCACGGCCGGCCGCAATTGCATGGCGAAAACGTGCCCGGCGGACCCGCGCCTGCGTACGGGGCGCCGCCGCGGCGCATCGCCGAGACCTCTGACCGACTCGCCAGGACTGGTACAATGCCGATCATGCGTACATCGCTCACGAGCCTCTTCGTCCCGCTCCTGCTGGTCGCCGGCCTGCTGTCGGCGGCGCCCGCCGCCGCCCAGGAGGTCCAGCGCGTCGGCGATTTCCAGGCCTGGTCGGCCTATGTCGCGCAGGAGGGCGAGGGCAAGGTCTGCTTCATCGCCAGCAAGCCGCTGAAGTCGGAGGGCAACTACACGCGCCGCGGCACCGTGGTCGCGATGGTCACCCGGCGGCCGGGACGCGTGCCCAACGACGAGGTCTCGATCCAGGCGGGGTACAGCTACAAGCCCGGCGAGAAGGTCGAGGTCGACGTCGACGGCGAGACCAGCTTCGAGATGGTCACCAAGGACGAGTACGCCTGGCTGCCGCGCTCGAACGGCGAGCTCGACCAGAAGCTCATCCAGTCGATGGTACGCGGGCTCAACATGACGGTGCGCGGCTTCTCGGCGCGCGACACCCTGACCACCGACACCTTCTCGCTGCGCGGCTTCACTGCGGCCTACGAGGCCATGCAGAAGGCCTGCCGCTAGAGCCGGTCCCGCAACCCCGAGAGCCTTGCGGCGGCGGCCGCTTGAGCTTACTTCTGCCGCCATGAGCGCCCACGCCACCGCCTTCGCCCCGCCCGCGGCCGAGCAGGACGGCCGGACCAACCTGGTCGGGCTGTCCCACGCCGAGCTGACCGAGGCCGTGCTCGCCCTCGGCGAGCCGAAGTTCCGGGCCGGGCAGCTGTGGCACTGGATCTACCATCGCGGCGCCACCGAGTTCGAGGCGATGACCACGCTCTCGAAGGGCTTCCGGGCGAAGCTGGCCGAGCGCTTCGTGGTCGCCCGGCCCAGCGTCACCACGCACCAGCTGTCGAGCGACGGCACCCGCAAGTGGCTGCTGCGCTTCGCTGACGGCAACGAGGCGGAATGCGTCTTCATTCCCGACGAGGACCGCGGCACGCTCTGCGTCTCTAGCCAGGTCGGCTGCACGCTGACCTGCCGCTTCTGCCACACCGGCACGCAGCGCCTGGTGCGCAACCTCTCGCCGGCCGAGATCGTCGGCCAGGTCATGCTGGCGCGCGACACCCTGGGCGAGTGGCCCTCGCCGAAGGAAGGGCGGCTGCTCACCAACATCGTCATGATGGGCATGGGCGAGCCGCTCTATAACTACGAGAACGTCGCCGCGGCGCTGAAGATCGTCACCGACCCCAACGGCATCTCGCTGTCGAAGCGGCGCATCACGCTGTCGACCGCCGGCGTCGTGCCGGCGATGGCGCGCTGCGGCGAGGAGCTCGGCGTGAATCTCGCGGTGTCGCTGCACGCCACCAACGACGCGACGCGCGACGAGATCGTGCCGCTCAATCGCAAGTACCCGATCGCCGAGCTGCTGCAGGCCTGCCGCGACTATCCCGGGGTCCACAACGCCCGGCGCATCACCTTCGAGTACGTGATGCTCAAGGACGTCAACGACTCCGACGCCGAAGCCCACGAGCTCGCGGACCTGCTGGCCGAGATCCCGGCCAAGGTCAACCTGATCCCCTTCAACCCCTGGCCGGGCAGCCCCTACGTCTGCTCGGACTGGGAGCGCATCGAGCGCTTCTCGGACATCCTGTTCGAGCGCGGCTACTCGGCGCCGATCCGCACCCCGCGCGGCCGCGACATCTCCGCCGCCTGCGGCCAGCTGAAGAGCGCCAGCGAGCGCAAGAAGCGCAGCGAGCGCGAGGCCGCGCCGGCTGCCGTCGTCTGACGCGGCTCCGGCCGCTCGCTCCAGCGGCCGAGCCGCAGCGTCAGCATCACGCCTTCGTCGTACCAGGTCATGACCCGCTCCCGTGCAGCCGGGAGCGATGATGGCGGGTTGCTGCTGACAGCGTGCTGGCAGCAGCCTTGGGCTAGACTGGGCGCCTTCGATCCCGGAGGGTTCCGTGCGCCCGCTCAGCCGCCTGTTCGAGACGATCCAGCTGCTGCGCACCGCCGGCCGGCCGCTGACCGCGGCCGAGCTCGCGGCCGCGCTCGAGGTCTCGACCCGCACGGTCTATCGCGACCTCGCCGCGCTGCAGGCCATGCGGCTGCCGATCGTGGGCGAGGCGGGGATCGGCTACGTCCTGCGCCCCGGCTACGACCTGCCGCCGCTCGCCTTCGACGAGGAGGAGGCGGAGGCGCTGGTCGTCGGCCTGGCGCTGCTCGGGCGGACCGGGGATGCGGCGCTGCGGCGCGCCGCCGGCCGGGTGGCCGCCAAGATCGAGGCGGTGCGTGGCGCCGAGGCGCGGTTCCACGTCTCGGAATGGGGGGTGCAGCCGCCGGACGCGGTCGACACCGAAGCGCTGCGCGGGG
Source organism: Alphaproteobacteria bacterium (assembly GCA_030433005.1). Taxonomy (GTDB): domain Bacteria; phylum Pseudomonadota; class Alphaproteobacteria; order Kiloniellales; family DSM-21159; genus Tistlia. The sequence goes on from JAUILQ010000007.1 coordinate 68,011, forward strand.
CCATTCGCGCCGCCCGCAAGCTGCGGCTCGCCTACGTCGACGAGCAGGGCCGGGCCACCGAGCGCGTCGTTCGGCCGCTCGCCGTCGCCTACTTCGTCTCGGTCGCGATGCTCGCCGCCTGGTGCGAACTGCGCTGCGACTTCCGCCACTTCCGCCTCGACCGCATCCGGCGGTGCGACCTGCTGGACGAGGACTTCGACGACGCCGAGACGTTGCGCCGGGAGTGGGAGCGCCGGGAAGGGGCCCGGGCTTGAGACGCCGTCGCGCCGAGCGGCCTCGTTCCCCTAGAACGTCACCCGGTCGCCGCCCTTGAGCTGCAGCATCTGGCGCGCCTCGGCCGGGGTGGCGACCTCCAGGGAGAGCTCTTCGACGATCGTGCGGATCTTCTTGACCTGCGCGGCATTGGACTCGGCCAGCTTGCCCTTGGCGAGGTAGATCGAGTCCTCCAGGCCGACGCGAACGTTGGCGCCCATGGTGGCGCCCATGGTGCAGAAGGGCATCTGGTGGCGGCCGGCGGCCAGGATCGACCACTGGTAGTCGCTGCCGAACAGCTTGTCGGCGATCCGGCGCATGTGCATCAGGTTCTCCGGGTCGGCGCCGATGCCGCCCAGGATGCCGAAGATCGTCTGCACGAAGAGCGGCGGCTTGACGAGGCCGCGGTCCAGGAAGTGGGCCAGGTTGTAGAGGTGGCCGACGTCGTAGCACTCGAACTCGAAGCGCGTGCCGTGATCTTCGCCCAGCCGCTTCAGGATGCCTTCGATGTCCTTGAAGGTGTTGCGGAAGATGAAGTCGCGGCTGTTCTCGAGATACTCGGGCTCCCAGTCGTGCTTGAAGTCCTTGACCTTGTCGAGGATCGGGAACAGGCCGAAGTTCATCGAGCCCATGTTGAGCGAGGTCATCTCCGGCGAGGCGGCGAGCGGCGCGGCCAGGCGGTCGTCGAGGGTCATGCCGTGGCCGCCGCCGGTGGTGATGTTCACCACGGCGTCGGTCGCCTGCTTGATGCGCGGCAGGAACTCCATGAAGACCTTGGGGTCCGGGGTCGGCTTGCCGGTCTCGGGATCGCGCGCGTGCAGGTGGATGATCGAGGCGCCGGCCTCGGCGGCGCCGACCGAGGCCTCGGCGATCTCGGCCGGGGTGATCGGCAGGTAGGGCGTCATGGTCGGCGTGTGGATCGAGCCGGTGACGGCGCAGGTGATGATGACCTTGCGCGCGGCCTTGCCGCCGGCGGCGGGGCTCGCGGCGGGCTTGCTGTCTTCTGCCAAGGGACGCTCCTCCGGGGTTCGTGGTCTTGGCGCGATAACAGCAGGCCGCGGCGCCCGCCCGCAAGCCCGCGCCCCCGCGGATCTGCCCTGCGGGCCGGCAAGGGCCGGGCATCGGCTCTCTGGACAGGGCGGCCGCGGCGTCTACACTCGGCGGTCATGACGAAAGAGAGCGAAGACACGGCCGCCGCCTGGGGGCCGCACGACGTCGGCGGCCGGCCCGCCGGCCCGGTCGACCGCAGCGAGCACGACACCGCGCAGTGGGAATGGCAGATCGACGCCATGGTCAGGCTGCTGATCCAGAAGGGCGTGCTCAGCGACTTCGCCGAGTTGCGCGACGGCGTCGAGAAGCTGGAGCCCGAGGACTACGAGCGGCTGAGCTACTACGAGCGCTGGTCCGCGGCGGTCGCCTACGCGCTCGTCGACAAGGGCCTGCTCGGCGAGGACGAGCTGCGCCGCCGGGTCGAGGCGCTGCGCGCGCGCGCGGCGGCGGCCGACGCCGGCGCGCCGGGAGCCGGGCGATGAGCCAGCCGCGCTTCGCGCTCGGACAGAGCGTGCGCATCGCCGCGGTGACGCCGCCGGTGCATCACCGGGTCCCGGCTTACGCCAAGGGCCAGGTCGGCGAAATCGTGCGGGTCTGCGGCGAGCACGGCCTGCCCGAGGCCTACATCCGCGGCGACGGGCGCCCCTTCGAGCGGCTCTACCGCGTGCGCCTGGCCCAGAGCGCACTGTGGCCCGACTATCGCGGCGGCGCGGCGGATACACTCGACATCGAGATCTTCGAACCCTGGCTGGAGCCGGCCGAATGAGCAGCGACCACCCCACCGACCACGGCCACCACCACGACCACGACCATGCCCGCACCTTCCAGCCGGACCTCTCGGAGCCGGTCGGCGACGCGGCGCTGATCGGTCTCGCGCTGCGCGATCTGCTGCTCGAGCGCGGCGTCTACACGGCCGAGGAGGAGCGGGCCACGATCGCCCGGATGGCCGGCGCCAATCCCGGCAACGGCGCCCGCATCGTGGCGCGCGCCTGGACCGACCCGGCTTTCAAGGCGCGGCTGCTCGACAACGGCACCGAGGCGATCAAGGAGCTCGGCTACGACCTCTCGCCGCTCGAGTTCACCGTGCTGGAGAACGACGAGCGGGTGCACAACGTCGTCGTCTGCACGCTCTGCTCCTGCTACCCGCGCGCGCTGCTCGGCCAGTCGCCGGCCTGGTACAAGTCGAAGAACTACCGGGCGCGCATCGTCCGCGAGCCGCGCGCCGTGCTCGCCGAGTTCGGCGTCGCGCTGCCCGACTCGGTCGAGGTGCGGGTCCACGACTCGACGGCCGAGCTGCGCTACATGATCCTGCCGCAGCGCCCGGCCGGCAGCGAGGATCTCGACGAGGCGGCGCTCGCCGCCCTGGTCACCCGCGACTCGCTGATCGGCACTCAGCGCGACCTGACCCCGAAGGATCCCGCCGCGCACTGAGGCCCCGCTCAGGCCGCCCGCAGGGCCAGCAGCGGCAGGCCGAGCCGGCGCTGCGCGACCGCTGCCAGGAACAGCGAGCGCAGGACCACGACACCGGCGAAGACCGCCGCCGCGCCGACCACGCCGTAGCGCGGAACGACCAGCGCCGAGCCGGCCAGGATCGCCAGGGTCGCGGCGCCCTCGGCGGCCAGCACCAGGCGCTGGTGGCCGGCGTAGTCGAGCCAGCGCGCGGCGAGCGCTACTAGGCTGTGGGTGGCGAGGCCGCCGACCAGCAGCCACAGCGCGGTGCGCGCAGCGCCGAAGCCCGGGCCGAAGAGGTCCAGCAGCGGCTCCGCGGCCAGTGCGACGGCCAGCGCCAGCGGCAGCACGACGAGCAGGGCCTGGCGCTGTGCGTGGGCGTGCAGGCGCAGACGGCTTGCCCGGTCCGCGGCCAGGGCTGCGGCGATCGAGGGCCCGTAGAGCTGGCGCTGCAGCGTGATCACGACGAAGAAGGCCTGGGCCAGGGTGAATGCGGCGCCGAACAGGCCGGCGGCGTGGGCCTCGCCGTGCAGCGCCAGGACGAACAGCGGCACCTGGTTGACCAGGGCGACCAGCAGGCCGACGCCCATCATCGGCAGCGAGAGCGCGAGCCACAGGCGCGGGCCGCCCGCGATCTCGGCTCCGGCGTCCGGCTCGTCCTGGGCAGCGGCCCGGGCCCGCTCGGCGATCGCCAGGTAGCCGGCGAAGCCGGCGAGCGTCACCGCGCCGCCGAGCGCCATCAGCAGGACGAAGGCGACGTCGGACAGGCGCCAGCCGAGCCAGGAGGCGATCCCGACCATCGCCAGCCCGGCGAGCGGGAAGACGAAGCGCGCAGGCAGCGAGCCGGCGATCGGCCGGCGCGTCGCCATGAAGGTCTGCGACAGCAGCTCCAGCCCGGCCCAGACCGGCACCAGGACGACGACGAAGCTGAGCGGGTGGTGGCCGTGGATGTCCTCGGGCAGGGCCTCGGGGTCGGCCAGCAGGGCCGTCCAGATCGCCGCCGCGAGCAGCAGCGTCAGAGTGGCGATGGCGAGGCCGTAGAAGCCGAGGTATCGCCGCGCGCCCGGCGAGCCGGCCAGCCGCCGCGGCAGGAAGCGGCCGGCCGCCCGCGGGCCGCCCAGCCCGACGGCGACCGCGGCGACCAGCATGGCGCCGCTCGCGACCTGCAGGTCGCCGAAGTCGGCCGGGCCGAGCAGACGGGCGGCAACCACCGCGACCAGCGCGTTGAGCGCATAGCCGAGGGCTCCGATCGCCAGCAGGCCCGGCAGCGCCCGGCTGAAGTAACCCAGGCCCGGGTCGCCCGCCGCCGGCCGGGCGCCCATGACGGCGGCCCCGCGCGCCCGGCCTCGCCGCCGGGGCGGCTCAGTCCTTGGCGACCGGGTTCCCGGCCAGGCCTTCCAGCGCGCGCACCATCGCCGAGTGGTCCCAGTCCTTGCCGCCGGCCGCCGAGCAGGCGTTGAACAGCTCCTGCGCCGTGGCGGTGTTGGGCAGCGAGACGCCGAGGTCGCGCGCCGACTGCAGCGCCAGGTTGAGGTCCTTCTGGTGCAGCTGGATGCGGAAGCCCGGGTTGAAGGTCCGCTTGATCATGCGCTCGCCGTGGATCTCCAGGATCTTCGAGCTGGCGAAGCCGCCCATCAGCGCCTCGCGCACCTTGGCCGGGTCGGCGCCGGCCTTGGCGGCGAAGACCAGGGCCTCGCTGACCGCCTCGATGTTGAGCGCGACGATGATCTGGTTGGCGACCTTGCAGGTCTGGCCGTCGCCGTTGTTGGTGCCGACCAGGGTGATGTTCTTGCCCATCAGGTCGAACAGCGGCTTGGCCCGGTCGAAGGCGCGCTGCGGGCCGCCGATCATGATGGTCAGCGTGCCGCCCTCGGCGCCGACCTGGCCGCCGGACACCGGCGCGTCCAGGTAGTCGCAGCCGAGCTCGTTGATGCGCTTCGCGAAGTCCTGGGTCGCTGTCGGCGAGATCGAGCTCATGTCGATCACCAGCTTGCCCTTCGACAGGCCCGCGGCGACGCCGTTCTCGGCGAACAGCACGCGCTCGACGTCGGGCGTGTCCGGGACCATCAGGATGACGATCTCGGCGGCCTCGGCGACCTCCTTGGGCGAGCCGGCCTCGGTCAGGCGGCCCTTGGACTGGTTGAGCTCGGGCAGCGGCGAGCGGTGCCGGCAGGTGACCAGGTCGTAGCCGGCGTCCTGCAGGTGCCCGGCCATCGGGCTGCCCATGATGCCGAGGCCGATGAAGCCGATGGTCGTCATGTCTTGCTCCTTCGCGGTAGCGGGAAGGGCCGCGCGCAGACGGGGCCGGCGCGGCCGGAATGCGAGGCGGCGAGCCTAGCCGATCCCGACGATGCGATTAAGCGCGAAGGCTGCGGGGCCGGCGCCGAGGCCGGGGCGCCCGGCGGCCGCTACTCGTCGCCCGGCACGCCGTAGGAAGGGGCGGCCGTCGGATCGAGGGCGCGGGTGACGTAGTCGTCGGCCTGCGGCCGCCAGTCCTGCCAGAGCCGGCGCAGCGCCGCGATCGCGCCGTCCGGCTCGTCGTGCCAGTCGACCCGCAGGTCGGCCCAGGCCCAGGCCTCGCGGTCGGCGACCAGCAGGCCGGCCGAGCGCACCGGCCCGGCCTCGCCGCCGGCGGCGAGCCCGGCCTCCAGCGCCCGCACGAGGCGCTCGCCCAGCGGTTCCGCCTGGCTCTCCTCGAAGGCGCGCACCAGGGCGGCTGGCACGCCGGCGTCGGCGAGCAGATTGCCGGCGGCGACGCAGCCCGGCCCGAGCGCGACCGCGGCCGTACCGAGCGCCTTGGCGCCGCTGTGCCAGGCCGTGTTGCCCTGGTCGTCGACGATGGCGAGCTGGCGGAAGTCGGGATGCGCCTCGGTCGCCAGCAGCGCGTTCATCGCCGGCTGCGCGGGCATCCCGGCGGCCAGGAAGTCGAGGCCCTTGGGGCCGAGCCGCGGGTCGGTGACGTTCTGGCTGGCGACCGCGCCGACGCCGGCGCGCACGAAGGCGCAGCGCGCCGCCACGGCCATCGAGGAGGAGGTCACGGCGATGCCGAGCTGGCCGCTGCGCGGGCAGAGGGCGGTGAGAGAGAAGGTCATGCGCGCTCTTCCTGTACACTCTGGACGGGCCGGGGCACCGGCCGCCTCCGACGTCCCTAGGGCCGGCCCTCCTCGTAGCGCTTGACCGCGGTCACGTCGATCTCCATCAGCCAGTCCTCCTTGGCGAGGCCGGCGACGATCAGCCCGGTCGAGACCGGGAAGACGCCCTTCAGCTTCGCGCCGACCGCACGGTAGACGGCGGTGCGGTCCTCGCGGCGGACGATGTAGATGACGATCTTGACGACGTCCTGCAGGCTCGCGCCGCACTCCGTCAGCAGCTGCTCGACGTTGCGCATGGCCTGCTCGGCCTGGGCGCCGGCATCGCCGACGCCGACGGTTTCGCCGCTCTCCAGGTCGGTGCCGACCTGGCCGCGCAGGTAGACCGTGTTGCCGGCGACCACGGCCTGGCAGAGGTCGTTGTCGAGATCCTGACCCGGATAGGTGTCCCTGGTGTTGAAGCGGCGGATGCGCTGGATCGGCGTCATGGGGCGGTCGGTTCCTCTTGCGGTTCAGGGGCGGGTGGCGACGGCGACGATCTCGCGCGAGGCCTCGGTGAAGGGGCTGCCCTGCCAGTCGCCGGACCAGGCGACCGGCGCGAAGCCGGCCTCGGCGAGCAGGCGGGCGATGGTCGGCTGCGCGGCGAAGCGCAGGGCGTTGTGCGTGACGAAGCGCTCGCCGGTCTCGACGAAGCGGAAGTGCGTCTCGTAGGTCAGCCGCTCGTCGACCAGCGGCGTGACGTCGTTGTGGATCTCGACGCTGCCGCCGTCGGGCAGGGCGTGGACCTCCCGGCTCTCGGCCGGCGTCCAGCGCTCGAAGGAGCGGAAGGCCGGGTTGCGGCTCTCGAAGGCGAGGCGGCCGCCGGGCCTCAGGCAGCGGTGCAGCGCGGCCAGGGTCGCGGCGATCTCGGCGTCCTCGAGCAGCACCTGGAAGACGTGGCCGGTCATGACGGCGAGGTCGAAGGCAGGGGCGGCGGGCAGCGCCTCGGCGGCGCCGTCCCGCCAGGCGATCCGCTCAGCGCCGGGCTTGCCGCGCGCGACGGCCAGCATGGCGGGGGCCGGGTCGTGGCCGGTCACCCGGTGACCGTCCTCGGCCAGTGCCAGGGCCAGTTGGCCGGTGCCGCAGCCGAGGTCCAGGACATCGAGGGGCCGGCCGGCGCCCAGCTCCGCCGCGAGCCGCCGATAGAAGGCCGTGTCCTCGCCCGGCGGGCTCATCAGGTCGTAGACCGCGGTCAGGCGGCTGTCTTCGTAGAGGTCCATGGCCTTCGGCGCGAAGCGAACGTTGCCCGACCTACTCTAGCCCGCTTCGTGCCGAGCCTGTCGAGGGGCGTGCGGGCCGGTGCCCCCGCGGCCGGCACGGCTGACTGCCCGCTCGCCCGCTTCGACAAGCGGCGCCTTGGCTGGCAGGCTGGGCGGGCCACATGGAGAGGCGCCGGGGGAGCCGGTGGGGGATCCAGCGAGGAGAAGCGAATGATCACGATCGAGACCAAGGGCGCGCGCGTGCCGGCGCTCGGCTTCGGAACCTGGAACCTGCGCGGCGCGGATTGCCGGAAGATGATGCCGGAGGCCCTGGAACTCGGCTACCGCCACATCGACACCGCCCAGGCCTACGAGAACGAGGCCGAGGTCGGGCAGGGGCTCGCCGACGCCGGCCTGGCGCGCGGCGAGCTCTGGATCACCACCAAGCTCTGGATGGACCAGCTCGACCCCGCCGCCGTGCCGCGCGCCCTCGCCAAGTCGCTGGAGCGCCTGCGCACCGACTACGTCGACCTGCTGCTGATCCACTGGCCGAGCGACGAGGTCCCGCACCTGGAGACCCTGGCGGCCATGGCCGAGCAGCGCGACGCCGGCCGCGTGCGCCACCTCGGCGTCTCCAACTTCACGGTCGAGCAGATCGCCGAGGTCACGGCCGGCGGCTTCGACCCGCTGACCAACCAGGTCGAGTACCACCCCTTCCTCAGCCAGGACGACCTGCGCGCCGCGCTCGACGAGCGCGACATGATCCTGACCGCCTACGCGCCGCTGGCCCGCGGCAAGGTCGCCGAGGACCCGGTCATCGTCCGCATCGCCGAGGCGCACGGCAAGACGCCGCAGCAGGTCGCGCTGCGCTGGCTGGTCCAGCAGCGCAGGGTCGCGGCGATCCCCAAGGCCGGCAGCCGCAAGCACGCAGCCGCCAACATCGCGATCTTCGACTTCGCCCTGGACGAGGCGGAGATGGCCGAGGTCGCGGCGCTGGGCCGGCGCCGCGAGCGCCTCGTCGATCCCTCCTGGGCGCCGGTCTGGGACGCCGCCTAGCCGCCTGCGCGGCAAGATCTCCGGCGGCCCGTCCGCCTCTTGCCGCGGACGATCAGAGGCCGGGGAACCAGAAGCGGACGGACCTGGGGTCGAGGTTGCCCTTGTCCTCGCTCTCGCGGGTGACCGCGCCGTTCACCTTCTTGTGGAGCCGGGCTAGCCCGCCGACGAAGGCCCCCGCGAAGCCGCCCGAGACGCCGGTGAGCTCGGCGTCGCTGAGCGGTGCGTCGCGGGGTGCGCCGTCGCTGGGCGGGGCCTCGGCCTCCGCTGCGGCCGCGAGCTCGCGGCGCGCGGCGGTCAGGTTCTCGGGGTCCACCGCGTAGCCGCGCGAGCGGGCCAGGGCGGCCGCCTCGTCGGCCGCCTGCTCGAGGCCGCGGTCGCCCACCACGCTCGCCAGCTCGCCCGCCAGGCGCGGGTCGGTGACGCTGTCGGAAATGAACCGGAAGGCCTCCTCGTGCATCGCTGCTCTCCTTGCCATTGGTGCGCTCGGCGCCGGACAGCCTAGTCGAGAACAGCTGCCGGGGTCGGTCGCGCCGTCCGGGAATCCTTGCGCGCCGTCCGGGCGCGGCCGCCCTGCCGCGGCTGCGGGCGGCCGTCCGGCGGCACAAGGGCGATTGACGGCGCCGGGCCGCGGGTGCGACAGAGCGCTCCGGCGGCTCGGCCCGAGGGTCCCGGCCGGCCCAGCGGGACTGAGACGAGGACGCAAGAGACATGGCCGACGCCGCCTACCTGAAGTCGAACTGGAGCTTCCCGACCACGGTGCTGTTCGGGCCGGGCCGGATCGACAGCCTGCCGGCGGCCTGCCGCTCGCTCGGCATGGCGCGGCCGCTGCTGGTCACCGACCCGGGGCTGGCCTCGTTGCCGATGGTCGAGGCGGCGCTGGAGGCCTGCCGTGGCGACGGGCTGGGCATCGCGCTCTTCTCCGAGGTCAAGGGCAACCCGACCGGCGCGAACGTCGAGGCCGGAGTCGCCGCCTTCAAGGCCGGCGGCCACGACGGCGTCATCGCCTTCGGCGGCGGCTCGGCGCTCGATGCCGGCAAGACCATCGCCTTCGCCGCGGGCCAGACCCGCCACTGGTCGGAGTTCGAGGACCGCGGCACCAACTGGAAGCTGGCCGACGAGGCGGCGATCGCGCCGATCGTCGCCGTGCCGACGACCGCCGGCACCGGCTCCGAGACCGGCCGCGCCGGCGTCATCCTGGACGAGCGCGACCACGTCAAGAAGATCGTCTTCCATCCGAAGATGCTGCCGGGCGTCGTCATTTCCGATCCCGAGCTGACCGTCGGCCTGCCGGCGAAGCTGACGGCGGCGACCGGCATGGACGCCCTGGCGCACTGCCTGGAGGCCTACTTCGCGCCCGGCTTCCAGCCGCTCTGCGAAGGCATCGCCGTCGAGGGCACGCGGCTGGTCAAGGAGTGGCTGCCCAGGGCCGTCGCCGACGGCACCGACCTCGAGGCCCGCGGCCACATGCTGGCGGCCGCCTCGATGGGCTCGATCGCCTTCCAGAAGGGGCTCGGCGCGATCCACTCGCTGTCGCACCCGGTCGGCGCGCTCTACGACACCCACCACGGACTGACCAACGCCGTCTTCATGCCCTACGTGCTGCAGTTCAACCGTCCGGCCATCGAGGCCAAGGCCGAGCGCCTCGCGGCCTGGCTCGGCCTGCCGTCGCCGGGCTTCGAGGCGCTGCAGCAGTGGGTGCTGGCGCTGCGCGCCGAACTCGCCATCCCGCACAGCCTCGCCGAGCTCGGCATCGACGACAGCCGGGCCGACGAGATCGTCGCCATGGCGCTCGAGGATCCCACCGCACCGGGCAACCCGGTGCCCCTGGAGGCCGCGCCGCTGCGCCGGCTCTTCGAGGACTCGATCGCCGGACGGCTGGCCTAGGGGCGGCGCTCCTCGCCCGGGCGCGAAGCTCGGAAGGCTGCGAAAGAAAATTTCTCGCGGCCGGAAGGGCTTCGGTCTTTCGAACCGCCGCGGCCTTCTCACGCTCACATTGCTGCTTTTTTAGGCAGGACCTCGAACCGGCCGTTGCGGGCGCCCGTTTGGGCGCACAACCTCTTGAGCAAAGGCAGGCAACGAGAGCCGGTCAACGGCCGGGGGTCCTGAAAGCGGGAACCACGAACCGGAGGTCGCGCGTCATGACGGTCTTTTCCCACCGCGAGTTCGACGGGCACGAGCGCGTCGTGTTCGCCCAGGACGCCGAGAGCGGCCTGAAGGCGATCCTCGCCGTGCACAACACCAATCGCGGGCCTGCGCTCGGCGGCTGCCGCTTCTGGAGCTACGCCAGCGACGAGGAAGCGCTGACCGACGTGCTGCGCCTGTCGCGCGGGATGACCTACAAGTCGGCGCTCGCCGGGCTGCCGCTGGGCGGCGGCAAGTCGGTGGTTATCGGCGACGCCCGCGCGCTGCGGCGCGACCCGGCGCGCCGCGAGGCGCTGTTCCGCGCGCTCGGCCGCGCCGTCGAGCAGCTTGGCGGCCTCTACACCGCCGCCGAGGACGTCGGCACCTCGGTCGCGGACCTCGAGCTGGTCGGACGGGAGACCCGCCATGTCGCCGGCGTTGCGGCCGGCCAGGTCGGCGATCCCTCGCCCTACACCGCCTACGGCGTGTTTCGCGGCCTGCAGGCGGCGGTGAAGCACCGCCTCGGGCGCGACGACCTGAAGGGTCTCTCGGTGGCCGTCCAGGGGCTCGGCCATGTCGGGCAGGGTCTGTGCGAGCAGCTTTCAGAGGCCGGCGCGAAGCTGATCGTCGCCGACCTGGAGGAGGAGCGCGTCGCCGAGACGGTTCGCCGCTTCGGCGCGCGGGCCGCCGACCCCGAGACGATCCTCGCGAGCGACTGCGACGTCGTCGCGCCCTGCGCGCTCGGCGCCGTGCTGAACGACGACTCGATCGCGGCCCTCAAGGCGACGGTCGTCGCCGGCGCCGCCAACAACCAGCTGGCCGAGCCGCGCCACGGCGAGGCGCTGCGCCGCAAGGGCGTGCTCTACGCGCCCGACTACCTGATCAACGCCGGCGGCATCATCGTCATCGCCTACGAGGCGGGGCGGCGCGGCCCGCGCTTCGAGCGTGCCCAGGCGATGGCGCATATCGACCGCATCTACGACACCGGCCTGGAGATCTTCGCGCGCGCCGAGCGCGAGGGCGTGGCGACCTCGACGGCGGCAGACCGCCTCGCCGAGGAGCGCTTCCGCCGCAGGGACCGGGCCGAGGCCGCCTGAGGCAGCCGCGGGCCGAGCCTGGCCAGGAAAGCGGAAGGGCCCGCGACTGCGGGCCCTTCTTTTTGGATTCTGGGCGAGAGGCCGCGCGCAAGAACCTGATATGAAAGGCCTATCTGGCCCGTTCCCTCAGCTCTCGTTCGCCTCGCTCTGCAGGTGGATGAAGTGCTCGATGCCCATCTTCTCGATCAGGCCGAACTGAGTCTCCAGCCAGTCGACGTGCTCCTCCTCGTCCTCGAGAATCTCCTCGAAGAGCTCGCGGCTGCCGTAGTCGCGCACCGATTCGCAGTACTGGATGGCGTCGCGCAGGTCCGGGATGGCCTTGAGCTCGAGCGCCAGGTCGCACTCCAGGATCTCCTTCGGCGACTCGCCGATGCGCAGCTTGTCGAGGTCCTGCAGGTTCGGCAGGCCGTCGAGGAAGAGGATCCGCTTGATCAGGTCGTCGGCGTGCTTCATCTCCTCGATCGACTCGTCGTACTCCTTCTTGGCGAAGCGCGAGATTCCCCAGTCCTGCAGCATGCGCGAGTGCAGGAAGTACTGGTTGATGGCCGTGAGCTCGTTGCGCAGGACCTTGTTGAGGAACTCGATGACCTTCTTGTCGCCTTTCATGACGCTACCCTTTCCGCTTTTCCGCGTTCGTGACTCGGAAATTTCGGGCAGAGAATACGCGTCGGGCGGCGCGAGGCCAATCCCGCAAGAGGCCCGGCCGTAGCGGTCCCCTGGCGTGCTGCGCGGGCGCTATTCGGCGGCGACGAGGCCGGTCGGGTAGGATCCGGCTTCGGCGCTCGCAGCGGCGGCCGGCCGGCGCTCCTCGATCATCTCGACGATGGTGTCGCGGCACCGGCCGCAGTTCGGCCGGACGCCGTTGCGCAGGAAGACCTGCGCATTGCTGCGGGCGCCGTCGTCGATGGCGCTCTTGACCTGGCGGCAGGTCATTCCGGTGCAGAGGCAGACATACATCGCGAGAGGGTGTCTCCGGCTGGGCGCGGTCTCGAGGCTGTGCGTTGGCTCGTATGCAAGTGCGAACTGTTCTCAGTCGCACTGAGAATGGGGATCTTCAGAGCCGCTGTCAATCGCTTCGATGGCCGCCGTCTATCGGCGTACCGGGTGCTGCTCAGGCGCGCTGTCCGCGCTCTTCGTCGAGGGTCTGCTCGAGCAGCCTCAGCTCGACGTCGAGGGCGTCTCGCCGCGGATCCTCCAGGCGCCGGGCGTAGTCGGCGAAGTGGCCGTCCAGGCGCTCCAGCATGGCCGCCGTCTCGCCGAGCCGGCCGGCTTCGGCGGCGCGGGCGGGTGTCGCCTCGAGCTCGGCGTAGCTCTCGGCCAGGTGCCGGGCCGAGGGCAGGTAGAAGGTCAGCAGCCGCTGCACGTTGAGCAGGCGGCGCGGCCTGCGCTCCAGCTGACGGCAGACCTCGTTGGCGGTGCCGGCGAGGGCGTGGACCCGCCGCGCCACGCCGCGGTCGCGGATCGCCTCGCCGGCCGCGGCCAGGCGGGCGAGCTCGCGCGCCGCCTCGCCGAGCACCTCGCGGACCAGGGCGACTTGCGGCCGGTCGGGTCGCTCGATGCCGCTGAACAGGCCGCGCGGCGAAAAGTACCAGCGCAGCGCCAGAAACCCGGCCAGGCCGACGGCGGGCGCCGCCCAGAACGGCGCGACCGCCAGTGCCGCCAGGGCCGCGACGCCGCCGCCGAAGCCCGCGACCAGGCTCCGGTTGCGCATCCAGCCTGAGAGCTCCAGCGCCATCTCAGCTCCGCCCGCCGTCGCGGTCTCCGGACCCGGCCGCCTCGCTCAGCGCGGCCTTGAGGTCGGCCTCGATGCGCTGCAGCTCGCGCTCGGCGGCCTGGCGCTTGCTGTTGCCGCTCTGCTGGATCTCCAGCACGCCCTGGATCGTCTCGATCAGCTTGCGGTTCGTCTCCTGCAGGGTCTCGACGTCGACGACGCCGCGCTGGGCCTGGCGCTCCAGCTCGAGCGAGCCGCTCTTCAGCATCTCGGCGTTCTTGCGCAGCATCGCGTTGGTCGCGTCGGCGACCTCCTTGTCGAGGCGCAGCGCCTGGTCCTGGCGGTGCAGGGCGAGCGCGATGGTCATCTGGTTCTTCCAGGTCGGCACGGTCGTGGTGATCGAGGACTGCAGCTTGTCGATCAGCGTCTCGTTGCCGCCCTGGATCAGCCGGATCTGCGGCAGCGACTGCTGCGCCACGGCCCGGCTCAGCTTCAGGTCGTGGAGCCGGCGGCGGAAGCGCTCGACGGCCTGGCGGGTGTCGTGCAGGCGCTGGGCGGCCAGGGTCGAGCCGCCGCCTTCGGCCGCCGCGGCCGCTGCCTCGAGCTTCGGCAGCTCGCGCGCCTCGTAGTCGGCGAGACAATGCTCGCCGGCCTCGATGTGGGCCTCGAGCTGGCGCAGGTGCTCGAGGTTGCGCGCGTAGAACTGGTCGAGCATGGCGACGTCGCGGCGCAGCGCGTCGCGCTGGCGGTCGAGCTCGATGGCGATGCGGTCGACCTGGGCGGCGACCGTGCCGAACTGCTCCTTGAAGCGCACGACGCGGCGCTTGGTGCCGCCGAGCAGCCGCTCGACCAGGCCCTGCTCCTCCAGGCGCTCGGGCGCCAGGCCCTGGACCTTGCTGAGCATGTCGGCGAGCAGCTCGCCGACCGGCCCGGCGTCCTTGTTCATGGTCTCGCGCAGCACGCCGTCGGCGAACTCGGCGACGGCGCGCTGGGCGTGCTCGCCGAAGCCGGCGACGCTGCTGCGGTCCTCGAGGTCGATCTCCCGGCGGATCGCCTCGACCTCTCTGTCGGCGGGGCGGGCGTCGGGCAGGACTTCGGCGTCCTGGACGCTCCTGCGTGGCGACTCCGCCGGCTCGGGCCTGTCGTTCATGGCGCTCGCTCGCTCCCTGGAAGGCTCGCGCGCGCCGCCCGGGCCGGAGACGGCCGGGCAGACACGCGATGACGCGCTGCATATGGTGAAGCCGGGCGGCGCCCGCTACCGTTGCCCCGCTTCTTCGGCGTCCGGCCGGCCGGACGGGGAGCGGAAAGAAACAGGAGGGGAGGAGGGAAGGCCATGGACGAGCGCCTGAGCATCGACCTGAGCGGCCTGCGCGTGCTGATCACCGCCGGCGCGTCCGGCATCGGGCGGGTGACCGCGGAGAGCTTCGCGGCCTGCGGCGCGCAGGTTCACCTGAGCGACGTCGACGACGCGGCACTCGAACAGGCGCGGGCCGCCCTGCCGGAGGCCGGCATCAGCCACTGCGACGTCTCCGACCCGGCGGCGGTCGAGGCGCTGTTCGACGAGGCGGCGGTGTTCCTCGGCGGCCTCGACGTGCTGGTCAACAACGCCGGCGTCGCGGGCCCGACCGCGCCGGTCGAGGAGATCTCCGACGCCGACTGGCGGCGCACCCAGGCGGTCAACCTCGACGGCCAGTTCTTCTGCGTGCGCCGCGCCGTGCCGCTGCTGCGCGCGGCCGGCGGCGGCAGCATCGTCAACCTCTCCTCGGCCGCCGGGCGCTTCGGCTTTCCGCTGCGCACGCCCTACTCGGCCAGCAAGTGGGCGGTGGTCGGCTTCTCGAAGTCGCTGGCCATGGAGCTCGGGCCGCAGAACATCCGGGTCAACGCGATCTGCCCCGGCGCCGTCGCCGGCGAGCGGATCGACCGGGTGATCGCCGCCAAGGCCGAGAAGCGCGGGATCTCGCTGGACGAGATGCGCGCCGCGATGGTCGCCGACAGCTCGCTGCGCCGCTTCGTCAGCCAGCAGGACATCGCCAACCAGATTCTCTACCTCTGCAGCCCCTTCGGCGCGACGATCAGCGGCCAGGCGATCGCCGTCGACGCCGGCGCCGAGGTGCTGCGGTAGCGACGCGCGGGCTCAGCCGGCCTCGCCCAGGGCGTCGTAGCGGCGCTGCATCTCCTCGGGCGAGATCTCCTCGATCGAGTGGCCGATCATCCAGTCGTAGCCGTAGGGGTCGCGCACGGTGCCGGATCGTTCGCCGTAGAACTGGTCCTGGGCCGGGCGGACCAGCGTCGCGCCGGCGGCGACCGCGCTGGCGATGGTCGCGTCGGCATCGTCGACGTGCAGGTGGATGGTGACGCTGCTCGGCGCCCCGGCGGCCGGCGCGTGGCAGCCGAACTCCGGGAACTCGTCCGACAGCATGACGGTGGTCTCGCCGAACAGCAGCTCGACGTGGCCGATGCGGCCGTCGGGCGCGGTCAGGCGGAACTTCTCGCCGGCCCCGAAGGCGGCCTTGTAGAAGGTGACGGCCTGCTCGGCATCGCGGGCGCGCAGGTAGACGTAGGCTTCGTGGATCGCCATCGCTGGGCTCCTCTCGTTGTGGCTGGCGGCGATCCTGGCGCCTTGCACGGCCGGCGTCTTGAAGCTTTCGGACTCCCGGCGGGGGCTTGCCGGATCCGATCTAGAGCGGCACGTGGCGCGGCTCGGCCGGGGCGGCCTGGCGCCAGGCGCCGGGCGTCAGGCCGGCGAGCGCGCGGAACTCGCGGGTCAGGTGCGCCTGGTCGGCGTAGCCTTCGGCCGCCGCCAGCTCGGCGAGCGGTTGGCCGGGCTCGGCGGCGAGCCGCTCCAGCGTGCGATCGAAGCGCCGGACACGGCACCAGCTCCGCGGCGCCAGGCCGACGGCTTCGCCGAACAGGCGGCCGAGATGGCGCTCGCTGACGCCGATCTCGCGGGCGACGCGGCCGACCGCGCCGTGCCGCCGCAGGCCGGCGAGGGCCTCGGCGACCAGCGGGTGGATCCCGCGCGGCGGGGCGAGCCGGGCGAGCAGCAGGCGCTCGAAGAGCGCGAGGCGGGCGGCCGGGTCCCGGACCTCGGCGAGGCGCTCGGCGAGCTCGGCCGCCGCGGCCTCGCCCCAGAGCAGGGCGAGCGGCGTGTGGGAATGGGAGAGCGGGCCGGCCGGCACGCCGAGCAGGGCGGACGCGGCGCCGGGCTGCAGCAGCGCGCCGACGCTCGGCTCGGGCTGCGAGAGCTCCTTGAGGTAGGCGGCGGCCCGGGCGCCGCCGACCAGCGCGCCGACCAGGCTCTGGCCCGCGCCGTCCTCGGCGCTGCGGAAGACGCGCAGCGGCGCCGGGCCGAGCCGGACCACCAGATGCAGCGCGCCGGTCGGCAGCACCCGCTCGTGCGGCGCTGTCGAGCGGCGGTGGGCGGGCGGGAAAGGCGCCGGCTCGCTCGCCCAGATCAGCTCGACGAAGGGGCGAAGGGCGGGCAGGGGAGCCCGGCGCAGGTGCATCGGCCTTTGCCTTGCTTCGGTGATCGGCCCGCAGGATAGGGCCGCGCTCAATGGAAGTCCCGGCTCTTCAGCGCCAGGGCCGGCTGGCGGGCCAGTCGCCGGAGCGGCTCGCGCTGGTCGAGCGAGGGCCGGCGGACCTCGTCGGCGCGAGCCAGGACCTCGTCGAAGGGCGGCCTGTCCTCGGCCTTGCGCGGCGTGCCGTAGGGCGGGATGACGAGGTCGCGCGGCCGCGTCTCCAGGTCGCCCAGGCGCTCCGAGAGGTCGAGCAGCCGCTCGGCCACCAGATGGATGACGATGCCCTCGCGCTGCAGGCGCCCGGCGACGCCGAGCAGCTGGGCCTTGAGCACCAGCGGCCGGAAGCGCTCGAAGACGTCCGGCCAGACGACCAGGTTGGCGATGCCGCTCTCGTCCTCCAGGGTCAGGAAGATCACGCCCTTGGCGCTGCCCGGGCGCTGGCGCACCAGCACCAGGCCGGCGACCGACAGCCGCGCGCCGTCCTTCAGCTCGCGGGTCCGGCCGCAGGGCGCGTAGCCCTCGCGCGCCAGGCTTTCGCGCAGGAAGGAGACGGGGTGGCTGCGCAGCGAGAGGCGCAGGCTGGCGTAGTCCTGCACGACCTGCTCGCTTTCCGCGAGGCGCGGCAGCGCGACCGCCGGCTCGGGCCCGCGCTCCTCCTCGCCCTGCGCCGCGAACAGCGGCAGCGGCGCGTCGTCGGGCAGGCCCTTGACCGCCCAGAGCGCCTCGCGACGGTCGAGGCCCAGCGAGCGCAGCGCGTCGCCGCGCGCCAGCGCCTCGAGGGCGCGTTGGCGCACGCCGGCGCGGCGCCACAGGGTCAGCGGGTCGGGATAGCCGTTGCCGCGCCGCTCGACCAGGCGCCGGGCGTCGGCCTCGGCCAGGCCCTTGATCTGGCGCAGGCCGAGGCGCAGCGCGCAGGCCGGTCCCCTGAGCGGGTCGGCGGCCGGCTCCAGCGTGCAGTCCCAGTCGCTGAGGTTGAGGTCGGGCTCGCGCACCTCGACGCCGTGCTCGCGGGCGTCGCGCACGATCTGCGCCGGGGCGTAGAAGCCCATGGGCTGGGCGTTGAGCAGGGCGCAGGCGAAGACGTCGGGGTGGTGGCACTTCAGCCAGGCCGAGACGTAGACCAGCAGGGCGAAGCTGGCGGCATGGCTCTCCGGGAAGCCGTAGGTGCCGAAGCCCTCGATCTGCTTGAAGCAACGCTCGGCGAAGTCGCGCCGGTAGCCGCGCGCGGCCATGCCCTCGATCATCTTGTCGCGGAACTTGTGGATGTCGCCGTTCTTGCGGAAGGTCGCCATGGCGCGGCGCAGGCGGTCGGCCTCGGAGGGCGTGAAGCCGGCGGCGACGATGGCGATCTTCATCGCCTGCTCCTGGAACAGCGGCACGCCGAGCGTGCGGCCGAGCACCTGGCGCAGCTCGTCGGAGGGAAACTCGACCCGCTCCTCGCCGTTGCGCCGGCGCAGGTAGGGATGGACCATGTCGCCCTGGATCGGCCCGGGCCGCACGATCGCGACCTCGACCACCAGGTCGTAGAACTCGCGCGGCTTGAGGCGCGGCAGCATGGTCATCTGGGCCCGGCTCTCGACCTGGAAGACGCCCAGCGAATCGGCCTTGCACAGCATGTCGTAGACCGCCGGGTCCTCGGCCGGGACGCTGGCCAGGTCGAAGGCCCGGCCGTGGTGGCGGCGCAGCAGGTCGAAGCCCTTGCGCAGGCAGGTCAGCATGCCGAGCGCGAGGACGTCGACCTTGAGGATGCCGAGCGCGTCGATGTCGTCCTTGTCCCACTCGATGACCGTGCGCTCGGCCATCGCCGCATTCTCGATCGGCACCAGCTCGTCGAGCCGGCCGTCGGTCATGACGAAGCCGCCGACGTGCTGCGACAGGTGGCGCGGGAAGCCGATCAGCTCGGCGGTCAGGTCGAGCGCCAGGCGCAGCCGGGGGTCCGCGGGGTCGAGGCCGAGCTCGCGCACCCGCTCGTCGGGCACGCCCTCGCTCGACCAGCCCCAGACCGTGCCGGCCAGCGCGCCGACCGTGTCGGCCGACAGGCCGAGCGCCTTGCCGACCTCGCGCACCGCGCCGCGCGCGCGGTAGCAGATCACCGTCGCGGTCAGGCCGGCGCGGTGGCGGCCGTACTTGGCGTAGATGTACTGGATGACCTCCTCGCGCCGCTCGTGCTCGAAGTCGACGTCGATGTCCGGCGGCTCGTTGCGCTCGGCCGAGACGAAGCGCTCGAACAGCAACTCGGTGCGCTCCGGGTCGACCGCGGTGATGCCCAGGCAGTAGCAGACCGCCGAGTTCGCCGCCGAGCCGCGGCCCTGGCAGAAGATCCCCTGGCTGCGCGCGAAGCGCACGACGTCGTGCACCGTCAGGAAATAGGGCGCGTAGTCGAGCCGGCCGATGAGATCCAGCTCGTGGGCGATGGCGTGGCGCACCTTGGCCGAGGGGCCGCGCGGGTAGCGCTCGGCGGCGCCCGCCCAGGCCAGGCGCTCCAGGGCCTGCTGCATGGTCTCGCCGCGGCCGCCGTCGGTCAGCTCCTCCGGGTACTCGTAGCGCAGCTCGTCGAGCGAGAAGCGGCAGCGTCCGGCGATCTCCAGGCTGCGCGCCACGGCTTCCGGATAGCCGGCGAAGAGGCGCGCGACCTCGGCCGGGGCCTTGAGGTGGCGCTCGGCGTTCTTGGCCAGGCGCCAGCCGGCGCGGTCGATGGTGACGCCCTCGCGGATGCAGGTCAGGACGTCGGCGAGGCGCCGCCGGCCGGGATGGTGCATGACCACGTCGCCGATCGCGACCAGCGGCGCCGCGCATCGCTCGGCGAGCCCGGCGAGCCGCGCTAGGCGCCGCGCGTCGTCGCCGCGGTGCTGCAGGCTGGCGCCCAGGTGGACCCGCCCGGGCGCCGCGGCGGCGAGCCGCTCGAGCGCGGCCGGGAAGTCCGCGCTCAGCTGCTCCGGCGGCAGCGCGATCAGCTGCTGGCCCTCGGCGTGCGCGATCAGCTCGGCCAGGGTGAAGCGGCAGTCGCCCTTGGCGGCGCGCCGCTTGCCCAGGGTCAGCAGGCGGCAGAGCCGGCCGTAGGCGGCGCGGTCCTCGGGATAGCAGAGCAGCTCCGGGCCGTCCTCGGGGACCAGGCGCGCGCCGACCAGCAGCGGCAGCCCCAGCTCCTTCGCCGCGACGTGGGCGCGCACCGCGCCGGCCAGGGTGTTGCGGTCGGCGACGCCGAGTGCCGCCAGGCCGAGCGCCTTGGCCTGGACCGCCAGCTCGTCGGGATGCGAGGCGCCGCGCAGGAACGAGAAGTTCGTCGCGGCCGCCAGCTCGGCGTAGCTCATGGGGCGGGAAGCGCGCCGTTCGTCCGGCCGGCGCCCTCTCTTCCGTCACCCCCGCGAAGGCGGGGATCCAGAGGACGCTGCCGCGCGCCCGGACGGCTGCCGGTCCGCGCGGGCGGCCCTTCTCTCTGGATCCCCGCCTTCGCGGGGATGACGAGGAGGGGAGGGTAGGGCGCGAGAAAAGCGGACGGAGAAAGCGCGCCTTTGGCAAACAGGAGAATCATGTGGACAGGTCTTGCAGCGGCCAGCCGCCATCCTTGGCGATCGCAAGAAGTCGCCGGTCGCTCGTTGCCAGGGGCAAGCCTTCCCGCTCGGCCAAGGCCAGATAATAACAGTCGTAGATCGGGTGATTCAGCGTCAGGCACAAAGCCAGCGCGTGGTCGTGAAGCTCCTCCAGCGGCACGATCTCGACCAGGTCGTCTCGCAGGTCCGACGTGGCCGTCTCGGCCTGCTCTGCCCGGATCTCTCCCAGCCGCGTCTTTTTCCAGAGCACGTTGCCGAACTCGGCAAGCAACATCGACGGCGCCAGCAGCCTCTCGGCCGAGGCGAGAAGCGTCAGGGCCTGCTCATGGCCTTCCTCCTCGACATAGAACTTCACGACGATGGAGGTATCGACGACGCAGATCATGGTGTCTCGCGGCGGCTCATCTGTCGCGGTCTTCGCGGATCAGAAGGGCGCTGTCTGTCTGAGGCACGCCTTCGGGCGTCATCGCGGCGATCTCCTTTACCCGCGCGAGGCGCTCGCTCCGGGTCGGACGGCTTGCCTGCTCCTGGAGGATCTTGCGGATCTCCGCGGACAGGGAGCGGTGCTCCTCGGCGGCGCGCTTCTTCAGGCGCTCGAGCGTTTCCTGGTCGATGTCGCGGACGGTCACGGTGGGCATGGCGGGAAGCCTCGTTCGGAAAGGGATGACTGCACTATAGCAGCAGAATGCATTCACCCGAACAGGCCCTGCAGGTACCAGGCGCCGCCGGCTGAAGCACTGCCGGCCGAACCGTTCCCGGGGGCCCCGCCGCGGTAGAGCCAGTAGCGGCGGCCGTCCTCGTCCTCGACGCGGAAGTAGTCGCGCGCCCCCTCCTGGGCGTCGGGCGTGCCCAGCCACCACTCCGGCTCGATGCGCTCGGGACCCTCGGCGCGCACCACGCGGTGCAGCAGTCGGCGCCAGCGGAACTGGCGCGGCGGGCCGTCGGGCAGGCCGGCGACGACCTCGATCGGCTCGGGCCGGGCGAGCAGGCGCGGCGGCCGCGGCAGGCCGCGCGGCCAGCCGACGGCGGCGCCGCGCGGCGGCCTGGCGAAGGCCGGCAGGGCCTGGACCTGGCGCTCCGGCAGGTGGCTCTCGCGCGGCGCCGGCCGGGTCACGCTGCCGGCGCCGAGCCGGCCCTCCAGGCGGTCGACCAGGGCGGCGAGATCCTCGCCACGCCCTGAAGACCGTTTGCCCGAGAGCGCCATCTGCAGGGCGTCGAGCGGCTCGCAGAGCGGCGCCGAGACGACCAGGGCGTCTACGCCGAAGCCGGGGTCGAGCCGCTCCAGGCGCTGGGCGACCAGCCGCTTCAGGCGGTCGGCGTCGCGGCTGGCGCGGCTCAGGCCGAGGCCCTGGCGCTGCACGCTGCCGTCGACCCGGTGCAGTGCCAGCTCGACCCGGCGGGCGCCGAGGCCGGCCGCCTCCAGGCGCTCGCAGAGGCCGATCAGCAGGCCTTCCAGGCCGCGCGCCAGGTCCTCGGCGGCGGCGATCGGCTCGCCGAACAGCCGGCGTACCCGCTGCCCGGGCGCCGGCCGGCGCGGCGAGACCGGCTCGTCGAGCGCGCCCAGGGCCTGGCGCAGGCGCCGCAGGGCCTGCGGCCCGGCGCGCGTCGCCAGGGTCTCCGGCGGCAGCGCGGCGAGCTGGCCGATGCGGGTCAGGCCGAAGCGCGCGAGCAGCTCGACCGTCGCGGCCGGCAGGCGCAGGCCGGCGAGCGGCAGGGGCGCCAGCGCCGCGGCCTGGCCGCCGGGCGGCACCAGCAGGAAGGGCGAGGCCGGGCGCGTGGCGTAGCGCGCGGCGGCCCAGGCGGCGCCGGGCGTGTCGGCGATCGCCAGGCGCGCGTGGTGGCCGCGCCGGCGGAAGCCGCCGCCGCCGATCCGGCCGAGCCGGGCGAGCAGGTCGCCGGCCAGGGCCGGCTCGCCGCCGAAGAGATGCGCGCAGCCGCTGACGTCGAGCAGCAGGCCGGCGGCGCCGGCCGGCTCGGCCTGGGGGTCGAGGGCGACCCAGGGAGTGTAGCGCTCCAGCCAGTCGGCCAGCGCCTCCAGGGCGCGCCGCTCGGCCGCGCGGTCGCGCTCCAGCGGCTCGAGGTCGGGCGCCAGGGCGCGGGCGTCGGCCAGGCTCAGGCCCGGCGCCAGGCCGAGCGCCAGGGCGCGGGCGTCGAGCGCCGAGACGACGCGCCGGCCGGCCTCCTCCTCGACCAGGACCAGCGGCCGTTCAGCCGGTCGCGGCGAGCGCTGCCGTTCCTCGCGGATGCGTTGCTCGCCCCTCGCCAGCTCGCCCCCCGCCAGCTCGCCCCCCGCCAGTTCGCCCCCCGCCAGTTCGCCCCCCGCCAGTTCGCCCAGGGCCAGCTCGATCGCGAAGTCCGGCAGCCACAGCGAGAGCGCCCGCTGCGCGCTCCCGGGCGTTTCCGTCCCGGCTGTCGTTGTCCCAGCTGCTTGCTTCATCGTGCCACTCCAGCAGGAAGTCGGCGGGCCGGCCGCCGCGGCAGCGCTCGAGCGAGACGCGCCAGCGCGGGCGGCCGACGAGGCCGACCGGCAGGGCCGGATCGGACGGCGCCGGGGCGATCCGCCAGCGCGTCAGGGCCGGGCTGGCCAGGCGCTCGCCGCGCCCGGCCAGGCGCGGCCGGTGCAGCAGCAGGCAGGGCCGGCCGGCGCTCTCGGCGGCGAGCTGCAGGCGCCGCGCCGACAGGGGATCGAGCGCCTCGACCTCGCCGACCACCCCGGCCAGTTCCGGGCAACGCAGGGCCTCCTCGATCGCCCAGAGCGCATCGGCCTGGCTGCGCACCGCGGCCTGCAGCAGCCGCGCCGGCGGCAGCCCGGCGGCGGCGGCGGCCGGCGCGTGCAGCGCGCTGCCGCGATGGACCCAGAGCAGGCGGCCGGGCCGGGCCTCGAGCAGGCGGGCGGCCAGGGCCAGGCAGAAGCCGGCGGCCGCGCCGTCGTCCCACTCGGCGCGCTGCGGCAGGATCTCGTGCAGGCCGGCGAGCGCGAGGCCATTGCCGGGCAGGGCGGCCTCCAGCGCCTCGGGGCCGAGCGGCAGGCGCTCGGCCGGGGGGGCGTCGCCGCCCTGCTCGAGCTGCCGGATGCGTGCGCGCAGGCCCGCCAGGTCGGGACGGGGGTCGGAGCGGGCCGCCGCCGCACCGCGGGGGGCGCCCGACGGATCGGTCGATCGGGCCTCGGTCGATCGGAAGGACATGGCGGTCTCCCGGCCTGTTCGCGTTCCTCGATGTTCTCTTTATGTTCTAATTCTTGTGCAGACGGATTTCAAGCCTGCGCGCCTCCGGGGCACGCCGGGGTCTTCGCTCGTCGCCGGCCGCCCCGGGGCTCGGGGCCGCGGCGGTCTGTCAGTGGTCGGAGCGGTGCAGGACCTGGTCGGCGAGGCCGGTCTCGTAGGCCAGGGCCTCGGGCGTCAGCATGGCGCCCATCGGATGCAGCGAGCGCAGCAGGCCCTTGCGCTCGAGCACGGCGAAGACGTTGGGATTGCTCAGCCCGGTGGCGTCGCGTCCGGCCACCACCGCATCGCCGATGTGGTAGTGGTTGCCGTGCGGCGGCGGGAAGTTCGAGACCATGACGCTGCCCTCCTGGTCGCCCGGCTGGGCGTGGTTCGGGCTGCGCGCCATCTGCTGCAGGATCGCCAGGGTCTTGAGCTGCAGTGCGTTGAGCTTGAGCGGATTCTTCTTCGCGGCCATGACCCGAGGCATAGCGCCTGCGCGGCCGTTCGCCAAGAGGCCCGGGCGCTTGCCGGGCCGGACGGCCTCGGAACTTCTGCCCCGGGCTGGCTTTTCCCTACAGGGATCCGAGCGATCCCGCCGACCCGGCCCGGCCCGGTACACCCGCGGCCGCGGCCGGCCGCAGCCGACGCACAGCAGAGGTCAGGCAGACCATCGGAGGTAAGACATGAGGGCGAGTGCGCTCTTCGCCACGGCCATTCTTCTCGCCAGCATCCAGGCCATCGGGACCGCCTCGGCGGGCCTGGTCGAGCCCGCCGACCACGAGCCGCGCTGGCAGGCGCTCGAGAACAAGCCGTCCTGCGAGGTCTGGAACACCTATCCGCGCAGCTCCGAGTCCGCGAACTGGGACGGGCCCTGCGTCGAGGGCCGCGCCGAGGGCGAGGGCGTGCTGACCTGGCGCTATCGCGAGAACGGCGACTGGCACCAGAACGTCTACGAGGGCGCCATGGAGAACGGCCGCAAGCACGGCCAGGGCACCTACGTCTGGGAGGACGAGAGCCGCTACGAGGGCGAATGGGCCGACGGCAAGGCCGACGGCTACGGCAGCTACACCAGCCCGGCCGGCAACGAGTTCACCGGCAGCTGGTCGAACGGCTGCTTCCACCAGGGCGACCGCTGGGCCACGGTCGATACCACGCCGGCGCAGTGCGGGTTCTAGGGCGCGGGTTCTAGGGCGCGGGTTCTAGGGCGCGGGTTCTAGGGCGCGGGTTCTAGGGCGCGGGTTCTAGGGCGCGGGTTCTGGGGCGCGGCTTCTAGCAGGGCGGCTTCCGGAGCCCGGTTTTTCGAAGACCTCCGGCGGCAGCCTTGCGAAGCCTGCCGTCGACCGCGCGCTTCCCGAGCCAGTACAGCCCGTATGCGCCTCGAGGCCGCCTGACACGCCACGCCGGAGCGGCGTTCGTGCCGCCCCCTGGACGACGCGGCCGCCGCAAGGCAGCTTCGGGGGTATCCGTCTCGAATCCCGGCCCCCGACTCCTCTCCCGGAGCGTCCGTTTCCTTGCGCAGCCTCGTCCTTTCCGTCGCCGCCCTGATCCTCAGCTTCTCGATGCTGCTCGCCGGCAACGGCCTGCAGTTCGTCGTGCTGGCCCTGCGCGCCGGGCTGGAGGCCTTCCCGCCGGAGGCCATGGGCTGGATCACCGCGGCCTACTTCGCCGGCTTCGCGATCGGCTCGCTCTACTGCCCGCGCCTGGTCGCGGCGGCCGGCCACATCCGCACCTTCGCGGCGCTGGCCTCGGTGGTCTCGGGCGTCGCGCTGGCCCACGCGCTGCTGGTCGACCCCGTCGTCTGGACCGGCTTCCGGCTGGTCACCGGCTTCTGCTTCGCCGGGCTCTACCTGGTCGTCGAGAGCTGGCTCAACGAGCGCGCCTCGAACGAGCTGCGCGGGCGCCTGCTGGCGCTCTACGGCAGCTTCGCCTTCGCCGGCTACGCGGTCGGGCCGCTGCTCGCCGGGGTCGGCTCGGCCGGCGGCTTCGAGCTGTTCGTGCTGGCCTCGATGTTGATCTCCTTCGCCCTGGTGCCGGTGACCCTGACGCGGGCCAGCGCGCCGGTCGCCGAGGAGACGCCGGAGACCGGGCGCTTCACCCTGCGCCGCCTGTTCCGCGAGACGCCGCTCGGCTTCGCCGGGCTGACCCTGATCGGCGCCGTCCAGGGCAGCTTCATGGGCCTCGGCCCGGTCTTCGCCGACCGCCTCGAGCTGCCCGGCGAGTGGGTCTCCGGCTTCCTGACCGCCGGCATGCTGGCCGGCCTGCTGCTGCAGGTGCCGCTCGGCTGGCTGTCCGACCGCTTCGACCGGCGCCGCGTCATCGTGCTGGTGGCGCTGGCGGGCGCCGTCGCCGCCGCGGTCTTCGCCGGCGCCGTGCTGCAGGGCCAGCGGGCGGTGCCGGTGGTGGTCGCGGGGGCGCTGGCGATGGGCGGCGCGATCTTCCCGCTCTATGCCATCGTGCTGGCCTTCATTAACGACCGCCTGCCGCGCACCTCGCTGGTCTCGGCGGCGGCGACCCTGATCCTGGTCTACTCGCTGGGCTCGGTGGTCGGCTCGCCGCTCGCCTCGCAGCTGATGGTCGCCTTCGGCCCGGCCGGCCTGCCGCTCTTCGTCGCCGGCTGCATGGCCGGCCTCGGGCTCTACGCGCTCTGGCGCATGCAGCGCCGCGCTGCGCCGACCCGCCTGGAGGACGCGCAGATCGCCGTCACCGTGACCAGCCCGGGCGCGGTGCCGCTGGAGAGCAGCCCGCCCGAACGCGGCGCCGGCTGAGGCTTCCCCGCTGCGGCGGGCTCGCCGTCGGCGCCCGTCGCCCTAGCTCCTCGCCCAGGACATCCGCCCCAGGACATCCGAAACGAGGGGAACGATGCGACGATTTCCGCTACTGGCTGCCGCGCTCTGCCTGGTCGCGACGCTGGCGGCAGGGGCCGATGCAGCCCGCGCCTCCGAGGAGAGCGCCGGCCTCTGGGCCCGGCTCTCCGACGGCAGCCACTTCGCCCTGATGCGCCATGCCCTGGCGCCGGGCACCGGCGACCCGGCCGACTTCGCGCTCGGCGACTGCTCGACCCAGCGCAACCTCGACGGCGCCGGGCGCGCCCAGGCCGAGCGCACCGGCGCGGCCTTTCGCGCCAACGGCATCGAGCGGGCCGAGGTCAGGACCAGCCAGTGGTGCCGCTGCCGCGAGACCGCGGAGCTGCTCGCGCTCGGGCCGGTCGAGGCGCTGCCCTCGCTCAACTCCTTCTTCCGCGAGCGCGCCCGCCGGGAGCCGCAGACCGAGGCGACCCTGGCCTTCCTGCGCCAGCGGACGGCCGACGCGCCGCTGGTCCTGGTCACCCACCAGGTCAACATCACCGCGCTCACCGACATCTTCCCGCGCTCGGGCGAGATCATCGTCGCCCGGCTCGCCGGGGACGGCCGCCTGGAGGTCGCCGGCCGGCTCGGCCCGATCGACTGAAGGCGACCGGCTGACGGCGGGGCTACTGCGCCGCGGCGCCGCTCTCGAACCAGAAGGTGTCCGGGCGGAAGCGGCCGAAGTAGGCGCCCGGCTCGTAGAGATAGGGCGCCTCGTTCGGGATGTTGCGCAGGCCGCGGCGCACGGCGATCGGCTGCGGCACGCCGGCGACCAGGCCGATGGTGAAGAGCTCCTCGGCGTGGATGCCGAGCATCGCCGCCCAGGCCAGGCGCTTGGTGTCGGGGTTCGGGGCCTGGGACCATTCGCGGTAGAGCTGCAGCAGCGACTGCACCTTGGCGCCCTCGGGTTGCTCGCCGGCCGTGCCGCCGCTCTCGACCCACAGGCCCCAGAGCGGCCAGTTGTTCTGGCGCTCCTCGCTCGGCGCCAGCTCGGCCGGGTCGGAGCTCGGCGTCGCCAGGCCGTTGGCCAGGCCGTAGAACACGCTCATCACGGTCTGGCCGCTGGTCACGCGGTCGCGCAGCGCGCTGCGCCCGCGGTCGGCGATGCGCACGTCGATGCCGAGCTCGGCGAGGTCGCTGCGCACCAGCTCCAGCACGTCGGTCTCGGCCGGATCGACGCGGCCGGTCTCGATCACCAGGGTCAGCGGCCGGCCGTCGGGCAGGCGGCGCCAGCCCTCGGCCGTGCGCTCGGTCAGCCCGAGGCCGTCGAGCAGCGAGTTGCCGCGCGCCGGATCGTGCTTGGCATAGGCCTCGCGCAGGTTCTGCTTGTAGAGCGGGCTGGCCGGCAGCACCGAGTTGTTGCCGCCGATCGCCTGGCCGGCATAGACGACTTGCGAGATCTGCTCGCGATCGATGCCGAGCGACAGCGCC
This sequence comes from Alphaproteobacteria bacterium, assembly GCA_030433005.1. Classification (GTDB taxonomy): domain Bacteria; phylum Pseudomonadota; class Alphaproteobacteria; order Kiloniellales; family DSM-21159; genus Tistlia. The sequence continues at coordinate 95,623 of JAUILQ010000007.1, forward strand.
CGGCGGAAGTCGGCCTTGCGCAGCAGCGCGCGCCAGACCGGGTCGGCGGCGTTCAGGTTGGGGTAGAGCGCCAGCTGGGCGCCGCGGCCGATCGGCCAGAGCCGGAGGTCGACCCGGGCCTGCTCCTCGGCGTCGCGCAGCAGGGGGAAGTCGGGCAGGGCGAGGCCGATCGCCTGCAGGTCGCTCTCGCCGGTGCTGGTCTTGGCCAGGATCAGGTCCTGGCTGGTCGCCACCAGCTCGACGGCGTCGAGGTAGGGCAGCTGCCGGCCGTCGCCGTCGACGCGGTGGAAGTAGGGGTTGCGCACGGCCTCCCAGCGCTCGGTCGGCGGCGCGTTGGTGACGATCCAGGGGTTGAGCGTCGGGCGCTCGGGGTTGGTCAGCAGGTACTCGGCATCGCGCTCGGCGAAGCGCGCCGCCCAGCCGGGCAGCCCGGCCTCGGCGGCCGCCGCCTTGAGCTCGTCCAGCGGGCGAAAGTCGGGGTGGAAGTCCTTGAGATAGTGGGCCGGCCGGAAGATCGTCAGCGGCGCCGTGCCGGCCAGGGCCGGCAGAAAGCGGGCGTTGGGCTTGGCCCACTCGTAGACCACGGTGACCGGGTCGGGAAAGGCGACCTTGGGGCCCTGGCCCTCGACCAGCAGCTCGCGCGGCAGCCCGCCCGGCGACAGCGCGGCGTTCTCGGCCACCTGCTCCCACCAGAAGCGGAAGTCCTCGCTGGTGAAGGGCGCGCCGTCGGACCAGCGGTGGCCGCGGCGCAGCTGCAGGGTGAAGCGCCGGCCCTCCTCGACCTTGACGTCCAGGAGGAGGTCCGGGACCAGCTTCAGCGCCTCGTCCCAGACGACCAGCCGCGTGTAGCCGAAGACCGATAGGCCGCGCGCGTCGCGCCCGCCGCGGCTCAGCATCGTCAGGGTGCCGCCGTAGCGCCCCGGCTGCCAGTCGGGCCGCTCGGGCAGGTCCTTGCGCGGCACCGCGGGCAGGCGTTCGTCCAGCGGCGGCAGCTCCCCGGCCTCGACCGCGGCGGCCAGCGCCGGCGGCTCCTCGGCGGCCGCCGGCGACCAGGGCAGGGCGGCCAGGATCGCAAGGGCAGGGGCGAGGGCAATCAGCAGGCGGCGCAGCGACGGCATCGGCAGGTCTCCCGGGCGAGCTGACGTTCTAGCAGAGCGACCGGCACTCCGACAGCGGATCGGGCAGCGCGTCGGGTGGCGGCTTGCGGCGCGGCCGGCCCCCGCGCTATCTGGCGCCGGGAACAGGAGGAAGCCCATGCTGCAGATCGTCGCCGCCGTGGTGCTCGCCGGCATCGGCGGGACCGTCGCCAACGCCCTGGCCGTCTGGCAGCTGGCCGGCGGCGATCCCGTGGCGCTGGCGGTCTCGCCCGGGCGCAACGGCGTGGCGATCGCCGTCGCGGCCAGCCTCGCGGTCATCCTGCCGCGGGTTTCCGGCGTCTGGGGCTGGCTGTTCGGGCTGGTGGTGCTGACCGTGCTGCCCTCGCTGCTCGCGCGCTATCTCTTCGGCATCGGCGCGCCCTGGGAACGGCTGCTGCTGTTCAACGGCATCTACGCCCTGGCCGCCTGCCTGATCTACGGCGCCATCGCCGGGCGGCGGGGTCTCTGAGAGTGCCTCCCGGGCCCGTTGCCGACATCAAGTCGAGCGAGGTCATGCTCGCGACCTGACGGCGCGCGCGCACCGGCCGCGGCTCACGGCAGGGCCGGAGCCTCGAAGCCGTAGCGGTCGAGGATCGCCTGGCCGTCCGGCGACAGGATGAACAGCGCGAGGCGGGCCGCCTCGGGCCTGTGGGCTGCGAGCAGGTTGAGGCCGTAGTCGGCGCCGACCGAGAGCGTCGCTGGCACGGCGACCAGCTGCAGCTCGGGCGTGTCCTGGCGCGCCAGCACGACGTTGGTGCAGTAGGTCAGGAACAGGTCTGCGCGATCCTCGGTCATGACCCAGGCGTAGGGGTTGCGGCCGGCCGGCGCGGCGGCGCTGTCCGGCCCGCCGGTCAGCTTGAGGGCCTTGGCGTCGAGCGTCTCGAAGCTGCCGGGGCGCAGCGCCTCGGCCTTCTCGAACAGCTTCCAGGCGTAGTCGCCGCTGGGGTCGGCCTTCGGCGTCGAGGTGCCGACCCGCACCGCGGGATCGAGCAGGGCGTCGAGCAGGCCCTCGCTGGTCACCGACAGGCCCTGCCGGGTCATGGCGCAGAGGCGGTTGCGGGCGAACAGCACGACCGGGCCGCCCCTGCCGGCGGCGGCGAGGGTCTGAGGGTGCTTCATGTTGGCGGAGGCGAAGAGCTCGGCGGGCTCGCCGGCCTCGATGCGCTCGCGCAGCAGGCCGGAGGGTCCGAAGGTCGTCTCGACCGGCAGGCCGGTCGCCTCGGTGAAGGCTTCGGCGATCTCGCTCATGGCGGCCTTGAGGCTGCCGGCGGCATAGAGGCTGGTCGCGTGCTGGGCCGCGGCGGGCATGGCGCCGGCTGCGCTCAGGAGGAGGAGCAGCGCGCCGGCCAGGAGCGCGGCGGGGGCCAGGCGTCCCGTGGGACGCCCATGGATTCGTCGGGGCATCGGAACCTCCCGTCGAGGCGAGGGCGGCAAAAAGAAGGGGAGCGGCCGCGTGGCCGCTCCCCCCAGTTCGGGTTCGTGACCAAAGGTCGGGAGCGGCTCAGGAGCCGGCCTTGTCGGCGTTCGGGAAGAACAGCTGCTCGCCGCCGCGCTTGTAGTCGGCGATCGCCTGCTGGCCCTCCTTGGAGACGACCCAGTCGACGAAGGACTGCGCCAGGTCGGCCTTCACGCTCGGGCACTTGTCCTTGGACACGGCGATGATGCCGTACTGGTTGAACAGGCGCTCGTCGCCCTGGACCAGGATCTCCAGGTTGCCGCGGTTCTCGAAGGCCAGCCAGGTCGCCCGGTCGCTCATCGCGTAGGCGTCCATGCCGCTCGCCGTGTTGAGCGTCGCGCCCATGCCGGAGCCGGTCTCGCGGTACCAGCCGCCGGACGCCGAGGCGACGTCGACCTCGGCCGCCTTCCACAGCGACAGCTCCTTCTTGTGGGTGCCGGAATCGTCGCCGCGCGAGGCGAAGGGCGCCTCGGCCCCGGCGACCTTCGAGAGGGCGGCGGCGACGTCCTTCATGCCCTTCACGCCGGCCGGGTCGTCCGCCGGGCCGACGATCACGAAGTCGTTGTACATGACGTCGTGACGCTTTGCGCCGAAGCCGTCCTCGACGAACTTCACCTCGGAGGGCTTGTGGTGGACGAACAGCACGTCGGCGTCGCAGCTGCGCGCCAGCTTGATCGCCTGGCCGGTGCCGACCGCGACGACGCGCACCTCGATGCCGGTCGCCTCGGTGAACTTCGGCAGCATCTCGTCGAACAGCCCCGAGTTCTGGGTCGAGGTCGTCGAGGCGACGGTGATGAACTTGTCCTGGGCCCTCGCCTGGTCGGCGGGCAGGACGCCGGCGAGGCCGCCGGCGATCAGCAGGCCGGCGGCCGCGGTCAGCAGGCGGCCGCCGAGGGTCCGCCGCGTGAGATCGTGCTTGAGCATCGTCTTTTCTCCTCCCTTCGCTGGGGAACTCACCAGAGCAGCTCGCCGGACAGGTAGGCCTGGGCCTCCCGGCTCTGCGGCTGCTCGAAGAAGCGGTCGGCGGGTCCCTGTTCGACCAGCCGGCCGCGGTTGATGAAGAGGACCTCGTCGGCGAGACGGCGCGCCTGGCCGAGGTCGTGGGTCGTCATGACGATCTTGGTGCCGGCGCCGTGCAGCGCCTCGACGATCTCCTCGACCGCCCGGGTCGAGGCCGGGTCGAGCGCCGAGGTCGGCTCGTCGAGGAACAGCACCTGCGGCTTCAGCGCCCAGGCCCGTGCCAGGGCGAGGCGCTGCTGCTCGCCGCCCGACAGCGAGCGCGCGGCCTGGCGGGCCCGGCCGGCGAGGCCGGTCGCCTCCAGCGCCTCGTCGCGCCGTGCCCGGCGCTGGTCGCCGTCGACCCGGTGCAGCGCCAGGGCGTGATCGAGGTTGGCCTGGACCGAGCGGCGCAGCAGCACCGGCTTCTGGAAGACCATGGCCTGGCGTCGCGGGCCGCGACCGGCGCCGGTGATCTTGCGGTTGCGCCACAGCACCTCGCCGCGGGTCGGCCGGATCAGGCCATGGGCGAGGCGCAGCAGCAGCGACTTGCCGGCGCCGTTGGGCCCCAGGATCAGGGTGCGCGGGCCCTGCTCGATGCGCAGCGAGAGGCCGTCGATCAGCCGGGCGCCGGCGACCTCGTAGACCACCTCGCGCATCTCCAGCGGCAGGATCGAGGCCTCGTAGGCGCCGTCGCGGGTCGCCGGCCGCGCGGTCGGGCTGGCGGGGTGCTGCGGGCTCATCCGGCCCAGTCCTTCGACCAGCGGCGCACGAGCTCCGCCGTGCCGTTGACCAGGATCGTCAGGGTCAGCAGCACGATGCCGAGCCCGAGCGCCAGCGGCAGGTCGCCCTTGCTGGTCTCCAGGGCGATCGCCGTGGTCATCACGCGCGTCACGTGATCGATGTTGCCGCCGACGATCATCACCGCGCCGACCTCGGCGCTGGCCCGCCCGAAGCCCGCCAGGATGCCGGTCAGCAGGGTGAAGCGGCCGTCCCACAGCAGCGTCGGGATGGCCCGCGCCGTCGTCGAGCCCAGCGAGCGCAGCTGCTCCTCGTACTCCGACCAGAGGTCCTCCATGGCCTGGCGCGTCAGCGCCGCGACGATCGGCAGTACCAGGATGACCTGCGCGGCGATCATCGCGCCGGGCGTGAACAGCAGGCCGAGCACGCCGAGCGGACCCGAGCGGCTGAGCATCAGGTAGACGACCAGGCCGACCACGACCGGCGGCAGCCCCATCAGCGCGTTGAGCAGCACGACCAGGGCCTGGCGGCCCGGAAAGCGGAACAGCGCGATCGCCGCGCCCAGGGGCAGCCCGATCAGCGCGGCCAGCGCCACCGCCGAGAGGCTGACGCGCAGGCTGAGCCCGACGATCTCGAGCAGGTCGGGGTCGAGCGAGGTCAGCAGGCGCAGGGCCTCGCCGACGGATTGGATCAGGTCGTTCACGCAGGAGAGTTACCGTGCCGGGGACCATCGTCGCGCAAAATTATGCAGCTTCATGCAGATTCTACAAGATCGTGATCAATATCGGAATGATGACAGAAGCAGGTCGGCCCGGCACCGGTGCCGGGGAGGCGGTGCGCCGGCTTGTGCGGCCCCCGGGCGACGCGCATATAGTCCAGTGACCGGTCGCGCCGGCTTCCGGGCGGGCGCGCCGGCGTCGGAGAAGGAGGCAGGCGATGAGCGAAGCGGCGGCGCGCAAGCCCGCGGAGCCCGCGCAGCGAGCGGGGCAGGCTCCGGTGCGCCGGGCCCAGAAGGCGGCGGCCAAGCTGACCGACTCGGCGGCGCTGGAGGAGTTCCTGCTGCGCCCCGATCCCGACGACCCGCGCCTGACCCGCGCGGTCCAGGGGCTCGACGAGAGCGGCCAGGCGATCGAGACGCCGGTGGTCATGGAGCGCCCGCTGACGCTCTACCTGAACAGCCAGGAGATCGTCACGATGATGACGATCGGCGACTACCCCGATTACCTGGCGATCGGCTACCTGCTGAACCAGAACATGCTGCGCGCCGACGACGAGATCGAGGGCGTCGACTACGACGAGGATCTCGAGGTCGTGGTGGTGCGCACCCGGCGGGCGACGAACTACGAGGAGAAGCTCAAGAAGAAGATCCGGACTTCGGGCTGCGCCCAGGGCACGGTGTTCGGCGACCTGATGGAGAAGTTCGACGAGATCGCGCTCGATCCCGACGCCGTGCTGCGGACCTCCTGGATCTACGAGCTGAGCCGCAAGATCAACGGCGCGCCCAGCCTCTACCTGACCTCGGGGGCGATCCACGGCTGCGTGCTCTGCCAGGGCGACCGCCCGCTGGTCTACATGGAGGACGTCGGCCGTCACAACGCCGTCGACAAGATCGCCGGCTACATGTTCCGCCACGGCATCGCGCCCGACGACAAGATCTTCTACACAACGGGGCGTCTGACCTCGGAGATGGTCATCAAGACCGTGCAGATGGGCATCCCAATCCTGATCAGCCGCTCCGGCTTCACCGCCTGGGGCGTCGACCTGGCGCGCCAGGCCGGGCTGACCCTGGTCGGCCGCGCCAAGGGGCGCCGCTTCCTCGCGCTGGCCGGCGAGCAGCGCCTGGTCTTCGACGCCGACCACCGCGCAGTCGCCGAGGAGGCCGCGCGCCACGGCCGCAAGGCGGCGAGCGACGACTAGGAGAAGGCGGCGCCCGAGGTGAAGAGGATCGGAACGGAGCGGGGGAGGCGGCGATGACCGAGCTGCGCCACAAGGTCTGCGGGGTGCTGCTGGCGGGCGGCCAGGCGCGGCGCATGGGCGGCGGCGACAAGAGCCTGAAGCCGCTCGCCGGCCGGCCGATCCTGGCTCACGCGCTCGAGCGCCTGCGCCCGCAGGTCGCCTGCCTGGTGCTCAACGCCAACGGCGATCCGGCGCGCTTCGCCGAGTGGCGGCTGCCGGTCGCGCCGGACGGCGTGCCGGGCTTCGCCGGGCCGCTCGCCGGCATCCTCGCCGGCATGGAGTGGGCGGCGCGCCACGCGCCGGTCTGCGACCTGCTGCTGAGCGTGCCGACCGACGCGCCCTTCCTGCCGCGCGACCTGGTCGAGCGGCTCGAGGCCGGCATGATCCGGGCCGGCGCCGACATCGCCTGCGCCGGCTCCGCCGGGCGCGCCCACCCGCCGATCGCGCTCTGGCCGGTCAGCCTCGCCGAGGACCTGCGGCTTGCGATGACCCAGGAGGAGGTGCGCAAGGTCGACGTCTTCACCGCGCGCTACAAGGTCGCGCGGGTCGACTGGCCGGTCGAGCCCTGCGATCCCTTCATGAACGTCAACACGCCCGAGGACCTGGCGGCCGCCGAGGCGATGGCCGAGACGCCGGTCGAATAGCGGGGGTCGACCAGCGGGGGGCGACCAGCGGGCCGCCCCTCAGGCGCCGCCGAGGTGGCGGCGCAGCAGCTCGACGTTGCGCCGGTTGGCCTTGAAGCCGACGTCGAAGAGATCGCCGACCAGCGGCACCGCCCCGACCACGAGGTCGACGAGGACGTTGCCGGCCATGGCTGCGAGCAGCCCTGTCGGCGCGCCGAGACGGTGCGCGCGCCAGACCAGGTATGCCGAGGGCACGAAGGCGGCGCCGTCGCCGAGCCCGGGGATCAGGCCGACCAGCGAATCCAGGCCGAAGCGGATGCCGGTGCCCGGGATCCGGAAGCGGCTGTCCATCCAGTGGGCGAGGCGCTGCAGCCGGCGCAGCTCCTCGGCGTGGCGCGGGCTGTAGGCCTGCGCCTTGCGCAGGCCGTCGGCGTTGCCGGCGTCGAAGGCCATGGGGGCTGGAAGCCTACTTCTTGGCGATCACCCAGACGGCGTGGACGATGCCGGGGATGTAGCCGAGCAGCGTCAGCAGGATGTTGAGCCAGAAGTGTCCGCCGATGCCGACCTGCAGGAAGACGCCGAGCGGCGGCAGCAGGATGGCGAGAATGATGCGGATCAGGTCCATGGGACGGGGGGCTCCCTCGTTCGGGTGGCAAGGCGCGAGGCGGCCCGGGCCGGCCGCCTCTCAGACCCCCACAACGCCGCAGGCCATCGCCGGGTTTCCTCGGCTCCGCGCTTGTCTGGTTCCGCGCGCGCCGGCCCTCTAGCGGCGGGCGTCGCCGGGCCGCTCGGCCAGCCGCCGGTCGCCGGTCGGGCCGGCGTCGGCGATTTCGCGGATCATCTTCGCCAGGATCGCGCGGCGGAAGGATTCGTCGCGGTCGGCGGTCATCACGAAGGCGCCGAAGCCGCCGATCACCGACAGGATGTAGTGGTCCGACAGCGGCATGCCGCCCGGTCCGCCGTAGCCGCCGCCCGGCGTGTCGAGCACCAGGGCGTTGATCGTGATGCCGGCGGCGACGGCGTCGTCTCGCGCCTGCTCGACCGGCCGGCCGCCGTGCTGGGGGCCGTCGCCGGAGACGTCGATGACCTTGCGCGCGCCCTCGATCGCCGGGTCCGCGATCAGCGCGGCCGAGTGGTCGATGGCGCCGGAGATCGAGTTCCAGCCGCGCGCCGCGCGTGGCCGCGTGCGCAAGGCCTCGGCGAAGCCGGCCGCGCTCGCCGGCCCGTCGATGACGGTCCAGTCGACGATGGTGTGCTGCGAGGTGGCGCCGCCCCACTCGACGTAGGCGACGGCGATGCGGCCGAGATCGCCTGCGGCGATCGTCGAGAGCACCTGGGGATCGGTGATCGCCGCCGCGTAGCCCTCGCGCTGCAGGGCCAGCTCGGCGTCGTCGATCGAGCCGGAGCCGTCGGCGGCGAGCACCAGCTCGAGGTCGACCAGGGTCGGCTCGGCGGCGGGCCGGCCGGGCGCGAGAAGCAGCGCGGCGCAGCAGGCGATGGCCAGCCGGCCTGAGACCCGGTCCCCGACCCGGCCCCCAACTTGGCCTGCGCGCCGGCGGCGGATGGCGCGGCCCGAAGCCGCGAGCGGGTGGCCCCCCATGACGTCCTCCTGCCTCGCCGGTCCCTGTCCCGGTGAGATAGGGCGGAGCCGGGAATCGACCAGTCGGGGGGCGCCGCGCCGGCGCAGGAGGGTCCGGCTAGGCGGCGTCGCCGGGCGTGGCCTCGGCTGCGCGGATCATCTGGTAGAGCTCGTCCTTGAGCGCCAGGCGCTGGCGCTTGAGCTGCTCCTCGTGCTCCTCGCTGGCCGCCGTGACCCGGTCCTCCAGATTGCGCACCTCGCGGTCGAGCGCGTGGTACTTCTCGAACAGCCGCGCGAAGTGCGCGTTGCCGGTCTTGAGCGCATGGATCGTCTCGCGATGGTCGGGGAACTCGTGCAGCAGGTCGTGGTGCTCCACCGGTCGGTCTCCTTCGGACATAGTGAGGCGGCTCTGGGCCCAGAGCGCCAGAACCGCCGGCCGGCAGCATTGATCTGCGTCATCGCGGGCCCCGGCGGCAGGCGCGCCCGCGTCCAGTCGGAAATCCCCACGAAGCGCAGGGATGACGCAGGCCGCGGCGCGCCCTAAGTTTGCCGCAACGAGCAAGGAGCAGGTGCCCGGGGCCGCGGCAGCCGCGGTCCGGAACGGCGCCGGCCTGGAGGAACTGGCAGTGTCGGATGACGCCCCCAGCGGCGGCGAGGCCCGGAACGGCGGCGACGGCGAGGGGCCGCGGACGGAGCGGATCGTCGAGCGCATCGCGGTCGGCATCGTGCTGGAGCGCCGCAAGAGCAAGCATCGCTGGCTCGACTACGCCTGGAAGCCGGTCGCCGCGATCGCCGGGGCGCCGCCGCGCGACCCGCGCGGCGAGTGGGCGCTGGCGGCGGCGGGCGAGGAGTGGACGCACTTCCACGCCGGCACCCTGACCCTCGAGCTGTTCCGCAAGGAGACCGAGGGCTACCGGGTCAACCTCTCGCAGGAGCCGCCACGGCTGTTCGTCGTGCTGCGCGACCTCGAGGACCCCGAGGTCGAGCATCCGCTGGTCCCGGTGTTCGTCACAGCCTGCCCCTACGAGGCGCAGGATTATCTGGATTCGGCGAACGACCTGGTCGAGCCGGTCGCCATGCCGCCCGAGCTGATCGGCTTCCTGCAGGCCTTCGTCGACCGGCACCACGTCGACCAGCCGTTCAAGAAGCGCAAGCGGCGGCCGCACGACCCGCGCAAGGTCGGCTTCGCGGGCAGCGGCGGTCCGGCGCCGGTCGACCGGCCGCGCCGGCCGAAGACCGGAGAGGACGCATGAGCCGGGGCGACGGCGACGGCGGCTTCCTGTCGCGCTGGTCTCAGCGCAAGCAGCGCAGCCGGGCGCAGCCCGAGGACGGCACCGAGGCGGCGCGCCGGACCGACGACGCGGCGCCGGCGCCGCGCGCCGAGCCGACGGCCGGCGATCGGCCGGGCGACGATGCGCCGGGCGAGGATGGAGCGGGCGTCTTGCAGGCCGGCGGCGAGGGCGCGCTGAGCGAGGAGCAGATCGCCGCGCTGCCCGACCCGGACACGCTGCAGGCCGGCGACGACTTCAAGGTCTTCATGCGGCGCGGCGTCCCCGAGATGCTGAAGCGCCGGGCGCTCAGGCGGCTCTGGCAGGTCAATCCGCTGTTCAACTTCCGCGACGGCCTGAACGACTACGACGAGGACTACAGCGACGCCGCCAAGGTCGTCGCGAACCTGCAGACGCTGTTCCAGCCCGGCAAGGGCATGCCGCAGCCCGAGCGCTGGCGCAAGCCGGAGACAGCGCCGGAGGCTGCGCCGGATGCCGCTCCGGAGACCGCGCGCGAGACCTCGGACGCGCCGGCGGACTCCGCAGAGGCCGACTCCGAAGGAGCGGACGCCGCGCAGGGCGCGGTCGAGGCACCGTCGCCGGAGCGCGAGGCCTCGGCGCCGGGCGGAGGCGGGACGGCTGCCACCGCTGCGCCCGGATGCCAGGGTCGGCCGGTCGGCCTGCAGGCGCGGCGTGCGGCACAGCGCCGCTGGTCGTCCTTCGCGCTGGCGGAGCCGCCGGACCGGCCGGAAGGCGCGCCGGCTCCCGGCGGCACGAGCCGGGAAACGGACGATAAGCCTTAGAATCCAAGGGGCTATTCCGGCAGTTGCCTTCGCAAGTGCAGCATCGCTTTGCGTTGACAGGCCGGCGACGGCCGGCTCTAAATTAGAACAACACTAAAGAAAGCCCCTGATTCTTGACGGGGCAATAATCCGGTCGCGGGAAGGCAAAGGTCGGGATCAACCGGCCGCCATACACCACCGTCGATCGGCTCGGGTATGGGAGTGACGGTTGGCGGACGACGCCATCGCGTTCGAGCTTTCGGAAGAAGACGAGCTGCGCGTCCAGTGGTACGCGTTGCTCGCGCGGCTTCTCGGTGCCTCGCCGGACCGGGAACTGCTGTCGATGCTCGCCGGTCTCAAGGGCAACGAGGGCGAACTGGGCGAGGCGGTCAACGCGCTCGCCGCGGCGGCGCGCGCCAGCGACCCGAAGACGCTGGAGGAGGAGTACTTCGACCTCTTCATCGGCGTCGGCCAGGGCGAGCTGGTGCCCTTCGGCTCCTACTACCTCACCGGATTCCTGCACGAGAAGCCGCTGGCCAAGCTGCGCGGCGACATGCGCCTGCTCGGCATCGCCCGCGAGGAGTCGGTGAAGGAGCCCGAGGACCACATCTCCGCGCTCTGCGAGATGATGGCCGGGCTGATCTCGGGCAGCTTCGGCGCGCCGGCGGACCTCGCCGAGCAGCGCCGCTTCTTCGACACCCACGTCGGCTGCTGGGCGCCGCGGTTCTTCGAGGACCTGCAGGCGGCCCGCAATGCCCGCTTCTACATGCCTGTCGGCACGATCGGCCGCCTGTTCATGGCGATCGAGGCGCAGGCCTTCGAGATGGCAGCCTAGGCCGAACAAGAGCAAGAGAGCCCGGTTTGGGGGAGGGGCTCGCTAGGCAGACGGAGCTCCCCCGCTCAAAGGCGCAACCGCGCATAGAAAGGGAGAGCCATGAAGCAGGCAGAAGTGAAGTCGCAGTCGCGGCGTGACTTCTTCCGCAAGGCGGGGCTCGGGGCCGGCGCGCTCGGCGCGACGGCCGTGACGCTCGCGGCCGGTCGCGGCGAGGCGGCGGAACCCGTCCGCTCGGCCTCGGCCGCGGGCTACCGCGAGACCGACCACGTGAAGAAGTACTACGAGCTCGCGAAGTTCTAGGACCCGGTCGTCGATCGGATACCTGGATCCTTCTCGGAAAATCTAGGGATTAGGGAGAGGTCAATGCTGACGAGAAAGACGAATGGGGTTGCAACTGGCCCCCGTTTGTCGAAGGCGTTCGCCGGCGTGGTCGGCAGCGCCATTGACCGTCGTACCTTCCTGAAACGCTCCGGACTGACGGCGGGCGGCCTGGCGGCCGCCTCGACGCTTTCGTTCGGTCGCATCAAGAAGGCGGAGGCCGCGTCGCCCAGTGGCGGCAAGGTGGAGCTGAAGAAGTCCGTCTGCACCCACTGCTCGGTGGGCTGCACGGTGATCGCCGAGGTGCAGGACGGCGTCTGGACCGGCCAGGAGCCGGGCTGGGACAGCCCCTTCAACCTGGGCGCCCACTGCGCCAAGGGCGCGTCGGTGCGCGAGCACGCGCACGGCGAGCGGCGCCTGAAGAGCCCGACCAAGCTGGTCGACGGCAAGTGGACGAAGATCTCCTGGGAGCAGGCGATCAACGAGATCGGCGACCAGATGCTGGAGATCACCAAGTCCAGCGGTCCGGACTCGATCTACTGGCTCGGCTCGGCCAAGCACAGCAACGAGCAGTCCTACCTGTTCCGCAAGTTCGCCGCCTTCGCGGGCACGAACAACGTCGACCACCAGGCGCGTATCTGTCACTCGACGACGGTCGCCGGCGTAGCCAACACCTGGGGCTACGGCGCGATGACCAACAGCTACAACGACATCCACAACTCCCGCGCCATCTTCCTGATCGGCGGCAACCCCGCCGAGGCGCACCCGGTGTCGCTGCAGCATCTGCTCAAGGCCAAGGAGCAGAACAACGCGCCGATGATCGTCTGCGACCCGCGCTTCACGCGTACGGCCGCCCATGCCGACGAGTACGTCCGCTTCCGGCCGGGCACCGACGTCGCGCTGATCTGGGGCATTCTCTGGCACGTCTTCGAGAACGGCTGGGAGGATCGCGAGTACATCCGCCAGCGCGTCTGGGGCATGGACCAGATCCGGGCCGAGGTCGCCAAGTGGAACCCGGAGGAGGTCGAGCGGGTCACCGGCGTGCCGGGCTCGCAGATGAAGCGGGTCGCCCGTACGCTGGCCAACAACCGTCCCTTCACCATCATCTGGTGCATGGGCGGCACCCAGCACACGAACGGCAACAACAACACCCGCGCCTACTGCATCCTGGGGCTCGCCCTGGGCATCGTCGGCACCTCCGGCGGCGGCACCAACATCTTCCGCGGCCACGACAACGTCCAGGGGGCGACCGACCTCGGCGTGCTCTGCCACACCCTGCCGGGCTACTACGGCCTGGCGACCGGCTCGTGGAAGCACTGGGCGCGCGTCTGGGACGTCGACTACGAGTACGTCAAGGGCCGCTTCGCCAGCCAGGACCTGATGGAGAGCGCCGGCGTGCCGGTCTCCCGCTGGTTCGACCTGGCGCTCGAGGCCAAGGAGAACCTCGACCAGCCCGACAACCTCAGGGCAATGGTCTTCTGGGGGCACGCGCCGAACTCGCAGACGCGCCTGCCGGACATGCAGAAGGCCATGCAGAAGCTCGATCTGCTGGTCGTCGTCGACCCCTATCCGACGATGACCGCGGTCATGCACGACCGCACCGACGGCGTCTACCTGCTGCCGGCGGCGACGCAGTTCGAGACCTACGGCTCGGTGACCGCCTCCAACCGCTCCCTGCAGTGGCGCGAGAAGATCGTCGAGCCGCTCTTCGAGTCGAAGCCCGATCACGAGATCATGTATCTCTTCGCCCAGAAGCTCGGCTTCGCCGACGAGATGTTCAAGAACATCGCCGTCGACGGCACCGAGCCCTCGGTCGAGGACACGCTGCGGGAGATCAACCGCGGCATGTGGACGATCGGCTACACCGGCCAGTCGCCGGAGCGGCTCAAGCTGCACATGGAGAACCAGCACACCTTCGACCGCACGACGCTGCAGGCGGTCGGCGGCCCGGCCGACGGCGAGTACTACGGCCTGCCGTGGCCTTGCTGGGGCACCCCGGAGATCAAGCATCCGGGCACGCCGAACCTCTATGACACCTCCAAGCCGGTGGCCGCCGGCGGCCTCTGCTTCCGCGCGCGCTTCGGCGTCGAGCGGGACGGCGACAACCTGCTGGCCGAGGGCAGCTACCCGGTCGGCTCGGAGATCGAGGACGGCTATCCCGAGTTCACGATGGCCATGCTCCAGTCGCTCGGCTGGGACAAGGACCTGACGGACGAGGAGCGGGCCGCGATCGAGAAGGTCGCCGGCGAGAAGACGAACTGGAAGGTCGACCTCTCGGGCGGCATCCAGCGAGTCGCCATCGAGCACGGCTGTGCCCCCTTCGGCAACGCCAAGGCGCGCTGCGTCGTGTGGAACTTCCCGGATCCGGTGCCGACGCACCGCGAGCCGCTCTACACGCCGCGTCGTGACCTGGTCGCCGACTACCCGACCTACGAGGACCGCCGGATGTACCGTCTGCCGATCCTCTACAAGTCGATCCAGGACAAGGACTACGCATCGGACTACCCGATCATCCTGACCTCGGGCCGACTGGTCGAGTACGAGGGCGGCGGCGACGAGACCCGGTCCAACCCCTGGCTGGCCGAGCTGCAGCAGGACATGTTCGTGGAGATCAATCCCTTCGACGCGAACGGCGGCGGCATCAAGGACGGCCAGATGGTCTGGGTCCACGGCCCGGAAGGCGCCAAGGTCAAGGTCAAGGCCATGGTCACCGAGCGCGTCGGCCGCGGCGTGGCGTTCATGCCGTTCCACTTCGGCGGTCACTGGCAGGGCGAGGATCTGCGGAGCAAGTACCCCGCGGGTGCCGACCCCTACGTGCTCGGCGAGGCGACCAACACGGCACAGACCTACGGGTACGACTCGGTCACCAACATGCAGGAGACCAAGGCGACCCTGTGCCGGATCGAACCGGCGTAAGCTCTAGGAGGAGAAGCCAGTCATGGCACGCATGAAGTTCCTCTGTGACGCCGAGCGTTGCATCGAATGCAACGCCTGCGTCACGGCGTGCAAGAACGAGCACGAGGTCCCCTGGGGCGTTAACCGACGCCGCGTGGTGACCATCAACGACGGCAAGCCGGGCGAGCGTTCGATCTCGGTGGCCTGCATGCACTGCTCCGACGCGCCGTGCATGGCAGTCTGCCCGGTCGACTGCTTCTACCAGACCGACGAGGGCGTGGTTCTGCACTCGAAGGATCTGTGCATCGGCTGCGGCTACTGCTTCTACGCCTGCCCCTTCGGGGCACCGCAGTACCCGCAGGCGAGCAACTTCGGCAGCCGGGGCAAGATGGACAAGTGCACCTTCTGCGCCGGTGGACCGGAGGAGGACAACTCGGCCGCCGAGTTCTCCAAGTACGGCCGCAACCGCCTGGCCGAGGGCAAGCTCCCGCTCTGCGCGGAGATGTGCTCGACCAAGGCCCTGCTGGCCGGCGACGGCAACATGGTGTCGGACATCTACCGCGAGCGCGTCGTCGCCCGCGGCTTCGGGTCCGGCGCCTGGGGCTGGGGCACCGCCTACGAGCAGAAGGGTGGCTCGTAAGCGCTAGGCCCGCTGTCGGCCGGACTGTCCCACCGGGCAGCTTCCGGTCCGCGATAAGGGGAGGGCGGCGGTTCATCCGCCGCCCTCCACGTCGCTCGGAGCGCGGATCCGCGCGCTCCGGGTCGTGGGACAGGTCGGATATGAGGGGAGACGCCGATGATCGGTCGTTTGATTGCCCTGGCCGTCTGCATCGCTGCGGTGGCGGGGCTCTTCTTCCTCTACCAGGAGGAACCGCCGGGCCAGGTCGACGAGGTCCGGATCTACGAGCCGGGCAGCTACAAGGGCGCGCCCGACAGCCCGCTCGACCCGGCGCAGGAGGAAGAGCTGCGCTCGCGGGTGCGGAACCAGAACGCGATCTGAGCGCGGCCCGGCCGCGTGACGGTCGAGAGGACCGCCGGGGCGGGCCGGGCAGCCGGCTGGGAGGAAAGACGATGATTGAACGCATGATGGTCAACGCGCGCGGCCTGCTCGGAAGCCTCGCCCTCGCGTTGCTGCTGCTCGCCTCGCTCGGCGTCGCGGCACCCGACGCCGCGGCCCAGCAGAGCCAGGGCCGCGAGATCTCCGACGAGGCGCTGTCGGGCGGCGCCGTGCCCGGCGGCTCGCTGGGCACCAGCAGCGATTCGCAGTTCTGGCGCGAGGTTCGGCGCGGCATCCAGGGCAGCGTCTCGATTCCCGACAAGAAGGCCGGCGTGCTGGTCGAATCGGGCGGCGAGTCCTGGCAGGAGTTCCGCGACGGCCCGCTCAAGGTCTACGGCGCCTGGGTCGTGCTCGGCATGATCGCGCTGCTCGCGCTGTTCTTCGTGCTGCGCGGCCGCATCCGCATCGAGGCCGGCCGCTCGGGCCACGTGATCGAGCGCTTCGGCGACCTCGACCGCTTCACCCACTGGCTGACCGCCTTCTCCTTCATCCTGCTGGCAATCACCGGCATGTGGCTGCTCTGGGGCCGCGAGCTGCTGATCCCGCTGATCGGCGCGGCGCCCTACGCGACGATCGCGCAGTGGGGCAAGTACGCGCACAACTTCCTGTCGTTCTCCTTCATCGTCGGCATCGTGCTGATGTTCGTGCTCTGGGTCGCCCACAACATCCCGAACCGCCATGACCTGGTCTGGCTGGCCAAGGGCGGCGGTCTGTTCAGCAAGCACGTCCACCCGCACTCGAAGAAGTTCAACGCCGGACAGAAGCTGATCTTCTGGTCGGTGATTCTGGGCGGCGCCTCGCTCGCCGCCTCGGGCATCGGGCTGATGTTCCCCTTCGACACGGCGATGTGGGCCAAGACCTTCAACGTTCTCGCCGCCGTAGGGATCGAAGGCCTGCCGACGGACGTTACCCCGCGCATGGAGATGCAGCTCCATACGATCTGGCACGCCACCGTCGGGCTGATCATGATCGCCATCATCCTGGCGCACATCTACATCGGCTCGGTCGGCATGGAGGGCGCCTTCGCCGCCATGGGCTCCGGCAAGGTCGACGAGAACTGGGCGCGCGAGCACCACGACCTCTGGGTCGCGGAGGTCGAGAACAAGCCCGTCGACCAGGCCCGGCGGCCGCTGCCCGCGGAGTAGCCGGGAGGACGCGATGGCCGGGTCTCCAGTTCACAGGCGAGCGATGGCGATTGCCGCGCTGCTGGCGGCGCTCGTCGCAACGCCCGCGCTCGCCATCGAGCGCGAGGAGGCGCGCTCGCAGGTCGCCGAGCGCTTCGGCGTCGAGGTGCTGAAGGTCGAGGCCGGGCAGCTGGACGGACGCGCCGTCTGGCTGGTCACGGTCATGAACCCGGGCAGCGACTCCAACAGCGCCTTCCTCGTGTCAACGATCGCGCTCGACCGGGCCAGCGGCGAGCCGCTGCGCGGCTTCGAGCGCATCGAGACCGGCTCGCTGCCGGGCAGCCGCGCACCCGCCGCCGGGGTCCGGCCGACCGGCACGCCGCCCTCGGCCCGGCCCGAGGCGGAGGTCCGATGAGGACGAGTCCGGCCCGGTTGGCGGGTCGCGCGGCCCTGGCCGCGACGCTTCTACTCCTGGCCGCCGCGCCGGCGACGGCGGAGCTGCGCGGTCACGGCGGCTTCGTCAAGGCGGTCGCCTTCGCCCCGGACGGCGGGCGGGCGCTGACCGGCTCGTTCGACTACACCGTGAAGCTCTGGGACCTCGCGGCGCAGGAGCCGCTGGCGACGCTCAACGAGCACGAGGCCTCGGTCAACGCCGTGGCCTTCCTGCCCGACGGCGAGCGTGGCCTCTCGGCCTCGGACGACGGCAGCCTGATCCTCTGGGACATCGAGAGCGGCGCGGCGGTCCGCCGCTTCGAGGGCCACCAGGGCAAGATCCAGGGCCTGGCGATCGCGCCCGACGGCCGCACCGCGGCCAGCGCCTCCTGGGACCGCAGCGTCAAGCTCTGGGACCTCGAGAGCGGGACGCTGTTGCGCAGCCTCGAGGGCCACGAGAACAACGTCAACGCCGTCGCCTTCTCGCCCGACGGCGAGCGCCTGGTCAGCGGCTCCTACGACCTGACGGTGCGGATCTGGCGGGTCGCCGACGGTACCCAGATCGGCCAGATCGAGGGCCACGAGGTCGGCATCACCGGGGTCGCCTTCCTCGGCGACGGCCGCCAGCTGGTGACGGCCTCGGCGGACGCGAGCGTGCGTCTCTGGGACAGCCGGACCGGCGAGCAGCTCGCCGAGCTCGGCCGCCACGATGCGCCGATCTTCGCGCTGGCGGTCTCGCCCGGCGACCGCTGGGTGGCGAGTGCCGGCGCCGACCGGGCGATCCGCCTCTGGCCGCTGGCGGCCGATGCCGAGCCCAGGGTGCTGGAGGGCCATCTGGCGCCGGTCTGGTCGCTGGCTTTCTCGCCCGACGGCGCGCAGCTGCTCTCCGGCGGCGCCGACGAGGTGGCGCGCCTCTGGGACGTCGGCAGCGGCGCGGAGCTCGGCGTCGGGGTGACGACGGCGCAGCGGCCGCTGCTCGATCCGCTGCACGACGACGAGGGCCGGGGCGCCGAGCTGTTCCGCAAGTGCAGCATCTGCCACTCGATCGAGCCCGGCAGCCAGAACCGGGCCGGGCCGACGCTCTACGGCCTGTTCGGCCGCGAGGCCGGGGCGGTCGGCGACTACAAGTACTCCGATGCGCTGCGCCACAAGGACGTGGTCTGGACCGACGAGACGGTGTCGCGGCTCTTCGAGGTCGGGCCCGACGAGTTCGTGCCCGGCACCAAGATGCCGATGCAGCGCATCCCGGACGCCGACGACCGGCGCGCGTTGATGAGCTACCTGAAGCGGATCACCGAGCCGGCCAACTGACGCTCACGCCGGGCCGGCGCGCGAGAGCCCGTGCCGGCCCACGAAGAAGGGAAGAGGGAAGAAACCATGAGGGCATTCATCGCCGGGGTCTGCGCCGCGATCGTCATCGCCGTCGGCTCCTATTTCGCGCTGGAATCGCTCGGCATGAGCGCCAGCAAGGTCTACTCGAGCCCCAACGTCCGTCTCGACAACTGAGTCGCGCTCCTCGGACCTCAGACCCCGAGGTAGCGCGCCTGCAGGGCCGGTTCCGCGGCCAGCGCCGCCGAGCTGCCGGTCCAGGCGACCTTGCCCTTCTCCAGGATGGCGTGGCGGTCGCAGAGGCGGAGCAGGTCGGCGACGTTCTTGTCGATGACCAGGATCGCCAGGCCCTCGGCCTTCAGCCGCGCCAGCACCCGCCAGATCTCGGCGCGGATGCGCGGCGCCAGGCCCTCGGTCGCCTCGTCGAGGATCAGCAGCCTGGGGTTGGTCAGCAGCGCCCGGCCGATCGCCAGCATCTGCTGCTCGCCGCCCGACAGCTGGTTGCCGTAGGCGCCGCGCCGCTCGGCCAGCACCGGGAACAGCTCCTCCACTGCCGCCAGCCGCCAGCGCCCGGGCCGTGCCGTGGCGACCAGGTTCTCGCGCACCGTCAGGTTGGGGAAGACCTGGCGGCCCTCGGGCACCAAGCCGAGCCCGGCGCGCGCGATCGCGAAGGGCGGCCGGCCGGCGATCTCGCGCCCCTCGAAGCGCACGCTGCCGGCGCTCGGCTTGAGCAGTCCCATGACCGCGCGCACCGTGGTCGTCTTGCCCATGCCGTTGCGCCCGAGCAGGGCCAGGGCCTCGCCGGCCTCGACCGCCAGCTCGACGCCGAACAGCACGCGGCTGCGGCCGTAGGCAGCCTCCAGGCCGCTGACGCTCAGCATGGCCCGGCTTCCCCTGCGGCGCCGCCCAGGTAGGCGGCCTGGACCGCGGCGCTGCCGCGGATCTCTTCGGGCGTGCCGCTGGCCAGCACCCGGCCGCCGT
This sequence comes from Alphaproteobacteria bacterium, assembly GCA_030433005.1. Lineage (GTDB taxonomy): Bacteria > Pseudomonadota > Alphaproteobacteria > Kiloniellales > DSM-21159 > Tistlia. The sequence continues at coordinate 115,131 of JAUILQ010000007.1, forward strand.
CCATCACGGTGATGCGGTCCGCGAGCGCGAAGACCGCGTCCATGTCGTGCTCGACCAGCAGCAGCGTCACGCCGCTCTTCAGCCGCTGCAGCAGGGCGACCATGGCCCGGCTCTCCTCCGGCGCCATGCCGGCGGTCGGCTCGTCGAGCAGCAGCAGGCGCGGCCGGCCCGCCAGCGCCAGGGCGATCTCGAGCTGGCGCTGCTCGCCGTGCGCCAGGTCGGCGACCGGCACCGCGGCGCGGGCGCCCAGGCCGACCTGCTCGAGCAGGGCCTCGGCGGCCGTTTCCAGGCTGCGGTCGCCGGCGGCCGGCCGCAGGCGGAAGGCGTGGCCGGCGGCGGTCTGCACCGCGAGGCGCGCGTTCTCCAGGACGGTGAAGCGCGGGAACAGGCTGGTGATCTGGTAGGAGCGGCCGATGCCGGCGCGCGCCCGGGCCGCCGCGCCCAGCGCCTGGATCTCGCGCCCGGCGAAGCGGATGCGGCCGGCGTCGGGCCTGAGCTCGCCGGCAAGCAGGCCGGTCAGCGTGGTCTTGCCGGCGCCGTTTGGGCCGATGACCGCGCGCAGCTCGCCCTCGGCGAGCGCCAGGTCGACGCCGGCGCAGGCCTGCACGCCGCCGTAGGCCTTGGCGAGACCCTCGCAGGTCAGCAGCGGGTCAGCCATGCCCGGAGCCCTCCCGGCCGCGGCGCAGCAGGTCGACGAGTCCGCCCAGTCCGCCGCGCGCGTAGAGCACGATGAGCACCAGGATCGGCCCGAGCGCGAGCTGCCAGTGCTCGGTCCACTCCTTCAGCCAGAACTCCAGCAGCAGGAAGGCGGTGGCCCCGAGCAGGGGGCCGTAGAGCCGACCCATGCCGCCCAGGATGACGATGATCAGCAGCTCGCCGGACAGCGGCCAGGACAGGAAGGCCGGGCTGACGAACTCGGTGAGGTTGGCGATCAGCGCGCCGGCGAGGCCAGTCACCGCGCCCGACAGGGCGAAGGCGGCGAGCTTGTAGCGGTAGGGCGGCAGGCCGAGCGCGGTCATGCGCCGCTCGTTGTCGCGGATGCCCATCAGCGCCCAGCCGAAGCGCGAGCGCACCACCGCTGCCTTGCCGGCGAGCACGAGCGCGAGCAGGCCCAGGCAGAGGTAGTAGAAGGCAAGGTCGTCGCCGAGGTCGAGCGGCCGGAGCTCGGAGCGCGCGAACAGGCTGAGCCCGTCCTCGCCGCCGTAGTCCGGCAGCGAGATGAACAGGTAGTAGATCATCTGCGCGAAGGCGAGGGTGATCATGATGAAGTAGAGGCCGCTGGTGCGCAGGCAGAGCGCGCCGATCGCCAGCGCCAGCAGGCCGGCGACCAGCACCGCCAGCGGGAAGGCGATCCAGGCGTTGCCGGTGCCCGGTATCTCCAGGCCGAACAGCACGATCGGGCCGAGCAGGAAGTCGTGGTAGGCCAGGATCGCCACGACGTAGGCGCCGGCGCCGAAGAAGGCGGCGTGGCCGAAGGAGACCAGGCCGGCGTAGCCGAGCACCAGGTTGAGCGCGCTCGCGGCCAGGGCGTAGATCAGGATGCGCGCCGCGAGGTCGAGCGTCCACTCCAGGCCGAAGCCGGCGGCGACCGCCGGCCAGGCCAGAAAGGCCAGGCCCAGCAGCAGGCCGTCGGCGTGGCCGCCCAGGCGCCTGCCGAGCCCGTCAGCCATGGGGCGGGAACAGGCCGCGCGGCCGCCAGATCAGCACGGCGGCCATCAGGATGTAGATCGCCATGGCCGAGATCGCGCTGCCCAGGGTGCTGGCCGTCGAGGGCTCCAGGACGAGGCCGAACAGGCCCGGCAGGAAGGCGCGGCCCCAGACGAAGGTCAGGCCGACCAGCAGCGCGGCGACGAAGGCGCCGCGGATCGAGCCGATGCCGCCGATCACGATGACCACGAAGACCGGAATCAGCACGCTCTCGCCCATGCCGATCTCGACCGAGTAGATCGGGCCGGCCATGGCGCCGGCGAGCGCGGTCAGCGCCGCGCCGAGCGCGAAGACGACGGTGTAGAGCCGGTCGATGTCGACGCCCAGCGCCGAGACCATCTCGCGGTTGGAGGCGCCGGCGCGGATCAGCATGCCGAGACGCGTGCGCGTGACCAGCAGGAACAGGCCGAGCGCGACCGCCAGGCCGACCAGGATGACCGCCAGCCGGAAGGCCGGGTAGGGCGCCCCGGGCAGCAGCTCGACCGTGCCCGACAGGAAGTCCGGCGGGTCGAGGCGCAGCGGCCGGGCGCCCCAGATCATCTTGGTCGCCTCGTTGAAGAACAGGATCAGGCCGAAGGTCGCCAGGACCTGGTCGAGATGGTCGCGGCTGTAGAGACGGCGCACGACCAGCAGCTCGACGACGCTCGCGACCAGCGCCGTCGCCGGCAGCGCCGCCGCCAGGCCGAGCAGGAAGGAGTCGGTCTCGACCGAGACCCAGGCGCAGACGAAGGCGCCGACCATGTAGAGCGAGCCGTGCGCCAGGTTGACCAGGTTCATGATGCCGAGCACCAGCGTCAGGCCGGCGGCGATCAGGAACAGCATGACGCCGAACTGCAGCCCGTTGAGGGTCTGTTCGAGGATCAGCAGGAAGGACATCAAGCGATTCGTGGATCTGCGGCCGGAGCGGCACCCGAGACTTCAGGGGCTAGACCCTCTCCGCCCAAAGGGGGGGGAGAGGGCAGGGAGAGGTGGGGGATTCCGCCCCGACGCCGGGCGCCGGACGGCGCCGTATCGGTCTGTCGGGTCCGCCATGCCTCACGTCTCCCCGGCCCTCTCCGCCCCACCGGGACAGAGAGGGAGGACACGACCCCTACATCGAGCACTCTTCGGCGTAGGCGTCGCCGTGCTCCTCGAAGGCGGTGCCGACGATCCTGTTGGTCAGCACCTCGCCCTCCTTGACCACCTCGCGCACGTAGATCGTCTGGATCGGGTGGTGGTTGCTGTTGAAGCGGAAGGCGCCGCGGGTCGATTCGAAGTCGGCCGCCTCGAGCGCCGCGCGGAAGGCGTCCCGGTCCCCGACGCCGCCGGTCTTGGCGAGCGCCGAGGCGATCAGCTTGGCGGCGTCGTAGCCCTGGCTGGCGTAGAGCGAGGGCAGGCGGCCGTAGGCCTTCCGGAAGCCCTCGACGAAGTTCTTGTTGGCGGCGTTGTCGATGTCCTTGTTCCACTGCGAGGAGTTGACGACGCCGAGCGCCGCGTCGCCGACCGCGCCGAGGATGCCCTGGTCGAAGGAGAAGGCCGGGCCGAACAGCGGGATCTCGCCATTGAGGCCGGCCTGGTCGTACTGCTTGATGAAGGAGATGCCCATGCCGCCGGGCAGGAAGAAGAAGACCGCGTCCGGGTCGGCGTCGCGCAGGGCGGCGAGCTCGGCGGCGTAGTCGGTCTGGCCGAGCTGCGTGTAGACCTCGCCGACGATCTCGCCCTTGTAGTAGCGCTTGAAGCCGGCCAGCGCGTCCTGGCCCGCCGGGTAGTTCGGCGCCAGGATGTAGGCCGTCTCGAAGCCCTGGTCCTGAACGTACTGGCCCATCGCCTCGTGCAGGTTGTCGTTCTGCCAGGCGACGTTGAAGTAGTTCTCGTGGCAGCCCCGGCCGGCCAGCAGCGAAGGCCCGGCGTTCGGGCTGATGTAGAAGACGCCCTCGCGCGTCACCTTCGGCACCACCGCGATCGCCAGGTTCGACCAGACGATGCCGGTCATGATGTCGACCTCGTCGCGCTCGACCATGCGGTTGGCGATCTCGGTGGCGACGTCGGGCTTGCGCGCGTCGTCCTCGACCAGCACCTCGACCGGCACGCCGCCGAGCTGCCCTCCGCCTTCCTCGACGGCCAGCAGAAAGCCGTCGCGGATGTCGATGCCGAGACCGGAGCCGCCGCCCGACAGCGTGGTGATCATGCCGATCTTCACCGGATCGGCGGCCTGGGCCGGCGCGCCGGCGGCGAATGGCAGGGCCGCCAGCGTCGCGGCGGCCAGCGCGGTCATGCGCAACTTCATCGGATCTGTCCCCCTCGAACCCTGTTCTCTGGCTGCTTGACCCGCCCCCTTGTCGTCCGGGGGCCGGAGCGCGGCACTCTAGAACAGAACCCGCGCGGACGGAATCGCCTCGCGCCCGGGCGGCAGCGGCGTGCCTAGATCTGCAGGCGCGAAGCGCTCGGCTCGGCGATGTCCGTCGGGTGGGCGAGGATCGCGGCGATCCCCGCCTCGACGCCCGCCGCCGCCGTTTCGAGCGCCATGCTCGGCGCGCCGAGGTTCTCCTCGCGCGCGGCGACCTCGGGCAGGTGGGGCAGGTGGATCCAGCCGGCGCGCAGCGCCAGGCTCTCGACCGCGCAGTGATGCAGGGTGCCGTAGAGCAGGTGGTTGCAGCAGAAGGTGCCGGCGGCGTCGGAGATGTCGGCGGGGATCCCGGCCTCGCGCATCGCGCGCACCATCGCGCGCACCGGCAGGGTGGCGTAGTAGGCCGCCGGACCGCCGGGCACCGTCGGCTCGCCCTGCAGGGCCAGCCCCTCGTTGTCGCGCAGGCCGTAGCGGGTCGAGTCGTTGAGATTCTGGGCAAGCCGCTCGACGGTCACCATGGCGCGCCCGCCGTATTCGCCGAGCATGACCACGGCCTCGGGCCGCAGCTCGCCGATCGCCGCGCGGACGGCGTCGATGCAGACGAAGAAGCTGTTCGGCAGGACGCGGCCGACGACGGCGGCGCCGCCGATCTCGGTGCCGTCCAGTCGCCGGGCGACAAGCTCGGCGGGGTTGACGGGGGTGTTGCCGAAGGCTTCGAAGCCGGTGACCAGGATGCGTCTCGCCATCGTCGTCCCGTCCTTTCCCTGAGGAGGCTCAGCCGAAGCGGCAGACCGCCTCCTGCCGCTCGCGGCCGACGGCCTCGTCCCAGACCTCCCAGAAGGGGCGGCTGCCGATCTGCCATTCGTCCCAGTCGACCGCGCCGAGAATCCGGTCGACCTCCCGGCCGTCGCGGCTCAGCGGCAGGGCGAGCCGGCGGTAGGGAAGGATCTTGCCGTCGCGCAGGCGCGAGTCGACCAGCGTCAGCCAGCCGCAGTGCCGCTCGACGACCAGCCGGTAGCTGCGCCGCGCGTTGTCGGCGAAGGGCCGGGGCAGCTGGGCGACCAGGTCCTGGCCGGTCAACTCGCAGTCGAACAGCTCGCGGATCCGCGTGCCGGCGAGGCGGACGCGGGCGCCGCCGTCCCCCAGCGGCTCGAGCAGGTAGACCCAGGGCAGCAGCCGCGGGATCTCGGCCGGGTCGATGGCGTCGCGCGCGGGCAGGCCGCCGCCGGCGCGCTTGCCGTCCCAGTAGTCGAAGATCTGGGCGATGCGGCCTTCGCCGAGCCTGGCGCGGAACGCTTCCGGCGACACGGTCTCGGGCTCCCGCTCCGCCGGGCCGTGTGGGATCCGTGTCATCGGGCGCTGTCCGCGGAAGGGGTCAGGCGAAGGCCTTGAAGGCGATCAGGGTGAAGGTGTCCTGGATGCCGGGCAGCGTCTGAATGTGCTCGGTGACGAAGTGCCCGATGTCCGTGCCGTCGTCCAGGTAGCACTTGACCATCAGGTCGTACTGCCCAGAGGTCGAATGGACCTCGGAGACCTGCTCGACGGTCTGCACGAGCTCGTCGGCCACCGTGTAGGCGCGACCGAGCTGGCACTTGATCTGAACGAAGATGGTTTGCATGGCCCCGGCATCATAGGCGGCGCGGCGGAAACGAGAAAGGGGCCACGCCTCGCGGAGTGGCCCCTGGCCTCAAGCCGCCGGCATTGCGCGGGCGGCGTCTAGTGCTCCAGCACCGCCGCCGGCACCTCGCGCAGGATGAAGGCAGGCACGTGATCGCCGAACGGCGTCTCGCCGACCGCCTCGTCACGCTTCCGGCCCGCCGGCTTGCTCCCGGAGGCCTTGCCCTCGGAGGCCTTGCCCTCGGAGGCCTTGTTCTGCGGAGCCTTGCTCGCCGCAGCCTTGCGCTTGCCGTCCGACCGCGTCGCCTTCGGCTTGTCGGCGGCCTGCGCGACCTCGGCCTCCGTCGCCTGGGCCTCGAGCTCCTCGGCCTGGGTCTCCTCTGCCGGGAGTTCCGCGGCCTCGACCGCTTCGGCGACGGCGGCCGGCTCGCTGCGCGGCGTGGGCCGGCCGCGCGGCTCGGCGGCGGCCTCGTCGCGGCCGCTCCGGCGCTTGCGGCTGCGCCGCGGCTTGGCCTCGGCGCCCTCGAGCACCGCCGGCGTCTCAACCGTCTCGCCGCCCGGCGAGTCGAGCTCCTGGATGTTGCCGCCGATCAGCTTGTAGAGGCTGGCCAGCAGCTTCTCGTCGTCGCGGGTCGCCAGCATGAAGGCCTTGCCGCTGCGCCCGGCGCGGCCGGTGCGGCCGATGCGGTGGACGTAGTCCTCGCTGTTGACCGGCACGTCGAAGTTGAAGACGTGGCTGACCCGCGGGATGTCGAGGCCGCGCGCCGCGACGTCCGAGCAGACCAGCAGGCGGATCTCGTCGTTCTTGAAGCGCCGCAGCGTCTCCATGCGCGCCGGCTGGGCCATGTCGCCGTGCAGCGCCTCGGCGTTGTAGCCGTGCCGCTTCAGCGACTTGTAGACCACGTCGACGTCGCGCTTGCGGTTGCAGAAGATCAGCGCCGAGGTCAGCGAGTCCATCTCCGCGTCGAGCAGCCCGCGCAGCGCCGCGCGCTTCGACTTCGGGTCGGTGTGAGTGCGCAGCATGCGCTGGGTCACGGTCTGCGCCGGCGAGGCCGGCGGGGCCACCGAGACCTCCTTGGGATTGTGCAGGAACTTGTTGCCGAGCTTGCGGATCTCCGGCGCCATGGTCGCCGAGAAGAACAGCGTCTGCCTGAGCGGCGGCAGCAGGTTCACGATGCGCTCGACGTCCGGCATGAAGCCCATGTCGAGCATGCGGTCGGCCTCGTCGATGACCAGCAGCTTGGTGTCGGCCAGCAGGATCTGGCCGCGCTCGAACAGGTCGAGCAGGCGGCCGGGCGTGGCGATCAGCACGTCGACGCCGCGCTGCAGGACGGCCTGCTGGTCCTTCACGGACTCGCCGCCGATCAGCAGGGCCTTGGTCAGGCGGTGGTACTTGCCGTAGCGGTCGAAGCTCTCGGCGACCTGCGCGGCCAGCTCGCGCGTCGGCTCGAGAATGAGCGAGCGCGGCATGCGGGCGCGGCCCCGGCCCTCGGCCAGGATGTCGATCATCGGCAGGGTGAAGCCGGCGGTCTTGCCGGTGCCGGTCTGGGCGACGCCCATGACGTCGCGGCCCATGAGGACCACCGGGATGGCCTTTTCCTGGATCGGGGTCGGCGTCTCGTAGCCGAGATCCGTCAAGGCGCGTAGGGTCTCCGCACGGAGACCGAGTTCATCAAATTTCATGATGCTCCGGAATTCATTATCGAGAAGTGGGGCGACGGAGTGTCCTCGCCCGAGCCTTCGATGTGGGCTTTCCTATGCGGCTTTCAACCGTGAAAGTCAAGGAAAAGCAAGGCACAAGCCGTGTCTTGGCCAGGGGGCGGGCCTGTGTTATGCGCATGCTGCCGAATAATGATTTCGGATTTATTGCCGGAAGCGACCGAAAATGCTGATCGATCCTGAAAAGTCCCTGTTGCTGATCGTCGACGTGCAGCAGCGCCTGGCGCCGGTGGTCGACGGCCACCAGGCCATCGAGGCGCGCATCGACAAGCTGATGCGCGGCGCCCACCGGTTGCGCGTGCCGATGCTGGCCAGCGAGCAGTATCCCGAGGGCCTCGGCCCGACGCTGGAGCCGCTGGCCGAGCAGCTGCACCCCGGCGAGCGCCACGAGAAGCGCGCCTTTTCCTGCGCCGACGAGCCGGAGCTGATGGCGGCGATCTCCGAGCCCGGCCGGCGCCAGGTCGTGGTCTGCGGCATGGAGGCCCACGTCTGCGTGCTGCAGACGGCGATCCGCCTGGCCGAGGACGGCTTCACGGTGTTCGTCGCGGCCGACGCCACCGGCTCGCGCGACCCGGCGAACAAGCAGGCGGCGCTGGCGCGCATGGCGGCGCAGGGCATCGAGATCGTGACCAGCGAGATGGTGCTCTTCGAGTGGCTCGGGCGCTCCGACAACGAGGCCTTCCGCGACGTGCTCGCGCTGATCCGCTAGGCCGCGCCGCGATGGCCCGGATCCCTCTGGCGCTGCTGCCCGGCCTGCTGCTCGACCGCGGCTTCTGGCGCCACCAGGAGGCGGCGCTCGCCGACATCGCCGAGCCCTGGGTCGCCGACTTCTCGAGCCAGGACAGCGTCGAGGCAATGGCCGAGTCGGTGCTCGCCGCGATGCCCGCGCGCTTCGCGCTCTGCGGCCTGTCGATGGGCGGCTACGTCGCGCTCTCGGTGGTCCGCAAGGCACCGGAGCGCGTCGAGCGACTGTGCCTGATGGACACCCGCGCGGCGCCGGACAGCCCGGAGGTCACGCGCCGCCGGCGCGGCCTGCTCCAACTCGCCCAGAAGGGCCAGTTCAAGGGCGTCACGCCGAAGCTGCTGCCGCTGCTGATCCACGAGAGCCGGCTCGGCGACGCGCGCCTGACCACCGACCTGATGGCCCAGGCCGAGGGCATCGGCCGCGACGGCTTCCTGCGCCAGCAGACGGCGATCATGAACCGTCCCGACGCGCGCCCCTGGCTGGCCGGCATCCGCTGCCCGACGCTGGTCATGGTCGGCCGCCAGGACGCCCTGACGCCGCTCGAGAACGCGACCGAGCTGGCCGCCGGCATCCCCGACGCGCGCCTGATCGTGGTCGAGGACTGCGGCCACCTGCCGCCGCTCGAGAAGCCGGAAGAGACCAACGCCGAGCTGCGCCGCTGGCTGCAGGGGTAGGGGCGTCCGGCGCCGCCGTCGGCCCGGCTACAGCGCCCCCATCTCGATGCCCTCGGCGTCGCGCTCCCAGCGGCGCGGCGGGAAGAGCTCCAGCGCGACCTGCTCGAGCAGTGCCTCGAAGCGCGGGTCGTCGGGCGAATCGGCGGCCGGGATGCTGCCCTGGGTCGCGGTCATCATGCGATGGCCTTCGCAGAACAGCGCCAGCACCGCGACGCCGGCGCCGCGGCGCGCCCGGCTCTCCGGCAGCAGGTCGTCCCGGCAGGCGGCCTCGCCGTCCCACTGGGTCGCCGGGTCGAAGACCACGACCACCTTGTAGGCGCTGTCGCGCAGCGCCGGCGGCGGGTCGGTGGTGACCGGGAAGTCGGGCCCGAAGCGCTGCTCGGTCAGCGCCCGCTCGACCGCCCGGTCGAGCGCCGCCTCCTGCCCGGGGAAGGGCGAGCCGACCCGGTAGGCGGCGAGCCCGCCCTCGGCCGCCGGGCCGTTCAGCACGCCCAGGTCGTAGGCCTCGTAGACGTAGGCCGGCCGCGTCGTCGGCCCGGCGCAGGCGGCGAGGGCCAGCAACAGCAGGAAGAGGGGCAGGGGACGGGGCATCGTGGCTCCTGCTGCGGACGGAAAACGCGAGTCTAGGAGCGTTCGGCCACGGCGGCAATCGCAGCCGCCGCCGTCCGGCACCGCCTCACACGTCGAGCGTCTCGCTCTCGACGAAGCGGGCGTGCTCCTGGATGAAGGCGAAGCGCAGCTCCGGCTTGCGGCCCATCAGGTGCTCGACGCGGTCGGCGGTCTCCTGGATGCCGAGCGCCGCGTCGTCGGGCTCGGCGGCCTCCAGGGTCATCGGGTTGACCATGACCCGGAGCAGCGTGCGCCGCTTCGGGTCCATGGTCGTCTCCTTGAGCTGGGCGGCCGGCATCTCGCCCAGGCCCTTGAAGCGGCTGACCTCGACCTTGCCGCGGCCCTTGAACTCGCTCTCCATCAGCTCCTCGCGGTGCGCGTCGTCGCGCGCGTAGAGCACCTTGCCGCCCTGGCTCAGGCGATAGAGCGGCGGCTGCGCCAGGTAGAGCCGGCCGGATTCGATCAGGCCCGGCATCTCCTTGTAGAAGAAGGTCATCAGCAGGCTGGCGATGTGCGCGCCGTCGACGTCGGCGTCGGTCATGATGATGATCCGCTCGTAGCGCAGCTTGTCGAGGTCGAACTGGCCGCGCGTGCCGCAGCCCAGCGCCAGGGTGATGTCCTGGACCTCCTGGTTGGCCTTGAGCTTGTCGAGCGAGGCGCTGGCGACGTTGAGGATCTTGCCGCGCAAGGGCAGGATCGCCTGGCTCTCGCGGCTGCGCGCCTGCTTGGCCGAGCCGCCGGCCGAGTCGCCCTCGACCAGGAAGATCTCGGTGCCCTCGGCGGCGGTGCGGCTGCAGTCGGCGAGCTTGCCGGGCAGGCGCAGCTTGCGCGTCGCCGTCTTGCGGCTCATCTCCTTCTCGGCGCGCCGGCGCTGGCGCTCCTCGGCGCGCTCGACGACGCGCTCGAGCAGCAGACGCGCGCGCTCGGGATGGCCGGTCAGCCAGTGGTCGAAGTGGTCCTTGACGGTCTGCTCGACCAGGCGGGCGGCCTCGGGGCTGGCCAGCTTCTCCTTGGTCTGGCCCTGGAACTGCGGGTTCGCGATGAACACCGAGAGCAGCGTGCAGGCGCCGCCCAGCAGGTCCTCGGCGGTCACCTGCGCCGCCTTCTTGTTGCCGACCAGCTCGCCGTAGCCCTTGAGGCCGCGCAGCAGCGCGGTCCGCAGGCCCTGGTCGTGGCTGCCGCCCTCGGGGGTCGGCACGGTGTTGCAGTAGGAGCTGGCGAAGCCTTCCTCGTCGGCCGGCCAGTCGACCGCCCACTCGACCTTGCTCCGGCCGTCGGGACCCGCGGCCTCGCCGGCGAAGGGTTCGCCGGTCAGGGTCCGGCGCTGGCCGAGCGCCGCTTCCAGGAAGTCCTTGAGGCCGCCCGGGAAGTGCAGCGTCGCCTCGGCCGGCGTGCGGTCGCCCTCGCCGAGCAGGTCGGGCGCGCAGGACCAGCGGATCTCGACGCCGCGGTAGAGATAGGCCTTCGAGCGCGCCATCTTGAACAGCCGCGCCGGCGAGAAGGCGGCGGCCTCGCCGAAGATCTCGGGGTCCGGCACGAAGGTGACCTGGGTGCCGCGCCGGTTCTGCGTCGCGCCGAGGCGCTGCAGCGGGCCCTCGGGCCGGCCGCGCGCGTAGCGCTGGGCGTAGAGCTGGCGGTCGCGCGCGATCTCGACGTCGAGGCGCTCGGCCAGGGCGTTGACCACCGACACGCCGACGCCGTGCAGACCGCCCGAGGTGGCGTAGGCCTTCTGGCTGAACTTGGCGCCGGAATGCAGCGTCGTCAGAATGACTTCCAGGGCGGACTTGTCACGGTACTTCGGGTGCGGGTCGATCGG
>JAUILQ010000077.1 GCA_030433005.1 Alphaproteobacteria bacterium
CTCGACCAGCGGCACCATGAACGGCAGCGTCAGCACCAGGATGCCGATCGAGTCCAGGAACATGCCGATGACCACGTAGAAGACCACGACGCCGGCGATGACCAGCACCGGGTCGGCGCCGGTGCCCTGCAGCCAGTCGAGCGCCGCCGGCGTCACCCGGGTCAGCGAGACGAAGGACACGAACAGCTTGGCGCCCAGCGCGATGACGAAGATCATCGCCGTCTGGCGCGCCGTGATGCCCAGCGCCTCCTTCATGCCGGCCCAGGTCAGGTGGCCGCGCAGCAGGCCGATGACGATCGCCATGGCCAGGCTGACCGCCGCCGCCTCGGTCGGCGTGAAGACGCCGAGATAGATGCCGCCGATGATCACCACCAGCAGCGAAACCACGGGCCAGAGCTTGCCGAGCGCGGCGACCCGCTGGGCGCGCGAGAAGCTGACCTCGGGCCGGGGCGCCGCGCCCGGACGCAGCCTGACCCAGATCAGCACGGTCGCCACGAAGCCGGCGAGCGACAGCAGGCCCGGCAGGATGCCGGCCAGGAAGAGGTCCTTGACCGACTGGTCGGTGAAGATCGCGTAGATCACGAACAGCAGGCTCGGCGGGATCAGCGAGCCCAGCGTGCCGCCGGCCGCCACCGAGCCGGTCGCCAGCGTCGGCCGGTAGCCGTGGCGCAGCATCTCGGGCACGGCGATCCGCCCCATCGCCGAGGCGCAGGCGACCGACGAGCCGGTGATCGCCGAGAAGCCGCCGCAGCCGAGCACCGACGCGATGGCCAGGCCGCCGGGCAGCCGCGCCGTCCAGACCCGCAGCGCGTCGAACAGGTCGGTGGTGATGCGCGCCTGGTAGGCGACGTGGCCGAGGCCGATGAACAGCGGGATCATCGACAGCGGGAAGTTGTGCACGAAGCCGAAGGCCGTGGTCCCGACGATCGACAGGGTCGGCGCCAGGCCGCGCCCCAGGTCCGGCTCCGAGCCGGGCCGCCAGGAGAAGAACAGAAGCAGGCCAAGGCAGGCGCCGAGGCCCAGGCAGTAGGCGATCGGCACGCGCAGCACGAGCAGCAGCGTGGCCCCGCCGAGCACGCAGAGCGCCAGGAGTTGCGGATCCATGAGGGGCGTCCCGCTAGGCGTTCTCGGCGCGTCCGCCGAGCGTGGCGGCCAGCAGATAGACCAGGCGCCCGATGACGCCGGCGACCGCGAGCGTGGCGAAGGCGAGCCCGGGCCACTGTGGGATGTTGAGCAGCCCGTCGTAGTACTCGCCGGTGCGCCAGGACTTGGCCAGCAGGGTCCAGAAGGCGGCGAGCAGGAAGCCGAAGAAGGCGATGCCCGCGAGGTAGCCGAGGCCGTCGCAGAACCGCCTGGCCCCCTGCCCCCAGCGGCCCTGCCCCGCCTGCCCCTCGACGAAGCGCTGGGTGAAGACCGTCACGGCGATGTGCTCGCGCTCGGCCGTGACCAGGGCGATCGGCCCCAGGATCACGACCAGCATGAGCTCGGACACCAGCAGGATGTCGTCGGGAATCAGCGCGTGCCAGAGCCAGCGGGAGACGACGTTGATCGTGACGATCGCGCAGAGCAGCACCAGGGCGAGACCGGCCGCCCGCACGCCCGCCCGTTCGAGCAGCGTGTGGCGGCCGGCGACACCCAGACCGGAGGCGCTGCCTACCGGGTCCACGGATAGCCCTTGGCGGCCTGCTCCGCGGCATACCTGGCAATGCGCTCGCGGTAGTCGGCGAGCAGCTCGGCGCCGGCCATGCCGGCGTCCTCGGCCTCGGCGACCCAGGCCTCGACCTGCTTCTGGCCAGCCTCGAGGACCTTCTGCCGGTCGGCCTCGGAGAAGTGCGTCACGGTGATCGACTCGCCGTCGATGCCCTCGACCATCTTCGCCCGGTCGGCCTCCAGCTCCTCGATCATGACCTGCGCCATATGGTCGATGAAGTCGTCGCTGACGGCGTCGACGACCTGGCGGTTCGCCTCGGACAGCGCCTCGTAGCTGTTCTTGTTCATGAAGATGCCGAAGGACATGTTCTGGCCCCAGTCGAGCTCGACCACGTGGTCGGCGACCTCGTACTGCTTATAGGCCAGCATCGAGTAGTAGTAGTTCTGGTTGCAGTCGATCAGGCCGCTGTCCAGCGCCGGATAGACGTCGGCCTGGCTCATGCGCTGGACGTCGGCGCCGAGATCGGCCAGCGCCTTGCCGTAGGGCCCGGAGGCGCGGACCTTGAGCCCCGACAGCGCGGCCACGTCGGGCACCGGCTGGGTGCAGATCAGCTGGATCGGGCCGGTCGTGAAGTTCGAGAGGTAGACGACGTTGGAGCCGTCGAACTCCTCCTGCAGCACCGGGTTCTCGTTGGCCAGCTCGAACAGCGCGCGCAGGCCGACCCATTCGTCGGAGTTCTCGACGGGCAGGTCGCCGATGTTGTAGCCGCGCAGCTCGCTCGGCGTGAAGAAGCCGATCACCGTGCCGGCGTCGGCGACGCCGGTGGAGACCCCGTTCAGGGTCGCCTTGCCGCCGAGCAGCGCGCCGCCCCAGTGGAACTCGACCGTGACCTCGCCGCCCGAGCGCTCCTCGATCTGGTCGGCCCACCACTGCAGCGCCTCGGCGCGCGAGCCGCGGTTGGGGCCGTAGTCGGCATAGCGGATCACCGTCTCGGCCAGGGCCTGGCCGGCCAGGCCGGCCGACAGCAGCAGGCTCGCACCGGCGAGCAGCAGGTTTCGACTGGACATCAACTCTCCTCCCTATTCTCTTATGATCGTTGGCTTATTGGCATTGGGCTCACAGTGATCTCAGTTCGGCCAATTCTCCAGCAGGTCGACGTCATTGCCGAAGCGCCGCGCCGCCTCGCGCACCTGCGGGTCGTCGAGCGCCGTCAGGTAGCCGGCGTCGATCAGCGTCGCGTTGTCCGCGGTCACCGTGCTGTCGAAGGTGATCAGGTCCATGTGGACCGGCGGCTCCTCCCACTCCGGCATCTGCCGGCGGATGAAGTCGGAGGGCTTGGCGAGGTCGATGCCGAAATGGAGGACGCCGGGCGAGTTGGATCCCGCCGGATAGATCTCGTAGCGCGGCGCCTTCGGGTTGAAGCCGCAGCCGAGCTCGATCAGTTGGCCGCCGACCAGCATGTCGCGCAGGATGACCGCCTCGCGGCTCTCGCCGCCGACCTCGACGATGCGGTCGTCCTTGAAGACCACCGGGATCTTCTCCTCGAAGGGTCGTTCGAAGCCGACCGCCCACTGCGGATAGAGCACGCCCTCGATCGGCACCACGACGCTGTCGTCGTTCATCACCATGGTGCGGTCGTAGAGGTTCGGGCCGTGGCACGGCAGGTAGTGCACGTAGCAGCCCGGCTGGTCGGCGATCATCTCGCCCTTCCAGCGCGTGGTCTTCAGCAGATTGTCGACCATCTCGCCGTTGACGTCGATGGCGAGGTCGCTGCCGCGCGGGTCCGAGAAGTGCAGCTTGAAGTCGCGGCCCCGGGGGTACTGACGCGCCGTGCCGCGGATGATCTCGCCGAGCAGCTCGGGCGAGAAGCGCGCCTGCGGCGTCTCCAGCAGGTCGAGGTCGCGGAAGTAGGTGATCTTGATCCAGCGCTGGCCCTTCTCGCGGCGCATGCGGATCGCGAAGGGGTCGAGCACCGAGCAGAACCAGGTCGAGACGACGAAGGTCGCCTCCTCGAGATGGGCCTTCGCCCAGTCCGGCATGGTCTCGTGCTGGGTCGTGTGGCTGAGCAGGACCAGCGGCTCGGTGACGCCGCGCGCCTTGGCAAGCCCCGTGATCGCCGAGATGACCCGCGGGTCGAGCTTCTTGTCGGCGAGGATCAGGACCCTGTCGTCGGGACGGATGGCGAAGACGCGGCTGAAGATGTCGTAGGCCGCGAAGGCGTTCTCGATCTTCGTCGTCGGCAGCGGCGCGCGCGTCTCCAGCCCGCGGCCGATGAAGCGTCCCTCGGCATCGAACATGCGACGCCTCCTCCCCTGGTGTAAGTTAGATATCTTAGAACCGGAAATTGCGTGCAATCTTCGAAGGCTGTCAAGCTTTCCGGCCGAGACGTGGTCGTGATAGCAGGTCTTTGCGTGCAATCGACCGAGGGGGACGCGGTGTCGAAACAGCTGGCGGAGGTCAAGGACGAGATCCGGGCGCGCGTGCTCTCCGGCAGCTACGCGGCCGGCACTTGGCTGAAGGAAGCCCACGTCGCCGCCGACCTCGAGACCTCCCGCACCCTGGTCAAGCTCGCCTTCACCGCGCTCGAGAGCGAGGGCCTGCTGACGCCGCTGGAGACGCGCGGCTACCGCGTCGCCAGCTTCAGTCCGGAAGAGGTCTTCGACGCCATCGCCCTGCGCGCCCAGATCGAGGGGCGTGCCGCACGGCTCGCCGCCGAGCGTGGCGGCGGCACGGCCGAACTGCTGCGCATCGTCGAGTCCGGCGGCATCGCCGAGGGCGCGGCGCTCGACGATGCGCTGAGGACCCGGCTGGTCGAGGCCAACGGCCGCTTCCACCAGGCGATCGAGGCGATGGCCGGCAGCCGGGCGATCAGCCGGACCCTGGCGACCCTGCGCGCGACGCCGCTCTCGGGCCCGGCGGCGATCGTCTTCGATCCCCGGGATCCCGAGGGCGACCTGGTGCGCCTGCGCCGCGCCGAGGAGGATCACCGCCGCATCGCCGAGCTGATCGGCAGCGGCGCCGGCCGGCGCGCCGAGGCGATGATGACCGAGCACATCCTGGCCTCGGCCGACCGCAAGCGCCGCTACTTCGACGAGCTCAAGGCGCGCCGGCTCGTGACCCTGACGCCCGGCATCGCGCTGATCGCCGAGCCGGCGGAGGAGTGAGGCGTCGCAGCAGTGAGCGGGCCGTGCCGCAGCGCTGGCACTTGTCATCCGCCATCTCTATCGTGCGCCGGCCATGGCCGAGCACCCCGCCTCCCCGCCTGCCGCGCCCTATCGCGACGTCAACGGCGTCGCGATCGAGCCGGCACGTGCGCTGCCCGAGGCGCCGCCGCCCGGCGACAAGCCGGTGCCGGCGCGCGACGACCGCAACTGGATGCTCTCGCCCGCCCAGCAGCAGCGCCTGGAATCGGCCATCGTCTCGCATTTGCTGCCGGCCCTGACGGCGCTGCTCGAGGGCCCGGAGCGCGACGTCGCCGCGGTCGCCTCGGCGGCGGTGGCCGACTTCTTTCCGCTCTATCGCGAGCGGCCGATCCGCAACAACAAGGGCGGCGGGCTGATCGACGACAGCCTCTGCCTCTATCTCGTCGCCCGCCTGCTGGCCCCGGCCACGATCATCGAGAGCGGCACCTACCAGGGCCATTCGGCCTGGCTGCTGCGCCGCGCCTGCCCGGAGGCCGAGATCGTCACTTTCGACGTCGACCCCGGGCAACTGCGTCACCGCGAGCCCGACGTCGACTACCGTGCCGGCGACTGGAGCGAGGCCCGGCTGCCGGCCTCGGACCCGGCGCGCACGCTGGTCTGGTTCGACGACCACGTCAGCCACGCCCGGCGCCTCCTCGAGGCGAGAACCCGGGGCTTCCGCCACGCGTTGTTCGACGACAACTTCGAGGCCTATAGTCTCTACGCCACGGGCGGGGCCCCGGTGCCGACCCTGGCCATGACGATCGACAGGGGCCTCGCCGACGGCGAGGAGATCGCCTGGATGCGCCACGGCAAGACCTATCGCTACCGCGTCGACGGCAAGGCCTGCGCGGCCGCGCGCGAGGCCATCGACGTCTACGCCGCCCTGCCCGACCTCTCTCCGATCACCCGCTACTCGCCCTCCTCCGGAATGACCTACGTGAGGATCGCGCCATGACGCTGCCGCGCCCGCTCTTTGCCGCCTTCGCCTTCGCCTTCGTCGCCCTCGCCCCTCTTGCCCTGGCGGCGCCGGCGAGCGCGGAAATCGAGACCTACGAGCGGCCCGAAGCCACCGTGCCCGAGCGTTTCGTCGAGCCGGACAGCCTCAAGCAGCAGGTCGAGGCGGGCGAGCTGGCGCCGGTCGCCGAGCGGCTGCCCGCGGCGCCGCTGGTCGTGACGCCAGGCGGCGAGCGCAAGCTCGGCCGCTACGGCGGCGACCTGCGCATGCTGGTCGGACGGCCCAAGGACAGCCGGCTGCTCTCGGTCTACGGCTACGCGCGGCTGGT
The DNA here is from genome assembly GCA_030433005.1 of Alphaproteobacteria bacterium. Classification (GTDB taxonomy): domain Bacteria; phylum Pseudomonadota; class Alphaproteobacteria; order Kiloniellales; family DSM-21159; genus Tistlia. The sequence continues at coordinate 6,120 of JAUILQ010000077.1, forward strand.
CGGCTTCGACCGCGACTTCGAGCTGGTGCCGGACATCCTGCGCAAGGTCGAGGTCGAGGACGGCCGCAGTTTCACGCTCTACCTGCGCCCCGGCATGCGCTGGTCCGACGGCGAGCCCTTCACCGCCGAGGACTTCCGCTACTGGTGGGAGGACGTCGCCAACAACGACGATCTCTCGCCGACCGGCGTGCCGCGCGACATGATGGTCGACGGCCAGCCGGCGGACTTCGAGGTGCTCGACGAGTACAGCGTGCGCTTCTCCTGGCCGGCGCCGAATCCGTTCTTCCTGCCGGCCCTGGCCCAGGCCGCGCCGCTGTTCATCTTCCGCCCGGCCCACTACCTCAAGCAGTTCCACGAGGCCTACGGCGACCCCGAGTTCATCGCCCGAAAGGCGGAGGAGTACGCGGTACGCGGCTGGGCGCCGCTGCACAACCGCCTCGACGACCTCTACCGCTTCAACAACCCGGACCTGCCGGTGCTCCAGCCCTGGCGGCTGGTCAAGGAGGAGACGGGGCAGGAGCGCGTGGTCGCCCGGCGCAACCCCTACTTCCACCGGGTCGACGCCGAGGGCCGCCAGCTGCCCTACATCGACAGCTTCACCCTGGCGATCACCTCGGCTTCGCTGATCCCGGCCAAGACCTCCTCGGGCGAGAGCGACCTGCAGGCCCGCGGCATCAACTTCTCCGACTACACCTTCATCAAGGGCAACGAGGAGAAGGCCGGCTACGAGGTCCGCCTCTGGGACACGGTGCGCGGTTCGGAGATGGCGCTCTACCCGAACCTCAACGCCAAGGACCCGGTGTGGCGCGAGCTCAACCGCGACGTCCGCTTCCGCCGCGCGCTGTCGCTGGCGACGCCGCGCGAGGAAATCAACCAGGTCATCTACTTCGGGCTCGGCAACCCGGGCAACCAGTCGGTGCTGCCCGGCTCGCCGCTCTACGAGGAGGGCTACCGCCAGGCCTGGGCCGAGTTCGACCCGAAGCGCGCGAGCGCGCTGCTCGACGAGATCGGCCTGACCGAGCGCGACGGCCAGGGCATCCGCAAGCTGCCCGACGGCCGGCCGCTCGAGATCGTCGTCGAGACCGCCGGCGAGAACCCGCAGGAGTCCGACGTTCTGCAGCTGGTCGCCGACGGCTGGCGCAAGGCCGGCGTCAAGCTGTTCATCAAGCCCTCGTCGCGCGAGGTTCTGCGCAACCGCATCTTCTCGGGCGAGACCGTGATGGCGCTGTGGTACGGCCTGGAGAACGCGATCCCCTCGGCCGACCTGCCGCCCAGCGAGTTCGTCCCGGTCCAGCAGCACTCCTACCAGTGGCCGAAGTGGGGCCAGCACTACGAGACCAAGGGTGCGGCCGGCGAGCCGGTCGACATGGCCGAGCCGAAGCGCCTGATGGCGCTCTACGAGCGTTGGCTCGGCGCCACCAACCGCAAGGAGCGGCGCGCCGCCTGGGAGCAGATCCTCGAGCTCAACGCCGAGCGGGTCTACACCCTGGGCCTGGTTGCCAAGGTGCCGCAGCCGGTGGTCGTCACCAACCGGCTGCAGAACGTGCCGCAGAAGGCGATCTACAACTGGGACCCGGGCGCCCAGTTCGGCGTCTACCACCCCGACAGCTTCTACTTCGAGCAGTAGCGTGGCCCAGCCCTCGTCTCCGGCCGTGCCGGCTGCCGGCGACCGCCCCGCCCTCTCCTGCCCGGTCTGCGGCTTCGTCGGGTCGTTCCGCGACCATCCGCGCTCGGGCCGGCTCAACGCCAGCTGCGGGCGCTGCGGCGCGCGCGAGCGGCACCGCCTGCTGGCGCTCTATCTCAAGGGGCATCCGGACCGCCGGCCGCCACTCGCCGGCCGCCGGCTGCTGCACGTCTCGCCGGAGGCGATCCTCGAGCCGCTGCTGCGCGACGTCGCCGCCTACGTGACCGGCGACCTCAGCGATCCCGCCGTCGACCTGACGCTCGACCTGACCCAGACCGGCCTGCCCGACCGGCAGTTCGACGCGGTCATGCTCAACCACGTGCTCGAGCACATCCCCGACGACCGCGCCGCGCTGGCCGAGCTGTTCCGGATCCTCGAGCCGGGCGGCCTGGCGGTGATCACCGTGCCGGTCGTCGAGGGCTGGGAGACGACCTACGAGGACCCGGCGATCGATACGCCGGAGCTGCGCGAGCTGCACTACGGCCGGCACGACCACGTCCGCTACTACGGCCGCGACCTGAGGCTGCGCATCGCCGCGGCCGGCTTCGCGCTCGAGGTCTGGCAGCCCTCCCCGGCCGACTGCGTCGCCCACGCCCTGCATCGCGGCGCCAGCGTCTTCGTCGGCCACCGCCCCGCGTGACGCCCGCCCGCGTTGCGCCGCGCCCGCCCTTGCCTTAGCCTTGCCGGGCTCGACAGCGGCGCCAAGCCGCGCCTGAGGCGGTCGCACGAGAGGCCGCCGACAGCAGACAGGGAAAGGCAAAGGATATGACCCGCAAGACACTGCTCACCGCCGCGACGCTGGCCACCGGATTCGGCGTCGCCGGCCTCGGCTTCGCCCAGGGCGCGCTGGCCGGCGAGGTCCTGGACCGCGTGATGGAGAGCAAGACCCTCAAGGTGGCGACGGACCCGGCCTACCCGCCGCAGTCCTCGCAGAAGCCCGACGGCTCCTTCGAGGGCTTCGACATCGACGTCGCGCGCGAGATCGCCGAGCGGCTGGGCGCCGAGGTCGAGTTCGTGACGCCTGCCTGGGACGTCATCACCGCCGGCAACTGGGGGACCCGCTGGGACGTCTCGGTCGGCTCCATGACCCCGACCGCGCAGCGCGCCGAGGTGCTCGACTTCCCGGCCGTCTACTACTACACGCCGGCCAGCTTCTTCGTGCACGAGGACGCGACCTACGAGTCGGTCGAGGACCTGAACGGCAAGACCGTCGGGGTCTGCGCCGCCTGCACCTACGAGGACTATCTGCGCGGCAACCTGACGATCGACGCCGAGGGCGTGCCGCCCTTCGAGTTCCTGGTCGATCCGGGCGAGATCCGCACCTACGACACCGACCTCAACGTCATGGACGACCTGCGCCTGGGCGACGGCGTGCGCCTCGACGCCGGCCTCTCGGCCCTGCCGACGGTCAAGGGCGCGATCGACTCCGGCTACCCGCTGAAGGTGCTGGGCGATCCCGTGTTCTTCGAGCCGCTCGCCGTGGCGACCGACAAGGGCGACGCCGACTTCGACGCCAAGATCGCCAACGTCGTCGCCGAGATGCACGCCGACGGCACGCTCGGCGAGCTGTCGGAAAAGTGGTACGGGGTGGACCTGACCTCGACCGGCGCCAAGTAGCGCCCGCGCGGGCCCCCGCGCATGCTGGACCTGCTCTTCGAGGGCTGGGAACGGCCGGCCATCCGCCGGCCGTTCCTTTTTGTCCTGTTCTTCGGGCTGCTGTTCTGGCTCGACCTCTCTGCCGGCCTGCTCGGCGACGGGCTGCTCGGCATCGGTCCGGAGGAAGAGCCGGGCCCGGCCCTGGCGCTGCTCGCCCGGGCGCTGCCGGCGGCGCTGATCGCCGGATTCCTGATCCTCGACTTCTGGCTGGTCTCCTTCCTGCCGCTGCTCTGGCAGATCGGCGTGGTCTGGGGCCAGCTGCTCGGCGGTTTCGTCGTCTTCGTCTACGCCTTCAACCTCGACATCCCCTACATCGTCGAGCGGCTGCCGATCATGATCGGCACCGGGGCGGTGCTGACCATCGGCGTCTCCGCCGCCTCGATCGGCTTCGCCTGCATGATCGCCCTGGTCGGCGCGCTCGCGCGCCTGTCGAAGAGCGGCCCGGCCTACGCGATCTCGACCTTCTACATCTCCTTCTTCCGCGGCACGCCGCTGCTGCTGCAGATCTTCCTGATCTACCTCGGCCTGCCGCAGTTCGGCATCAACCTGGAGGCCGTGCCGGCGGGCATCCTGGCGCTGTCGCTGTGCTACGGCGCCTACCTGGCGGAGATCTTCCGCGCCGGCATCCAGGGCGTGCCGCCCGGCCAGGCCGAGGCCTCGACCTCGCTCGGCCTCAGCCGCTCGCTGACCCTGCGCAAGGTCGTGCTGCCGCAGGCCATGAAGCTGATCGTGCCGCCGACCGGCAACCAGTTCATCGCCATGCTCAAGGACTCCTCCTTGGTCTCGGTGATGGGCGTGCTCGAGCTGATGTACCTGGCGCGCACCCAGGGTCGCGCCGGCTTCCGCTACTTCGAGATGCTGATCACCGCGGCGGTCATCTACTGGATCATCTCCTTCTGCTTCGAGCTGATCCAGGCGCGCATCGAGAAGCACTACGGCAAGGCCGACAAGCGGTAGCGCCGTCACCCCCTTCGACAGGGTCAGGGTGAAGCTTAGGCAAGAGATGACGTCGCGATCGGCCTGCTCGGCCGTCCGCTTCACCCTGAGCCTGTCGAAGGGGGTGACGGCCCCGGCCTTGCCTACTCCGGCAGCTCCAGCACCAGGCCGTCCCAGGCCGGCTCGACGCCCTCGGGGCAGAGGCCGAGAAGCGTGCGGTAGTCCATGGTGTGGTTGAGGTGGGTCAGGTAGGCGCGCTTCGGCCGGACCCGTTCGATCCAGGCCATGGTCTGCTCGAACCAGGAGTGGGTCGGGTGCGGGTGCATGGCCAGGCAGTCGACGATCCAGGTCTCGACCCCCTCGAGCGCCGCGAAGGCGGCCTCGTCGAGCTTCCAGGCGTCGGTCGAGTAGGCGAAGGAGCCGAAGCGGAAGCCGGCGCTCTCGACGCCGCGGTGGTCCTGGCGGAAGGCCCGGCAGGGCACGCCCTCGACCGCGAAATCGCCGTAGTCGAAGACCCGCTCCTCCAGGATCGTCGGGTACTGCTGGTGGCGCGGCGCCGAGCCCTTGAACATGTAGTCGAAGCGCTCGGCCAGGCAGCGCCAGGTTTCCGCGCTCATGTAGGCGGGGATCTGACCCTTGCGGCGGTAGGCCATGGCGCGCAGGTCGTCGAGGCCGTGGCAGTGGTCGGCGTGCCAGTGGGTCAGCAGCACGGCATCGACCGGCGGCACCTCGAAGGTCAGCAGCTGCTCGCGGATGTCGGGCCCGGCGTCGACCAGCAGCGTCCGGCCGCCCGTCTCGATGGCGATCGCCACCCGGCGGCGCCGGTTGCGCGGCTCCGCCGGATCGCAGTCGACCCAGGCGCCGCCGGGCGTGCCGTCGGGCAGCGGCACGCCGCCCGAACCGCCGGAGCCGAGCACCGTGACCTTCATGGGGCCGTCGGCTCGGCCTTGCTGAACAGCCGGAAGAAGTTGGCCGTGGTCGCCGCCGCCAGCTCGCCCGGCGTGACCTCCTTGAGCTCGGCCAGCCTGGCCGCGGTGTGCGGCACGTAGGCCGGCTCGTTCGGCTTGCCGCGATAGGGCACCGGCGCCAGGTAGGGCGCGTCGGTCTCGACCAGCAGGCGGTCGAGCGGCACGGTCTTGACGGTCTCGCGCAGGTCGTCGGCCTTCTTGAAGGTCACGATGCCGGCCAGCGAGATCGAGAAGCCGATCTCCAGCGCCGCCTCGGCAAGGCCCGGCCCCGCGGTGAAGCAGTGGATGACGCCCGGGAAGGGACCGGCCGCATGCTCCTCGCGCAGCACCCGCACGGTGTCGTCGTCGGCGTCGCGGGCGTGCACGATCAGCGGCAGGCCGGTCTCGCGGGCCGCGGCGATGTGGGCGCGGAAGGACTCCTCCTGCGCCTTGCGCGGCGAGTGCTCGTAGTAGAAGTCGAGCCCGGTCTCGCCGATGCCGACGACCTCGGGCTCGCGCGCCAGTTCCAGCAGCCGGTCGGGCGTCGCCTGCCCCTCCTCCTCGGCCTCGTGCGGGTGCACCCCGACCGAGCACCAGACCTCGGGGTAGCGCCGGGCGATGGCATGCACGCCCTCCCAGCTGCTGAGCTTGGTCGAGATGGTCAGCAGGGTGCCGACGCCGGCGTTGCGCGCCCGGGCGATGACGCCGTCGAGGTCGCCCGCCTCGGCCAGGTAGTCGAGATGGCAGTGGGAATCGACGAGAGGGGCCGTGCCACCCAGCGGCTGCGGTTCGATCGTCACGGCGCCGTCGCCTCCCCCGCTTCCTCGACGAAGCGCGGGAACACGCCCTCGGGCTTCGGCAGCGGCGTGCCGCCGGCGAGCGCCGTCCCGAGGGCCGCGAAGCCGCGCTCGCTGCGCGGCACGGCCAGCTGGTCGAGCATCTTCTCCATGGCCTGCGGCATCACCGGCTGGACCAGCAGCGCGACCCGCCGCACCGTCTCGGCGAGCACCCAGAGGACCGTCGCCATGCGCGCCGGGTCGGTCTTCTTGAGCGCCCAGGGCGCCTGCTCGTCGACATAGCGGTTGGCGTCGCCGACGACCTGCCAGATCGCCTCCAGCCCGCGGTGGAAGGCCTGGCGCTCGAACTCGCCGCGCAGCCGCTCCAGCAGCCCGCCGGCGCGGTCGAGCAGCAGGCGGTCGGCCTCGCTCAGCTCGCCCGGCTCGGGCACCGCGCCGCCGCAGTTCTTGGCGATCATCGACAGGCTGCGCTGCGCCAGGTTGCCGAGGTCGTTGGCGAGGTCGCCGTTGATCCGGGAGACCATCGACTCGTGGCTGATGTAGCCGTCCTGGCCGAACGGCACCTCGCGCAGCAGGTAGTAGCGCACGGGGTCGAGGCCGTAGCGCTCGACCAGGTCGGCCGGCGCCAGCACGTTGCCCAGCGATTTCGACATCTTGGCGCCCTTGTTGAGCAGCCAGCCGTGGGCGAACACGCGCTGCGGCGGCTCCAGGCCGGCAGCCATCAGGAAGGCCGGCCAGTAGACCGCGTGGAAGCGCAGGATATCCTTGCCGACCATGTGCAGGTCGGCCGGCCAGAACTTCCGGAAAGACTCCGCCTTCTCATCGGGATAGCCGACGGCGGTGATGTAGTTGGTCAGCGCGTCGAGCCAGACGTACATGACGTGCGCCGGGTCGTCGGGCACCGGGATGCCCCAGCCGAAGGTGGTGCGGCTGACCGAAAGGTCGCGCAGGCCGCCCTTCACGAAGGAGACGACCTCGTTGCGCCGGCTCTCGGGCAGGATGAAGTCCGGGCGCCGCTCGTAGAGCTCGAGCAGACGATCCTGCCAGGCCGACAGGCGGAAGAAGTAGGAGGGCTCCTCCACCCACTCGCACTCCGCGCCCGAAGGCGCGACCATGGCGCCGGCCTCGTTCCTCGTCAGCTCGTCCTCGCCGTAGAAGGCCTCGTCGCGCACCGCGTACCAGCCGGAGTAGCTGCCCAGGTAGATGTCGCCGGCCTCGACCAGCTTGCGCCACAGCGCCTGGCAGGCCTCGTAGTGGCGCGGCTCGGTGGTGCGGATGAAGTCGTCGTTCGAGAAGTTCATGAGCCGTGCCAGCTCGCGGAAATTCTCGCTGACGGAGTCGGTGAAGGCCTGCGGCTCGACGCCCTTGGCCTGGGCCGACTTCTCGACCTTCTGGCCGTGCTCGTCGGTACCGGTCAGGAAGTGCACCTCGCGGCCGTCGAGGCGCATGAAGCGGGCCAGCACGTCGCAGGCCAGCGTCGAGTAGGCGTGGCCGATGTGCGGGCGGTCGTTGACGTAGTAGATCGGCGTCGTGACGTAGTAGCGGTCGCGGCCGGTACGCGGGGCGGTGTCTTGGGCGGTCATTGAGGCTCTTCTTCTAAGTCACCGGCTTGCGGAGGACTTCTCATCTGGGCGCCGAGGACCGGGAGACAAGCGGGGTCGAGGCAGCATCCGCACCTCCGTCATTCCCGAGACGGCGGGGATGACGAGGAAACCCGGTGAGCGGGCCCCTGCATGCCACGAATCGCCGGAGCGATCTAGGCGGCGCGGGACTGCAAAGCCAGGAAAGCGGTCAGGATCGCCTGCTTGCGGTCCAGGTTGGCCTGCTCGGTGCGCAGGAACAGCCGCGACAGCTTCTCCCAGAGCTCGAGCCAGGCGTCGAGGCTGCCGCGCTTCAGCAGGCGGGCGGCGATCTCCGCCTCGCCGACGACTATCTCGGCCGGCACCTGGCCGCCGGCTCCGGTGCGCAGCAGGCGGGCCAGCCAGCGCTCCAGCAGCTCGCCGACCGTGCGGAACGCCTCGCCGCTGCTGTCGCGTGCGATCCGCTCGCCGAATTCGTGGAGCCGGGCGACGTCGAGCCTGGGCAGCGCGTCGAGATAGGCCAGCAGCTCGCGGTAGAGATCGAGGCCGCCGAGCTCGGCGAGCGCCTCGGCCCGGCCGATCGAACCCTCGGACAGCACGGCCAGGGCGTGACGGTCCGCCTCCGCCAGCTCGGGGCGGTGCTCGGCGAGCAGCCGCGCGACCGTCTCGGCGGGCAGCGGGCGCAGCGCGAGCTGGCGGCAGCGCGAGCGGATGGTCGGCAGCAGGCCGCCGGGCGAATGGCTCACCAGCAGCAGCAGCGCGGCCTGCGGCGGCTCTTCGAGAACCTTCAGCAAGGCATTGGCGGCGTTGGCGTTCATGTCGTCGGCCGAGTCGACGACGACGATCCGCCGGCCGCCCTCGGCCGAGGTCAGGCGCAGGAAGTCCGTCGCCTTGCGCACCGCCTCGACCGAGATGTCGCGCTTGAGGCGGCCGCTCTTGGCGTCGGTCTCGCGCTGCACCGTGACCAGGTCGGCGTGGCCGGCAGCGGCGACCTGACGGAACACGCGGTGGTCCGGCGCCAGCTCGAGGTTCGGCTCGGCCGGCTCGCCGAACAGGTTGGCGCCGGCCTCGCCGCCCGCTCCGGCCAGCAGGTAGCGGGCGAAGCGGAAGGCCAGGGTCGCCTTGCCGATGCCGCGCGGGCCGGTCAGCAGCCAGGCATGGGGCAGCCGGCCGGAGGCCGCGGCCTCGAGCAGCCGCCGCTCCGCCGCCTCCTGGCCGAGCAGCGCCGGGTTGGCCCGCGGCTCCGGCGCCGCGCTCATCCCTCGGTCTCGAGCAGCTGCGGCGCCAGCCGCTCGGCGACGCACTGCCAGACGCTCTGGGCGACCGCCTCCGGCGAGGCCGTCGCGTCGATCAAGACGCAGCGCTCCGGCTCGGCCTCGGCGATCACGTGGAAGCCCCGGCGCACGCGCTCATGGAAGGCGACGTCGAGGGACTCGTAGCGCGCCCCGCCGTCGCGCCGCTCGGCGGCGCGCCGCAGGCCCTGCGCGACCGGTAGGTCGAGGATCAACGTCAGGTCCGGTTTCAGCCGTCCCACGGCGATATCGTAGAGCGCCTGCAGCTTCTCGGGCGGCACGCCGTGGCCGTAGCCCTGGTAGGCCGCGGTCGAGTCGGCGAAGCGGTCGGAGAGTACCCAGCGGCCGAGGGCGAGCGCCGGCTCGACGCTGCGCAGCAGGTGGTCGCGACGCGCCGCCGAGTGCAGCAGCGCCTCCGTCACCCGGTCCCAGCGGTCGGCGGGCCCGTGGACCAGCAGCTCTCGGATCTGCTCGGCGCCTTCGCTGCCGCCGGGCTCGCGGGTCGCCAGCACCGATTCGCCCTGGGCCTCGAGCCGGGCGGCGAGCAGGCGCAGCTGGGTCGACTTGCCGGCGCCCTCGCCGCCCTCGAAGGTGACGAAGCGCCCCCGGTCTGCGGTCATGTGCGGACCCTCACGAGGCCCTAGGGCTCGCCGAGGACCAGATACTTGGCCGCCGCCATGATGCGGCCGAACGAGCCGAGCTTCTCGACGTCGGCGCCGGCATAGAGCGGGAAGCTCTGGTCCTCCGCGCCCGGCGCCGTGACCGTCAGGGTCGCCAGCTGCTGGCCGGCCTCGATCGGCGCCGGGATCGGCGCGTCGTAGCGCACCGTCACCGTCATCTCGTCGCGCGCGCTGCGGTTCAGCGTCACCGCGATCGGGTCCATCGGCACCAGCGGCACGTAGCCCTCGGTGCCCAGCCAGACCGGCGCCTGATCGAGCGCCTCGCCGGCGGCGGCCAGCTCGTAGGACTTGAACTCGCGGAAACCCCATTCGAGCAGCCGCTCGCTCTCCTCGGCGCGGGCCCGCACCGACGGCAGCCCGGCGACGACCAGCACCAGCCGGCGCCCGTCGCGCTCGGCCGAGGCGGTCAGGCAGTAGCCGGCCTCCTCGGTGTGCCCGGTCTTCAGGCCGTCGGCGCCGACGTTGCGATAGAGCAGCGGGTTGCGGTTCGACTGCTTGATGTCGTGCCAGGTGAAGTCGGTTTCCGCATAGATGTCATAGAGATCCGGGTGGTCCTTGATGATCCGGATCGCCAGCGTCGCGAGGTCGCGCACGGTCATGTAGTGCTGCGGGTCGGGCCAGCCGGTGGCATTGGCGAAGCGGCTGTTGGTCAAGCCGATCGCCTCGGCGGTCTCGTTCATCCGCTCGGCGAAGGCCTCCTCGCTGCCGGCCAGGCCCTCCGCCAGCACGATCGAGGCGTCGTTGCCGGACTGCACGATGACGCCGCGCAGCAGGTCCTCGACGCGGACCCGGTTGCCGACCTCGACGAACATCTTCGAGCCGCCCTTGCGCCAGGCCTTCTCGCTGACCAGGAACTCGTCGTCGAGCGAGATCCGCCCTTCCTCGATGGCGTCGGCGACCATGTAGGTCGTCATCATCTTCGACATCGAGGCCGGCGGGATCGCCTGGTCGGGCTTCTTCGAGAACAGCACCGTGCCGGTGCTCAGGTCGATCAGGATGGCTTCCTCGGCCTGGGTCTCGAAGGTCGCGGCCGTCGAGCCGCCGGGCAGCGCCAGCAGCAGCGCGGCCAGCAGGGCCGCGGGCAGAAGCAGTCGGTGTCGCAGCATCGTCACTCCACGCGCAATCGCTCAGGTCCGGCGGCCGCTCAGGTCCGGCGGCTGCGCCGCGCCGCCGGGCGCGGCCTTCGGGGTCTAGCGGACCACCACCTGGGAGTCCGAGAAGCCGTAGCCGATCAGCCGGGACAGCAGCATATCAGCCTCGTCGACGCTGGCCAGCGGGCCGAGCTGGACGCGATAGAAGCGCGTCCCATTGACGCTGGCCGGCGAGACGCTGACCGGGCCCAGCGGGTCGAGCCGCCCGGCCAGGCGCTGGGCGTTGACGGGCTCGGTGAAGGCGCCGGCCTGGATGAAGATCGAGCTCGGCAGCACCGCCGTGCGGGTCAGCTGGCCGTCGGGCAGGGGCAGCGGCTCCTGGGGCGCCGAACGCGCGACCGCCGGCGGGGCCTGGACGCGCGCGCGCGGCTGCGGCGGCTCGGGCGTCCCGGGCAGCGGCTCGGCCGAGACCGAGGCGACCGGCACGGCCGGCGGTGCGTCGCTCCGGGCCTGGGCCAGCATCTCCGGCGACTTGCCCTGCGCCACGGCGGCGAGCTGCAGGCTCTCGTCGCGCAGCACGCGCACCCGCACCTTGGCGGTGCCGTTGCGGGTGATGTCGAGCAGCTCGGCGGCCCGCTTGGAGAGGTCGATGATGCGGCCGTTCTTGTAGGGACCGCGGTCGTTGATCCGGACGTTGAGCACGCGGCCGTTCTCGAGGTTGGTGACCTCGACCAGGGTCGGCATCGGCAGCGTCGGGTGCGCGGCCGTCAGGTCGTTCTGGTCGTAGCGCTCGCCGTTCGCGGTGTCGCGGCCGTGGAAGCCCGGGCCGTACCAGGAGGCGATGCCGGTTTCGTCGTAGTCCAGGTCCGCCTTCGGGTAGTACCACTTGCCGCCGATCTGGTAGGGGTTGCCGACCTTGTAGCGGCCGAGCTTCTCGCTGCCCGGCGGTCCGGCCAGCGACTTCGCCGTCTGCGCGGCGAACTGCACCTCGGTGCAGGCGCTCAGGCCGAGCAGCGCGGCCAGCGCCAGGCCCCCGACCAGTCGGGCGGAAAACCGCAACATCTTGTAGTTCCCTGGTGCAGGATTTCCAGCAGTAGCGCACGCTATCAGGCGGCGCCGTGGCCCTGCAAGCCGCGCGGCCGCTCGGTCATCCTCTAGGCTTCCCGACGCAGGCGCGTCAGCAGCGTCGGGTCGGCCAGCGCGTCGGCCGGGAAGCCGCGCGAGCGCTGGTAGGCCCGGATCGCGCCGCGGGTCTGCGGGCCGACGCGACCGTCGGCGGCGCCGACGTCGAAGCCGAGCCGGGCCAGGTGGGTCTGGATCTCGGTGACCTGCTCGCGGGTCAGCCGCTGGTCGACCGCCGAAGGCTCGGCGACCAGGCCCGGCGCGCCCTCGATGCGGTCGGCCAGGATGCCGACGGCCAGGGCGTAGAGGATCGACCGGTTCCAGTCGAGCACGCGCGCGTAGTTGTCGTAGACCAGGAAGGCTGGGCCCTCGTGGCCCGCCGGCAGCAGCAGCGCCGCGCGCATCTCGGAGACGCCGGTGCCCTGCGGCAGCGGCCCGCCGTCGGCGCGGCGCACGCCGAGGCGCGCCCACTCCGACAGCGGCAGCCTGTTCTCCGGATAGGTCTCGATCGACGAGCGGCCGTGGTCGAAGCCCTCGGGCAGCCGGACCTCGCGGCCCCAGGTCTCGCCGGCGTTCCAGCCGAGGTCGCTGAGGAACTTGCCGGCCGAGGCGAAGACGTCCGGCAGGCTGCCCCAGATGTCGCGGCGGCCGTCGCCGTCGGCGTCGACCGCATGCTGCTGGAAGGTCGAGGGCATGAACTGCAGGTTGCCCATGGCGCCGGCCCAGGAGCCCTCCATGCGCGCCGGCTGGATGTCGCCGGCCTCGATGATCTGCAGCGCGGTCAGCAGCTCGCGGCGGAAGAAGTCGCTGCGCCGCTCGTCGTAGGCCAGGGTCGCCAGGGCGTGGATCACCGAGTAGCTGCCGAAGTTCTGGCCGTAGTTCGTCTCCAGGCCCCAGAAGGCGACCAGGAAGCGGCCCGGCACGCCGTACTCGGCCTCGACGCGGTCGAGCAACTGGCGGTGGCGGCTGTAGAGCTCCTGCCCGGTCGCGACCCGCTGGTCGCTGACCGCGCGCTCCAGGTAGTTCCAGAAGGTCAGGGTGAACTCGGGCTGCTTGCGGTCGAGCTCGACGACCCGCTCGATCGGCGCGTCGATACCGGCGAAGGCCGCGTCCAGGGTCGCCTGCGAGATGCCGCGCTGCCTGGCCTCGGCCTTCAGGTCGGCCAGCCAGGCCCCGAACGAGGGCCGCCGGGCCTCGTCCTGAGCGACCTGGGCCGCGGTCGCCCCCGCCTCGGCGCCTGCGTCACCGGCGGCCACGCTCTGCGCCGCGCAGCCCGGCAGGCCGAGCAGCAGGGCGGTGCCGAGCAGGCAGGGAAGCGAGCGGCGCAGCAACAAGGAAGGGCGCATGGGTCGGAACCTCCGGGTTCGGTGCAGGCAGACTTCTGCCACGCGAGGCGAGTCGGGCGAAGCGGGATCGGGATCGCGTCATTGCGACCGGGCGCGGCGCGGCGCCGGGAACAGGCTGTCGGTCCAGCCGAGCAGCCGGTAGCCGGCCAGGCCCATCCACTCCTTGAGGCCGGCGTTGAAGCGGGCCAGGCGGTCGGCGAAATCGACGGCCAGACGCGGCCCCTCGGGATAGACCTCGAAGTCGACCGGATAGGCCTCGAGCTCCCATCCCACGGCGCGGAAGCTGCCGATCGCCCGCGGCATGTGCCGTGCCGAGGTGACCAGCAGCCAGCGCTCGCCGGGCTGCGGCCGGACGAGCTGGAAGGCCGCGGCGGCGTTCTCGTGGGTGTTGCGCGAGCGGTCCTCCAGGGCGATCCGCTGCGGCGCCACGCCGGTGGCGAGCGCCAGCTGGGCGGCCAGCGCCGCCTCGGTCGTCGCCGGCCGGTCGGCCTCGTGGGAGCCGCTGGCGTAGACGAGGCGCGCGTCGGGATAGCGGGCGGCGAGCTCGAGCATGGCGATGATACGGTCGCCGGCCTGATTGAGTTCCGCGCGGCCGGTCTGGCCGCTCATGCGCACGGAGATGCCGCCGCCCAGCACGACCGCCCCGTCGACGCGCTCCGGCAGCGGCCGCGGCGGCGGGAAGCGGCGCTCGAGCGGCGCCAGGATCAGCTGGTCGAGCGGCAGCAGGGCCACGGCGAGCGCGAAGACCACGCCGGCCGCCCGCAGCCGCGCGCCGAGCCGCCGCCAGGCGCCGCGCCCCAGCCACGCGAGCAGGCCGCCGAGCCCGAGCGCCAGCAGCAGCAGCGTCTCGGCGTTGGCCAGCCACCAGACCAGCTTGTTGAGCCAGTACTCCATCAGGGCGCTCCCCTCGGCGGAACGCCTCCCCTGCCCCAGCCGGCGCGCCGGGGCAAGCCCTTCCCCGCCGGCGCCGGCTTTGCTAAGCCCCTCGGGCCGCGCCGCGGCGGCCCGGCCGGAGGGGTGGCAGAGTGGTCGATTGCACCGGTCTTGAAAACCGGCAGGGGTGCAAGCCCCTCGTGGGTTCGAAACCCACCCCCTCCGCCAGTCGCCGGCAACTCT
>JAUILQ010000109.1 GCA_030433005.1 Alphaproteobacteria bacterium
CGCTCGGCCGGGTCGACGTCGGGCTCGCCGTCACGCACTGCGCGCACCGTGCCGGGTGCCGCGGCCACCACCGGCACGCCGCGCGCCATGTCGGCCGTGGTCGCGACCCGGAAGTCGGTGCCGTCGTGGCCGTCGTAGGCCAGCGTGCCGCAGAGGTGGTCCCTGGCGACCGGCCCGGGATGGGCGTCGACGTATTGCTGGACCACGCACTCGCTGCCGATCTCGCAGAGCACCGGCAGCGACAGCTCGGGCGGCGGCCGACCGTCCTGCTCCTGGGCGACGGCCGGGGCGCCGGCCAGCAGACAGGCGAGCAGCGCGCAGGAGGCGGCGGGACGGCGCATCGGTCGGGGCCTGCCGGGCCGGGGCCTCAGTCGCCGCCGTCGAGCGGCAGGGCGACCGCCTTGCCGTTGCGCGCCGCGATCGCCAGGCGGCCGGCCATCAGGGCCTCGGCGTCGCGCCCGAAGACGTCGTAGCGCCAGCCGTGGAGCAGCGGCGACTCCTCGTTCTCGCCGGCCGCCAGGCGTTCGATCTCCTGGCTGTTGGCGACCAGCTTGGGTGCCACGCCCTCGGTGTCGCACTTGACCTTGAGCAGCATCTTCAGGAGGTCGGTGATCGGTCCCGGCGCGTCGACCTGGGCCTCGTCCTTGGGCAGGCTCGGCCACTGGTCCTGGGGCAGCGCCAGCGCGCCCTCGATCGCCCCCAGGATCCCCTTGCCCATGCGGCCGCGCGCGAAGTCCTCGTTGAGGCCGCGGGTGTGCGCCAGCTCCTTGACGCTCTGCGGCGCGCGCTGGGCGATGTCGAACAGCTGCTCGTCGCGCAGCACGCGGTTGCGCGGCAGGTCGCGGCGCTGGGCCTCCTCCTCGCGCCAGGTCGCGAGCGCGCGCAGGACGGTGAGATAACGGCGGTCGCGCGAGCGCGTCTTGAGGCGCAGCCAGGCGCGCTCCGGCGCGAGGTCGTAGGTCTCCGGGTCGGTCAGCACCGCCATCTCTTCGTTCAGCCAGTCGGCGCGGCCGTTCCTCTCCAGCTTGCGCTCGAGCTTGCGATAGGCCTTGCGCAGGTGGGTGACGTCGGACAGGGCGTACTCGAGCTGGCGGTCGGTCAGCGGTCGGCGCTGCCAGTCGGCGTAGCGCGCACCCTTGTCGATGCGCGCGCCGGCCAGCGAGTTGGCCAGCTTCTCGTAGCTGACCTGGTCGCCGAAGCCGCAGACCATGGCGGCGACCTGGGTGTCGAAGACCGGCGAGGGCACCTTGCCGGTCATGTGGAAGAAGATCTCCAGATCCTGGCGGGCGGCGTGGAACACCTTGACGACCGGCTCGTCGTTGAGCAGGCGCAGCAGCGGCGCCAGGTCGATGCCCTCGGCCAGCGGGTCGACGATGGCCGCGTCGTCCGGCCCCGCGAGCTGCACCAGGCAGAGCCGCGGCCAGTAGGTCGTGTCGCGCACGAACTCGGTGTCGACGGTGACGAAATCGGCCCGGGCCAGGCGCTCGCAGAGGTCGGCCAGGGTCTTGCTGTCGGTGATCGGAGTCATGATCCGACGGGTATAGCCGGAACGGCCTGCTGCCGAAAGCGCTCTAGCCGGCCGGGGCCGCGTGCGAGAACATCGGCCGGCCGGCGACCGGCAGCTCGGCGCGCAGGATCGAGCCGCTCTCCGACTCGGTGATGAAGAGGCTGCGGCCGTCGGGACCGCCGAAGGCGAGGTTGGTGGTGGTCAGGCCGGCGGGAGTGACGATCCGCCACAGCGGCTCGCCGAGGCGCGAGAAGCCCCAGACGCAGCCGTTGCCGGCATGGGCGACCAGCACGCTGCCGTCCACGGCCAGGGCCATGCCGTCGGGGCCCGAGAGACCGCCCGAGAGCTGAACGAAGCGGCCGACCTTGGAGACGCCGCCGTCGGCCATCAGGGGCAGGCGCCAGATCGCGTTGTCCCGGGTCATGGCGACGTAGAGCAGGTTCTCGCTCTCGTTCAGGACCAGGCCGTTGGGGCTCGGTCCGTTGTCGATCAGCAGGTCCAGGCGCTCGCTGTCAGGGTCGTAGCGGTAGACCCGCCCGTTCGGCATGTGCAGGCCGCTCTGGCCCTGGTCGGTGAAGTAGAGCCGGCCGGACGCGTCGAAGACGAGGTCGTTGCAGCCCCTGAAGTGCTCCGAGTAGCGGTGCGTCAGCAGCGGGGAGACCTCGCCGCTCGCCGGGTCCAGCGTCAGGATGCCCCGGCGGTAGTCGGCGATGAAGACGCGGCCGTCGCGGTGGATCTTCAGGCCGTTGGGCCAGCCGTCGTATTCCGTGACCAGAGTCCAGGCGCCGTCGGAATCGACGGCGAAGACCCGGCCGTAGGGGATGTCGACCAGCCACAGCCGCCCCTCGCGGTCGAAGCTCGGGCCTTCCAGGAACGAGTCGAGGGCGTGTCCGGGCTTGTTCGCAGCTCCCCAGGCCGGTACCTCGCCGGTGCGGCGGTAGCTCTCCGGCATCCGGCTCCAGACCGTGGCCTCGATGCGCTGCGGGGGCGGGTAGAGAGACATGTCCTGGTCGGTCCTCCTGCTGTCTGGCGTCGCCGCTAGTCGCGGTCGCTCAGCTGGTCGTTCAGCCGGCGGGCGCTGGCCTCCAGCGCCTGCCGCGCGACCCGCCGCTGTTCCTCGCCGAATCGCGTGATCAGTCCCGAGACGGCGAGCGATCCGCGCAGGCGCCCGCGTCGATCGACGACGGGCACGGCGACCGAGGCGATCTCCGGGTCGCGCTCGCCCAGCGAGACGCCGAAGCCGTCGCGCCGCAGCTGCGCGGTCCAGGCGCGCTCCTCCGGCGGATCGGAGAAGCTGGTCAGGACCTTCGAGGCGGCGCCGCCTTCGAGGCTGAGGCGCTGGCCCTCGTTGAGGTGGTGGCGGATCGGCTTCGGCGAGTTGTGGCGATAGAGACAGACCCGGCTGTCGCCTTCGCGAACGTAGTACGAGGCCGTCTCCCCGGTCGCCTCGACCAGCAGCTTCAGCTCCGGGCGGATCAGCTCGGCCAGGTCGAAGCTGCGGCGGTAGAGCGAACCCAGGCGCCACAGCGTCGGGCCCAGGCGGTAGCGGCCGTCGCCGCGCCGGACCAGGTAGCCGAAGCGCTCCAGCGAAGCGGCCAGGCGCAGGATGGTGCTCTTGTAGAGGCCGGTGCGGCGCGACAGCTCCGCGAGGCTCAGGGAGTCCTCCTCGCCGTCGAAGCATTCGAGCAGGCCCAGGGCGCGCTCGACCGCCTCGACCCTCTGCTCCTGCTTCCGCTCGGGCATTGCCGCGCTCTCCCTGCCGCTTTCCGGGCCGCCTTGGTCGAGGCACGGCGCCCTCGCCGCCGCGCCGCGTTGACGGGCTCCATGCGTTCTAATAAACTGAATAGCATTCTGTCAGACAGAACACAAGAAGTCTAATCGGGAGGAACACAAGAATGTCCAACAGGCTCATCGGCCTGGCCGTCGCGGCCGGCTTCTTCGTCTCGGCCGGCACGGCGCCGGCCGCGGACCTCGTCTTTTCGGGCGTTTCCACGACCTCGGACGACTACGCGCTCGGCGTGGTCTGGTCCGGCCTCGCGAAGGAGGCCGGCCAGGACATGACGGTCGTCGAGAACGGCTCGGTCGCCGGCCTGCGCAAGGCGGCGCAGGGCGAGGTCGATCTCGTCGGCATCGGCGCGCCGCACTACCTCGACG
>JAUILQ010000008.1 GCA_030433005.1 Alphaproteobacteria bacterium
CATTCACCGTCGCTCAGCTCGACCTCAACAAGCCGCAAGAAACCGATGCCTGAGTGTCCACCATGTCTCCGGACACCTGTCCACCATGTCTCCAGGCTGGACAACAGGCTCACCATGAAGCGGTTCTGGGGGGAGTTAGGAGTTACTTATGGGGGCGGGTCTCGGTCTTAGATCGGGACAGCTGTCGCAGCTTCTCCCAGTCACGAGCGATCAGGGCTTCCTTCTTCGCTCGAGACCAGCGCTTGATCCTCTGCTCCATCTCGGTTGCCTGGACAGCGAGCTGGAACTCCTCCGCGAAGACGAGCTCGACCGGCCGACGCCTGGCGGTCCAGCCATCGAAGCTGCCCGCATTGTGCTCTGCTACTCGACGTTCTAGGTCGCGTTGCGCGACGCCTGTGTAGTAGCTGCCGTCGGCGCATCGCAGAATGTAGACCCAAGGCACCTCACCCCACTCCCTCCTCTCGCTTCATGGTGAGCCTGTCGAACCATGCAAGCGACCGGCGGAACGCCGGTTCTCCGCCCTAGCCCGGCAGCGGCGCCGTCGCGGAATCGAGCCAGGAGCGGTCGGCGTCGTCGAGCAGCGGCGCCAGGGCCTCGTGGACGCGGGCGTGGTAGGCGTCGAGCCAGGTGCGCTCCTCGGCCGAGAGCAGGGCGGTCTCGACGGCGTGGCGGTCGATCGGCGCCAGGGTCAGGGTCTCGAAGGCGAGCATCGGCTTCTCGTCGCCCTCGCGGGGATCCTCGACCACCGCCACCAGGTTCTCGATGCGGATGCCGTAGGCGCCTTCCCTGTAGTAGCCGGGCTCGTTCGAGACGATCATGCCGGGCTTCAGCGCGACGCCGCTGGGCAGCTTGGAGATGCGCTGCGGGCCCTCGTGGACGCCGAGGTAGCTGCCGACGCCGTGGCCGGTGCCGTGGTCGAAGTCGACACCGGCCTGCCAGAGGTGCATGCGCGCCAGCGCGTCGAGCTGGCTGCCGGTGGTGCCGGCCGGGAAGCGCTGGCGGGCCAGCGCGATGTGGCCCTTGAGCACCTGGGTGAAGCGCCGGCGCATCTCCTCCGAGACCGGGCCGATGGCGATGGTGCGGGTGACGTCGGTGGTGCCGTCGAGGTACTGGCCGCCGGAATCGACGAGCAGGAACTCGCCGGTCGCGAGCCGCCGGTTGGTCGCCGGCCTGGCCCGGTAGTGGATGACCGCGCCGTTCGGCCCGCTGCCGGCGATGGTGTCGAAGGACAGGCTGCGGAAGTGCTCGTTGTCGGCGCGGAAGGCGGCGAGCCGCTCGATCGCCGTCAGCTCGTCGAGGTCGCCGTTCGGCGCCGCCTCCTCGAGCCAGTGCAGGAAGCGGCTGAGCGCCGCGCCGTCGCGCCGGTGGGCCTTGCGCGTGCCCTCCAGCTCGACCGCGTTCTTGCAGGCCTTGGGCAGCAGGCAGGGGTCGTCGCCCTCGACGACCTCGCTGCCGCCGGCTTGCAGGCGGTCGAAGATCCAGGCGCCGGCGCTGGCGGGGTCGGCGAGCACCCGCACCGGACCCAGGGATTCCAGGGCCTCGCCCAGCTCCTCGGGCGGGCGCCGTGCGACCCGATTGCCGAGATGGTCGGCCAGCGCATCGCCCGCCGCCTTCACGGGATCGACGAACCAGTCGACGCTGCCGTCGTCGCGCAGGATGGCGAAGCTATGGACCAGCGGCGTGCGCGTCACGTCGCCGCCGCGCACGTTGAGCAGCCAGGCGATCGAATCGGGCAGGGTCAGCACCGCGGCCGCCAGCCGGCGTTCGCGCAGCTGTGCCGCCAGGGCCGTGCGTTTGTCCTCGGAGGACTGGCCGGTGAAGACCAGGGGATGCGGCAGGGCGAGGGCCGCCGGCGCTGCCGGGCGGTCCTGCCAGACCGCGTCGACCGGATTTTCCTCGACCGCCACTGCCTCGCCGCCGGCCCGGCGGCAGGCCTCCTCCAGGCGCCGCGCCTGGAGGCGGCTGTGCAGGCGCGGGTCGTAGCCCAGGCGGCCGCCGCCGAGGTGCTCGGCCAGCCAGTCGGCGAGCGGCTGCTCGGTGACGTGGCGCGGCTCGATCAGCTGCGTGTCGATCTGCTGGCGTGCCTGCAGGGTGTAGCGGCCGTCGACGAACAGCGCCGCGCGTTCGGCCAGGACGGCGCCGGTGCCGGCCGAGCCGTCGAAGCCGGTCAGCCAGGTCAGGCGCTGGGCGGCGGGCGTCAGTTCCTCGCTCTGGTGCTCGTCGGCGTGCGGCACGACGAAGCCGTCGAGGCCGCGGCGGGCGAGCTCGCGGCGCAGGGCGCCGAGGCGCTGGGCGGTCGGGGTTTGCAGGCTGTCGGGGCTCATGAGGCAAAGCTAGGACGCCCGGGCCCGGCCAGCAAGGACCGCTGCCGGCGAGCGGCGGCGAGAGCCTGCCAGACTGCTCCAGAAGGCCACGCGAGGCCCTGAGAATCCCTTAACGCAAGGCATGCGGGCCCCACAATGCTGCAGTGCAAAATGCCCGCTGATGCTTATGGCGCCTCGGGTCTATCTCATTGAGTGAACGCTCGCTCCTATTGTTCCTGATGGAGGCGGGCGACGATCGAAGAAGCAGATAAACGGAAGGATCGAACGATGACCCGCCTGACCGAGCTCGAGAGCGAACGCCGCCTCGACGCCTCCCTTTTCCTCGACGACGCCGAGCGCCTCGTCCAGCGCGCCCGCCGCGAGCAGTCCCGCTACGTCGGCCGGATCGCCGGCAAGGCCTTCCGCGGCTTCGCCGCGGCGAGCGGCCTCTCGGCGCTCGGCGCCGCGCTGCGCCGCCACGCCGTCTACCGCCGGACCCTGGACGAGCTGAGCCAGCTCGACTCGGCCGTGCTCGCCGACATCGGCCTGACCCGCTCCGAGATCCGCCGCCGGGCTCTCGAGTGCTCGCGCGACGCCGTGCCCGCCGGCGAGCACTGGTGGACCCGTCTGGGCGCCTGGGTCGCGCGCGTGCGCGCCGAGAACCAGACGATCCGGGAGCTCTCCGTGCTCGACGCGCGGATGCTGCGCGACATCGGCATCGAGCCGGGCAGCGTCGGCGGCACCGCCGAGCGCATGACCGCGCCGGCCAACACCATGGTCGTCGAGGCCGTCAGCGCCCTGCGGGACGCCGCCGTGATCCTCTTCGCCCCGCTCAAGCAGTCGCGCGACCTGCGGGCCGCCCAGGCCGTCGACCTGGTCGAGCGCCACGACACGCGCGCCGCGGCTTGACCCGGCGAGCGACCGGCGCGACGCCGCGCCGGCCTTCACTGCCGACCCTGCCTTAGCGGGACGGGCCGATCGCCGGCTCGTCCCGTTCCTTTCTCGCGCGGTCAGCGACCGCCGCGCGCGCCGTTCTCGGGCAGGTCGTAGACGGTCGCACCGAGCAGCATGTCGACCCGTGCCGCCGGGCCGGCCAGCGGCAGCAGCACGCGCTCGTAGCCGATGAAGCCGCGGCCCATCCATTCGAGCGCGCCCTGGCGGTGCGAGGGTCGTGCGGTCTCGACCACGCCGAGGTAGTCCGGACGCAGCGCCGCCGCGAACTCCCGGTCGTCGATCTCCGACAGCCGGCGCCCGGTCAGGTCGCCGCCATAGACCTGCGCCATCTGCGAGCCGAACAGCCGGAAGCGGAAGTCGAGTCCCGGCCCGCCCGGCGACTCCGGGCGCAGCACGTCGATCAGGAAGACACGGCCCAGCAGCCAGACGAAGTCGGCCGGGTCGATGTCCGGCCGCGACGGCAGGCCGCCGTCCGGCGCATGCCGCTGCCGCCAGTAGGCCACGAGACGCCGTAGCGCCGGCGAGCGGATCGCCTCGACGAGATCCCCTTCGAGCATCGACGACCTGTCCTGACGACTCCGGGCGCCAGCACAACCCGCCTTGCCCGGGCGTCGAGCGCCGGCAAGGACGGCGGCCCCCGATGGGCCTGCGTCGACTATGAGCGCAGCGGTGACGCCGCGGCAAGAGGCGCCGGGTCACCCCGGCCTGCGCCTCACCCCGGCCTGCGCATCACCAGCACCGACCACTCGTTGAAGTGCCGGCGCTCGACCAGCCGCAGCCCGACCGCCCGGTGCTTGGCCAGCACGCGCCGCTCCTGGCGCACCAGCAGCCCCGACAGCACGACCAGTCCGCCGGGCGCGAGATGGCGCGCGGTGCCGAGCGCCAGCCGGCACAGCGGGCCGGCCAGGATGTTGGCGACGATCAGGTCGTAGGGCGCGGCCGCCTCTAGCCGGGGATGGGCGTAGCCGGTGGCGCCCAGCGTCTCGATGCCGCCGCGGCCGGGCAGGCTGCCGTTGATGCGCACGTTCTCGGCGGCGACCCGCACGGCCGCCGGGTCGATGTCGGCGGCCAGCACGCGGGCGGCCGGCCACAGCCGCAGCGCCGCCAGCGCCAGCACCGCCGAGCCGCAGCCGAGGTCGAGCACGCGCCGGAAGCGGTGCCGCCGGGCCAGCGCGCTGAGCGCGACCAGGCAGCCGTAGGTCGTCTCGTGGCGGCCGGTGCCGAAGGCCTGGTTGGCGTCGATCAGCAGCGGGATCGTGCCGGCCGGCGCCGGCCCGGTGACGTGGCTGCCGTGGACGAAGAAGCGCCCGGCGGTGATCGGCTGCAGCTCGGCCTGGCTCTCGGCGACCCAGTCGGTCTCGGGCAGCAGGCCGAGCTCGAAGTCGGGCAGGGCGATGCCCTGGGCCAGCGAGGCGGCGGCGAGCCGCGCGGTGACCCAGGGGCGGTCGGGCTGGTCGCCGAAGTACCAGGTCATGCGCACGCGTCCCTGGCTGTCGGGCACGTCGGTCGCCAGCGCTCCTTCCAGGGGGGCGATGGCACGGTCGAACTGCTCGGCGGCGGCGGCCGGCGCCAGCAGGCTCAGGCGGTAGATCGCGGACATGCCGCAGCCTCTGGCCCAGGCCGCGCCGCCGGTCAAGCGGCGAGTGCCGCCGGTCGCGCCGTCCGGCCCGCCCGGCTAGTCGCCCTGCGCCGGGCCGCCCGAGCCGACCCGGCCGCCTGTCGCCGCCCGGGCCATCGGATCGCGGTGCAGTGCGCGCACCATCGCGAAGGCCCCGGCGATCAGCACCAGCGACATCGGCAGTCCGAGGCTGATCGCGGCGTTGCGGATCGCCGTCAGGCCGCCGAGCAGCAGCAGCGTCACCGCCACCACGCCCTCCGCGGTCGCCCAGAACACGCGCTGTGCTTTCGGCGGGTTCGGGTCGCCGCCCGAGGTCACCATGTCGTCGACCAGCGAGCCGGAATCCGACGAGGTCACGAAGAAGATCGCGATCACCAGCGTCGCCACGACGGTCGAGATCGACGCCAGGGGCAGCGCCTGCAGGAGGGCGCGCAAGGACACCGATTCGTTCTCCTGCACGGCCGAGAGCAGCTCCGCCGCCCCGTTGCTCTGCAGGTAGAGCCCGGTGCCGCCGAACACGCTGAGCCAGAAGAAGGTCACCAGGGTCGGCACCAGCAGGACGCCGAGGACGAACTCGCCGACCGTCCGGCCCTTGGAGATGCGCGCGATGAAGATCGCCACGAAGGGCGCCCAGGAAATCCACCAGCCCCAGTAGAACAGCGTCCAGGTCGCCTGCCAGTCGCTGTCCGGCCCGGGGTCGAGATAGAGGCTCATCCTCGGCAGCGACTGGAGGTAGCCGCCGAGGCTGGTGACGAAGAGCTCGACGATGTAGAGCGTCGGGCCGACGGCGAGCACAAAGACCAGCAGCAGGCCGGCGAGGCCGATGTTGGCCTGGCTCAGCCGCTGCACCCCGCCCTTGACGCCGGTGACCACCGAGACGGTCGCGACCAGGGTGATGGCCGCGATCAGCGCGACCTGGACCCAGGTCGCCTCCGGCCAGCCGAAGAAGCCGTTGAGGCTGGCGTTGAGCTGCATCGCGCCGAGGCCGAGCGAGGTCGAGACGCCGAGCAGCGTGCCGACCGTGCAGAGGATGTCGACGCCGTCGCCGATCGGCCCCTTGTAGCGCTCGCCGATCAGCGGCTCGAGGGCCGAGCGCGGGGCCAGCGGCAGGCCGCGGTTGAAGTGGGCATGCGCGATTGCCAGGGCCAGCACGATGTAGATGCCCCAGGCGTGCAGGCCCCAGTGGAAGTAGGACAGGCGCATCGCCTCGGTGAGCGCCGCCGGCGTCTCGGCCTCGGCCTCGAGCGGCGTCGCGTAGTGGAACAGCGGCTCGGCCACGCCGAAGTAGACGAGGCCGATGCCCATGCCGGCCGCGAACAGCATCGAGAACCAGCCGAGCAGGCCGAAGTCGGGGCTGGCGTCCCGGCCGCCCAGGCGCACGTGGCGCGCCGGCGTGAACAGCAGGCCGATCGAGACCAGCAGGAAGCCGGTGACACTCAGCACGTAGTACCAGCCGAAGTAGCGCGAGACGTTGCGCTGCGTCGCCTTGAACAGCGCGGCGGCACTGTCGGTGAAGACGCCGCCCGCGATCACGAAGGCGACGACGACGAGAGCCGACCCGATGAACACGACAGGGTTCATCCGGGATGTCAGGCGGCGCCAGAGGGAAGGGCTCCCGCCTGTCTGTCCGGTACTGTTCATGCACTCGACAACCAAGCCCCCCCGGCGATGTTCCCGCCGCCGGGAGCCCGGCACGCCGAGCGAGGGGCAGGGGGCGTGCCTGCCCGCCGCGGTCAGTCGAGGTCGATCTTGTCCGACAGGTAGCCGGCGCCGGCGCCGACCGCGCCGCCGATCGCCGCGCCGCAGGCGACGCAGCCGCCGGTCAGGGCGGTGCCGGCGGCACCGACCGTGGCGCCGATGGCGCCGCCCGACAGCGTGCGCTGCGTCTCGTTGCTCATGCCGGAGCAGCCGGCGAGGCCGAGGGCGGCGACCAGGGCCGCGGCGAGGGTCAGGGTCCGCATTTCCGTCTCTCCTTCGTCCATTCGACGACGGGGCGGCCGCACCGGCCGCCGCCGTCCCCTGGCGCTAGAGATGGCGGGCAATGGGACGACCCTCGGGTGACGGCGGGGCGGAATTGTGGCGTGTCGACGGAAGCCGCGGCGGCGCGGCCGCGGAGGCTCAGCCGGCCTGGTCGGCGGGCACCAGGAAGGCGGCCATGACCTTCTTCTGGTCGCTGTGGTCGAACTCGACGGTCAGGCGGTCGCCCTCGACGACCATGACCTCGCCGTAGCCGAACTTGCGGTGGAAGACCCGCTCGCCGGCCGCGAAGCCGTGGCTCTGCTTGGGCACGCTCTCGACCCGGCGGGCCTTGAGCTCGAGCGTCGGCGAGCCGGAGCGGCCGCCGCCTCCGGAAGCGCTGCTCTCCCTGGCCTTCTGGGCGCGCAGCATGCCCGGCGACCAGCGGGTCTCGCCCCACTCGCTGAAGCCGCCGCCGAAGGCGCCGCCGCCGCCCCAGGTCGCCGCGGCGGCGCCGTAGAGGCCCTGGTCGCTCTCCTGCTCGACGTGGTCGGCCGGCAGCTCGTCGACGAAGCGCGAGGGGATCGCCGCGTTCCAGGAGCCGTGCATCCGCCGGTTGGCGGCGAAGGAGACGATGGCCCGCCGGCGCGCCCGGGTCAGGCCGACGTAGGCGAGGCGCCGCTCCTCCTCCAGGCCGCGCAGCCCGGTCTCGTCGAGCGCGCGCTGGTTGGGGAACAGCCCCTCCTCCCAGCCGGGCAGGAAGACCGTGTCGAACTCCAGGCCCTTGGCGGCGTGCAGGGTCATGATCGTGACCTGGTCGGCGCCCGAGTCCTCCAGGTTCTCCATGACCAGCGAGACGTGCTCGAGGAAGCCGGCCAGGGTCTCGAACTCGGCCAGCGCGTCGATCAGCTCCTTGAGGTTCTCCAGGCGGCCGGGTGCCTCGATCGACTTGTCCTGCTGCCACATCGCCGTGTAGCCCGACTCGTCGAGGACGATCTCGGCCAGCTCCGGGTGCGGCACCGCGCTGGCCTGGGCCTGCCAGCGCTCGAAGCCCTCGATCAGCTGGCCAAGGGAGCGCCGTGCCTGGGGGCGCAGCTCCTCGGTACCGACGGCCAGGCGGGCGGCCTGGAACAGCGAGACGCCCTGGGCCCGGCGCAGCTGCTGCAGGGTCTGCAGGGCGGCGTCGCCGAGGCCGCGCTTGGGCACGTTGAAGATGCGCTCGAAGGCGAGGTCGTCGTCGGGCTGGGCGATCAGCCGCAGGTAGGCCAGGGCGTCGCGGATCTCGCGGCGCTCGTAGAAGCGCGGGCCGCCGACCACGCGGTAGGGCAGGCCGATCGAGACGAAGCGCTCCTCGAACTCGCGGGTCATGGCGCCGGTGCGCACCAGGATCGCGATCTCGGCGAGAGCGTGGCCCTTGCGCTGCAGCGCCTCGATCTCCTCGCCGACGAAGCGCGCCTCGGCCTCGCCGTCCCAGAGCCCGCGCACCCGGACCTTCTCGCCCTGGTCGCCCTCGGTCCAGAGCGTCTTGCCCAGGCGGCTCTCGTTGTTGGCGATCAGGCCTGAGGCGGCACCCAGGATGTGCGGCGTCGAGCGGTAGTTGCGCTCCAGCCGGACCACCGTCGCGCCCGGAAAGTCCTGCTCGAAGCGCAGGATGTTGCCGACCTCGGCGCCGCGCCAGCCGTAGATCGACTGGTCGTCGTCGCCGACGCAGCAGAGGTTGCGGTGGCCGGCGGCGAGCAGCCGCAGCCAGAGGTACTGCGCGACGTTGGTGTCCTGGTACTCGTCGACCAGGATGTAGCGGAACTGGCGCTGGTAGCGTTTCAGCACCTCCTCGTTGGCCTGGAAGATGGTCAGGCAGTGCAGCAGCAGGTCGCCGAAGTCGCAGGCGTTGAGCTCGAGCAGGCGCGCCTGGTAGGCGGCGTAGAGCTTCTGCATGCGGCCGCCGGCGAGGTCGCCGGCCTCGGCCGTCGAGACCTTGTCCGGGGTCAGGCCGCGGTCCTTCCAGCGCTCGACGACGCTGAGCAGCATGCGCGCCGGCCAGGTCTTGTCGTCGATGCCCTCGGCGGCGACCAGCTGCTTCATCAGCCGCAGCTGGTCGTCGGGGTCGAGGATCGTGAAGCTCGGCTTCAGGCCGACCGCCTCGGCCTCGCGGCGCAGGATGCGCGCGGCCAGGGCGTGGAAGGTGCCCATCCACCAGCCCTCGACCGAGGCGATGCCGAGCAGCGCGGCGACGCGGTCCTTCATCTCGCGCGCCGCCTTGTTGGTGAAGGTCACCGCCAGGATCTGGCCGGGTGCCGCCTTGCCGCTCCACAGCAGCTGGGCGAGCCGCGCCGTCAGCGCACGGGTCTTGCCGGTGCCGGCGCCGGCGAGCATCAGCACCGGCCCGTCGAGCGCCTGCACGGCCCGGCGCTGCGGCTCGTTGAGCCCGGCGAACCAGGGCGGCTGGCGGCCGTCCGTCGGCGAGGGCGGCGCGGCGGGAGCCTCGGAGGCGCGTTCGGAAGAGGACATGGGGACACTATATAGCGCCGGCCGGCGCGAGTCGGCAGGGCGGCGGCGCGATCGGGTGGCGGGCACTGGATTTTTCCGCGCCGGCGGGCCAAAGATCGCGGCCCCTCTTCCCAGCGCGAGCCGCTCCATGCCCCGTCACGTCGAACGCATCGTCCTGTCCCGTCCGGCCCCCGGCACCGAGCGGGTCCTGCGCGTCTACCGCTGGGGCGACGAGGCGGCGCGTCCCAAGGCCTACATCCAGGCCTCGCTGCACGCCGACGAGACGCCCGGCCTGCTGGTCGCCCACCACCTGACGCGGCTGCTCGACGAGGCCGAGGCCGCCGGCCGCCTCAGCGGCCAGGTCGTGCTGGTGCCCTACGCCAATCCGGTCGGGCTGGGGCAGTTCGTCAACGGCCAGCAGCTCGGCCGCTACGAGCTGTCCGGCGGCGGCAACTTCAACCGCCACTGGCCGGAGCTCGACGCGCTCGTGGGCGAGGAACTCGACGGCCGCCTGACCGAGGACGCCGAGGCCAACGTCGCGTTGATCCGCGAGACCCTGAAGACCGCGCTGGCGCGCCAGCCGGAGCCGAGCAAGGAGCTCGACCGCCTGCGCCTGGCGCTGGCCCGCCAGGCCTGCGACGCCGACCTGGTGCTCGACCTGCACTGCGACGACGAGGCGCTGTTCCACCTCTTCATCATCCCCCAGCACTGGCCGGCGCTGGAGGACCTGGCGCGCGAGCTCGGCGCGCAGGCCGTGCTGCTCGCCGAGGATTCCGGCGGCGGCTCCTTCGACGAGGCCTTCTCCGGGCCCTGGCTGCGGCTGGCCCGGCGCTTCCCGGACGCGCCGATCCAGCCGGCCTGCCAGGCGGCCACGGTCGAGCTGCGCGGCACCGCCGACGTCCACGACGAGGTCGCGTGCCGCGACGCCGAGGCGATCCTGCGGGTGCTGGTCCGGCGCGGCTACCTGGAGGGCGAGGGCGGGGAGACCGGGGAGCTCCCGCCGGCGCTCTGCGAGGCGACCGACCTGGAGGCCTGCGACACCGTCAAGGCGCCGGCCGCCGGCGTGCTCAGCTACCGGGTCGGCCTCGGCGCGCTGGTCGCCAAGGGCGAGACGATCGCCGACCTGATTGACCCGGCGGCCGAGGATCCGCAGGCCGCGCGCCAGGAGATCCGATCGGCCACCGACGGCTTCCTGCTGTCGCGCTGCTCTCACAAGTTCGTGTCCGCCGGGGCCTCGGTCGCCAAGGTCGTCGGGCGCGAAAGGCTGGCGCACCGCACCGGCTACCTGTTGGAGGACTGAGCGGGGCCCGGGCTGCTGCCCCGCCCGGCGAAGGCCCGCTGCCGCCGGGCGCCCTTGCCAGGGCCGCGTGCCGGATCAACTCTTTCAGGGACGCTTGGTCTTTCCTGGAAGGGCGTGAGCCATGCGCAAGCTCCTGTTCGCTCTGCTGCTGCTGCTGCCGTCGCTCGCCGCCGGCGCGGCCGCCCAGACCGCGCCGTCCCCGTCCGGGCTGCCGGAGGGCCTCGAGCTCGACCTCAGCGCCGTGGTCGGCGTCGAGGCGACGATCCTGCCCGAGGGCCGGACCGCCGACTCGCTCGGCCAGACGCGGCGCGGCACCGGCGTCGTCGTCGACGGCGCCGACGGCCTCGTGTTGACCATCGGCTACGTCGTGCTGGAGGCCGCGGCCGTCGACCTGCTGGTCGGCGATCCCGCGGCCGGCGGCCGGCGGGTGCCGGCGGAGGTGTTGGCCTACGACTACGACACCGGCTTCGGCATCCTGCGCGCGACCCGGCCGCTCGGCCTCGAGGCCATGGCGATCGGCGAGTCGGCGGCGGTCGCGGTCCGCCAGCCGCTGCTCAGCGTCGCCTGGGAGTCTGGCGAGCCCTCGGTGGCGCCGGCGCTGCTGCTCGCCCGCCGGGACTTCGCCGGCTACTGGGAATACCTGCTGCCCGACGCGCTGTTCGCGGCGCCGCGCCGGCCGGACTGGGCGGGCGCGGCGCTGGTCGACGGGCGCGGCCGGCTGGTCGGCATCGGCTCGCTGCAGGTCGGCGACAGTCTCGGCGCCGGGCCCGGCGGCGGACCGGTCGTGCCCGGCAACATGTACGTGCCGATCGACGCGCTGAAGCCGATCTACGGCGAGCTGGTCAGCTTCGGGCGAACCCGCGCGGCGCCGCGCCCCTGGCTCGGGCTCTACAGCCAGGAGCTGCGCGGCCAGGTGGTGGTGACCCGCGTCGCCGAGCGCGGGCCCGCGGCCGAGGCCGGCATCGAGCCCGGCGAGGTCGTCGTCGCGGTCGGCGGCGAACGGGTCGCCGGCCTCGCCGACTTCTACCGCAAGCTCTGGGCGCTGGGCGACGCCGGGGTCGAGGTCGAGCTGTCGCTGCTCGGCCCCGACGGCCGGCGCAGCCTGACGCTGACCTCGGCCGACCGCTACGACTTTCTGCGGCTCGACCAGACGCTGTAGAGCCGGGCATCCATCGAGTCCCGCCGGCCGCAGTGCAGGACTGCCGGCGACGCAGAGCGGCGGGCCGGCGCGTGGACTCCTTCGGGGGCCGCCGCTAGGGTCGCGCGGACGGTGCGGGGGTACGCGCGTCCGGCGCCCTTCCCCCGGCGCCGACGCGAAGCCAGCGAGGACGGCCCCCGGCGATGCAGACGATCCAGGAAGAACGCCAGCTCTCCCTCTGGATGCTGGGCGGTCTGGCGCTCCTGGTCGGCATCGTCACGGGCTACGGGGCGATCTTCTTCCGCCTGCTGATCTCGGCGATCCACAACCTCTTCTTCTTCGGCGAGCTGTCGCTGCGGGCGGCCGGCGATTCCTTCACGCCGGAGAGCGCCTGGGGGCCGCTGGTCGTCCTGGTGCCGGTGGTCGGCGGGCTCGGCGTCGTCTTCCTGGTCCGCCGCTTCGCGCCGGAGGCCAAGGGCCACGGCGTGCCGGAGGTCATGGACGCGATCTACTACCGGGAGGGCCGGATCCGGCCCGTGGTCGCGATCGTCAAGTCCTTCGCCTCGGCGCTGTCGATCGGCAGCGGCGCCTCGGTCGGCCGCGAGGGCCCGATCATCCAGATCGGCTCGTCCTTCGGCTCGACGCTCGGCCAGCTCGTGCGGATCGCGCCCTGGCAGCGGATCACGCTGGTCGCGGCCGGTGCCGGCGCCGGCATCGCCGCGACCTTCAACACGCCGCTCGGCGCCGTGCTCTTCGCCGTCGAGCTGATGCTGCCCGAGGTCAGCACCCGGACCTTCCTGCCGGTGGTCATCGCCACCGGGACCGCGACCTACATCGGCCGCACCACCTTCGGCCTGGCGCCGGCCTTCGAGATGCAGCTGCTCGACACGGCGGCGCTGCACCCGATCCAGCTGCAGACCCTGGCGGGCTTCGTCGTGCTGGGCCTGCTCTGCGGCCTCGGCGCCTGGGCCTTCATCCGCCTGCTGACCGCCATGGAGGTCTTCTTCGACCGCGGCTTCTGGAAGCGCCACCCCTATCTGACCCACGCCTTCGGCATGAGCCTGCTGGGCGCCATGATGTACGGCCTGTTCGTCGGCTACGGGCACTACTTCGTCGACGGCGTCGGCTACGGCACGATCCAGGCCATCCTCGAGGGCGAGATGACCGGCGTCTGGCTGCTCGGCCTGCTGTTCTTCGCCAAGCTGGTCGCCACCACGCTGTCCCTCGGCACCGGCTCCTCCGGCGGCGTGTTCTCGCCCTCGCTGTTCCTCGGCGCGACGCTGGGCGGCGCCTTCGGCGTGCTCTGGCTGCTCGTCGCGCCGGGCTCGGCCTTCGGCGTCGCCGACTTCGCGGTGGTCGGCATGGCCTCGATGGTTGGCGGCTCGACCGGCGCGGCGATGACCGCGATCACGATGATTTTCGAGATGACCCGCGACTACAACATCATCGTGCCGATGATCGTCGCGGTGGCCCTGGCGATCGGGGTGCGGCGGGCGCTCTCGCCGGAGAACATCTACACCATCAAGCTGGCCTGGCGCGGCCGCTACATTCCCAAGGACCGCCACGGCAACATGTTCCTGGTGCGCCACGCCGAGGAGGTCATGACGCGGGCGCTGACGGTGATGCCGGCGAGCCTGTCGGTGCACGAGGCGCTGGGCCGTCTGCGCGCGGCCGAAGCGCAGACCGACAGCGGCCGCACTCTGACCCACATCGTCGTCGAGCAGGACGGGCGGGTACACGGAATCGTGCCGGTCGTCGGCCCGCTGCGCTCTCTCGAGGAGGTGCGCGGCACAGGCACGCTGGGCGAGCTTGCCGACCGCTCCTTCGTGCTGAGCCGGCCGGAGGAATCGATGTTCGACCTGTTCAAGCGGCTGAACCGCCGGGGCGCCGAGCGCGTCCTGGTCACGCGCGCGGCCGGCGTGCCGACGCCCGAGGAGATCGAGGGCGTCATCTCGAAGCGGCTGATCGCCGACTCGGTGCTGCGCAACTTCAAGGGCTGAGGCCTGCGCCGCCCGGCGCCACCCGTCGTCCTCAGGCGGCCGGGCCGCCCTCCTCGGCGCGGCTCTGCAGCAGGGCGCGGTGGTAGGCGGCCATGACCTCGTGCTCGTGGGCGAGGCCGAGCACCTTGCGGCTGTCGCGACCGTCGACCACCGGCAGGTGCGCCTCGCCGGTCTGGCGGAACACGCGGATCGCCGTCTCCAATCCGTCGTCGGCGGTCAGCAGCGGCGGGTTGCGGCGGCTGATCGAGAGGGCGTCGAGCTCCTCGTGGCGCTTGCCGTCGAAGGCGACCGAGGCGAGCTCGGTATAGGTGATCAGGCCCTTCATCACGCCGTCGCCGTCGACCACCACCAGCTCGCCGAAGCGGGCGCCGGCGAAGATCGCGCGGACCTGCTCCAGGCTCGCCGACGCCTCCACGGTGGTGACCGCCGGGTCGAGCAGGCCGCGTACGCGCGCGTCG
The DNA here is from genome assembly GCA_030433005.1 of Alphaproteobacteria bacterium. Taxonomy (GTDB): domain Bacteria; phylum Pseudomonadota; class Alphaproteobacteria; order Kiloniellales; family DSM-21159; genus Tistlia. The sequence continues at coordinate 14,215 of JAUILQ010000008.1, forward strand.
CGCAGCAGCCCGACGTCGCGCCCGCCCTGCACCAGGATGCCGCGGCGCGCCAGCTGCCAGGTGAAGAAGGAATGGCCGTGCAGCTGCTGGACGATCAGGCTGGCGATCGCCACGGCGATCATCAGCGCGATGGTCAGGGCGTAGTCGCCGGTCATCTCGAAGACGATCAGGATGGTCGAGATCGGCGCGCCCAGCACCGCGCCGGCGACCGCGCCCATGCCGACGATGGTGTAGGCGCCGTGGTCGGAGGCGAGCTCGGGAAAGACGCTGCCGGCGATGATGCCGAAGGCGCCGCCGACCATCGCGCCGACGAACAGCGAGGGCGAGAAGATGCCGCCGCCGAAGCCGGCGCCCAGCGCCAGCGCCGTCGCCGCCGTCTTGGCGACGACCAGGGCGAGCAGCAGGACCAGGCCGTAGCGCTCCTGCAGGGCCGCGTCGGTGGCCTCGTAGCCGACGCCCAGGACGTGCGGGAACTCCAGGGCGATGACGCCGACCAGCAGGCCGCCGACCGCCGGACGCAGCCAGGGCGGCAGGCGCGTACGCTCGAAGCACCAGCCGGCCAGCAGGATCGCGTTCATGAAGATCAGCGCGACCACCGCGGCGGTCAGCCCGAGCAGCAGGAAGGCCGGGAACTCCCAGAACGAGACGTCGACGTGGGCCTGCGGCAGGATGAAGGCCGGGAAGTTGCCGTAGTGCATGCGGCTGACCAGCGTGCCCATGACGCCGGCGATGACGATCGGCGCGAAGGTCGAGAGCGCGTAGTGCCCGACCACCACCTCGAGCGCGAAGAAGACCCCGGCGATCGGGGCGTTGAACGAGGCGGCGACGCCGGCGGCGACGCCGCAGCCGAGCAGCATGCGCGTCTGGCGCCGGCCGAGATGCAGGCGCCTCGCCAGGTGCGAGCCGATCGTCGCGCCGAGGTGCACGACCGGCCCCTCGCGGCCCGCCGAGCCGCCGACGCCGAGCGAGACGGCGGAGACGAGGGCGGCCTTGATGCCCGTCGTCAGCGACATGCGCCCGCCCTTCAGTGCCGCCGCCTCGATGACCTCGGCGACCGCCTGAGGCCGGCGGCCGGGCATCAGGTAGCGGATCAGCAGGCCGACGACGAGGCCGCCGAGGGTCGGGATCGCCAGCAGGTGCCACCAGTCGAGCGCCGCGGCGGGGCTCGCCAGGCGTTCGCCGCCGACGCCGTAGCCAAGCCACTGCACGCCCTCGATCAGCCAGCGGAAGGCGATCGAGGCGCCGCCGGACAGCAGGCCGATCAGCACCGGCGCGACGCCGATGATCAGGTAGTGCGTGCTGGCGATCTCGCGCAGGCCCTCGAGCAGCCGGCGCCCGGACGGCAGCGGCGGCGGGCGCGAGGCCTCGCTCCCGCGTCCTGGCTCTGCGCTCTGCTTGCTGCCGTCCGTCATCCTGCCCGGCCGGCGGGCCGCCGGCCGCGGCCCGCCCCCCTGTTCCGTCGCGTGGCGATCACTCTAGACTGTCCGTTCTGGATAGACTGCGGCCGCCGGCCGCGTCGGCACAAGCCGCCGCAGGTCTGGGCACCGCGGGTCATGCCGGCGTCGTCGCCCACCGCCACCGAGAGGAGCCCTGCCCGTGACGGACTTCGCGATCCGCCCCGCCGTCGAGGCGGACTGCCCGGTCATGCTCGCCCTGCTGCGCGAGCTCGCCACCTTCGAGAAGCTGCTCGACGCCTTCCGGATCGACGAGGCCGGGCTGCGCCGCGCCGGCTTCGGAGCCACCCCCCGCTTCGGCTGCCTGCTCGCCGAGCGGCCGGGCGGCAGCACGCAGGGGGGCGCGGCGTCGGAGGTCCTGGGCCTGGCGCTGTTCTTTCCGATCTACAGCACCTTCGCCGGCGAGGCCGGGCTCTACGTAGAGGACCTGGTGGTGCGCGAGACGGCGCGCGGGCAGGGCATCGGCAAGGCGCTGCTCGCCGCCTGCGCCGCCGAGGCCGAGCGCCAGGGCTGCCGGCGCCTGATGCTCTCGGCGCTCGCCTGGAACCGGCCGGCGCGCGCGCTCTACGAGAGCCTCGGCTTCCGCCAGCCGCCGGACTGGACCGCCTACGCCCTGGCCGGCGAGTCCTTCGAGGCGCTGGCGCGTCGCGGTGCGTCGGACCTGAAGGGCTGAGCGATCCCGCTACTTGCGCGCCGGCATGGTGATCGCCTTGCCGGCGAGCTCCGGCCGGGGCAGGGCGGCGTGGGGCCGGCCGATCGCCTCGACCTTGTCGAAGATCTCGTCCGGCATCTCGCGGACCCGGCGCGTGTTGAGGTCGACGAACAGGCTCATCCACTCGACCGTGGCGGCGAGGAAGCCCTCCTCGGCGTGGTGCATCGTCATGAAGGTGTTGAGGCGCTTGCGGTCGTAGCCGATGACCTGGAGGGCGAGCACCAGCGGTGCGTCGACCTTGAGCTCGGCCTGGTAGGAGACGTGGGCCTCGACCGCGAAGATCGTGCCGCCGGTGCGGTCGCGAAAGTCCTGGTTGATGCCGATGCGCTCCATGAAGAGGTCGTAGGCCCGGTCGAAGGCGATCAGGTAGTAGGCGACGTTCATGTGGCCGTTGTAGTCGATCCAGTCGGGCTGGACGTTCAGGCGCTTCAGTTCCAGCGGCCCTTCGCTCGGCATCGGGCACGGCTCCTCGGTTCGTGACGGGAATCGCGGCGGAGCCTAGCCAATCCCCGGGGGCGGGGGAAGCAGGCTGCCGGGGGCGGTTTCCGGGCAAGTCCCGCCGCGCGATCTCGACCGCCTCGGGGAAAGCGCGCTAGGTTGCCGTCAAGACTACCAAGAGGCGTCCCGCTCGGAAGGACGCCCCGTCATGGCGGACCCCGTTCTTGTCGCTGCTCGCCTTTCTCGGCCGGCACGGGCCCAAGGCCCTGTTCGTCGGCGTCTTCCTGGGAATCGCGCTGCCCGACCTGGCGACGCTCGCGCGTCCGCTGGTCGGCCCCTCGGTGACCCTGCTGCTGCTGCTCGCGCTGCTGCGCGTCGAGTGGCAGGCGATGGGCGCGGTGGTGCGTCGCCCGCTGCTCTGCGGCGGCCTGATCGCCTGGATGCTGCTGGCCTCGCCGCTGCTGATGTCGGCGGTGCTGGCGCTGCTCGCGGAGGTCGGCCTGACCGTCCCCCAGCCGCTGACCATCGGGCTGGTGCTGATGAGCGCGGCGCCGCCGATCGTCGGCGGCGCCGCGGTCGCCATGCTGATCGGCCTGGAGGGCCCGCTGGCGATCGTCATCGCCCTGGTCTCGACGCTGATCTCGCCGCTGACCATCCCGCCGCTGGCGCTGCTGCTGCTCGGCCTCGAGCTCGACATCGGCCTGCTCGAGCTGATGGCCCGCCTGTCCCTGGTCGTCGTGCCCGCGTTCCTGGGCGCCTGGCTGCTGCGCCGGCTGCTCGGCCTGGAGCGGCTGCGCGGCCTGGCGAGCCAGATCGACGGCCTCGTCGTCGTCTTCATGCTGGTCTTCGCCGTCGCCATCATGGACGGCGTCACCGCGACGATCTTCGCTCGCCCGGACGTCGTGGCGCTCTGGCTGTTCGCCGCCTTCCTGGCGAATCCGGGGCTGCAGCTGGTCACCGCACTGCTGTTCCGCCGACTCGGCCTGCGCCGCGCCCTCACCGCCGGGCTGCTCGCCGGCAACTGCAACATGGGCATGATGCTGGCCGCTCTGCCCGAAGGCTCCGACTACGACATCCTGCTGTACTTCGCGCTGGCCCAGCTCCCGATGTTCATGCTGCCGGCCCTGGTCCTGCCGCTCTACCGACGGCTGCTCGCGGGCCGCGACGGCGCCGCGGAAGGCGGCGGGTCCGGGAGCTGAGGTCACGGATCTGTGATCGACGGGCAACTGCGGCATTTGTGCCACAGGCCTGTGGCGCTGCGGCGTCGCCGGTCCCGGCCGTCTGGCGTCGCAGCCGGTCCTATGATATCCGCAATCCCGCTAAGGTCGGGACAGGGGCGTGCGGGCGGGACCCCGACGCCCCGGGGGCTCCGGTATCCCCTGAGACTAAGGGGCCTTTAAGACTTTTGGCGGAGAGTCCCCCGGCAGCGCGGCATTGGCAGGGTGCCGGCAGCGCTGCGATACTCGGGAGATCGAGCAAGAGGGCGGATCGGGACGTAGCATGCTCTGGCAAGTCGAACACGGCCTCGCGCCGAAGGGAATCCGTGCCCCGCGGTGGGCGCTGGCGGCTGCGGCCGCCCTGTCGCTCGCGGCGCTCGGCGGCTGCGCGCAGCCCGGCGCCCACGACACCTACCGCGGCGCCACCGGCGGGCTGATCGAGGCGGCGTCGCCGGGCGACCAGCCGCAGCTGGCGCAGAGCGCGCTGTCGGACATCTATGCCGACGACGGCGGCAGCTACGGCGCGATCTGGGACCCGCTCGAGCCGGTCAACCGCTTCGTCTTCGCGATCAACGACGCGCTCGACACCTTCATCATCAAGCCGATCGCCGTGACCTACAGCTTCTGGACGCCCGACGGCGTCAAGAAGAGCGTCACCAACTTCGTGCGCAACCTCGACGCGCCGGTGGTCCTGGCGAACGACCTGATGCAGGGCGAGTGGGAGCGCGCCGAGACCACGGCCAGCCGCTTCTTCATCAACTCGATCGCCGGCTTCGGCGGGCTGTTCGACGTGGCGTCGGCCTCGGGATACCCCTACCACGAGGAGGATTTCGGCCAGACGCTCGGCAGCTATGGCGTCGGCCCGGGCCTCTACATCGTGCTGCCGCTGTTCGGTCCCTCGAACGCCCGCGATGCCGTCGGCCTGATGGTCGACTCCTACCTCGACCCCTGGAACAACTACGCCCGGATCGAGGATACCGAGGAGTTCATCTACGCTCGCGGTGCGCTCAAGGGCCTGGACCTGCGCGCCCGCAACATCGAGACTCTGGACGAGATCAAGCGCGACGCGATCGACTACTACGCGCGCCTGCGCTCGCTCTACACCCAGCGCCGGGAGGAGCAGATCCGCAACGCCTCGGACGACGAGGACGCGGGGACCGGCACGGTGATCTCCGAGGTCGAAGAACAGCGCACGTCGCTCTGATCCGCCACTGCGCTCTGATCCATAGCTGTCGCCACTTCCAAGGGGAGCTTTGATGCGAAGCCTGCTCGCTCGACTCCGGTTTCCGTTCGCGGCGACGACCCGGCGGTCGCTGCCCACCCTCGCCCTGCTGGTCGCCGCCGTGCTGGCGCTGTCGCCGGCCGCCTCGGCCGCTCAGTCGGCCGACCAGTTCCTGCAGCAGTTCGGCAAGGAGGCCCTCGGCCAGCTGACCGAATCGGATCTGACCGAGGAGCAGCGCCGCGATCGCTTCGAGACGCTGCTCAGCCAGGGCTTCGACGTGCCGGCCATCGGCCAGTTCGTCGTCGCGCGCTACTGGCGTACGGCCAGCGAGGCTGAGCGCGCCGAGTTCATCGAGGTCTTCCGCGACTATCTCACCCAGCGTTTCCTGCCGCTGTTCAGCGCCTACAAGGGCGAGGCCTTCGATACCCAGCCGGCGCGCCCGACCGACCGCGAGGATCTGGTCTGGGTACCGCTCACCCTGGATCAGGCGAGCGGCGAGGCGGTCAAGACCGAGTGGCTGCTCAAGGCGGCCGACGGCGGCGCTTACAAGATCCTGGACATCAAGGCCGAGGGCACCTCGATGGCGATCACGCTGCGCGACGAGTACGCCAGCGTGATCCGGCGCGAGGGCAGCCTCGACGGCCTGACCAAGGAGATCAAGCGGCTGCTGGCCCAGGGCGCCTTCACGCCGAAGAAGAGCTGACCGCGCCCGTCCCGGCGGCGACGCGACGAGCCCCGGCCGGCGACGGCCGGGGCTTCTTCGTTGCGCGGCCCGGCGCTCAGCGGGCGCTCCGGCCGAAGCGGGCGATCGAGAAGGGCGCCGGATCGAAGGGCGGCGGCGCGCCGGTGACCAGGTCGGCGATCAGCCGCCCCGTCGGGGCGGCCTGGGTCAGGCCGAGGTGGCCGTGGCCGAAGGCGTGGAACAGGCCGGGGGTCGAGGGGCTGCTGCCGATCACCGGGAGGCTGTCGGGCGTCGCGGGGCGATGGCCCATCCAGGCCCGGCCGCCGTCGGTGCGCAGGCCGGGCAGGGCGCGTGTCGCCAGGGTCAGCAAGGCCTCCGCGCGCCGCAGGTTGGCCGGCGCCTCGAGGCCGGCGAACTCGGCCCCGCCGCCGATGCGCAGGCCGAGGGCGAGCGGCGTCGCCACGAACTTCTCGGCACCGAAGATCAGCTCGCGGCCGACCTCGACACCCGGGTCGGGCAGGGTCGTGTTGTAGCCGCGCTCGCTCTCCAGGCGCACCGGGTCGCCGGCGAGCCGCGCCGACCAGGCGCCGGCCGCGATCACCACCGCCTCGCCCTGGAGCCGGCGGCCGCCGGCCAGCTCGACGCCGGTCGCCCGCCCCTCCGCGCGGGTCACCGCGCTGGCCTCGCCGGTCTCGAAGGCGACGCCGCGCTCGGCCAGACGGGCGCGCAGGGCGCGGACGATCGCTCCCGGTTCGTCGACGTGGGCCCAGTCGGGCTGGAAGACGCCGCAGGTCATCGCCGGGCCGACCGCCGGCTCGAGCTCGGCGATCTCGGCGCGTCCGACCGGCTCGGCCCGGACGCCCCGCGCGCGCTTCATCTCCCATTCCAGGGCGTCGGCAGCGCGCGCCGCCTCGTCGCGATAGAGCACCAGGGCGCCGACGCGGTGCAGCTGCCCGGCGAGACCGAGTTCGACGAGCAGCGGCTCGAGCTCGGCGAAGACCTGGCTGTTGAGCGCCGACAGCGCGTCGGCGATGGCGCGCACGCGCTCCGGCCGCCCGGCGCGCAGGAAGGCGGCCAGCCAGGGCGCGAGGCGCGGCAGCTGGGCGGGCCGCAGGTGCAGCGGTCCGAGCGGATCGAGCAGCCAGCCCGGCACCCGGCGCCACAGGCCGGGCACCGAGGCCGGCACGCATTCGGTGACGGCGATGCCGCCGGCGTTGCCGAACGAGGCGCCGGGCGGCGCCTCGGCGCCGCCGCGGTCGACGACCACGACCTTCCGTCCGCGCTGCGCCAGGTGATGGGCGCAGCACAGACCGACGATGCCGCCGCCGACGACGATCACCGCCACGGCGGACGCCGCCCGGTCAGACCGACGGGCGCTCGTCGATGCCGGCCTGGATGATCGCGGCGATCCGCTCGCGCTCCTCGCCGGCCAGCGGCAGGCGCGGCGCCCGCACCCACTCGGCGCCCTCGCCGGTCATCTGGTTGGCCAGCTTGATGTACTGGACCAGCTTGACCGCGACGTCGAGGTGCAGCAGCGGCATGAACCAGCGGTAGAGCGCCAGCGCCTCCTCGGTCTTGCCCGCGCGGGCCAGGCGATAGAGCTGCACCGACTCCCTGGGGAAGCAGTTGGCCATGCCGGAGACCCAGCCGACGGCGCCGAACAGCAGGTTCTCCAGCACCAGGTCGTCGACTCCGCAGAACAGCGTGAAGCGGTCGCCCAGGCGGTTGATCATGTCGGTGATGCGCCGGCTGTCGTGGCTCGACTCCTTGACCGCGACGATGTTGGCCTCCTCGGCCAGGGCGGCGAAGCCCTCGGGGCTGAGGTCGACCTTGTAGGCCACCGGGTTGTTGTAGATCATGATCGGCAGGTCGACGGCGCGCGCCAGCGTGCGGAAATGGGTGACCGCCTCGCGCTCGTCCTGCTGGTAGACCATGCAGGGCAGCGCCATCAGCCCGTCGGCGCCGGCCTGCTTCGCGCGCTGGGCCGCCTCGATCGCGAAGGGCGTGGTGTATTCGGCGATGCCGGCCAGCACCGGGACGCGGCCCTTCGCCGCCTCGACAGCGCAGCGCACGACCTCGACCTTCTCGTCGGCCGTGAGCGAGGCATTCTCGCCGAGCGTGCCGAGCACGATCACGCCCTCGCAGCCGGCGTCCAGACAGGACTCGATGTGACGCGCCGTCGCCGGCAGGTCGAGGCTGCCGTCCTGCTTCATCTCCGTCATCAGCGCCGGCATGACGCCCTTCCAGTCAACCTTCATCCGTTTTTCTCCCGATGGCCGGCGCGCCCGGCGCCAGAGCGCGCAAGATCGTATAAAGTAGCGGCGCCCGTCAATGCGCCGCCGCGGTCCGCCGCCGCCGGGCCGGGACCGGGCCGGGAAGGGGCGGCGGCCGGGCCGCGACCCCGCCGGGGGTCGCCCGCTTCCCGTGGGGGGGCTTGCGCAGGCAGGTCCGAGCCGGGCTCGGCGCGGCGCGGTCCCGACGCCGCCCCGAGGCTGGCAGCTGACCCGCACCGGCCTCGGCCGGGCCGGGGAGGGCTGGAACGACGCCGGTATATTGTATACGCTTTGTGCCGGCGGCGCCGCGGCGCGGCCTTTCGCAACCGACCCCGAGGCCGGCCCGACCGATGAGCCTGCAACTGGAGAAGGACATCGTCCTGTCGCGCCGGACCGTGGCGGCCGAGCTGGTCGACAAGCTGCGCCAGCGCATTCTCAGCCTGGAGATCCCGGAGGGCGCGCCGCTGCGCCAGGACTGGCTGGCCGCCGAGTTCGGGGTCAGCCGGATCCCGGTGCGCGAGGCGCTGCTGCAGCTCGAGGGCGAGGGCCTGGTCACCCAGACCGCGCACAAGGGCTACGCCGTCAGCGTGCTGTCGCCCGGCGAGGTCGCCGAGGCCTTCGACCTGCGCGCCCTGCTGGAGGTCGACCTGCTGCGCCGCGCGCTACCCTTGATGACCGAGCGCGACCTGGAGGCGGCGCGCGGCGTCGTCGACACCTTCGACGCCGTGCTCGCGCGCGGCGAGGAGGAGCAGAACTGGGGCCAGCTGAACTGGCGCCTGCACGCCGCGCTCTATGCGCCGGCCCAGCGCCCGCGCAGCATGCGGATCCTGCAGAACCTGCACCGCAACGGCGACCGCTACCTGCGCCTGCAGCTGACCCTGACCCGGCGCAGCAACGAGCGCGCCCGCGAGGAGCACCGGCGCCTCGTCGAGCTCTGCGCCGAGCGCGACCTCGCCGAGGCGACGCGCCTGCTCAACGAGCACATCCTCCACGCCCGCGACGAGCTCGTCGCCTTCCTGGCCGAGCGCCGGGCAGGAGCCTGACGCCCTTTCGCGACACCGTACCTGCCCGGCCCCGCCGGGTGCCTGCCACCGGGAGCCGCCATGCGCATCACCGCCATCTCCGTCTACCAGGTCGACCTGCCGCTCCACGAGGGCAGCTACAAGTGGTCGGGCGGCAACCGGGTCGACGTCTTCGACTCGACGCTGGTCGAGATCGAGACCGACGAGGGCCTGACCGGCGTCGGCGAGGTCTGCCCGCTCGGCCCGGCCTACCTGCCGGCCTTCGCCGCCGGCGCGCGCACGGCGATCGCCGAGCTGGCGCCGCGCCTGATCGGCCTCGACCCGACGCGGCCGGGCGAGATCAGCCACGCCATGGACCGCCTGCTGCGCGGCCACAACTACGCCAAGTCGCCGATCGACGTCGCCTGCTGGGACCTGCTCGGCAAGGCGACCGGCCAGCCGGTCTGCGTGCTGCTGGGCGGGCGCTACGGCGAGGAGGTGGCCCTCTACCGCGCGATCTCGCAGGAGCCGGCCGAGGCGATGCGCGACAGCTGCCGGCGCTATCGCAGCGAGGGCTACACCAAGTTCCAGCTCAAGGTCGGCGGCGACCCGGACGAGGACATCGCGCGCATCGAGGCCTGCGCCGCCGAACTCGAGCGCGGCGAGGTGCTGGTCGCCGACGCCAACACCGGCTGGTCGCAGCACCAGGCGCTGCGGGTCGCGGCGGCGGTGCGCGACCTCGACGTCTACATCGAGCAGCCCTGCATGAGCTACGAGGAGAGCCTGGTCGTGCGCCGCCACACCGACCGGCCCTTCGTGCTCGACGAGGTGATCGACGGCTTCGCGCCGCTGGTCCGCGCCCACGCCGACCGGGCCATGGACGTCGTCAACCTCAAGATCTCCAAGGTCGGCGGGCTGACCCGGGCCGGGCGCCTGCGCGACTTCTGCGTCGAGGCCGGGATCGCGATGACCCTGGAGGACAGCTGGGGCGGCGACGTCGCGACCGCGGCGATCGCCCACCTGGCGCACTCGACGCCGGCCGAGGCGCGCTTCTCGGTCACCGACTTCAACAGCTACGTCACGATCTCGACCGCCGAGGGCGCGCCGCAGCGCAAGGAGGGCCGGATGGCCGCACCGCTGACGCCGGGCCTCGGCGTCGAGCTGCGGCGCGACGTGATCGGCGCCCCGGTGGCGCGCTACACGGCCTGAGCAGGCAGGGCGAAGGTGGCGAGGGTGTCGCCGGTCTGTTTTTCGTATACGATATCCAGGATCGGTCGCCGTCTCGCTCGGCACCCGTCCAGGAAGCCTCCGCGGCCCTCCGGCCGCGGAGCGATCCGCAAGCCGCGCCAAGCGGCAGCAACGGCACAGAGGAGGTAGCAACGATGCGCATCACCCGCAGAACCCTGGCCCTGACGGCCTTCGCCGGCGCGGCCCTGGGCGGCCTGTCGCTGGCGAGCCTGCCGGCGGCGGCCCAGGACAGCATCACGATCGGCGTCCAGGTGCCGACCACCGGGCCCGAGGCGACCTACGGCAACGACATGTTCAACGCCGTCAAGATCGCCGCCCAGGAGATCAACGAGAAGGGCGGCCTGCTCGGCCGCCAGATCGAGCTGACCGCCGGCGATTCGGCCTGCGACCCGCAGCAGGCGGTCAACGCGGCCAGCAAGCTGGCCTCGCAGGACGTCGTCGGCGTCGTCGGCGGCTACTGCTCGGGCGCCACCCTGCCGACCCTGAAGATCTACGGCGACGCCAACATCCCCTTCGTGATCACGGCGTCGAACTCGACCAAGCTGATCCCGGCCAACCCGGGCAACGCCTTCATGATCAACTCGACCGGCGCCGACCAGACGACGAAGGCCGTCGAGTTCATGGAGTCGAAGGGCATCGAGAGCGTGGCCATCGTCAACCAGGGCGACGCCTATTCGCAGGACCTCGCGAACCTGACCCGCGACGCCTGGGAGCAGGCCGGCAAGAAGGTCGCCGCCTTCGAGACGGTCAACAAGGGCGAGCAGGACTATTCGGCCCTGGTCACCAAGATCAAGGCGGCCGATCCCGACGCCGTCTTCTGGACCGCCTACTACGCCGACGGCGGCCTCTTGATCCGCCAGCTGCGCCAGGGCGGCTACCGCGGCACCATCGCGGTCGGCGACGGCTCGAACTCGCCCAAGCTGTTCGAGATCGCGGGGCGCGCCGCCGAGGGCGTCTACGCCTTCTCCAACCCGACGGCCGAGTTCCTGCCGAAGGCGAAGTCGTTCAGCGAGACCTACAAGAAGCAGTTCGGCAACGCCCCCGGCCCCTACGCGCCGCTGACCTACGACGGCATGATGCTGCTGGCCTGGGCGATCGAGAAGGCCGGCACCACCGACCACGGCCCGATCATCGAGGCGCTGGCCTCGGCGGATGGCCAGGAGTGGTTGAGCGGCCCGATCTCCTTCACCGACGAGAACACCCTGGCCCGCTCGAACTTCATCGTGCTCGAGGGCAAGGGCGGAGAATGGGCCCTGGCCGAGTAGGCCCGGCCCGGTCCCTGAGGCAGGCGGCGCCCCGGCGGCGCCGCCTGCCGCTCTCTTCCTTCCGATGAAAAACCTGTCGTCTGCCCGCCGTTGCGTCCCCGCGTCTTTCCATCCCCGGGGGCGCGCCCGAGCCGGAGGCCGCCGATGTCCCTGACCGACATCCTGATGCAGCAGCTCGTCAACGGGCTGGTGCTGGGATCCTTCTACGCCCTGGTGGCGCTCGGCTACACGATGATCTTCGGGGTCATCAAGCTGCTGAACTTCGCCCACGGCGACGTCTACATGGTCGGCGGCTTCGTCGGCTTCGGCGTGCTCTCGGCGGTCGGCGGCACGCTCGGCGCCGACTGGGGCGGCATCGCCGTCGCGATGTTCCTCTCGATGATCGCGATGGGCTGCCTGGGCGTCGTGATCGAGCGCGTCGCCTACCATCCGATGCTGGCGGCGCCGCGCCTGTCCATCCTGATCACGGCGCTCGCCGTCTCCCTGGTCCTTCAGAACTCCGTGCTGACCCTGACCGACGGCCAGATCACCGCCTTCCGCACCGACCTCGGCTTCGGCGGCCTGGAGATCGGCCACGTCTTCATCACCTACAACCAGATGGTGCTGGTCGGCACCGCGGCCCTGCTGATGATCGCGCTCGAGACCTTCGTCTCGCGCACCCAGTACGGCCGCGCCATGCGCGCCGTGTCGATCGACAAGGACATGTGCCGGCTGATGGGCATCGACGTCGCCAAGGTGATCGCCATCACCTTCTTCATCGGTTCGGCGCTGGCGGCCGCGGCCGGCACCATGGCCGGCGCCTACTACGGCTCGATCTGGTACTTCATGGGCTTCCTGATCGGCCTCAAGGCCTTCACCGCCGCGGTCATCGGCGGCATCGGCTCGATTCCCGGCGCCATGGCCGGCGGCCTGATTCTCGGACTGCTCGAGGCCTTCGGCACGCAGATCCCCGGCATCGGCAGCGAGTGGAAGGACGTCTTCTCCTTCTCGATCCTGATCCTGGTGCTGGTGTTCAAGCCGACCGGGCTGTTCGGCAAGTCGGAAACGGAGCGCATGTGATGGCCGACGACGCCGCCTCGCGCCGCCGCCGCGATCCCGCGCCCTCGCGCCCGAACACCGGCGTCGCCCAGCTGCTCGCGGTCTTCGACGATCCGCGCAAGTTCTGGCTGGCGATCGCCGTGGTCCTGGTCGCGGTCGCCGTGGCGCCGCTGCTGTTCGGCCAGTACGCGACGGTGATCCTGACCAACGCGCTGCTCTACGTCGTGCTCTGCCTCGGCCTCAACATCGTGGTCGGCTACGCCGGCCTGCTCGACCTCGGCTACGCCGCCTTCTTCGCGGTCGGCGCCTACGCCGTGGCGATCCTCGGCCAGCAGACCGCGCTCGGCTTCTGGGCGGCGATCCCCTTCGCGCTGGTTGCCGCGGCCGCGGCCGGCGTGATCATCGGCGGCCCGACGCTCAGGCTGCGCTCCGACTACCTGGCGATCGTCACGCTCGGCTTCGGCGAGATCGTGCGCTTCTCGGCGCGCAACCTGGAGATCACCGGCGCGGCCAGCGGCATCTCCGGCATCGAGCAGCCCTCGCTGTTCGGCTGGCACATCGATTCGCCGACCGAGTTCTACTACGTCTTCGCGCTGCTCTCGGTGTTCGCCGTGATCGCCAGCGTGCGCCTCGCCAACTCTCGGCTCGGGCGCGCCTGGCTCTACGTGCGCCACGACGAGGACGCCGCGGAGGCGATGGGCATCGACCGCGTGCGGGTCAAGCTCGCCGCCTATGTCATCGGCTCGATCTACGGCGCGATCGGCGGCATCTTCTTCGCCGTCAACCTCGGCGCGATCTCGCCGGAGAGCTTCAGCTTCGAGCAGTCGGTGCTGATCCTGATGGCGGTGATCCTGGGCGGCATGGGCAAGATTCCCGGCGTGATTCTGGGCGCCTTCATCATCGTGCTCGGCCCGGAGCTGCTGCGCGACCTCGGCGAGCTGCGCCTGCTGGTCTTCGCCGTCGGCCTGCTGCTGATCATGCTGTTCCGGCCGAGCGGCATCTGGCCGAGCCGGAAGTCCTGAGAGGAGAGGGGTCCGTGCTGCTCAAACTGTCCGACGTGCAGCTGCGCTTCGCCGGCAACACGGTGCTCCACGACGTCAACTTCGGCGTCGCCGAGTCCGCGCTGACCAGCCTGATCGGCCCCAACGGGGCCGGCAAGACCTCGCTGTTCAACTGCATCACCGGCTTCTACAAGCCGCAGGGCGGCTCGGTCGTGTTCGACGGCCACGAGCTGCTGCGCCTGAAGCCGCACCGCGTGACCAAGCTGGGCATCGCGCGGACCTTCCAGAACCTGCGGCTGTTCCGCGAGATGACCGTGCTGGAGAACGTCATGGCCGGCATGCACTGCCGGACCCATGCCGGCGCCTTCGCCGCCGTCTTCCGCACCCCCGGTCAGCGCCGCGAGGAGGCCGAGATCCGCGCCGAGGCCGAGGACTGCCTGCGCTTCGTCGGCATCCTCGACGAGAAGGACCGCATCGCCACGACCCTGGCCTACGGCCACCAGCGCCGCGTCGAGATCGCCCGGGCGCTGGCCACCCGGCCCAAGCTGATGCTGCTCGACGAGCCGGCGGCCGGCCTCAACAGCGGCGAGAAGGACGAGCTGATCGGGCTGATCCGGCGCATCCGCGACGAGCGCGGCGTCGCGGTGCTGCTGATCGAGCACGACATGGGCCTGGTCATGAAGGTGTCCGAACGCATCACCGTGCTCGACCACGGCCGCCTGATCGCCGAGGGCACGGCCGACGAGGTGCGCCGGGACCCGAAGGTCATCGAGGCCTATCTCGGCCAGGAGGAAGGGGAGGCGGCCCTGTGAGCGCGCAGCCTGACGAAGGGCGCACGGCCAGCGATGCCGAGCTGCTGCTCGAGGTCGAGGCGGTCGAGGCGGCCTACGGCGAGATCCACGCCCTGCGCGGCATCGACCTGGCGGTGCGGCGCGGCCAGATCGTCACGCTGCTCGGCGCCAACGGCGCCGGCAAGACCACGACGCTCAAGACCATCTCCGGCCTGGTGCGGGCGCTGTCCGGCCGGATCCGCCTGGCCGGGCGCGACATCACCGGCCTGAAGGCGCACGAGATCGCCCGCCTCGGCCTGGTCCACGTGCCCGAGGGCCGGCACATCCTGCGCGGCCTGACGGTCGAGGAGAACCTGGAGCTCGGCGCCTTCACCGTAAGGGACGCGGCGACCCGGCGGCGCCGGCTGCGCGAGGTCTACGAGCAGTTCCCGATCCTCGGCGAGCGACGCGGCCAGGACGGCTCGCTGCTGTCCGGCGGCGAGCAGCAGATGCTGGCGATCGGCCGGGCGCTGATGCAGGAGCCGCAGATCCTGCTGCTCGACGAGCCCTCGATGGGCCTGGCGCCGAAGCTGGTGACCGAGACCATGGGCATCATCCGGCGCCTCAACGAGGGCGGGACGACGATCCTGCTGGTCGAGCAGAACGCCCGCCTGGCGCTGCAGCTGGCCGACTACGGCTACGTCCTGGAGAACGGCGAGATCCGCCTGGAGAACTCCGCCGAGGCCCTGCGCGCCGACCGCTCGATCGTCGAGGCCTACATGGGCAGCGGCTGAACGCCGTGGCGCCCGCCGGTCAGCCCGGCAGATTGGTCACGACCTCGCTGGTCACCGAGTTGGCGATGAAGCAGCGGGCGTGGGCCTCCTCGTGCAGCGCCGCCAGGGCGGCGGCGTCGGGCGCATCGCCCTGCCAGTCGATGCGCGGGTTGAGCTCGACCCGCTCGATCCAGTAGCGCCCCGCCGCCTTGCGCGCCATGAAGCCGACCGCCTCGTCCTCGTAGCGCTCGACGACCAGGCCGCGCTGCCGGGCGAGGTCCAGGAACCAGAGCATGTGGCAGGACGACAGCGCGGCGACGAAGGCCTCCTCCGGGTCGACCGCCTCCGGCGACGACATCGGCGGCGGCACGACGTGGGGCGAGGGCGAGCCCGGCACGCTCAGGCCGCCGTCGAAGCGCCACTCGTGGGCGCGCGAATAGCGGTTGTCCGAAAAGACCTGGTCGCCGCGGCTCCAGCGGATCGTCGCCCGGTGTTCCGACATCGTCGTCCTTCCTCCTGGGGTCTCGGGGCAGCGCGCCCGCTCGGCGGGTCGCCTGGGCCTGCCACAGCAGGCGCGCGCCGAACAGGATGAGCGCGCCGCCGCAGGCCCGGTCTATCCAGTTCTTGCGGCGCCGGAAAGCGGCCTCGAGCCGCGGCTGCGAGAGCAGCAGCGCGACGGCGACCAGCCACGGCGCCTCGGCGCGCGAGCGGGTCACGGCGCGCCGGGTCGCCGCGACGACGCTCGGGCCGGGGCTCATGACGCCGAGCGCTTAGAGCAGGGCGCTCGAGACCAGTGCGGAGAGGTCGAGCGACATGGCCGGCAGTCTGCCCGCCCCGGCGGCGGCGGCCAAGCCGGGGTCGCGGTCGCCCCCGGGGTGGGCGCAACGCCGGCAACGCCGCTGGTGACGCGCCGCGCCGTTGGCAGTAGGCTCGCGCGCGTCGCGGCGGGGGCCCTGGGCATCCGCCCCGGCCCGGCGCCGCCGGCCTTCCGCCCCTCCGACCCCTTCCGCCCCTTCGACCACAGCCCCTGCCCGAGCCGAGTCCGATGAACATCCTGCGACGCCTCTACGACTGGGCGCTGGCCCGGGCCGGCTCGAAGCACGCCCTGCCGTCGCTGTTCGGCATCTCCTTCATCGAGTCGTCGGTCTTTCCGATCCCGCCGGACGTGCTGATCCTGCCGATGGTGCTGGCGCGGCGCGACCGGGCCTGGATCATCGCGACGGTCGCGACCGTCGGCTCGGTGCTGGGCGGCCTCGCCGGCTACGCCATCGGCTACTTCTTCTTCGAGGCGATCGGCGAGCAGATCCTCGCCTTCTACGGCTATCTCTCGAAGTTCAAGGAGTTCACCGCCTACTACAACGAGTGGGGCGCGTGGATCGTCGCCGGCGCCGGCTTCACGCCCTTTCCCTACAAGGTCATCACCATCGCCAGCGGCGTCACCAAGCTCGACTTCGCGGTCTTCATGATCGCCTCGCTGGTCTCGCGCGGCGCCCGCTTCTTCCTGCTGGCGGGGCTGCTGTGGTGGTTCGGCCCGCCGATCCGTCGCTTCGTCGAGGCCTACCTGCCGCAGCTGACCCTGCTGTTCTTCCTGCTGCTGGTCGGCGGCTTCGTCGCCCTGAAATACCTCTTCTGACCGGCGGTCGGGCGGCCTACATGAGCGCCATGAGCGATCTCTTCCGCCGCCGGCCATTGCTGGCCCCGCTGCTCGGCGTGCTGGCCGGGGCCGGCGCCATCGCCGTCGCCCTGGTCGCGCAGCACGGCTTCGGCCTGGAACCCTGCGTGCTCTGCATCTGGCAGCGCTGGGCGCTCGGCATCGCCGCCGCCCTGGCGGTGCCGGCGCTGTTCCTGCGCGGCCGGGCGCGCGCGGCTTCGCTCGTCGCCGCGGCGCTCGGCTACCTGGGCAGCGCCGGCCTCGCCGGCTTCCACGGCGGGGTCGAGCGCAAGTGGTGGGAAGGCACCTCCGGCTGCCAGGCACCCGACTTCGGCAGCGCCGCCTCGGTCGACCAGCTGCGCGACGCGCTGATGGGCACCGAGGTCGTCGCCTGCGACGAAGTCGCCTGGTCGCTGTTCGGCCTGTCGATGGCCGACTACAATCTCTTCTACAGCCTGGGCGTCGCGCTGATCCTTCTGCTCGCCGCCCGGGCCCTGGCCACCGGGGCAAGCGGAGCGACCGCGCGATGATCGACGACGAAGGCGGCCTGCCGGGCCGCGCCGGCAAGAAGCGCAAGCACCGGCGCCGGCTGCCGGGCGACCCGGCGGCCCCGGCATCGGTCTCGCGCATGCTGCGTGTCGACCAGGCCGGCGAGTACGGCGCCCGGCGCATCTACGAGGGCCAGCTGGCGGTGCTCGGGCGCAGCAGGTCGGGCCCGGCGCTGCGCCGCATGTGGGAGCAGGAGAAGGTGCACCTCGACACCTTCGACGGCCTGCTGCCGGCGCGGCGCGTGCGCCCCACCGTCCTGTCGCCGCTGTGGCACGTCGCCGGCTTCGCGCTCGGCGCCGGCACCGCGCTCATGGGCGAGCGCGCGGCCATGGCCTGCACCGTGGCGGTCGAGGAGACCATCGACCGGCACTACGCGGCCCAGGCCGAGGCGCTGGAGGAGCGCCCCGAGGAGGCGCCGCTGCGCGAGACGATCGAGCGCTTCCGCGCCGAGGAGCTCGAGCACCGCGACACCGCCCTGGAGCACGAGGCCGAGCAGGCGCCCGGGTATCCGCTGCTCTCGGCGGCGATCCGCGCCGGCTCGAAGGCGGCGATCTGGCTGAGCGAGCGCTTCTGAAGCCGCCGGGAAATCCGGCATTCGCTTCGCAAGCTTCTGAAAACTAACTGAAAATTAAGCCTGCTCGCTAACCGATTCTTGGCTTTTGCGGGCTATACGGGAAGGGCACAGCTCCCTCTCGAAGGCCCAGGCCATGTCGACCCTGCCGTTCAAAGCGTCGCCCAAGCTGCCGCCGCGTCAGCCGGCCTGGTGGCCGGAGCTGAAGCGCATTGCCGCCCTGGTCATCCTCGGCCCCAAGACGGCACCCGCGCGGCCGCCGCTGCCGGACACCGTCGAGCTGGCCCGCGACGGCAAGATCTCGGGCTGGCTGCGCATGGACTGAGCGGGCCGCTTCCCGGCGGCACGGGCTTGACGGCGGCCACGGGGAAGGCTTCCCTGCGCGCGGCGCGCCCGTGGCGGCGCGACCGTTCCTTTCGGCCAGCCGCGTGGGTTCCTTCGTGACTTCCTTCATCCGCAAGCAGGACGCCCAGGGCCGGATCGGCTGGACGGCGATCGCCGACGCCATCGAGGCCGGGCACCGCCTGCCCAGGGCCGTGCTGCGCGACGCCTTCATCGAGGGCGGCCACGGCACGCTGCTCAACCGCGCGGCCTGGGTCGACGGCCTGGGCTTCTGCGTCAAGGCGGCCTCGATCATGGGCGGCAACGCCGCCAAGGGCCTGCCGACGGTGCACAGCGCGGTGATGCTGTTCGGCGACCGGGAGGGCCAGGTCGAGGCGGTCATCGAGGGCGACCTGGTCACCGACTTCAAGACCGCCGGCGACTCCGCGCTCGGGGCGCGCCTGCTGGCGCGGCCCGACAGCCGGCATCTGCTTCTGGTCGGCGCCGGCACCGTGGCCGAGAACCTGGCCCGCGCCTATTCGGAGATCTTCCCCGGGCTGGCGCGCATCTCGATCTGGAACCGCTCGCCGGAGCGCGCCCGCGGCCTGGCCGAGCGCCTGGCCGGCGAGGGCTACCCGGCGGTGCCGGTCGCCGACCTGCCGGCCGCCGCCGGCGAGGCCGACATGATCGGCTGCGCGACCATGGCGCGCGAGCCGGTGCTGCTCGGCGAGTGGGTGCGGCCCGGCACCCACGTCGACCTGATCGGCGCCTTCAAGGCCGACATGCGCGAGGCCGACGACGCGCTGCTGCAGAAGGGCCGCCTGTTCGTCGACAGCCGCGAGTCGACGATCGGCCACATCGGCGAGCTGATGATCCCCCTGGCTTCCGGCGCGATCTCGGAAGACGACGTGCTCGGCGATCTCTACGACCTGGTCGGCGGCGCGGCCGGGCGGCGCGACGCCGAGGAGATCACGGTCTACAAGAACGGCGGCGGCGGCCACCTCGACCTGATGACCGCCAAGGCGATCCTGCGCCTGGTCGAGGGCGGGGACTGAGTTCGAGCGACCGCTGGGAGATGCCCGCCCGTCCACGCAGCCGCCGTCCCTACGACTCCAGCTCGGTGTCCCAGTAGAGGAAGTCGTTCCAGCTCTCGTGCAGGTAGCCCGGCGGGAAGCCGCGGCCGTTTTCCTGCAGGCGGTAGGTCGAGGGCATGTCCGGCGGCTCGAGCGGCAGCATGTGGCAGTCGCGCGGCATGCGGTTGCCCTTGCGCAGGTTGCAGGTCTGGCAGGCCGTCACGACGTTCTGCCAGGTCGTTCGGCCGCCGCGCGAGCGCGGCACCACGTGGTCGAAGGTCAGGTCCTCTGAGGGAAAGCCCTCCCCGCAGTACTGGCACTGGAAGCGGTCGCGCAGGAAGACGTTGAAGCGGGTGAAGGCCGGCCGCCGGTCCATCGTGACGTACTCCTTGAGGGAGATCACGCTGGGCAGCTTCATCGAGAAGCTCGGCGAGTGGATGACCCGGTCGTACTGCGAGATGACGTTGACCCGGTCGAGGAAGACCGCCTTGATCGAGTCCTGCCAGGACCAGAGAGACAACGGGAAGTAGCTCAGCGGGCGGAAGTCCGCGTTCAAGACAAGAGAAGGAAAACTCTCTCCGGGGCTCAAGTGCCTCTCCCCCTTTACTGAGTTCTTGCGACTCGAAGACCGTTCAAGGTTGGGTGCTGGATAGCCCGGCTCCGGCCCAAAGACAAGATCCGGGGCGCGGACCCGCAGAAAACTTCACCATTTTGTCACGGCCCGGCCGCTCTCGCAAAACCGGCCATCACGTTTCGGTGCGCGGGGCCACGTTCGCCGCCCCGACTCCCAATCTAGGGGAAGGGCGCTGGCAGGCGACCTGCGCGCTCGAGAACCATGACCGGAAGCGAGGAACCAGGATGACCGACAAGCCCAAGGCCGGCGAGACCACCCCGGAGCTGAGGCTGCCGCTGGTCGGCGGCGGCGAGGCCCGTTTCGGCGGGGAAGGCCGCTGGCAGCTGGCGATCGTCTACCGCGGCAAGCACTGCCCGCTGTGCCGCAAGTATCTCGGGCGCCTTGAAGAGGTGAAGCAGCGCTACGCCGAGCTCGGCACCGAGATCCTGCTGGTCTCCGGCGATCCCGAGGACAAGGCGGCCGCGACGCGCGAGGAGTGGGGCGTCAGCCTGCCGCTCGCCTACGGCCTGACGGTCGAGCAGATGCAGGGCCTCGGGCTCTACGTCTCCGAGCCGCGCAGCCCGCAGGAGACCGACCGCCCCTTCGCCGAGCCCGGCGTCTTCGTCACCCGCCCCGACGGCCGGCTGCAGATCGTCGACATCTCCAACGCGCCCTTCGCCCGGCCGGACCTCGAGGGCCTGGCCAACGGCCTGGCCTTCGTCCAGGACAAGGACTACCCGATCCGCGGCACGCTGGGCTGAGGCGCCGGCCCGCGGCCGGGTTCCCCGGGGCCGCGGGCCGGCGCCGCTCAGGGCTGCTCGGCGTCGAGCGGGTGGCCGGCGAAGCGCAGCGCCAGGAACTTGATCGCCGCCAGCAGGCCCTCCTCGTCGATCGAATGCTCGAGGCCGGGACGCGGCAGCGCCTCGACCGGCACCTCCAGCAGCTCCAGCCCGCGCTGGCTGGCCGCGAGCATCTGGAAGGGCACCACCGGGTCGGCCTCGCCGTGGATCAGCAGCACCGGCGGGCGGCTGGCGATCTCCTTGCCCAGCCGCTCGGGATCGATCAGCGCGCCGGAGAAGCCGACGATCGCCGCCGCGGGGTTCGGCCGCCGCAGCGCGGTGTGGAGCGCCACCATCGTGCCCTGGGAGAAGCCGACCAGCGCCAGCTCGGCGTCGCTCAGCCCGTGGCGCTCGAGCTCGGCGTCGATGAAGCGGTCGAGCGGCCCGCGCGCGCCCTCGGCGCCCCAGTAGAGCTGCTCGGGATCGCTCTGCTGCAGGCTGAACCACTGGTAGCCCATCGGCGCCATGTCGCTGGGGAAGGGGGCGTTGGGCGCGACGAAGGCGGCGTCGGGCATGACCTGGGCGAGGTAGGGCGACAGGCCGATCAGGTCCTCGCCGTCGGCGCCCAGTCCGTGCAGCAGCACGATCAGCTGCTTGGCCGGGCCGCCGCTGGCGGGTTCCTTGCGCGGTCCGTCGAGTCCGGTCGTCTGGTTCATGAAGTCTCCCTTGGAAGATGGAGTCAGGGCAGGATCTCGGCGGACCCTGCCGCGCTGCGGTGTCCGGGCGCGCGGTCGCCGTCGCCGACGGCCGGCCCGTGCGTGCGGTAGTGCCAGAGGCAGCGGGCGGCGACCGCCCGCCAGGGGCGCCAGGGCTCGGCCAGCGCCCGCATGGCCCGGGCGTCGGGGCGCTCGGGGAGGCGCTTGAGCTTCTGCGCGCCCATCATCAGGCCGACGTCGTCGGCCGGCCAGACGTCGGGCCGGCCCAGCGAGAACAGCAGGTAGACCTCGGCCGACCAGCGGCCCAGGCCCTTGACCGCGGTGACAGCTTCGATGGCCGACTCGTCGTCGAGGCCCTGCAGCTGCGCCTCGTCGAGCTGTCCCGAGAGCAGGGTCTCGGCCAGCGAGCGCGCGTAGCGGGCCTTCTGCCGGGACAGGCCGGCGACGCGCAGCGCCGCCTCGTCGAGGGCGAGCAGGCGCCCGGGCTCGAGCGGCCGGCAGGCGGCCTCGAGCCGCGCCCAGATCGCGGCCGCCGAGGCCAGCGAGACCTGCTGCGCCACGATGATGCGCAGCAGGGTCGCGAAGCCGGGCGGGCGGTAGCGCAGCGGCGGCGGGCCGACCTCCTTGAGCGCGCGGGCGAAATCGCCGTCGAGCCGGCCGAGCGCCTGCAGCGCTTCGGGCAGGCTGCGCTCGTCGATGCGCGGGGCGTGGGCGACGGTGGACTCGTCCGGGCGCGGGGCGGCGGAAGCCATGGGCTGGACAATAGCGGATGAGCCGGCTACCGCCACCCCATGACTGGAGAATCCGCGCCGCGCGGCGCAGGGGCTTCCGAAGGCGGCGAGACCACGCGCTTCGCGCCCTCGCCCACGGGCCGCCTGCACCTGGGCCACGTGCACTCGGCGCTGTTCGCCGCGGCCGCAGCGCGGCGGGCGGCCGGCGGCCGCTTCCTGCTGCGCATCGAGGACATCGACGCGGCGCGCTGCCGGCCCGAGTACGAGGCCGGGATCCTGGAGGACCTGGGCTGGCTCGGCCTGGCCTGGGAGCAGCCGGTGCGCCGCCAGTCGCAGCACCTCGCCGAGCACGCCGCGGCCCTCGAGCGGCTGGAGGCGGCCGGGCTGCTCTATCCCTGCTTCTGCACGCGCCGGGAGATCGCCGAGGAGATTGCGCGCAGCGCCCGTGCGCCGCACGGGCCGGAAGGGCCGCTCTATCCCGGCACCTGCCGCCGGCTCTCGGCGGACCAGCGAAGGGCGCGGCGCGCGGCGGGCGAGGCCTTCGCTCTGCGCCTCGACGTCGCCGCGGCGCTGGCGGCCAGCGGACCGCTGAGCTGGCGCGACCTGGGGCGCGGCGAGATCCGCGCGGCGCCCGAGGAGCTGGGCGACGTGGTGCTGGCGCGCCGCGACATCGGCACCAGCTACCACCTGGCGGTGACGCTCGACGACGCGGTCCAGGGCGTGACCCTGGTGACCCGCGGCGAGGACCTGTTCCACGCGACCCACGTGCACCGCCTGCTGCAGGCCCTGCTCGGGCTGCCGGTGCCGCGCTGGCACCACCACGGCCTGCTTGCCGACGAGAGCGGCAAGCGCCTCGCCAAGCGCCACGACTCCCTCGCCGTCGCGGCCCTGCGCGAGGCCGGCCGGGCGCCCGCGGAGGTGCGGGAGATGGCCGGCTTTCCGGGCCCGGCACCCTGACCGGCCGACCGGGCCGGACGCGCGAAGCCCGCCGGCCGAGGTGGCCGGCGGGCTTGTCCCGCGTCGCGTCCTCGCGTCGCGGCGCCGCGGTCAGGCCCGGCGGGCCCGGCGGCCGACCAGGGTGCCGGCGCCGGCCAGTCCGCCGGCGACCAGCGCCAGCGTCATCGGCTCGGGCACCGGCGTGCCCGGCGTCGGCTGGGTCGAGATCTCCTCGACCTTGATGTCGACGAAGGCGTTGGTGAAGGCGGTGGCGGCGTCGCCCCCGGCGCGCAGGTTGTTGAGGTCCCACGCGGCCCCGCCGGTGTCGAAGGCGAGCTCGACGTAGTCGTCGTCGGTGTTGCCGTCGCCCGAGCCAACGAACCCGACGGGCTCGTTCGTGAAGCCCGTGCCGTCCTGCACGTAGGCGGTCCGCTCGCTGTCCATGCCGAGTGCCTGGTTCTCGCTGCCGTCGAAGAAGCTGTTGTCGACGATGGCGTTGAGCAGGATGCCCTGGTCGACCAGGGCGCTGCGGGTCGAGGCGTAGGTCAGGCTCGGCACCTCGTCGTCCCGGTCCTCGTCGGTGACGAAGATGAAGTTGACCGCGGCGTCGGGGCGGAAGCTGTAGTTGGCGAGCGTATGGTCCATCGCCGCGTAGCCGTCCTCGTCGGAGCCGTTGGTGATCAGCGAGCCGGACGCGGCGTCGAACTCGCTGGCCGAGCCGAAGTCGGAGCCGCCGACCTGGATCGAGCGGCCGAGCTCGCCGGCGCCGCTCGAGCCGAAGCCGACCAGGCCGTAGCGGGCATCGGTGACGCCGGCCGCCTGCAGCTGGGAATCCAGCGTGCCGATGGTCGGGCCGATCCAGGCCTGCTCGGTATCCATCGAGCCCGACTCGTCCATGATGACCACGACGTCGGCCTTGCTGTTGGTCGGCCCGGCCAGGGCGGCCGGGGCGAGCAGGGCGGCCGCGCCGAGAACGCCGGCGGCCGTCGCTCCCTGTCGGAGCGCCCTCTGTCGGAGCGCCCTCTGTCGAATCGCTGTCATGCGTGCCTCCTGTAGACAACTTCTTCGCGCCCGCGACCTCGCCTGGGTTCGCCCGTAGGGCGATCGCGGGGCGGCCGTATTCGACCGCACGACAGAACAAGCAACGACCATGCCGGGCGACGCCGCGGCGGCGGATGCCGCCGCCCGGCCCGACTCCTCGTCGGATCGCCGCCGGGCCGTCAGTCGGCCGCGACTGTCAGCACGGCTGACGGTCCTTGTCAGTCGGGCGTCAACTCGGCCGACTCCCCTGACGCGGCGCGCGCCGGGCCGGCGTGCGGCCGCGCGTAGCGGGTCGCGAGCGGGGACCGCCGCCGACGCCGCGGACGGCCGTCAGCCGAAACGCTTCTCGGAGGTCAGCACCGTCTCGACGCCGTGGATCTGGCGCAGGCAGCGGGCGATGTAGTCGCCCAGTTCCGGCGCCAGGGCGGTGACCTGGATGTCGATGGCCAGCGATTCGTGGCCGCGGCCGGCGGCCGGGTCCAGGCGGTCGCTGTGCCAGCGCAGCGGCACGAGGTTGCGCTTGGCGAAGAGCTCGAGCACGCGCGGCATGACGCCGGGCTCGGCGGCGGCGGCGACTGAGAAGCAGAAGACCGGCTCGCGGCCGGCGGAGGTGCGGGGGAGGGAGGAGTCGCTAAGCGGACTGGTCGACATGAGACGCGGTCTCCGGACGGGAACAGGCAGGCGAACAGGCACGACCCGGCAGCCACAGGGGCGCCGGGCGGCTAATTCGAATGCCGTTGGTCCGCAGATGCGTCATTGCGGGAAGCTTAGGGGCCGTTTCGCGAAGCGGTCAAGCGTGGTGCATCAGGCGAGCGGGCAGCGTTTCGAGATGCGGTCGACGGGCGTGCCGTCGGCGAGCGGCACCGCCTTCGCCACCCGGTAGTCCTCGAAGCCCATCCGGGCATAGTAGGCGAGTCCGCCCGCGTTGTCGGCGCGGATGGTCGCGTTGATCGCGATCAGGCCGAGGGCGCGGGCGCGCGCTCGGGTGGCGGCGAAGAGAGCGGTCCCGACGCCCGGCAGCTTCGGCTCGGGGCGCGCGAAGGTCGCGATGTCGCCCCAGCCCTCGGGCAGCTCCGGGTTCGTCTCCAGGGCCTGGAAGCCGCAAGGGGCGCCCTCGGCGTCCTCGGCGACGAAGCAGCAGAGCACGCGCGGACCGGTCAGGAAGTGCTCCGCGAACTCGGCCGTCTCAAGCGGGGTCTCGTAGGCCGTGGTGCCGCCGATCCGGATGATCGCGTTGAGCAGCCGGCAAAGCGCGGGCGCGTCCCCGCCGTGAGCCGGGCGGACGCTGGGGCGGGCGGCGGGGTCGGTCACGGTCTGGCTCCGGATAGCGGCGGTTGCGGTCCGGATAGTCCGGGCGCGGGCCGCGATCAACCGGCTTCCGCCGTGCACGGCGCCGCCCCGCTGCTGGAGGCGGGGCGGCGCGTCGCTCGGGCCCTGGTCAGCTCGCCGGGCGGGTCGCCTCGACGTCGATGAAGATGTCGACCTGGTCGCCGATCGCCGGGACGCCGTAGCTCATGCCCCAGTCCGAGCGCTGGATCGAGGTCGTCGCGGTGAAGCCGGCGACCAGCAGGTTCGGGTCGCGCGGATGCGGGGCGGCCTTGTTGAGCGTGGCGGCCAGGACGACCGGCTTGGTCACGCCCAGCATGGTCAGGTCGCCGGTGATGTTGGCCGTGTTCTCGCCGGTCACCTCGATGGCGGTGGACTTGAAGGTGACCTCGGGGAACTCCTCGACCTTGAAGAAGTCGCCGCTGCGCAGGTGCTCGTCGCGCTTGGCCAGGTTGGTGTCGATCGAGACGGCCGCCATGGTCGCCTCGACCGAGGCGTTGGCGGCGTCCTCGCCGTCGAAGACGATGACCCCGTCGACGTCGCCGAAGCGGCCCCAGGTGTTGGAGTAGCCCAGGTGGTTGATGCGGAAGACGACGTCGGCATGGGTCTTGTCGAAGGTCCAGGTGTCGTCCTGGGCCGCCGCCGGCGCGGGCGAGAAGGCGGCGGTGGCCAGCAGCAGGGCGCCGGCGGCGGCGGTCGTCAGGCTACGCAGCAGCATGAAAGGATCTCCGTCGTTGTGGGAAAGGCGGAAAGGGGGTGCCGACGCGCGCGCTCACTCGGCGCGGTCGGCGCGGATCTCGAAGCGGATGGCGACCGGGTCGGCGACCATCGAGGTATCGGCCCACTGGCCCTGGCCGACGCCGTAGTCGAGCCGCTCGATGTCGAGCCGGCCCTCGGCCTCGGCGACGCCCTCGTCGATCGTCAGGGTGAAGGGCAGGGCGACGTCGCGGGTCACGTCGCGCAGCGTCAGCCGGCCCCGAGCCTCGTAGGCGCCCTCGCCGGTCTCGACGATCTCGTCCGACTCGAAGCGGCCCTCCGGGTAGGCCTCGACGTCGAACAGCGGCGCGGTGCGCAGCAGCTGGTCGCGGTCGTCGGAGCCGGTCTCGGCGCTCGCCATGTCGATCGTCACGGCGATCGCGCTGCCCGCCAGGTTCTCGGGGTCGAAGGCGATGTCGGCGGTCCAGGCCTGGAACACCCCCTCGTACTCGCTGCCGGACTGGGTGAACAGGAAGGCGAGCTCGGAGGTCTCGTGATCGACGCTCCAGCGCGGCGCCTCCTGGGCGGCCGCGGGCGACGCGGCGACGGCGAGCAGCAGGGCAAGGGGTTTCAGCAGGCGCATCAGCGGGCTCCGGGAAGCATGCGGCTCAGGACCTGGTCCTTGAGCAGGAAATGGTGGCGCAGGGCGGCGCCGACGTGGACGGCTATCAGCGCCAGGAAGGCCCAGCCGAGGTAGACGTGCAGGGCGCCGAACAGCCGCGTCAGCTGCTCGTCGGCGGCCAGCGGGCTGGGCAGCGTGAAGGCGAAGAACAGGACCGTCGGATAGCCCGAGGTGAAGCCGTGCAGCAGCCCGATGACCGGCTGCGCCAGCAGCAGCAGGTAGAGCGCGGCATGGCCGGCGTGGGCGGCGGCCTTCTCCCAGCGCGGCATCGCCGCGGGCAGCGGCGGCGGCGGCGAGGCGAGGCGCCAGGCGATGCGCGCCAGGACCAGAACCAGGATCGAGACGCCGACGGTCTTGTGCAGGTTCACGGCCTGGAACTGGGCCTGCGAGAAGGGCTCGACGAAATTCTCCATGTAGATGGCCAGCGGGAACTGCAGCAGCACCAGGGCGGCGACCAGCCAGTGCAGGCTGCGCGCCACCGCGCCGTAGCGGGCGGCCTCGGTACCGCTGGAGTGCGCCGGCGCGCTCATGGAGGCTCCTTTCATCGCAGACATCTGTGGGGTCGCCGGGTGTCCGACCAGCGCGACCGCGGGAAACGATGCGTTTCCGCAGTTCGCCGCTCAGTCGCGGCCGTGCGGCTCCGCGAAGTCGATCTCGGGGCCGAGCGGCACGATGCCGGTCGGATTCACCGACGGGTGGCTGCGGTAGTAGTGGTTCTTGATGTGCAGCATGTCGACCGTCTCGGCGACGCCGGGCTGCTGGTAGAGCTCGCGGGCGTAGGGCCAGAGGTTGGGGTAGTCGACCAGCCGTCGCAGGTTGCACTTGAAGTGGCCGTGGTAGACCGGGTCGAAGCGCAGCAGCGTGGTGAACAGCCGCCAGTCGGCCTCGGTGATGCGGTCGCCGGCGAGGTAGCGCCGCTCGGCGAGCAGCCCGTCGAGCCAGGCCAGGCTCTCGAACAGCGGCATGACCGCCTGCTCGTAGGCCTTCTGGCTGGTCGCGAAGCCGGCCTTGTAGACGCCGTTGTTGACCGTCTCGTAGACGCGGGCGTTGATCCGGTCGATCTCGTCGCGCAGCGGCTCGGGATAGTAGTCGCCTTCGGCCGCGCCGACGCCGTCGAAGGCCGAATTGAACATGCGCACGATCTCCGCCGACTCGTTGGTGACGATGGTCTCGCGCTGCTTGTCCCAGATCGTCGGCACGGTGACCCGGCCGGTATAGTCGGGCTTGGCCTTGACGTAGAGCTGCCACAGGTGGTCCAGGCCGAACAGCCGGTCGCCGGTCGCGCCGTCCTCCTCCAGGAAGCTCCAGCCCTGGTCGCCCATGTGCCAGTGCACGACCGAGACGCCGATCGCCTCCTCCAGGCCCTTGAGCTTGCGGAAGATCAGCGTGCGGTGCGCCCAGGGGCAGGCGAGCGAGACATAGAGGTGGTAGCGGCCCGGCTCGGCCGCGAATCCGCCCTCGCCGCTCGGGCCGGGTTCGCCGTCGGCGGTGATCCAGTTGCGGAAGACGCTGTCCTGCCGCTTGAACTCGCCGCCGCTCGACTTGGTGTCGTACCACTGGTCGTGCCACTGCCCGTCGATCAGCAGGCCCATCGTTTCGGCTCCTCTCGGTCGGTTCGTCGATCCCTCGGCGCGGGGGGAACGGGCCGGCAAGCGGCCCGTTCCCGTCGTCACGCAAGCTTCGCGGTCAGGCCCGGACGTCGGCGAGGACGATCTCGGCGTCCTCTTCCGCCGTCACCGTCAGGCCCTCGGTGGCGCTCAGGACCGCTCCGTCGCGCGGGCCCAGGGTGACGCTGTCGCCCTCGGCATCGGCGACCGTCACCGTGCCGAGCGCGGCCACCAGGTAGGCCTGGCGGTCGGAACCGAGCCGGTGCTCGACGCTCTGGCCCTTGGCCAGGGTCGCGCCGAGCACCGCGGCGTCGGCGTGGATCGGCAGCGCCTCCTCGTGGCCCTTGCGGCCCGAGGCCAGGGCGACCAGCTCGCCGGCCCGCCCGCTCTTCGGGAAGCTGCGGGCGTCCCAGCGCGGCGCGACGCCGGCGACCTCGGGCCGGATCCAGATCTGGTAGATCTGGGTCGGCTCGTCCTCCAGGTTGAACTCGGCGTGCATGATGCCCTTGCCCGCCGACATCACCTGCACGTCGCCGGCCTCCGTGCGCCCCTCGTTGCCGAGGTGGTCGCGGTGGCTGATCGCGCCGTTCCGCACGTAGGTGATGATCTCCATGTCGCGGTGGCCGTGCAGGTCGAAGCCGCGCTGCGGCTGGATCGTGTCGTCGTTCCACACCAGCAGCGGCCCGACTCCGCTGCGCGCGGGATCGAAGTAGTTGGCGAAGCTGAAGTGGTAGCGGGCCGCCAGCCAGTCGTTGTCGAAGCGACCCAGCGACTCGAAGGGACGAAGGTCGATCATGGTCCGGCTCCTCGTGTTGACGGTTCAGCCGTGCAGCTTGCGCGCGATCTCCGCGACATGCTTGCCCTGGAAGCGCGCCAGCGAGAGCTCCTTCTCGCTCGGCCGGCGGCTGCCGTCGGGTCCGGCGTAGGTCGCCGCGCCGTAGGGGCTGCCGCCGCGCAGCTCACTGATGTCGGTCAGCTCGGGCGCGGAATAGGGCAGGCCGACGATGACGAAGCCCTGGTGCGCCAGGGTGTTCCAGAAGCTGGTGATGGTCGTCTCGTTGCCGGCGCCGGTGGCGCTGGAGGTGAAGACGCTGCCGACCTTGCCGATCAGCGCGCCCTTGGCCCAGTGGCCGCCGGTCTGGTCGAGGAAGGTGCGCATCTGCCCGCTCATGTTGCCGAAGCGCGTCGGCGAGCCGAAGACGATGGCGTCGTAGTCGGTCAGCTCGGCGACCGTCGCCTCCGGGGCCTGCTGGTCCAGCTTCGCGCCGGCCTGCTCCAGGGCCTCCCGGGACATCGTCTCCGGCACCCGCTTGACGGTCACCTCGACGCCCTCGACGCCGCGCGCGCCCTCGGCGACGCTGTTCGCCAGCGTCTCGATATGGCCGTACATGGAATGGTAGAGCACCAGCACTTTGGTCATCGTTCGCTCCTAGGGGTCGGTCTTGAGAGGCGGCCCGGCGAAGGCCGCCGGGAAGCCCTGCGTCACTGTTCGTGAAATAGGTCGTGTGTTTCCCGAGAAAGATAATAGGCTTGCGGAGAACCGGATCGTTTCCTGATGGAAACGTCTGGCCGAGCCGAGGAGATCGCGGGTGCAGGACCAGCTGGCCGCCATGGCGGTGTTCGCGGAGGTCGTCGAGGCCGGCAGCTTCTCCGGCGCCGGGCGTGCGCTCGGCGTCTCGAAGTCGGCGGTCTCGAAGGCGGTGGCGCGGCTCGAGGACCATCTCGGCACGCGCCTGATCAACCGCACCACCCGCAAGCTGTCGCTGACCGAGGCGGGGCGCTCCTTCTACGAGGGCTGCCGGCGCATGCTCGCCGAGGCCGAGGCGGCGGAGCGCGCGGTCACCCACCTGACCGACGCGCCGCGCGGCGTGCTCAGGGTCAACGCGCCGATGTCCTTCGGCGTGCGCCATCTCTCGGCCTGCCTGGGCGCCTTCATGGAGCGCTGGCCCGAGCTGGAGATCGACCTGACGCTGGAGGACCGGCGCGCCGACCTGATCGCCGAAGGCTACGACGTCGCGGTGCGCATCGGCGTGATGCCGGATTCCAGCCTGATCGCCAAGCGCCTGGGGCCGAACCCGCGGATCATCTGCGCCGCCCCCGCCTACCTCGAGCGGCGCGGCGTGCCGCAGCGGCCCGAGGCGCTGAGCGAGCACGACTGCCTGCTCTACCACTACCAGACCTCGGGGGACTCCTGGCGCCTGCGCGCGCGCGGCGGCGAGGGCCCGGGGACCGGCGTGCGCGTGCGCGGCCGGCTCAAGGTCAACAACGGCGACAGCATCCGGGAAGCGGCGCTGTCCGGGCTCGGCATCGCCGCCCTGCCGGCCTTCATCGTGCGCGACGACATCGAGAGCGGGCGACTGGTGCCGCTGCTCACGGACTACGACGACGTCACCGACGGCGGCGTCTATGCGGTCTACCCGGCGAGCCGCAACCTGACGCCGAAGGTGCGCGTGTTCATCGACTTCCTGCTCGAGCACTTCACCCGGCACCCCTATTGGCGGGACGGCGCGGTGTAAGGCTTTGCCGTCGCCCTGGCGCGAGTGGTATAAATCTTCGGCAATTCTTGGATTGCGCAAGCTGCCGAGCCAGGGGGACCGTCGATGGCCTTAGCCGCCGAGCCAGCAGCACCGGACCAGGAAGCGACCGCGAAGTCGGCCGCGACCCGCACCTTCCGTGTGGTCCTGATCAAGCCCTCGCACTACGACGACGACGGCTACGTCATCCAGTGGTGGAAGGCCTGGATCCCCTCGAACTCCCTGGCCTCGCTCTACGCCCTGGCCCAGGATCTGGGCGCGCGGCGGGCGCTCGGCGACGACGTCGAGGTCGTCATCGAGGCCTACGACGAGATGAACACGGTGCTGCCGATCGCGAAGATCGCGGAGCGCCTGCTCGCCGAGGGCAACATCGGCCTGGTCTGCCTGACCGGCGTGCAGTCCAACCAGTTCCCGCGGGCCCTCGACATCGCCCGGCGCTTCCGGGAGCGCGGCGTCCAGGTCGCGGTCGGCGGCTTCCACGTCTCCGGCTGCCTGTCGATGCTGCCCGAGCCGCCGGACGACCTGAAGGAGGCCATGGCGCTCGGCGTCTCGATCTTCGCCGGCGAGGCCGAGCACCGCCTGGACGAGGTCTTCGCCGACGCCCTGAAGCGCGACCTCAAGCCGGTCTACAACTACCTCTCCGACCTGCCCGGCCTGCAGCAGGCGATCACGCCCTTCCTGCCGGCCGAGCTGGTGCAGAAGTACGACGGCGTGATCTCCTCCTTCGACGCCGGGCGCGGCTGCCCCTTCCAGTGCTCCTTCTGCACGATCATCAACGTCCAGGGCCGCAAGTCGCGCTGGCGCGACGCCGACGACATCGAGCGGCTGGTCCGCCAGAACCGCGAGCAGGGCATCTGGCGCTTCTTCATCACCGACGACAACTTCGCCCGGAACAAGAACTGGGAGGCGATCTTCGACCGCCTGATCGAGCTGAAGGAGCGGGAGGGGCTGGAAGTCCGCTTCCTGATCCAGGTCGACACGCTCTGCCACAAGTCGCCGGGCTTCGTGGAGAAGGCGGCCAGGGCCGGCTGCACCCACGTCTTCATCGGACTGGAGAACATCAATCCGGACAATCTGGTCGCGATGAAGAAGAACCAGAACCGGATCACCGAGTACCGGCGCATGTTCCAGATGTGGAAGGAGGCCGGCGTCATCACCTACGCCGGCTACATCCTGGGCCTGCCCGGCGACACCCCGGAGACCATCCGGCGCGACATCGAGATCGTCCAGCGCGAGATCCCGGTCGACCTGCTCGAGTTCACCATCCTGACGCCGCTGCCCGGCTCCGAGGACCACCAGCGCCTGTCCCGCGAGGGCATCTGGATGGACCCGGACATGAACAAGTACGACCTGGAGCACGTCACCACCGAGCATCCGAAGATGTCGAAGGAGGTCTGGCAGCGGACCTACCGGGACGTCTGGCGCTGGTACTACACCGACGAGCACGTCGCGCGCATGATGCGGCGCAACGTGCGCTACGGCATCAAGCCGGTGCGCATCTGGCACGGCGTGCTGCAGATCTACTGCGCCATGCGCTACGAGGGCGTGCATCCGCAGCAGTGCGGCTACTTCCGCCACAAGGTCCGGCGCGAGCGCCGCTCCGGCCTGCCGCGCGAGTCGGTCCTGGCCTTCTATCCCAAGCGGGCCTGGGAGATTCTCTCGACCTACGGCGGCATGGGCCTCTACCTCTGGCGCATCCATCGCATCCGCAAGCGCATCCAGAAGGACCCGGCGAGCCGGAGCTACACGGACCTCGCGATCACCCACGTCGAGGACGCCGAGGGCGAGGCGCTCGAGATGTTCGAGCTCAACGACTCCTCGCGGGCCGCGGTCGAGAAGGCCCGGCGCAGCGCCGCCGGCCGCAAGCAGAAGGTGCCGGCGACCGCGGCGGAGTAGTCGGCGCGCCGCGGCCGCGCCGGCCGCCTTGAGGCACCGCAAGGCGGGTCCTGCGGCGGACGCTAGTCTAAGGCGTTCCCCCCGGGCGACCGGCAGATAGCGGGCATGACGAAGATGGAAGGCTCGACCCTCGGCGGCGAGCGGCACTGGCACGCCCTGAGCCCCGAGGAGGCCGCGGATGCGCTCGACTGCGGCCTGGAAGGGCTGGGCACGGCCGCCGCCGAATCCCGGCTCGCCGAAGCCGGCCCGAACCGCCTGCCCGAGGCGCGCGGCCCGGGCGTGGCGCGCATCCTGCTGCGCCAGTTCGCCAGCCCGCTGATCTACCTGCTGCTCGCCGCCGCCGCGATCTCGCTGCTGATCGGCGAGCTCGACGATGCGCTCTTCATCCTCGCGGTGCTGCTGCTCAACGCCGTGATCGGCGCCTATCAGGAGTACCGCTCGGAGCAGGGCGCCGCGGCCCTTCGCCACCTCGTGGCGGTGCAGGCGCGGGTGCTGCGCGACGGGCGGGCGGCGTCGATCCCGGCCGACCGGCTGGTGCCAGGCGACCTCGTGCTGCTGGAGTCGGGCATGGCGGTGCCGGCCGACCTGCGCTTGGTCGAGGCGCAGGGCCTCAGCCTCGACGAGTCCCTGCTGACCGGCGAATCCGAGACCGTCGAGAAGAGCAGCGGCCCGCGCTGCGCCGCCGACGCGCCGCTCGCCGAGCGCTACACCCTGGCGCACGCCGGCACCCAGGTCGCCGGCGGCCGCGGCCGCGGCCTGGTGGTGGCGACCGGAGCGGCGACCGCGGTCGGCAGCATCGCCAGCGCGCTCGCCCGCGAGGATTCGCCGCCGCCGCTGGTGCTGCGCCTCGAGCGCTTCACCCGCCAGCTGAGCTGGCTCGCCATCCTCGGCATGGTCGGCTTCGGCGCCCTGCTGCTGGCGCGCGGCGAGGCCTGGCAGGAGGTCTTCCTGGTCGTCGTCGCCCTGGCCGTGGCGGCGATTCCCGAGGGCCTGCCCGTGGCGGTCACGGTCGCGCTGTCGATCGGCCGGGCGCGCATGGCCCGGCGCAACGTCATCGTGCGCTCGCTGCCGGCGGTCGAGGGCCTGGGTGCCTGCACGCTGATCGCCTCGGACAAGACCGGGACCCTGACCCAGAACAGCCTGGCGGTCGCCCGGCTGGTGCTGCCGGACGGCAGCCGCCTGTCGGTGACCGGCGAGGGCTACGCGCCGGAAGGCGAGGTCGCGCACGGCGACGCGCCGCCGGATGCCGCGCGCGAGGCGGCGGCGCGCGGCCTTGCGCGCACCGCGGCCGCGACCTGCGAGGCCAGCCTGCACCACGACGGCGAGGCCTGGCGGCACTTCGGCGACACGGTCGACGTCGCCTTCCTCGCGCTGGCCGGCAAGCTCGGGCTCGACTGGCAGGCTGAGCAGGCCCCGCCCGGCCGCCTGGGCGCCATCCCCTACGAGCCGCAGCGCCGCTACGCCGCCGTCTGCGACCAAGCGGCCGAGTCTGGGGGCGGGCATTGCCGGATCGCGGTCAAGGGCGCGGCGGAGACGGTCTTTGCGATGTGCCGGGAGGTGCCGGCCGCGCTGCGCCACGAGGCCGAGCGACTGGCCGGCGAGGGCTACCGGGTGATCGCCGTCGCCGGGGCCGAGCGCGCCCGCCCGGACGCGCCGGGCCTGCCCGCCCATGCCCTGGACGGGCTGGAGATCCTCGGTCTCGCCGGGCTGATCGACCCGGTGCGCCCGGAGGTGCCGGCCGCGCTCGAGGCCTGCCGGCGGGCCGGCGTCGAGGTGCGCATGCTGACCGGCGACCATCCCGAGACGGCGCTGGCGATCGCGCGCCAGCTGGGTCTTGCCGAAGCCGGGGACCGCGCCGTCACCGGCCAGCAGCTGGCGGCGGCAGAGGAGGATCCCGAGGCGATGCGCGCGCTGGTCGCTGCGGCCCCGGTCTTCGCCCGGGTCGAGCCGCTGCAGAAGCTGCGCCTGGTCGAGGCCCTGCAGGAGGCCGGCCACTTCGTCGCGGTCACCGGCGACGGCGTCAACGACGCGCCGGCGCTGCGCCGGGCCAACATCGGCGTCGCCATGGGGCGCTCGGGAACCGACGTCGCGCGCGGCGCGGCCGACCTGATCCTGACCGACGACAACTTCGCCTCGATCGTCGGCGGCGTCGAGGAGGGCCGGCGCGCCTACGCCAACGTGCGCAAGGTGATCCTCTTCCTGATCTCCATGGGGTTCGGCGAGATCCTGCTGTTCGCGCTGTCGATCGCCTTCGCGCTGCCGATCCCGCTGTTCGCGGTGCAGCTGCTGTGGCTCAACCTGGTGACCAACGGCATCCAGGACGTCGCCCTGGCCTTCGAGCGCGGCGAGGCCGGGGCCCTCGACCGGCCGCCGCGGCCGCCCAGCGAGGCGCTGTTCGACCGGCGCATGGTCCGCTCGACCCTGCTCTACGGCGGCCTCGTGGGCCTGTTCGGTTTCGGCTTCTTCTGGCTGGCGCTGCGGGCCGGCGTGCCCGAGGCGGAGGCGCGCAGCGCGCTGCTGCTCGCCCTGGTGCTGTTCGGCAACGGCCTGGCGCTGGCCTGCCGCTCGGAGCGGCGCTCGCTGGTCAGGGTCTCGCTGGCCGACAATCCGCTGCTGGTCGGCTCGGTCGCCGCGGCCCTGCTGCTGCACCTGGCCGCGATGCAGCTGCCCGGCTTCTCGGCGCTGCTCTCGGCGATGCCGCTGCCGCCGGCGCTGTGGCTGCCCGGCCTCGCCCTGGCCCTGCTCCTGCTGCTCGCCAGCGAGGCGGCGAAGGGGCTGGCGCGGCGGTAGTCGAAGGGCGGGGCAGCGCGAAACCCGCTAGTTGCGCCCGTAGTGGTCCTCGAAGCGCACGATGTCGTCCTCGCCCAGGTAGGCGCCGGACTGCACCTCGATCATCTCCAGCTGCACCCGCCCGGGGTTCGTCAGGCGGTGGCGCTGGCCGAGCGGGATGAAGGTGCTCTCGTTCTCGGCGAGCAGGAAGGTCTCGTTCTCGCGGTGCACCTCGGCGGTGCCGCTGACCACGACCCAGTGCTCGGCGCGGTGATGGTGCATCTGCATCGAGAGGCTGGCGCCGGGATTGACCGAGATGCGCTTGACCTGGAAGCGCCGGCCCATGTCCAGGGTCTGGAACCAGCCCCAGGGGCGGTGCCACTTGCTGCCCTGGGTCGCCTCGGAGAAGTCCTCCTCCTTCAGCTTCTCGACCAGCGTCTTGACGTCCTGGGCGCGGGCGCGGTCGGCGACCAGCACGGCGTCGTCGGTCTCGACCACCAGCACGTTGTCGAGCCCGAGCACCGAGACCAGGCGGCCGTTCGAGCGGACGTGGCAGTTGTGCGCGTCGACCGTCGCGGTGCGCCCGACCAGGGCGTTGCCGTCGGCGTCGGTCTCGGTGACCTCGTAGAGCGCCTCGAAGCCGCCGAGGTCGGACCAGCCCATCTCGACGGCGACCGTGCCGACCGCCTCGACGCGCTCGACCAGCGCGTAGTCGATGGAGATCGACTTGGCCTGGCCGAAGGACTCCGGGTCCAGGCGGCAGAAGTCGATGTCGCTCTCGGCCTTCTCCAGCGCCGCGCGGCAGTGCGCGACCAGCTCCGGCTCCAGGCGCTCCAGCTCGGCGACGACGCGGCCGGCGGGCAGCACGAAGATGCCGGCGTTCCAGAGGTGGCGGCCGTCGGCGAACATCGCCTCGGCGGTCGCCGCGTCCGGCTTCTCCTTGAAGCGGGCGACCTCGAAGCCGCCGCTGAGGCCGTCGAGCGCGCCGCCCTTCTCGATCCAGCCGTAGCCGGTCTCCGGCCGGTCGGGGGTGATGCCGAGCGTCATGATGCGGCCCGAGGCGGCCGCCTCGCTGGCCGTCGCCACCGCGGCATGGAAGGCCTTGGTGTCGCGGATCAGGTGGTCGGAGGGCAGCACCAGCATGACCGCCTCGGGATCCTCGGCGAGCAGGTCGAGGGCGGCGCAGGCGATCGCCGGGGCGGTGTTGCGCCCGACCGCCTCGAGCAGGATGGCGCGCGGCGCGACCCCGGCCAGCCGCGCCTGCTCGGCGACCGCGAAGCGGTGCTCGGCGTTGACCACCAGGGTCGGCGCCTGGAAGGCCTTGGGCGCCGAGACGCGACGCAGCGTCGCCTCCAGCAGGGTCTGCTCGCCGACCAGCGGCAGCAGCTGCTTGGGGTTCGACTGCCGGGACAGCGGCCAGAGGCGGCTGCCCGAGCCGCCCGAAAGAATCACCGGATAGAGCCGCTGCATGACCTCGGTCCTTGCCCCTTGTTGCATCGCACGGAGTACCTGCGCGAATCCTTCGCAGACTGACGGCGGGCCCCGAGAAGTCAAGGGTTTCGGCCGGCAGGGACGGCGCGCGGGCCGCCCTGTTCCGGCGCCGCACAGGTGGTATGCCGCTCCGCCGTCGGCCCGGCGCTTGTCCGCCGGCCCCGGCCGTCGTATCGGAGGCGTCCCAGCGTCCGCCCGCGAGGAGCGAAGCCATGGCCACCATCGTCGAACCGCGCCCCGCCGGCGGCTGGCGCACGCCGCTGGTCGTCATCGTCGCCGGCTGCCTGATCGCCATGGTCGGCTTCGGCGTGCGCTCGGTCTTCGGCCTGTTCCTGGAGCCGATGACCGAGGCCCAGGGCTGGAGCCGCGAGACCTTCGGCCTGGCGCTGGCGATCCAGAACCTGCTGTGGGGCATCGGCGTGCCGATCGCCGGGGCGCTCGCCGACCGCTACGGCTCGCCGCGCGTGCTGGCCGCCGGCGCCGTCGTCTACGCGCTCGGCGTCTGGGGCATGGCGAGCTCGGATTCGGCGAGCCTGCTGCACCTGACCGCCGGCGTGCTGACCGGAGTCGGCGTGGCCTTCACGGCCTTCTCGCTCGCCATGGCCGCGATGGCCAAGGCGGTCGGCCCGGAGCGGCGCTCGCTCGCGCTCGGCCTGGGCACGGCCGCCGGCTCCTTCGGCCAGGTCGTGTTCTCGCCGCTCGGCCAGACCTTCATCAGCAGCTACGGCTGGCATGACGCCCTGCTGCTGCTCGCCGCCAGCACGCTGGTCATCATCCCGCTCGCCTTCATCCTGCCCAAGGCGACCACGGCGAGCGGCGAGCCGCAGTTCGAGCAGAGCCTCGGCCAGGCGCTGCGCGAGGCCGCCGGCCACCGCGGCTTCCTGCTGCTGACCCTCGGCTTCTTCGTCTGCGGCTTTCACGTCGCCTTCATCACCGTGCACTTCCCGGCCTACATCAAGGACCTCGGCCTCGGCGGCTCGGTCGCGGCGGTGGCGCTGGCGCTGATCGGCGCCTTCAACATCGTCGGCTCCTTCGGCTCGGGCGCCTTCGGCCAGCGCTGGAGCAAGAAGTGCGGCCTGTCCGGCATCTACTTTCTGCGCGCCATCGCGATCACCGGCCTGATGCTGGCACCCAAGACCGACTGGACGATCTACCTCTTCTCGGCCTCGATGGGCCTGCTCTGGCTGTCGACCGTGCCGCTGACCACCGGCATCGTCGGCCAGGTCTTCGGCGTGCGCTACATGGCGACGCTGTTCGGCGTGGTCTTCTTCAGCCACCAGCTCGGCAGCTTCTCGGGCGTCTGGCTCGGCGGCTATCTCTACGACACGACCGGCAGCTACGACCCGGTCTGGTGGGCCGGCGTCGCCTTCGGCCTGCTGGCCGCCGTGGTGCACCTGCCGATCGACGAGAAGCCGCTGCCGCGCCTCGCCGGCGCCAGGTCGTAGGACGGAGGCCGGCGCCAACCATCGGACGACCGAGGTGCCGGCGATTCCCGCCTGAGTATACCGTTCCTGCGGATTGCTCTATACTCGCGCGAATGGCGGAAACGGCGCGGTCGAGGCTGGAACGCGGACCGGGGCCCTGGGCCTCGCAGCGCTCGTCGTCCGTTCCCGCAGTGCGGCGCGCGCCGGCCTGAGGCCATGCGCCCGCTGCCGCCACGCCTGCTGGACTGGCTGTCACACTGGTCGTCGCTGCGCGGCGAACGGCGGGTGCCGTTGCGCGCGGCCTTCGATCCCACCGCCGTGCCGGCCCTGCTGCCGCACATTCACCTGCTCTGCTGGGAGACGCCGCAGCGGCTGGTGTTCCGGCTCAACGGCACGGCCGAGGAGCAGCGCCTCGGGCGCTCCCTGGTCGGCGTCGACTACCTGGAGGTGCTGCAGGGCGCGGCGGCGGAGACCATCCGCCAGCACCTCTTCGAGTGGAGCCTGTGGCCGAGCGGCGTGCTGATCGACGCCGACGAGGTGCGCGCCGACGGCCGCATGCACCAGACGGTGGCGCTCAGCCTGCCGCTGGTCTCGGAGGGCGGCGGATCCTTCATGATGACCGTCGTCGAGGCCGACCCGGACCCGGCCTTCCTGCCGCAGTGGGGCGACGGCGCCGGCTGGCGCGACCAGATCGTCGGCCTGACGCTGCTCGACCTCGGCCAGGGGCTGCCGGCGAGCTGGCGGCGCGCGGCACCCGACGGCCGGCTCGGCCGCCTGCGCACCGACCCGGCCGTGGCCCCCGCCGCCGACCGGGGGAGGGATTAAGCTCGACGGTGCGGCACCGCGCGCCGATGCTGGGCCGTTCCACAGCAGAGGAGCGACGAGACGTCATGACCGACGACTTCGCTGGCGTGCGCGAGACGCTGCAGCGCTACTTCGACGGGCTCTACAA
Source organism: Alphaproteobacteria bacterium (assembly GCA_030433005.1). Classification (GTDB taxonomy): domain Bacteria; phylum Pseudomonadota; class Alphaproteobacteria; order Kiloniellales; family DSM-21159; genus Tistlia. The sequence goes on from JAUILQ010000008.1 coordinate 53,667, forward strand.
CAGCGACGCCGAGGGCCTGGCGCGGGTCTTCCACCCGCAGGCGCGCTATGTCTGCGCGACAGAGGACGAGCTGGTGAACCTCGGCATGGAGGAGTACCTGCCGATCGTCGCCGCACGCGAGTCGCCGGCGACCCGCGGCGAGCCGCGCCGCGACCGGGTGGTCTCGATCGAGTTCGCCGGGCCGAAGACGGCCTTCGCCCGGGTCCACTGCGCGATCGGGCCGAAGCGCTTCACCGACCTGCTGACCCTGATCCGCGACGGCGGCGACTGGCGGGTGATCTCCAAGGTCTTCCACTTCGACCTGGAAACGGCCGGCTAGGCCCGTCCGCATCCTGTGTCCGCGCTGCGCCCGGGTGTAGACTGGCGCGGCGGGAACACTCCGACGGGGAGATGGCGATGGCATTGAGCCAGGCGCAGGGCGGCGTGTTGCGCGGCATGCTGGGCGCCGTTGCCGTGTCCCTCGCGGTGCTGGCCCTGGCGCTCTGGTGGGCGCCCGCTGCGCTCCAGCCGCCGGCGGCGCTGGCCGAGCGCCTGGCCGCGGCCTTGCGCTGGGAGGCCGGCGTGCTGCTCTGCCTGGTTCTGACGATCGGCAGCCTGGCCCGGCACCGCTTCTTCACCCCCGCCGATATCGACGGCAGCGGCCTGACCGCCGGCACGGACCGGGCACGCGTGCTGCAGGCGGTGCTGCAGAACACCCTGGAGCAGGCGGTCATCGCGGCGCTGGCGCACCTGCTGTGGGTCGCGGCGACGCCGGCGGCCTGGTTCGCCGCGATGCCCGCGGCGGTGCTGCTGTTCGTCGTCGGACGGCTCTGCTTCGTCGCCGGCTACGCGCGGGGCGCCCCGGCGCGGGCCTTCGGCTTCGCCCTGACCTTCTATCCGACGGTGCTGCTGACGCTCGGCGCCCTGGCCGCGCTGGCCTGGCGGGGCCTCGGCGGCGAGGGCTCCTGAGGCCGGCGCCGTCAGCCCGCCTCGGGGTCCGGCGCGGGCGGGGCCGCCGGCTGCTCCAGCAGCTGCTGGGCGAAGCCGACGTAGAGCCCGGCCAGGCTGTCCCAGGACTTCGGCCCCAGCGCCGTCTCGACCGCGGCCTCGGAGCAGCGGCTGTAGAGCCGCGGCGACTCGATCAGCTCCATGACCGCCTGGGCGAAGGCCTCGCCGCTCAGCGCCTTGGCGACCACGCCGGTGCCGTAGCCGGCGATCTCCTCGGCCAGGCCGCCGACCGGCGTCGAGACCGCGGGCAGGGCGGCGAACTCGGCCGCCGCCAGGGCGCCCGACTGGCTGGCCTCGCGGTAGGGCAGCAGCAGCATGTCGGCCTCGGCCAGCATGTCGCCGATCTCCTCCTCGCCGATCCAGCGGTTCTCCCACTGCAGGCCCGGCAGGTTGCGCAGGCCGGCGCCGTAGAGGCTCTCGTCGCCGCGCCCGGCGATGTTGAGGCGCACCCGCGTGCCGTAGCGCCGGCGCAGCAGCTTGTAGGCGTCGGCCAGGATGTCGATGCCCTTGTACTCCAGCACCCGGCCGAAGAAGAGCAGCTCGATGGCGCGGTTCTCCGGCAGGCTGCGCACCGGATGCGGGGTTTCGCCGAAGGAGAAGCTGCCGTGCGGGATCACCGCGCTGCGCTCGGGCGGCAGGTCGGGCCGCCGGGCCTGGAGCTGGCCGGCGACGTGGTGGGTCAGCGCGATCAGCGCGTCGGCCTGGGCGATGTCGCGGGTGAGGGTCCAGCGCCTGAGCCGGCTGCTCTCGCCGGGATGCGGCTCGGCGTCGTGCGCGACCAGACAGTAGGGCAGGCCGGCGCGCTTCAGGGTCGGGGCCACGAAGGGCGACCAGAGATGGCTCATGGTCGAGATCACCAGGTCGACCTGCTGCTCGCGCAGGAACTGCACGAAGCGCCGGCGCAGCAGCGGCAGGCGCAGGAAGCCGGCGGCGTAGCCGCGCGCGCTGCTGTAGGTGTCGACCTCGTAGGACGGCAGGCCGAGCTCGCGCATCGGCTCGGCGTAGTCGCTCTGCCGCGAGAAGCTGAGCGCCAGCTCGACGTCGTCGCGCCGCTGCAGCGCGCGCGCCAGCTCCCAGGTGTAGCGCGGGCCGCCGCCCTTGCGGTTCCAGTGCCAGAGCAGGATGCGCGGGGTCATCGCGCCTCCGCGGGCGCCCGGGTGGCGGCCTGGGGGGCGACGGGCTGCCGCTCGGCCGGGAAGACGAAGGGCCGGCGCTTGAGAATGCCGTCGCAGATCGTGTCGAGGCCGGGCGTGGCGCCGGGCCGCAGGGCGGCGAGCCCGTCGAGCCGGGGCCGGTAGGGCGGCCAGGCGCCGGTCGGTTCCATGAAGGGCAGGGGAATCATCCGTCGGAAGAAGAAGTGATAGGCGTAGCGCCGGGCGCGCGCCACCGTGTCGCCGTCGAGCCGCCGGCCGGCCGGCAGCTCGGCGAGCAGCTCGCGGTAGTGCGACGGACTGGCGGCGTCGCGGGTCAGGCCCTTGTTGCGGATCCAGGCCTCGCCGGCAACGATCGTCGGTATGCCCATGGCCGTCAGCTCGACTCCCATCTTGGTGCCGTAGATCAACGCGCTGTCGCAGAGCTCCAGCAGGGCGTAGGTGCTAACCGGACTTTCTGGCGGGACGATGAAAACATTGCCGGGCAAACGGGGAAACCGCCTTGCGAGTTCGTCGGCGACACGCTCGCGCGAGGCCGGGGTGCCCTTGAGCTCGGCCGGGTGCACGCGGATCGCCAGCTGCAGGTCCGGCCGCTCGGCGAAGGCGCGGATGCTGTCCTCGACCCAGTCCATCATCGAGGCGAAGGCGTTGGCCGGATAGTGCAGCTGGGCGTCCCAGACGACGTTGGTCAGCAGCCCGACGGTCGGCTTGCCGGGATCGAGCCCGAGCTGCCCGGCGATCCAGCCGCTCTCGAAGCGCGGCGCCTCGTGGAACCAGATCCAGTCGCCGGCGCCGGTCCAGCGGCTCTTCAGGTAGTCCAGGATCTCGGCCTCGCGGCCGGCCTCGAGCGGCAGCGCGTCCCAGGCCTCGGTCGGCTCGTCCATCAGCGTGTGGTGGTAGGTGTCGTCGTGGCTGAAGATGAAGCAGTGCCGGCGGTAGGCCGGGTTCCAGGTGACGACCTTGGCGCCGGCGGCGCGCGCGCCCAGCACCGCCGGCCCCTGGGGCACGTAGATGCCGTGATGGGCGACGACGATTTCGAAGCCCTGTTCGGCGACCAGGCGGCGCACCGCCAGGAAGGTCAGCAGCGCGGCGTGCAGGTAGCGGCGCAGCACCGCCTCGCCGCTCGGCTCGTCGTCGAGCGAGCCCTTGGCGAAGAAGCGCAGGGCGCCGGCCAGCGCCTGCTCGCCGAGCGGCGCGCCCTCGAAGCGCAGCGCCGGGATCTCGGCGGCCGGCGTCTCGGCGGCGAGGTCCGCGGCGCGGCCGCGGTCCTCGGCGGACAGCCACTGGCCGTAGGTAAGGACCGGCAATCCGCTGGTCGCGAAGCCGTCGGCGGCGGGCGCGTAGCACTGTCCGCAGAGCTCCGAGGGGCCCTTGCGCACGAAGCGGCCGGGATCGGGGTACCAGCCCGCCTCGGCCATCTGGCAGGCCGGCAGCGCCGAGTCGCACAGCAGGGTCGAGACGCGCGCGCCGCGCAGCGTCAGCGCGACGCCGAGCATCGAATCGAAGCCGGCGAGGCCGAGGTGCCCGCCGATGCCGGTGGCGACCAGCACCTTCGGGCCGCCTGCCGACTCGCGGGCGGACTCCCAGGCCGGCCAGTCGTCGCCGAGCAGCGCGCGCCAGTCGGGGTGGCCGCCGTGCCGCGCGATGCGGCGCAGCCGCGCCATGCGTAGCGGCCGCACGACCGGCAGGCCGCGCAGCCGCGCCTTCAGGGCCTTTCGGAGCTCTCCCGCAACGGCCATCGCCGTCGCGGCCGCTAGTGCGACAGCGTGGCGGCGATGCCCGCGGCCAGGCTCTCGGCGTCGAGGCCGGCGTGCTTCAGCACGTCGGCGTGGGTGCCGGAGGCCGGCACCTCGGTGAGGCCGAAGCGCCGGGCCTTGAGGCCGCCCAGGCCCTGCTCGAAGGCCGCGGTCATGATGCGCTCGCCCTGGCCGCCGTCGAGGTAGTGGTTGTCGAGCGTGAAGAGCGCCGACTTGCCGGCCAGGGTCTTGGCCAGCCAGGCGCCGTCGACGCGGTTCAGCCAGGGCAGGTTGACGACCTCCAGTCCGATGCCGCGCTCCTTCAGCAGGTCGGCGGCGGCGCAGGCCTGGGCCAGCATGACCATGCCGTAGGCGATGATCACCGCCTCGCCGTCGTGGCCGCCGACGCGCACGCCGTGGCCGAGCGAGGGCTTGTAGCCGGCCGGCAGCGAGAAGGGCAGCGGCCAGGGCACCGAGGTCATGCGGAAGTAGCTCGAGCCCTCGGTCTCCTCGACCGCCCAGTCGACCAGCGGGCCGACCTCCTCGGGGCAGGAGGGCTCGACGATGGTCAGGCCGGGCATGCCGCCGACCGCGGCGATGTCGCGCACCGACTGGTGCGAGTGGCCCGGGCCGCCGGGGACCATGCCGGCCAGCCAGCCGACGTAGATGACCTTCGTGTGCTCGGTGGCGTTGTTGTAGATCTGCTCGTTCGGCCGGGTCGACAGGAAGCAGGCGAAGGAGTTGCAGACCGGGATCATGCCCTTCAGCGCCATGCCGCCGGCCTGGCTGACCATGTCCATCTCGGCGATGCCGCACTCGACCGTGCGCTCCGGGAAGCGCTCGCGGAAGGGGATCAGGCCGGTGTCGAGCAGCAGGTCGGCGTCGAGCGCGACCAGGTTGTCGTGGCGCTCGGCGGCCTTGATCAGCGCCTCGGTGTAGGCCGGCAGCAGCCGCTTGGTCTCGCCCGGCTGCGGTGCCGGCTTGTTCTGGACGGTCTCCAGCTCCAGCTTCTCGGCGCCGGCGGCGTCGAGCTGCGCGTTGATGCTGTCGATCAGCTCCTGCGCCGCCTTGGTGTACTGGTCGGCCTTGGGCGCGCCGGAATGGAAGGTGTACTGGGCGGCGTCCGACTCCATGGCGGTGTGCTCCATGAAGGAGACGCCCTTGCCCTTGATGGTGTCGCAGATGATGACCTGCGGCACCTCGGCCTTCTTGCAGCGCTCCAGCGCCGCGGCGAGCTGGCCGAGGTCGTGGCCGTCGATGCGCTCGACGTGCCAGCCGAAGGCGGCGAACTTGGCCGGCAGGTCGCCGAGGTCGCTGGTCTGGGTCAGCAGGTAGTCGGACTGCAGCTTGTTGTGGTCGACGACCACGGTGATCTCGCTCAGCTTGTGGTTCGCCGCCGAGACCAGCGACTCCCAGATCTGGCCCTCCTGCAGCTCGCCGTCGCCGGTCATCACGTAGATCCGCGCGTCGATGCCGCGCCGGCGGTGCGCGAAGGCCATGCCCTTGGCCTTGGAGATGCCCATGCCGAGCGCGCCGGTGTTGGTCACCATGTTCGGCGTGCGCACGTCGGGGTGGCCGGGCAGGCCGTCGACCTGGCGCAGCTTGTGGACGAACTCGGCCGGCAGCTTGCCGAGCGCGATCATCACGGCGTAGAGGCCGGGCGCGTCGTGGCCCTTGGACGAGAAGTAGAGGTCGCGGTTGCTGCCGTCGTCGTTGGCGCGCATGTCGTTGAGGTGCAGCCAGGAAACGATGTCCATCGACGAGAAGCTGGAGCCGATGTGGCCCGAGCCGGCGCGCGCGATCATGTAGAGCGCGTTGAGCCGGGCCATGTCCGAGAAGATGCGCGTGCGCACCGCCGGCTCGGCGTTGAGGCTGCGGATCCGGTCGAACTCCTTGGTCTCCGCGTAGTAAAGCGCGCCCTCGACGGCCTTGCCGATCAACTCACCCACGGTCTTCGCTCCCTCGTTCTGTCAGGTCCGGGCAGGGTCCTCAGGACCCTGCCCAGGGCTCCACGGCGACCGGCGGCAGCGTCGCCTGGCCCTCGGCCAGCAGGTGCTGCGCGTACCACCAGTCTTCCATGTCGTTGATGTCGAAGCCCTCCATCGCGTCGGTCAGGAAGGGCATCAGGACGGTGCCCGCGATCGTGCCGCCCTCCAGGGCGACCCGGGTCCAGGCGATCTCCAGGCTGGCGTTCTGCACGTGGACCGTCGGCAGGCTGGCCATCTGGCTGGAGTGCCAGGGCGTCTCGCCTTCCTTGGTCAGCGGCATCAGAGGGTACATGCGGCGGCCGCGCACGACCCACATCTTGCCGGGGTGCTGGCGGACCTTCTCGACCGCGCGCAGGGAATCGACGCCCTCCTCGGCCAGGAACTCCTGCCAGGCGCGCCGGATCGTCTCCGGCTGGCGGAACGGGCTGGTCGGCCGCAGGATCGAGAAGGCGTCGCGGCCGCGGCCCTGCTCGGACAGCATCTTCAGGGTGTAGACGATCCACTCGATGTCGGGCGAGGTCGAGGAGGCGAACTCCGCCGGCCGCAGGCCCGGCACCTCGGCGCCGTAGTGGCGGGCGATCTCGGCGTAGGCCTCGCTGTCGGTCGAGACCAGCACCTCGGAGAAGACGCCGGACTCGATCGCGGCGCGGATCGTGTAGGCCATGACCGGGTGGTCGCCGAGGCGCCGGATGTTCTTGTCGGCGACCCGCTTGGAGCCTGAGCGGGCCGGGATCAGCGCGACGCAGCGGGGGGTGTCGGTCATGGCGGCGCGGGCGAGGTTCTAGAGCTTGGCGGGATCGACGTTGAGGTAGATGTCCTTGAGCTCGCTGTAGACGTCCAGCGCCTCGGTGCCCGGCTCGCGGCTGCCGTTGCCCGACTGCTTGGGGCCGCCGAAGGGCATGTGCGGCTCCGAGCCGTAGGTGCCGGCATTGACCACCGTGGCGCCGGCCTGGACCGCGTGGCTGAACGCCAGGGCGCGGTCGACGCTGCGCGTGTGGATGCAGGCGGTCAGGCCGTAGGGGTGGTTGTTCGCCGCCGCCAGGGCGTGGGCGAAGTCGCGCACCCGGTAGAGGCAGGCGACCGGGCCGAACAGCTCGACCTGGGAGATCTCGTCGTCGGGGGCGGCGCCCTCGACCACGGTCGGCGCCAGGTAGCAGCCCTTGTCGCCGACCCGCTTTCCGCCGGTCAGCACCTTGGCGCCCTTCTTGGCGGCCCGGTCGATGGCGCCCAGCATGTTGCCGAGCTGGCGCTCGTTGATCACCGGGCCGAGGTCGCAGTCCTCCTCGACGCCCAGCTTCTGCTGCTCGGTCGCCGCGACCAGCTTGTCGCGGAAGGCCTCGTAGACGCTCTCGAAGACCAGGAAGCGGCTGCCGGCGGCGCAGCGCTGGCCGGCGTTCGAATAGGCCGACAGGCAGGCCCACTTGACCGCGTGGTCGATGTCGGCGTCGTCGCAGACCACGAAGGGGTTCTTGCCGCCGAGCTCGAGCGACAGCTTCTTGAGCTGCCGGCCGCAGGACTCGGCGATGCGCCGGCCGACCGCGGTCGAGCCGGTGAACGACAGGACGTCGACGCCCGGGTGGTCGACCAGCGGCTGGCCGGCCTCTGCGCCCAGGCCGTGGACGACGTTGAGCACGCCCCTGGGCAGCCCGGCCTCCTCGGCGATCTTAGCCATCAGCCAGGCCGAGACCGGCGTGTCCTCGGCCGACTTCAGCACCACGCCGTTGCCGCAGATCAGCGCCGGGAAGACCTTCCAGGCGAAGTTCGGGGCGGGCGTGTTGGCGGCGATGATCAGGCCGGCGACGCCGCAGGGCTGGCGCACCGTCATGTTGTACTTGTTGGGCGTGCCGCTCGGCATGGTGCGGCCGAACAGGCGCTGGCCCTCGCCGGCGAAGAAGCGGCCGCACTGGATGGCGCCGCCGACCTCGCCCTTGGAGTCCTTCAGGCGCTTGCCGGCCTCGGCCGCGACCGCCGCGGCGATCTCGTCGGCGCGCGCCTCCAGGGCGTTCATCACCTGGTGCAGGATGTGGCCGCGCTGCACGGCCGGCATCGCCGCCCAGGCCGGCTGCGCCGCGCGCGCCGCGGCGACCGCCTCGGAGACGTCGTGCGCCTCGGAGGCGGCGACCTGGCAGATCTCGCTGCCGTCGTGAGGATTGACGTTGGCGAAGCTGCGGCCGCTCTCGGCCGGCCGCTCTTCGCCACCGATCAGGTTCGGCAGGATCGAAGGCAGGTCGGTCATGTCGGGTCGATGGCCTTGCTGGGGCTGGTCGGGAAAGGGCGGGAGTCGCTTCCGGAGGGCCTCAGGAAGGTGCCGCTCGCACGCTCGGGCAGGGCTTCCGGAGGCCGGGACCGCGGGCGGCCGCTACCAGGCCGTGAAACCGCCGTCGATCGTGAGATTGGCCCCGGTCATATAGCCCGAGGCCTTGGACATCAAGAAGATAATCGTGCCGTTGTAGTCGCCCTCGTCGGCCATCCGGCCGAGCGGCACCTTGGCGCAGTAGCGGTCCAGGAAGGCCGCGTCCTGGTTGTTGAAGACGCCGGCGAAGGTCACCGTGTTGACCCGCACGCCCTTCGGTCCCCAGTAGGTCGCGAGGTAGCGCGTCAGGTTGTAGAGCGAGGACTTGCTGGCGGAGTAGGCGACCGGCTTGAAGAAGGTCTCGCCGCGCTGGCGACGGTACTCGTAGAGGTTCTGGTCGGGCGAGACCAGGCCGTAGATCGAGGCGACGTTGACGATTGAGCCGCCGCCGGCCTCGGCCATGGCGCCGCCGAACACCTGGCAGCACAGGAAGGGGCCCTTGGCGTTGACCTCCATGACCTTGTCCCAGGAGGACTCGGGATAGGTCTCGAAGGGACCGGTCTCCTCGGCCGGCGAATCGGGGGGCGAGTCGAGCGCGGCGTTGTTGACCAGGCCGCTCGGGGTGGCCCAGCGCTCGGCGATGTGCCGGCGCGCCGCCTCCAGCGAGGCGCGGTCGGTAACGTCGGCGCCGACGAACAGCAGGTTCGGGTCCTCGGCCTGGTCGCCGAAGCGCTTGCGCACCAGCTCGGCGTCGAGCTCGAGGCCCGGGCCGCGGTCGAGCACCGCGACGCGCGCGCCGTGGGCGAGCAGCGCCAGGCTGAACTGCCGGCCGAGCTGGCCGAGGCCGCCGGTGACGACCACGACGTGGCCGTCGAGATCGAAGAGTCCGCTCATGCTTGCACCTTCTCCAGGGCTTCGAAGGACGGGCTGCCGTCAGGGATAGCGCGGCTCGACACCGCGCGCCGCGCCGATCGCGTCGCAGACCTCGCGCACCGCGCCGTGGCCGCCGGTGCGGCGGGTCAGCCAGCGCACGTAGGGATGGATGTCCTCGTGGGCGTCGGCGACGCCGAGCGGCAGGCCGACCGCCTGCAGCAGCGGGATGTCGTTGACGTCGTTGCCGACGAAGCCGCAGTCGGCCAGCGCCAGGCCGCGCTCGGCGGCGACCTCGCGGGCCGCGGCGATCTTGTCGGACAGGCCCTGGCGGCAGCCGATCTTGAGCTTGCCGGCGCGCGCGGTGACCACAGGGTTGACCTCGGTCGAGAGGATGAAGCCCTCGACGCCGGCGCGCTCCAGCCGGCGCAGGCCGATGCCGTCGAAGCGGCTGGCGCGCACCGCCTCGCGGCCGTCCTCGAAGACGAAGACCGCGTTGTCGGTGAACACGCCGTCGAAGTCGAAGAACAGGAGGCGGATCGGCGCCTGCTGCTCGGCGAAGCGGGGGTCGGCCGGATCGATGGCGGCGGGAGGCGCCGAGGACATGGCGGGCATCGGGTCCCTGGGATGAGCGGCGACGCGAGGAATCGGAAGAGTGGCCGCCCCGGCTCGGGACGGGGCCGGCGCCCTTATAGGTCAGGGCCGAGCGCGCTGTCATCCCCGCCGGCCGCGCCGACGAGGCCGGGTACCGACCCGGGGCGAGGACGCGCGGCGACAACGCGCGGCGACAACTCGGGGGGCGACCTGCAGGCTGCCTCGGAAACCCGCAGAACGGGTGCGTGGTGCGGGCGTCGGGAAGTGTATTTTGGATTAGTGCAAGATTAGGTCGCCGCGAGTAAGCGATTTCTTGCCCGGAAAAACTCATTCTCGAATCGGATCTTCCGAAAGTCGGGATCGCTTGACTGTCTGGCGGCCACAGATAGCATGCGAATGTCTGTGCAGGATAGAAACGCAAGCAACGATCTGCCGGCGGACCAGGGGCGGGGGGCAGAAGAGAATGAAACACAAGCTGTCGTGGGGCGCCTGCGCCCTGGTCGCCGCGGGCTGCGTCGCGACGCCGGCGGCCGCGCAGAACTTCGACACGATCCTGAGCATCTTCAGCCTCGGGCAGTTCCTTTCGAACGACAATCCCGAGGCCAACTTCGATCCGGACGGCGGCGACAGCTCGACGACCGGCACCTTCAACGGCCAGAGGATCACGATCACGGCGACCGACGGCACGACGCTCGACCAGGTGCCCGGCCGCCAGTCGATCCGCCTGACGGTCAACGGCGACGCGGTCACGATCACCACCGACGCCTCAAGCTTCGGGGCGACCGGCTCGGGCTCGACGACGACCATCGAGGGCAACTTGCAGGGCGTCTCGATCGACGCCTCGGTCCAGGGCAACCTGCAGAGCATCCCGGATTCCTCGCGGATCTCGGGCACGCTCAACGGCGAGTCGATCGTCATCGAGCTGCCCTCCGGCGTCACCTTCCGCCAGCTGCAGCCCGGCAACACCCAGGTCGACCTGACGGTCGACGGCGAGTACCTCGGCGAGTTCTCGATCTTCGTGAACGACGAGCTGGTGTTCAGCGGCACGGTCGCGGAGCTCGAGGGCGACGCCATGACCGCCCTGCGCCTGGTCAGCGTGCTCAACCTGCTCAATCCGGTGACCAACCTCAGCTACGAGGCCCAGCAGGTGCAGACCGGCCTGGTCCTGCAGTCGGTCAGCGAGCGCATCGCGACGGTCTTCGGCGCGCCGGGCGGAAGCGCGCTGCTGCCCAGCTTCGAGGCGGCAAGCCTCGGCCTGCGCCCGGACGAGCCGACGCAGCTCGCCATGGACCGGGACCGCTCGCTGACCGATCTCGGGACCTTCGTCTCCGCCGTCGCCCAGTCGGCGAACGGCGAGCGCGTCGGCGACCGCCGCGCCTCCTTCGGGCTGTGGGCCGACTTCGCCTACACGGCCTTCGAGAACGGCAACGACCGCTACCGCTCGGACGGCGACATCTACGGCTTCCGGGTCGGCGGCGACGCGCTGCTCCAGCGCCGCTACCTCGTCGGCCTGGCTCTGGGCTTCGACCGCCTGCAGTCGGACGCCGGCGTCTCGAACCGCGGCCACCTGGAGCTCGACGCCTTCAACGTCTCGCCCTACGCCGCGGTCTCGCTGTTCGACGGGCTGCTGGTCTCGGAGCTGGTGCTCAACTACGCCCGGCTCGACGTCTCGACGATCACCGGCCGCGGCCTCGCGACGCGCGCGGACGGCGAGACCCAGGGCGACAGCTACTCCGGGCGCCTGGGCGCGACGGTCAACCATGCGGTGCTCGACGGCTCGGTCCTGCTCAGCGGCATCGTCGGCCTGCAGGGCGGCTACCAGTCGATCGACGGCTTCACCGACAGCCGCGGCATCGAGATCGACCGCAGCCAGACGCCGATGGCAGAGGCCGATGTCGGCGCGCGGGCGAGCGCCCGCCTGCTGCCGTCGCTCGCGGTCTCCGGCCGCGCCGCCTACGTCTTCGACTTCAGCGACAGCTTCGACGACAGCCCCTACCTCGCCGAGCTCAGCGAGAACTACGTCGAGCTCGGCGGCGGCGTGACCTGGAGCCCGCTGCCGGCGGCCTCGCTCGGCGCCGGCGGCTCGGTCAAGCTCGGCCTCGACGACCGCGAGGAGTACACCCTGCGGCTCGACGCCAGCTACCGCTTCTAGGGTCCGGACCCTAGGCTGCGTCAAACCCGCGCGAAGGCGCGGGCGAGCTCGGCGATGTGCGCCGAGCCGATGCCGCAGCAGCCGCCGAGAATGCTCGCGCCGCCGGCGTGCCACTGCCGGGCGTAGGCCGCGTAGCGCTCGGGCGTCAGCTCCTCGCGCAGCGGATCCAGACCCGCGTTGGCCCGGCCAGGCGTGCGCTTCGGCACGAAGGCATTGGCGTAGACGCCGATCGGCAGCCGTCGGCCCGCCGCCTCGAAGGCGGCGACGGCCTGGCGGACCGCGCGCTCCATGACCTCGGGGCGGCTGCAGTTGAACAGCAGCGCCTCGACGCTGGCCGAGAGCGCCCAGTCCGCCGCCTGCTCGATGGTCTCGCCCGAGCGCAGGCGCGCCTCCGGGGCCGCCAGCGCCGCCTCGCCGTCATCGAGCGAAAAGGCGATCCAGAGCGGCCGTGGCGCGGCGCGGACCGTTTCGGCGACGGCCTCGGCCTCGGCGATCAGGCTCAGCGTCTCGCCGAGCCAGAGGTCCACCGAGGGCGCCAGCGCCTCGACCAGGACCGAGAGGATCGCCTGCGCCCGGCCGGTCTCGAAACCCGCAGGATCGTAGGCCCCGAAGGGCGGCGGCAGGCAGCCGGCGACGCGCACCGGCCGTCCGCTCGCCGTGTCGGCGGCCCGGCGGGCCAGCTCGCCGGACAGGCGGGCGAGAGCGGCACCGCTTTCGCGGAAGCGCGCCTCGCCGATGTGGAAGGGCACCAGCGCGAAGCTGTTGGTGGTGATCACCTCGGCGCCGGCCTCGACGAAGGCGCGGTGCGCGCGTTCCACGATCTCCGGCGTCTCGAGCAGCGCCAGCGCCGACCACTCCGGCTGGCGCAGCGGGGCGCCCAGGCGGGTCAGCTCGCGGCTCATGCCGCCGTCGAGAAGGATCGGGGAGGGGCGGGTCGTGGGCATGGCGAAGCCGGGCTCTGGAACGGCAACGGCCGGGCCCCGTTCGGGACCCGGCCGGTCGCTAGGTCGCGGCGAGGCGGTCTCGGCTCAGTCGAGGTCCTCGAAGGCGTAGTTCTCGTCTTCCTTGAGGGCGCGCTTCAGCTTGCGCCCGACGACCTTGTCGAACTCGTAGGGCGGCACGCCGTCGTTCGGCACCTTGATCGCGATGTCGTCGGCGGTGATCGTGTGGCCGGCCGGCAGGTCGCGCGCCGCGACCAGCTTCTTGGCCATCTTGAACAGCGGCTTGGCCTCGCTCGGGTAGGCGCGCTTCTTGCCGTCGCCCAGCGCCGTGCGGGTGCGCTCGAGGTCGCGGATCATCTTGCGCAGGCCGGTCGGCTCCAGCGAGAAGGCCTGGTCCGTGCCCTTCCAGGCGCGGTTCAGGGTGAAGTGCTTCTCGATCATCCGGGCGCCCAGCATGTAGGCGACCAGCGGCATGGCGATGCCGTTGTCGTGGGCCGAGAAGCCGATGACGATGTCGGGGAAGGCCTCGCGGAAGGTCTCGATGACCTTGAGGTTCAGCTCCGACCACTCCGGCGGATAGCCGCTGGTGCACTGCATGATGCAGACGTTCGGGTTGATCGGCATGACCGCGTCGTAGGCGCGCTGGGCGTCTTCCATCGTGCCGCCGCCGGTCGAGAGGACCATCGGCTTGCCGATCTCGGCGACGTACTTGATCAGGGGGATGTTGGTCAGATCGCCCGAGGCGATCTTGTAGGCCGGCATGTCGAGCTCGGCCAGGAAGTCGGCGCTCTTGTGGTCGAAGGCCGTGGAGAAGAAGGTGATGCCGAGCTCCTTGGCGGTCGCCTGAAGCTCCTTGTAGGCGTCACGGCCGAACTCCAGGAACTCGCGGTGGGCGCCGTAGGTGTCCGCGTAGGCGTTCTCGCTGTTGTACGGGCTGTCGTACATCTCCTTGGTGAAGAGCGCACGGTTGTCGCGCTTCTGCAGCTTGACCGCCTGGGCGCCGCACTCCGCCGCCGCCCTGAACATCTCCTTGCACTTCTCCAGGTCGCCCTGGTGGTTGTGCCCGATCTCGGCGATCACGTAGGCATCGCTGTCGTCGGAGATCTCGATACCGTCAATCGTGAGCGTACGCGCCATCGTGGATCCGATCGGTGACTTGGAGGATTGGGGGGTGCCGGAGTCGGGCATCGGCTGGGGCCCTTCTGACGTCGCTGGGGTAGTGGCTTGGCGCCGGCTTGTCCACAGAATTTGTCGGCGGACGGCTGCGGCACTTTCCCGGGGTTCTAGCTCAAGACCTCGCCGCGGTCGAGTGCGTCAAGGTCGGCCCTGACCATCATCTCGGCGAGCTGCTCGAGGCCGGTCTCCGGCGACCAGCCCAGCTTGCTGCGGGCCTTGCCGGAGTCGCCGATCAGCAGGTCGACCTCGGCCGGCCGGAAGAAGGCCGGGTTGACCCGCACCAGGGTCCTGCCGCTGGCCCGGTCGATGCCGACCTCCTCCACGCCCTCACCCTCGAAGGCCAGGTCGTAGCCGCAGGCCTTGCCGGCCAGCCGCACGAAGTCGCGCACCGTCTCGGTGCGTCCGGTCGCCAGCACGTAGTCGTCGGCTTCGTCCTGCTGCAGCATGCGCCACATGCCGTCGACGTAGTCGCCGGCGAAGCCCCAGTCGCGCTTGGCGTCCAGGTTGCCGAGTTCCAGGCCCTCGGCCTGGCCGCGGCTCAGGCGGGCGAAGGTCGAGGTGATCTTGCGGGTCACGAACTCGATGCCGCGCAGCGGCGACTCGTGATTGAACAGGATGCCCGAGGTCGTGTGCAGCCCGAAGGACTCGCGGTAGTTCACCGTGATCCAGTGGGCGTAGAGCTTGGCCACGCCGTAGGGACTGCGCGGATAGAACGGCGTCGTCTCGCTCTGGATCGGCTCCTGGATCTTGCCGAACATCTCCGAGGTCGAGGCCTGGTAGAAGCGCGCCTCCGGCTTGACCAGGCGGATCGCCTCGAGCAGGCGGGCGACGCCCATGCCGTCGACGTCGCCGGTGAAGATCGGCTGCTCGAAGGAGACGCCGACGAAGGACTGGGCGGCGAGGTTGTAGACCTCGTCCGGCTGCACCTGGTCGATGACCCGGACGATGTTGCTGAATTCGAGCAGCTCGAAGGGGATCAGCTTGACCTGGTCGTGGATTCCCAGGCGCCGCAGCCGCCAGTCGTTGAGCGACGAGGAGCGGCGGAACGCCCCCCAGACCTCGTAGCCCTTCTCGAGCAGGAGCTTCGAGAGATAGGCGCCGTCCTGACCCAGGATGCCGGTGATCAATGCCGTCTTCACGCTGTCCCCTTTCGCCGGAGCGTCCGCTCCCGCCTCAAGCCGTCCGCGACCACCGTCTCAGCAGCCCCGTCTCAGCAGCCAATGTCCTCGCGCCCGCGCAGCATCTCGACCAGCGGCTGCCAGCCGCGGCCCTCGGCGACCGCCCGTCCGCGCTCGGCGATGCCCTCGAGCGTCGCCTTGTCGAGCGGCAGCTCGCCGTGGCACTGGCGGATGTCGACCAGGCTGTCGAGGTGCACGAAGTCGTGCGGCGAGTGCTCGTCGAGGTTGGTCAGCACTACCGCGCCGCACTGCATGGCGGTGTTGACCGAGGTGTTGTTGGCGCGCACGCCGCTGCCGAAGAAGGCCGCGAAGAAGGTGCAGCGCCGCAGGTAGTTGTAGAGCCCGGTGTCCGAGATGAAGCCGAGGAAGAAGATCTTGTCGCCGAAGACCCGCTTCAGCTCCTCGTAGGCCGAGGTGAAGGAGTCGTCGAGGCTCTTGCCCTCGTGGATCGCCGCCGAGATGTAGAGGCAGTAGGACTTGCCGGTCGCCTCCAGCAGGTCGTGCAGCTCGTAGTAGTAGTCGGCGCGCACCTTGTGCGCCATGCCGAAGGTGTAGATCGAGATCTCGACGTCCTCGGGGAAGGGCACGGCATCGAACAGGTAGCCCGGGCACCAGGCCTCGACGACGTCGTCGTGCAGCGCCTCCAGCTCCTGGGCCAGCGCCTCGTTGCCGCAGTAGACCGTGCTGGCGCGGCGCAGCAGCTTGGCCTCGACCGGAGTCGCCGAGTAGTCGTGGAAGAACAGCCGCGGCTCGACCTGCGGGCCCCAGCCGTCGACCAGCGCCTCGAGGCGCTCGGCGTCGCCCTCGGCGAACTCGGAGAGCTTGAGCGACAGCAGCGGCCTGCGGCAGCGCGCCGCCTCCTCGGTGAACAGCTGGTGCATCGGCAGGCGGAGCTGATCGGCGAGCGCGCGGTTGAAGCGCGCGACGCCGCAGGTCAGCGGGTTCATGTGGTAGCTGAGAATCGAGTCCATGTCGTGCGCGCCCCGCTCAGGCCCGCTCGGGCTTCTCGTAGACCAGGACCCGGCGCTTATCGAGCCAGTCCATGGCCTTCTCGAGGTCGGGGCGGCGCTTCATGCCCTGCATGACGAACAGCAGGCGCAGCAGGTCCATGTTCATCAGCGTGATGTGGGTGGGGTCGACCTCGAACTCCGTGGTGACGTCGAACAGCGTCGGCGGCGCCGGATGGAAGCGGGTCGTCAGGTAGATGTACTTCGAGGTGATTCGGCAGAGGTTCTCGACGGCCTTCTGGACGTCGAGCACGCGCAGGTGCTCGAAGACCTCGCGGCAGATCACCAGCTCGTAGCCGTCGCTCGGCAGGTCGATGTCGGTGATCGAGCCGATGTGGATGCGCTCGCGGATCTCCGGCGGCGCGGTGTCCTTGCTGGCCTGGGAGAAGTCGACGCCGTCGGCCTTAACGCCCAGCTCGTGCAGCAGGTAGATCAGGTTGCCCGGGCCGCAGCCCATGTCGACGATGCTCTTGGCCTGGAAGACGTCGCGGATCAGCTCGGGATTGCGGCCCTCGCGCTTGCGCCGCGCCTCCAGCTGGTAGGAGTTGGCCTCGTCGCGCCATTCGGCGTGGAAGTAGTCGGCGTCGTAGGCGTCGGCGCCCTCGGCCGACTGGTTCTGGACGAAGTCCTCGAACTTCGAGACCTGCTCGGTCAGGGAGTCGACGTCCAGGAACTCCCGCACGCGCTTGGTCGAGGAATCGGTCACCGTGTCGAGATAGACGATCTCGATGCCGTGCTTCTCGCAGACCGCGACCTCCTCGGCGGGCAGTCGGCCTTCCCAGTCCTTGCCCTTGACGTAGTACTTCGGCTGCAGCGCCTCGAGCACCGCGGCGGTCGTGCCCTCGGAGATGTGCACGTAGGAGATCGGCTTCAGCGCGGCGATGACCCGGGCGCGGGCGTCCTGCGGCAGCAGCACCCGGTGCTTCTTCGAGACGTAGGCGTCGCCGGTCAGGTTGCAGAGCACCGGCACGCCCAGCTTGGCGGCTTCCTCGAAGTAGGCGACGTGGCCGGCATGCAGGGGATCGAAGCCGCCGTCGACCATGGCGACGGCCTGACGGTGAGCGCTCAGCGCATCGGTCGAGAGAATCACGAAGTCACTCCGAACGGGAAGCCGCGCCAGGATTCGGCGCGAGAACGGCGGCGCAGGGTGCAGCTGCGAAAAGACAGCGGCGCCCTTATAGGAAAAAGCACCGGCCCGCGCCACCCGTCCGTCAGGGCTGCCCGGCGGAAAAGCCGTCGGCCCGGCCCGGCGCCAGCAGGCCCTTGCGGGCGAAGGCGATCTGGCGGCCGTCGCCGGTCACGTGGACCGGCTCCAGCCCGTCCTCCGCGAGCCGCTCGATCAGCGCCAGCGCGAGATCGCGCGGCGCCTCGCCGTCGTCCCCCGCGGGCGGCTCGCCGTCCTGCGGTTCGGTCAGCACCAGCAGCAGCGGCGCGCGCTCGCGCAGGGCCTGCAGGTCGCTGCGGCCGTCGCGCAGGTCGCGGGCCGAGACCACGCCGGCGGCGCCCTGCGCCAGCTCGGCCGGCAAGGGCTGCCCCGGGGCATGGAAGCGCTCGATCGGCAGGGCCAGCAGCTCGGCGGCGAAGCCGGGCAGGGGATGGGACTCCGGGGCGCCGACGAGCAGGATCCGCCGGATCTCGGCGCCGGCCGACCGTCCGTCGCGGACCAGCGCGATCAGCAGCCCCTCGTAGGACGCCTCGACCGCCGCCTCGGCGAGGTCGTAGGGTTCGGCGCCGAGCGCAGCGAGGCTCTCGCCGTGGCGCCGGCGCAGCAGGGCGGCGGTCAGGGCGAGCAGCCGGTGGCGGTGGCCGTTCGCGGTCTCGACGCGGCTGCGCAGCCGGCGCAGCGTGCGCCGCGTCGCCTCCTGGCCCTCCTCCAGCTCCAGCAGCTGATCGGCGAGGCGGGTCAGTGCCCGGCCCGGCCCGCGGCGGTCGTCGTCGGGGGAGGGGGCAACGTCGCGCTCGTCGGCCATCGCTAGACCTCCTCCAGGGCGAAGCCGTCTGCCCGGAGCTCGTCCACGAAGGCCGCGCCCATGGTGTCGGCGCGGCGGCTCTCGTTGGGACGGAAGGCCTCCTCCGGCCGACGCGTCGGCAGGTCGGGGGCCAGGCCTTGGCGGACGAAGAAGGCGTTGGTCCCGGAGCTGTCGCAGGCGACGAGTCGGTAGCCGCGCTCGGCGGCCAGGGCCTCGAGCGCCGCCAGCGAGGCGCCGAAGCAGTGGCGCCGGCGGTCGAGCGGCGCGCCCAGCGGAACCGTCACCCGCGCCTCCGGGCCGAAGCGGTCGTTGTATTCCAGGACCAGCACGCGCGGGGTGCAGGCAGTCATCGCGCGCAGCACCCAGTAGTCGTAGGAGTCGATGTCGAGCGAGAAGAGATCGAGCTCGCCGGCGAGGCCCGCCTCCTCGATCAGCCGGTCGACGTTGTCGGGCGTGACCAGCGCGGTGACCACGCGCACCCGGCCGGTCGCGCCGAAGCGGGCGGCGGCGACCGGCGTCGCCTCGGGGTTGGCGTCGACCATCAGGCCGGACCAGCCGGCGCTGTGCGCCAGCAGCCCGCTGTTGCCGCCGGTACGGCCCGAGCCGAGCTCGACGAAGCGGCGATTCGGTGCGCCGCACAGCGAGAGCAGGGCGAGGACGTAGCCGTCCTCCTCGTTCTGGCTCATCAGGCTGAAGCGCCGGGCGTCGAGGGCCAGGCGGTCGGGCGCCTCGCCGGACAGCGCCTCGATCTCCTGGCGCAGCAGCGCGCGCAGGCCGCTCTCGGTCTTGCGCAGGCGCTTGGCCATCACCCAGGTCTCGGCCTCGAGCCGCTCCAGCTCCTTCTGCATCTCGGCCTGGCGCTTGGCGGCGCGGCCGGCGGCCTGGGTCAGCAGCGCCAGCTGCTCGGCGGTCGCCGCCGGCGGCCGCGGCCGGCGCAGCCGGGCGCGCAGGCCCGCCGAGCCTTCGGCGGTCGAACGGCCGAGCTCGGCCAGGCGGGCCAGCAGGCCGGCGCGGCGCGCCTCGGGCGTCTCCCTGCTCACGAGGCCTCGGCCCGGCCGGAGGGGCCGAGCGCCAGCGGCGCCGAGATCGGCTGCACGCCGAGCAGCCCGCGCTTCGGATCGAGATGGCGGATCGCGAGATCCAGGTGGGTGCCGACGAAGTTGGGCTCGGTGAAGTAGCAGGTCGTCGGCACCTTGAGCAGCGGACCCAGGTAGGCGAAGCCGCCGTAGGTGCAGTGCAGGGCGCTGGCGTGGGCGACCAGGGCCGACTGGACCGCCAGGTTGTCGCGCGGCTCGTAGAGCTGCGAGGCGTCGAAGACGTTGGGATGGCCACGGCCGAGCGCGTCGCTGTGGTCGTCGAGCCGGGTGCCGGTATTGAGCAGCACGACCTTCTGGCGCTCGGCCAGGCCCTCGATCAGCCGCGACAGGAAGGCGTCGGTCTCGGGCCCCTGGGTGAAGCAGCTGGAGTGGTAGAACTTGAGCGCGACGTAGGGCCCCTCGAAGGGCAGGGCGGGGCGCTCGTAGGTCGCGCTGATCGGCTGGATGTCGATGTGCTTCATCAGGCGGTCGGCCGAGTAGCGGCCGCGCCAGATGTTGCGGAACAGCGTGTACATGACGCTGGGCGAGAGGAAGGCATAGTCTTCCAGGCCCAGCTTCTCGGCCGCGCGGCGGTAGATCTCGCGCTCGAAGTCGTTGGGCAGCACGCCGAAGCCCTTCTTGCCGCCGGCCTGGGCCTCCTGGGCCGTCGTCTTCTCGACGAACTCCTCGACCGTGATCAGGTCGAAGAGGTCCAGGTAGCCGTCGCAGACGCCGTGGTACCAGCTGGCGGCGCCGCCGCGCGAGATCGCGATCATGCGCCGGGACGGCACGCCGCGGCGGCGCGCGAAGTAGCGAAGGAAGGGGATCCAGTAGAGGATCTCGAAGCCGATCTCGGTGGTCCAGGGGCCGATCAGGATCGGCCGCTCGGGGGGCGGCGCCCCCTCGCTCTCCGGTGTCGGCTCGGCGAAGGCGTCGCGCACCACCAGCCGGCAGATCCGCGGCGTGACGACCTCGGCCTCCTGCAGCGTCTGGAAAGAGGTCTTCTCGGTGTTGGTCAGGCGCGTCGGGAAGCGCAACAGGTAGCGCCCGCCGATAAGCCGGCGCAGGGTCACCAGGTTCTCGCGCGCCTGGTTGAGCCGTGCCAGCTGCTCGTACTGCCGCTCCGCGTAGCGCCGCTCGCTGCCCTGCAGCGAGGGATCGAGCAGCTTGCGGGTCCGCCAGACGGCGCGCTTGACCAGGCGCAGGGCGCGCTCGCCGGGGGACAGCTTGACCAGGGCCATGAGAGGGTCCGATTCCCGGATTGAAGGGTGGCTCAGCGCCGTGACGAGGAGCGCAGGCGGGAAAGCGCCCGCCGGCCGCGCTTGTCTAGTCGCTTGAGGCGGCCGCGGGCAAGGCGCAGGGCGTTGCCGGCGACGATCGAGGTCGCCCGCGCCGGCCGGCGGACCAGCCGGCTGTGCAGCCAGCGGGCGCCGCGCCCGGTCGCGCGCAGGGCCCGGCCGCTGAGGCTGACCTTGTCCCACTTCTTGGCGTTGCGCCCGGCGCCGACGGCCAGCAGGTAGAGCGCCGGCGGCAAGAGCAGGGGCTGCAGCAGGCGCGGCCAGGCCGGCAGGCGCGCGGGCTGCAGCGCGGCCGCCGAGACCAGCGCGTCGACGGCGAGCGGCGTCGAGGGCCGGTCGAGGCCCTGCGGGCGCAGGAAGTCGCCCACGAAGCGCCGGATGCTGGCCAGCTCCTCGGGCGTCTGCTCGATGCCCGCGGAGAGCTGGGCGAGATGCTCCTCGAAGTCGGCCGCGGTCATCAGGAAGCCGTCGCGGGTCAGGTGGGCGAAGTGCACCATGCCCTCCTGGCTCTCGGCGATCTCGGGATCGAGCACGGTGTAGCAGCGCTTGCCCAGGATGCCGGCCTCCAGCATGGCGCTGGTGTTGATGCCGACGACGGCGGCGGCGTGGTGCAGCGAGTCGAAGTAGTCGGCGCGCGCCGTCTCGTTCACCGGGTAGCCGCCGAGCCGGGGGTGCACCGCGAGGTTCTCGGCGTCGCGGATCTCCGGCGCGTTCCACTGCTCGGCGAACTTGGCGCTGCCGGGGTGCGGGCGAATCAGCACGCCGATGCTGCGCAGCCGCGGGTCCTCGGCCGCGCGCAGCGCGGCCAGCCAGCGCTTGAGGAAGACCGACTCGGTGCGCGCGATGAACACCGACGAGCAGGTGTAGAGGATGAAGGGGCGGTCGGGATCGAGGCCGACCTGGGCGCAAAAGGTCGCGCGGTCACGGCTCGGACGGCGCTCGAACCAGGGGTCGAACAGCTGGGCGCCGGTGATCGCCACCCTGTCCGGCGCGACGCCGTGCAGCTCGACCGCCTCGTCGCGCTGGAAGGCGTTCCAGACCAGCATGCGGTCGGGATCGAGCGGCACCACGCCCTTGTTGGTCAGGTTGTCCCAGCTGGCGACGCAGTGCACGGCCGGCACGCCCAGGCGGCGCGCGATCTTCAGGTATTCGGCCTGCATCGAGTTGTGGTCGACCAGCGGCGTCACGGCGACCAGGTCCGGCCGCGTCGCCTGGACCGCGCGCAGCAGGCGGCGATCGAGCGGCAGCGCCAGCTCTGCCCAGTAGAGCAGCCGCGAGAAGCGTACCGCGAGGCGTTCCCGGGTCGCCTGCGGCAGCGCGCCGAAGCGGCGGAACGGCGGGTAGAGGAAGCCCTCGGCGCGGCGCGCGCACTTGACGGCGTGGCGCAGCCGCGGCGTCAGGTAGCGCAGGTAGTTGCGCAGCGCCCGGACCTGGTAGGCGAGCTGGGTCCAGAGATCGTTGCGCGGCGGCAGCGCCAGCAGCTCCAGGGACGGCAGCTCGGCGACCAGGCGGTCGGCCAGCGCGGCGACGTCTGCCGTGACCTTCTCGTGGGCCTCCTCGTAGCCGAGCACCACGGTGTGGCCGCGCGCCGTCAGCTCGCGCAGCGTCGTCTCGTAGTTCCGCAGGTACATGAAGTGGCGGACCACGAAGAGGATGCGCAGCGGCCGCGGCGCCTCAGGGCGCGCGGGGGAGGACTCGGTCATTTGCCGCCCTTCTCCTGGGTCGCCCGGCGGCCGAGCAGGTGGCGTGCGCGCTGCACGATGTGGCGCCGCGCCAGTTGGTTCGTACGCTTCGCCGCCCGGCGCGCCCGGTTGCCGACCCAGCGCGCGGGGCGTCGCCAGAGGTGCTTGCGCAGCCGCAGGCCGAGCTCGTGCAGCTGGCGCAGGCGGTGCTCGCGCAGCGACATCTCCGACCAGCGCTTGCGCGCGCGCAGGTCCTCGACCGACAGCAGGTAGAGCGCCAGCGGGTAGTAGAGCGCGCGCAGCAGCGGCGCCGTCACGCCGGCCCGCTGCGGCCGGGGCCGCAGCGCGGCGACCTCCCCGATCGCCGCGGCGAGCTGCGGGGTCGCCGGCCGATCGATGCCGTTGGGACGCAGGAAGTCGGCGACGAAGTCGCGCTCCGCCTGGCTCTGGCCGGGATGCTCGACGGCATCGGCGAGCTGCCGGAAGTGCTCCTCGAAGCTGTCGGCGGTCTTCAGGAAGCCGCCGCGCAGCAGGTGCGCGAAGTGCAGCATGCCGCCCTGGCTCTCGGCGACCTCGGGGTCGAGGATGGTGAAGCAGCGCCGGCCGAGGATCGCCGCTTCCAGCATGGCGCTGGTGTTGATGCCGACGAGGCCCGCCGAGTGATGGAGCGAGTCGTAGTAGTCGTCCTGCGCCTGCGGCGTCACCGGATAGCCGCCGGCGCGCGGGAACAGCACGGCCTGATCGGGGAAGCGCGCGATCAGCTCGGCGACCTGCTGGGCGAACTTGCTGCTGCCCGGATGCGGGCGGACCAGCACGCCGATGCCGCGCAGCGCCGGCGGCGGGTCGTCGCGCAGGCGGGTCAGCCAGCGCTCCAGGAAAACCGCCTCGTAGCGCGAGATGAAGATCGAGGAGCAGGTGTAGAGCAGGAAGGGACGGGTCGGGTCGAGGCCGACCTGGCGGCAGAAGCTCTCGCGATCCCGGCTCGGCCGCCGGTCGAACCACTGGTCGAACAGCTGCGCGCCGGTCACCGCGATGCGCTCGGCCGGCACGCCGTGCAGCGCGCGCGCCTCCTCGGCCTGGTGGCGGTTCCAGACCACGACGCGGTCGGGGCAGACCTGGATCAGGCCCTTGTTGGTCAGGTTGTCCCAGCTGGCGACCAGCAGGGCCGAGGGCACGCCTTCGCGGCGGGCCTGCTTGATGTACTCGGTCTGGTTCGGGCCGAAGTCGAGCAGCGGCGTGACCAGCAGGCAGTCGGGCCGCTCGGCCTCGAACAGCGCCTCGATCGGCCGCGCCGGCGGCAGCGCGCCCTCGATCGACTCGGCGAGGCCGCGGATGCGCGGCAGCAGGCGGCGGCGCCAGGCCTCGGACAGCCGGGCGAGGCGGCGCAGCGGCGGGAAGACGAAGGATTCGGCGCGCGCCGCGCAGCGCCGGGCGCCCTCGAGGCGCGGATCGCAGTAGCGCAGGAAGTCGTTGAGCACGCGCACCTGGGAGGCCAGCGAGGCCCAGCGATCGTCGCGTGCCGGGGCCTGGATCAGGCGGATGCGCGGCTGCTCGCGCAGCAGGGCCTGGGTCGCCTGCTCGATCTCGGGCGGCAGCAGGTTGCGGCTGCTCTCGTAGGCCAGGACCACCTCGTGGCCCTGCTCGGCGAGCAGCGCCAGGGTCGAGCCGTAGTTGCGCAGGTACAGCAGGTTGCGCATGACGAAGAGGATCTTCACGGCCGCGCCCCCGAATCGGCTCCCGCGCCCGGGCCGGCGACCGCCGCCGTCGCCGCCTCGTCCATCGCCGCCACCGGCAGGAAGGCCAGGGCGCCGTAGCCCTCGCGGTTGAAGGCGCGCAGCGCCAGGTCGAGGTGGCTGGAGACGAAGTGCGTGTGGGTGAAGAAGCTCAGGGTGTCGACGCCGAGCAGCGGCCCCAGGTAGCTGAAGCCGCCGAAGGTGCAGTAGAGCTTGTCGGCGTGGGCGACCAGCGCGGTCTGGACCGCCAGGTTGTCGCTCGCCCCGAGCAGCGGCGTCGCGTCGACCAGGCGGTCGCGGGGAATGCCCGGCAGCAGCTCGGCGGCGTCGCTGTGGTCGTCGACACGCAGGCCGGTATTGAGCAGCACGACGCGGTGCCGCTCGGTCAGCCGCCGCAGCAGCCGCTCGACGAAGGGCGCGACGCGCTCGCCCTCGAAGAACTCCGAGCGGTAGAACTTGACCGCGACGTAGGGGCCCTCGAAGGGCAGGCCCTCGGGACGCGGCAGGTCGCGCGGCAGCGGCGCGTAGTCGAGCGCCGGCAGGAAGATCTCGCCGCCGAAGCGCTTCAGCCAGGTCGTGCGGAACAGGCCGTAGAGCGCCGCCGGGTAGAGCGTCCGGTGTCCTTCCAGGCCGAGCTCTTCTGCGATGTCGGCGACCAGCCGGCGCTCCGGCTCGGTCGGGCGGAACGGCTTCTTGCCCTCGTGCTCCTGCTCGATCTCTTCGCCGAGCGCCCGGAACGCGTCCGGGCTCAGGCGGTCGAACAGCTCGACGTAGCGGCCGGCGATGTCCTGGTACCAGGCGCCGACGCCGCCGCGCGAGATCGCCACGACCCGCTCGCGCGGGATCCCGGCCTCGCGCAGGTAGCGGCGCAGCAGCGGGATCCAGTAGAGCAGCTCGAAGCCGACCTCCATGGTCCAGGGGCCGAGCACGATGGGATGGTCGCCGGGACCCAGCACCTCGGCGAGGTCGGGCTGCTCCAGGCCGCGGTCGATGGCCAGCAGCTCGATCAGCCGGGCGTCGGCCGACTGGCGGTCCGCCGGGTCCAGCGGGCCGAGGCCGCGGGCCAGGGTGTCGCGCAGCGTCGCGATGTAGGGCTTGGGGCGGAGCTCGGCGCCGAGCCGCTCCAGCCAGCGCGCCGGCAGCCCGCGCCTGGCCTCGCCGGAGAGCTTGGCGGCGGCGCTGTCGACGAGCCGCCAGAAGGCCTCGCCGCGCCCGGCTTCCGGCGTCTCGGCGACGGCCGGCGGCAGGCTGCGCTCCAGGAAGTCCAGGCGCTCGGCCGGCGCCAGCCGGCCGTAGCCGGCCTTGGCCAGGGCGCGCGCGCGCGCCGGCGTGTCGGCCCGACGCTCCAGGTCGCGCAGCCTGGCCTGGAAGCGCCGTTCGGCGAGCTGCTTCAGGAGGTCCACCCGCTGGTCCCTTCGGTTGCGGCGCGCCGTCCGCTGCGCCGCGCCGCCGGATCGGCCATTATCGCCCGACCGTCAAGCCCTCGAAAGCCTCGGCCGGCAGCGCCTCGGGGTCGCGGGCGTAGAGGCCGTACCAGCAGCGCTCGGCCTCGCCGTGGGCGGTCGGCTTGCGGAACTCCCGGGCCTTGGTCAGGCCGCGCTCCGCGAAGAAGCGGTCGACCCCGCCGCTGATCTCCTCGGTCGCGGTGATCTCGATCATGACGGTCTTGAGGCCCGGATCGGCGAAGCACGTGCCGCCGCCCGCCAGCACCTCCAGCTCGCCCCCGTCGACGTCGATCTTGACGTGGGTCGGCCGCGGCAGCCCGAGCGCCTCGATCGTCGAATCGAGAGGCCGGCCGACGACCGGCAGCACGTGTGCCGCGCCCTCGTCGCCCTTGCCGGCGAGCTCCTCGCTGCCGTGCATCGCCGAGCCGGCCTCCAGGTTGCGGAAGCCGAAGGAGAGCAGCCGGTCGGCGTCGGACAGGGCGTAGGGCAGCGGCACGACCTGCGCCTCGACGCCGTTGAGCACCAGGTTGCGGTTGAGGTCCGTGTAGTTGGCGAAGGCCGGCTCGAAGGCCACGACCTTCAGCTCCGGCCCGTGCAGCTTCGCGGCGAGCAGGCTGTAGACGCCGGTATTGGCGCCGATGTCGTACAGCACCTCGCCCGGCGCCAGGCAGGATTCGATCCAGGCGATGGTCCAGGGCTCCTTCAGGGCCGCGCGGTGCCGCAGGTAGGACGAGCGCGTCTCGGCGTGCAGCAGCACCTCGGCGCGCTCGTACTCCAGGCGCTTGACCATGCGGATGCCCTGGAGGGCGTCGATCTTGTCGCGCTCGGTCATCGAATCGAGCGCGGTCCGGATCACCTCGTGGCGCTTGTCGATGTGCAGCTTGCGCACGCTCTTGAGCAGCCGGGCGTAGGCCTTCTCGGGATCCTCGACGATCGCGCGCACCGGCTCGCCGCCGCCGGCGAGCCGCTTCAGCTTCTTCATGGCCTTCGTCGCCGACAGCTCTTTCATCGGGGGATCCTGGAATGCGGGACGGCGCCGACGGCCCGGAAGAAGCCGGCCGCACGCCACGCGCGCCCGCTCCCCCCGTGCCCTGCGGCAAGGCCGGCTGAGATAGCAGATTTCACCGTGGTGCGGTCAAGCGACAGGCGTGCGCGCCGACCGGTGGCTTGCATCAGCCGCCGCCGGCCCGACCGCCGCTCGGCGGGTCTCCCGAGGCCGGGCCGGCCCGGGCCACCGCCTCGCGCTTGGCGGCGTCGAGCGAACGGTGGCGCAGCAGGGCGCCCGGCAGCCGGGCGGCGATCGCCAGCAGCCGGCCGCCACGGCGCCGCAGCCGGCGCAACCGGTACCAGAGGTTGCCGCTGTGGCCGTCCTGCGCCGGCGACAGGCCGCGGCTCAGGCGCTGCAGCAGGGGATGCTGGCGCAGCCACTTCTTGCCGGTGCGCTGGGCGTCGAGCAGCAGGAACAGCCGGGCCAGCGGCCACAGCAGCAGCCGCAGCCCGCGGCTCGCGGTCGGCAGGCCCTGGTCCAGCGGCTTCGCAACGGCCAGGCGCTCGACCGCATCGGCGAGCAGCGGGGTCGCCGGGCGCTCGAGCCCGTGCGGCCGCAGGAAGGCCTCGACCGAGGCGGCGCGCGCCTGGTTTCCGGGGCCGCCATCGTCCGGGTCGCCATCGTCCGGGCTGCCATCGTCCGGGCTGCCATCGCCCGGCTCGGCGCGCAGGGTCGCCGCCAGCTGCGCCAGGTGCTCGTCCAGCGTCTCGGCCGGGCGCACGAAGCCGTAGCGGGTCAGGTAGGCGAAATGCAGCATGCCATCCTGGGCCTGCTCGGTCTCGGCGTCGCGGATGGTGAAGCAGGGCCGGCCGATGATCGCCGCCTCCAGCATCGCGCTCGTGTTGATGCCGACGACGGCGGCCGCGTGATGGATGGAGTCGAAGTAGAGCCGGCGGTTCTCCTCGGTCACCGGATAGCCGCCGCTGGCCGGCCGCACGACGACCCGGTCGAAGGCGGCGATGCGCGGGTCGTTCCACTGCGCCGCCCGCTTGGTGCTGCCCGGGTGCGGCCGGATGATCACGCCGGCCTCGCGCAGCTGCGGATCGTCGCTGGCGCGCAGCGCCGTCAGCCAGCGCACCAGGAAGGCGGACTCCAGGCGCGAGATGAAGATCGACGAGCAGGTGTAGAGCAGGAGCGGCCGCCCGGGATCGAGGCCGAGGTCGGCGCAGAAGGCCGCGCGGTCGCGGTGCGGCCGGCGCTCGAACCAGTCGTCGAAGAGCTGCGCGCCGGTCGCTTCGACCCGCGCGCGCGGCACCCCGTGCAGTTCGATCGCCTCCTCGACCTGGTCGGCGTTCCACACGAAGACTCGGTCCGGCAGCACCGGGATCAGGCCCTTGTTGGTCAGGTTGTCCCAGCTGGCGACCAGCAGGCCCGTCGGCAGGCCGCGCCGGGCGGCCGCCTTCAGGTAGTCGATCTGGCTGGAGCCGAAGTCGATCAGCGGCGTCACCAGCACCAGGTCCGGCGCGACCCGCTCGAGCACCCCGGCGATCGCCGGATCCTCGGGCAATGCGGCCTCGACCCGCTGCGCCAGCCCGGCCAGCCGCTCGGCGCGCTCCGTGGAGCCCGGGGCGCCGCCGAAGGCAAGCTGCCGGAGCGCCGGATGAACCAGCGAGGCGGCGCGCTCGGCGCAGCGCGTCGCCTGGGCGTAGCGCGGATGCTGGTAGCGCGTGTAGTCGCGCAGCACGCGCGCCTGGTGGGCCAGGACGCGCCAGGCGTCGCCGCGTGCCGGCACGCCGAGCAGCTCGACCGAGGGGCAGTCGGCGAGCAGCGCGTCGGCGGCCTGCTTGATCTCCGGCGGGGCCTTGTCGCGGGCGTCCTCGTAGCCGATCACCACCCGGTGGCCGCGTCCGGCGAGCGTACGTACGAGCCCCTCGTAGTTGCGCAGATACATCAGGTTGCGCATGAGCAGGAGGAGCGTCATCGGGTTCCGTGGGGCTGCTGCAGGGGCGTCGTTGGGCCCGTCGCGGGGGACGTCGCAGGGCGTCGGACGGGCGGCGCGGACTGTAGTGACAAGGCCGCGCGCGTTACAAGGCCGTGCTCGCCCGTGCTGGGCCGTGCTGGGCCGCGCCGGGGGACGAGCAGACGCCTGTTCAGGCGCGGCCGCCCGTGCCACAAGGGCGCGCGCCCGTCCGCCTCGGAAGCTCGGGGCGTGCAGCAACGGAGAGAAGACTTGGCAGCTTTCCGCCAGACCGTGATGCGCCGCGCGATCCGCGCCGCCAGCCTGTCGCTCAATGCCGTGGGCGTCGGCCCGGCGGTCAAGCGCGCGGTGATGCGCGAGGTCACGACGGCGATCCTCAAGGGCAATTTCAGCCCGGCCACGGTGCAGGGCTGGCTGGCCGAGCAGATCGACCGCGAGATCGCCGAGGCGGCTGCCGGCGGCCGCACCATCGTGGTCGGGCCCTGGCTGATGGAGGTCGGCTTCGAGCTGCTCTACTGGATCCCCTTCCTGCGCGCCGCGCTGCGCCGCCAGGGCGTCGGGCCGGAGCGCGTCGTCGCGCTGTCGCGCGGCGGCACGGAGCGCTGGTACGCCGGCGTCGCGGACCGCTACTGCGAGGTCTTCGACCTGATCGACCAGGAGCGCTTCCTCGCCGGCAACGCCGAGATGGAGCGCGAGAGCCGCGGCAAGAAGCCCTTCGAGGCGACCGCCTTCGAGCGCGAGCTGGTCGCGCTGGCGGCCGACCGCCTCGGCCTCGAGAAGCCGGCGGCGCTGCACGCCGGCCTGATGTACCGGATGTTCCGCCAGGCCTGGAACAGCCGGCTCGGTGGCGAGCCGCTACTGCCCTACCTCGAGTATGCGCCGATCGCCGGCCCCTTCGAGCGGCCCGAGCTGCCGTTCGAGGGCCCCTACGTCGCCGCCAAGTACTACTTCTCCGACGCCTTCCCGGCGAGCGAGCGCGCCGCCGCCTTCCTGCGCCGGCATCTGGCTGCGCTCGCCGAGCGGCAGCCGGTCGTGCTGCTGAACACCGGGCTGCGCCTCGACGACCACGCCGATTCCATCAGCCTAGAGCATCCCAACCTCTTCGACGCCAGCCGGCTCTGGTCGGCGCGCGACAACCTGGCCCGGCAGACCGCGCTGGTCGCCAACGCCCAGCGCCTCTTCTGCACCTACGGCGGCTTCAGCTACCTGGGGCCGCTTGTCGGGGTCAGCACGGAAGCGGTCTACGCGCACCCGAACTTCATCGGCACCCACCTGGACCTGGCGCTGCGCGCGCTCGACTTTCCGCAGGCCGGGCTGGCCGTCTCGCCGCTGGCGGCGATCGAGGGCGGGGCGCCGGCCGGCTAGAGCAGCGGCTCGAAGCGGACCATGCGGTGCTTCTCGGCGAAGCGGCCGCCGCGCGCGGCGAAGAGCTCCATCAGCGCCGGGTCGCCGTACTTCAGGCCCTCGCGCTTGGCCTGGCGGATCAGCTTGAGGCAGAGCCGGCCGCCCGGGACCAGCTGGTGGTCGCGGACGTCGTCGAGAAAGAAGCTCCAGTCGTCGAGGTCGAACAGCTTGCCGTCCGGGCGCGTGTTGAAGCCCAGCATGAAGGCGGTGACCAGGTCGAAGCGCGCGCCCAGGGCCGGCAGCGGCTGGCGCGGCCGGATCGCGTGATCGACGCGGTCCAGCCCGAACAGCGCGCAGAAGTCGTCGTAGAGCGGGATGCCGGGCTGGTCGAGCGCGACGCAGTCGTGTCCCAGATAGCGGCAGACGAAGGGGAAGTGGCCGGCCCCCGTGCCGAGATCGAGGATGCGCAGCGCCGGGCCGGTGCCGAAGCGCGGTCCCTCGTGCAGCCCGAGCTTGCCGGCGAGCTTCCACTTCTCGCGCAGCCAGCGCTCCGGCTCCAGGTATTTGGTCTCGCTGCCGGCGCCGCCGTGGCGCTCGGCGAGCGCCGCCATGCGATCGGCGGTCAGCAGGCTCGCGGCGTGGTCGAGGAAGGCGCGCTCGCGCGGCGCAGGTGCCGCGGCGTCGGGAGCGGGCTCGGCGGCGGGGGCGGCGGACGTCGGGGCGCTGGGCATAAGGCCTCCTGCTCGCTCAATCCGACGAAATCGGGGCGCGCCGCCGCGAGCCGCCGTTCGACTTCGGCCGCTCGGTCCAGCCGAGCTGGATCGCGATCCAGGTCTTGAGGCGAGACAGCGGGCGGTTCTTCGGCCCCCATTTCTTGGTGCTGCGCCCCGAGCCGACGAAATACAGCCAGATCGCCGCCGGCAGCAGCAGCAGGCGGACCATCGGCGCGTACCAGGGCCGGCGTGCGGCGTCGGGGCGCAGGCTCGCCAGGCTCTCGCAGGCCTCGACCATGACCGGGGTCGCCGGCCGCTCGATTCCATGCGGCCGCAGGAAGCCCTCGACGAAGCGGGCGATCGCGGCCCGCTCGCCGCCGTCGCCGGCAAGGCTGTCGCGCAGCGCCGCGAACAGCCCGTCGAAGTCCTCGGCGACATGGAGGAAGCCGTCGCGGGTCAGGTGCCGGAAGTGCACCATCGCCTCCTGGCTCTCGGCGAACTCGGGGTCGAGCAGGGTGAAGGTCGGCCGGCCGACGATGCCGGCCTCCAGCAGCGCGCTGGTGTTGATGCCGAACACAGCGGCTGCGTGGTGCAGCGAGTCGTAGTAGTTGGCCTGGGCGGCCTCGACCACGGGATAGCCGCCGGCGCGCGGGAAGACCGCGACGTTGGGGCGGCCGGCGATCTCCGGCGCGTCCCATTGCGCGGCGTATTTGGCCGAGCCCGGATGCGGCCGGATCAGCACGCCGGCCTCGCGCAGCAGCGGGTCGGGATGGCTGCGCAGCCGCTCCAGCCAGCGCTTGACGAAGCCGGCCTCCTGGCGGGCGATGAACACCGACGAGCAGGTGTAGAGGATGATCGGCCGCGCCGGGTCGAGGCCGACCTCGCGGCAGAAGGTCTCGCGGTCGCGACTCGGCCGGCGCTCGAACCAGTGGTCGAAGAGCTGCGCGCCGGTCACCACCACGCGCTCGGCCGGGATGCCGTGGAGCTGCGCGGCCTCCTCGCGCTGCGCCTCGTTCCACACCAGCAGGCGGTCCGGGGCGACCTGGATCAGGCCCTTGTTGGTCAGGTTGTCCCAGCTCGCCACGGCCAGCGCACAGGGCAGGCCGAGCCGCCGCGTCGCCTTGACCAGGTCGACCTGGTCGCTGTTGAAGTCGACGAGCGGCGTCACCAGCACGGCGTCGGGCTTGGCGTCGCGCAGCGCCTTCAGCGTCTCGCCAGGCGCCGGCAGGCAGGCCTCGATCCGACGCGCCAGGTCCGACAGGAAGCGCGCGCGCGGCCAGGCCCGCTCGGGGTCGCCGGTACGGGCGAGGTCGCGCAGCGGCGGGTAGAGCAGACTCTCGGCGCGCGCCGCGCACTTGGTCGAGCCGGCCAGCCGCGGATCGAGATAGCGCGTATAGTCGCGCAGGATCCGCAGCTGCTGGGCGAAGGGGCCCCACAGGCCGGAACGGGCCGGCATCGGCCGCAGCTCGACGGCGCCGGGCTCCGCGCCCTCGGGCCCGGCCTGCTCGAACAGGCTGCGCGCGGCCTCGCGGATCTCCGGCGTGATCTTGCCGTGCTCGCTCTCGCCCAGCAGCACGACGCGGTGGCCGCGCGCCACGAGCTCGCGAATCGTCGTCGCGTAGTTGCGCAGGTACATGAGGTTGCGCATCGCGAAGACGAAGCGCAGCGGCCTCTCGGGGTTTTTCTTTGAGTCGGCGGGGCGCAACTCGGTCGAAGCTCTCGCTGGCGGGGGGACTGTACACTGGGCGCTCGGAGGCGGGGGCAGCCGGGCCGCCGGATCGGGCCCGCGGCGGCGCGGCCCGGCGGTTATGCGGGCGCCTGTTGAGCCTTGTCAATTGACGGCTTGACGGCGCGATCTATAAGTTGCGCGCTCTTCGGCCGGGGATGGCCGATGTAGGGTCGGGACCGGACTGGTGGCACCGTGGCGCCTTGTGGCCCGGAGCGGCTGGGGCGAGTGAAGGGCGGCACGATCGTCAGCGATGCCATGAAGCTTCTTTTCATCATGTATTACCCCGGCTACGTCCGGAACCTGGAGTCGGTGATCCGGGGACTGGCGGAGGCCGGGCACGAGGTCATCCTCGGCTTCAACGCGCCGCCGCGCGACCCGAACGACCGGCTCGCCGAGGAGCTGCGGGGTCAGTACGCCAACCTCTCGACCTGCTTCGTGCCGAACCGCGGCGACCGCTGGCAGCTGACCGCCAGCTTCGTGCGCCGCTGCATCGACTACCTGCGCTACCTCGATCCCGCCTACGACGACGCGCCCGCGCTGAAGGCCCGGATCGCCGGGCGCGTGCCCGGCTTCGTGCGCTTCCTCTACGGTGCCCTGCGCCTGCACGACAGCGAGCCGCGGCGGCGCTGGATGCACCGCGTGCTGCTGGCGCTCGAGGAGTCGATCCCGACCGACCGCGAGATCGACGCCTTCCTGCGCCAGACCCGGCCCGACGCGGTCGTGGTGACGCCGCTGATCGACTTCGACAGCAAGCAGGTCGACTGGGTCAAGAGCGCCCAGGCGATGTCGCTGCCGACCTGCCTGACCGTCTACAGCTGGGACAACCTGACCAACAAGGGCCACATGCGGCTGGTGCCCGACCGCGTCGTCGTCTGGAACGGCGCCCAGCGCGAGGAGGCCGAGCGCTTCCACGGCGTGCCGCCCGAGCGGGTCGTGGTGACCGGCGCGCAGACCTACGACAAGTGGTTCGACCGCGCACCCACGGTGGCGCGCGAGGCCTTCCTGGCCAGCGCCGAGCTCGACCCCAAGCAGCCCTACCTGCTGTACCTCTGTTCCTCGCCGTTCATCGGCGGTACCCACGAGCCGGAGCTGGTGCGCGAGTGGATCGCGGCGCTGCGCGGCTCCGACGACCCCGACCTCAAGTCCTGCGGCATCATGGTGCGTCCGCATCCGCAGAACGCCAGGGTCTGGGACGGCGTCGACTTCTCGGCCTTCGGCAACGTGACGATCTTCCCGCACGGCGGCGCCAACCCGGTCGACGAGGCCAGGCGCGCCGACTTCTTCCACTCGCTGCACTTCAGCGCGGCGGTCGTCGGCATCAACACCAGCGCGATGATCGAGGCCGGGATCGTCGGGCGCACCGTCCTGACGATCCGGGATTCGCGCTTCCAGGCGACCCAGGAAGGCACGCTGCACTTCCGCCACCTGGTGCGCGAGGGCCTGGTGCGCATCGCCGAATCGGTTCCGGACAGCGTCGCGCTGAGCGGCCAGGCGCTGCGCGGCGAGCTGTTCGACGGCGAGCGCTCGGCGGCTTTCCTGACCGCCTTCGTGCGGCCGCATGGCCTCGGCGAGGCGGCGACGCCGCGCTACATCGCGGCGCTCGAGGGCATGGAGACGGTGCAGGCCGCGCCGCTGAAGCGCGCGCCGCTGCGCAACGCCCTGCTGCGCATGGTGATCGCGCCGGCGGAGTGGCTCGGGCGCCTGAAGGCCGGCCAGCGCGCGACGCGATCCAAGAAGAAGGCGCCGGCCAAGGCGAAGGCCGGCGCCGCCAAGAAGAAGAAGGGCACCGCGGCGACGGCCAAGCGCGGGCGCGGCCTGGTCCGCCTGGGCGGCCGGCTGGCGCGCGGGCTCGGCCTCGAGCGCTTCGTCAAGGCGCACGTCCTGCCGCACCTGATCATGGCCGCCCTCGGCGAGCGGCGCGGCGGCGGCGACATGCTGGCGGCCCTGGAGCGCGAGGTCGGCGACGAGCTCGACCGCGTCGCCGTGGGCGAGGGGCCGATCGTCGTCGGTCCCTGGACCTCCGAGGTCGGCTTCGAGCTGCTCTACTGGATCCCCTTCGTGCGGGGCTTCGCCGAGAGCCGCGGCGTCGACCCCTCGCGCCTCTTCGTGGTCTCGCGCGGCGGCACCCGCAGCTGGTACGGCGAGCTGGCCGGGGCCGGCTACCTCGACGTCTTCGACCTGCATCCCGTCGAGAGCTACCGCCGGGCCAACGAGTCGGCCTGGGCCGAGCGCGGCCTGCAGAAGCAGGTCATGGCCAGCAGCCTCGACGATGAGCTGATCGCCGAGGGGCGCCGGCGGGTCGGCGACGAGGCCGCCGCCGTGCTCCATCCCGAGACCATGAACCGGCTGTTCGCGCCTTTCTGGAGCGGCGACGCCGGGCGCGAGCTGATCGCGCGCTACTGCCGCGCCGCCCCGCGCCGCACGGCGCCGCCGCTGCCCGAGGGCCTCGTCCTGCCGGAGCGCTTCGTTGCCGTGCGCCTCTACTTCCGGCCTTCGTTCCCCGATACGCCGCGCAACCGAGAGCTCGCGCGCACCCTGGTCCGCCGTCTCGCCGAGCAGCACGAGGTCGTGGTCCTGGAGGCCGGCGACACCTACGACGATCACGACGGCCTGCAGCTTTCGGGGCTGCACGGGGTGACCCGACTGGCGCCGCCGGCGGCGGCCGACAACCTGGCCTTCCAGAGCGCCGTGATCGCGCGGGCCTCGGCTTTTTTCTGCACCTACGGCGGTCTCGCCTACCTCGGCCCCGACTACGGCGTGCCGACCTTCGGCCTGTGCAGCGAGCGCGACAAGATCAAGCTGGAGCACCACCTCGTGGCCCTGGCCTCGGCGTCAGCGCAGGCCGACTTGGTGCTGCTCGCCCCCGAAGTGCTGCTCGAGCTGCTGGATCCTACTGAGGCTTCAGTTCTGCGGGCTGCGATTGCGCAATGACGGGTGTCGCGTCCCTTGGCTGGTGGTTCCGATGAGATCGATGGTGGGACGAAGGAGATGACTGGCGCAGCCGGACTCTCGGCGGCACTACTGCAGCACGCGGAGCATGCGCCGTTCGACGAGGCACTCGAGCGCCTCCAGCTGTTTGCCGATTCGGGAGATTCGAAGCAAGCACCCTACGCGGCCGTCCTGGTGGCTCGTGGCGACCTGACTAAAAAGCAGCTGCGCCGCCTTGAGAAGGCGGGTCCCCGTCTGCTGCCCGCCGACGAAGAGCTGTTGTTGCTCAAGCGCCTTGTCGATCGGGGACCGAATCAAGGTGAGCGCCTGGCGCGGCTAGCAGTGGTGGCCATGCGTTGCGATCACGCGTCGGTGCTCGAATCGGCATGCGAGGCTCTGGCCATGCTGCCCTGCGGCTCAGGGCCGGAACTGGTGAGAGCGCTACGCGCGCTGGACAAGGCCGGAAGCGAACTTGGCTTAAATGGGGGCAGCACCCTTCCGCTCTCGGTGCTCGATCGGCGCCGTGAGCTAGTACCGGAAGACGTAGAGTCCCGTCTGATCCGGCTACAATGGTTGCTCGTCGCAAACCGCTTGGAGCCAAAGGAGGCGACGTGCGAAACGATTGAGATCGGTAGGCTTCTTTCTTGCCATCGCCCGCCGTTCCAAACCGGTCTGAAAACAGTGAGGCGTCTACTTCAAGCTCAAATGCCGCAACTAGCTTGGCCAGTCGTCGATGCTCTGGCCGAGCACGAGAACGCGGATTCCGAAGTCCACGCGCGCGCTCTTGCGGTTGCGCGGGCGATGGAGGACCCAGAAGCCGTTGCGCGCAGTCTTGAACGCGCTGACCAGCGCTTGCCGGCCGACCGCAAGAGCGGCATTGCGGGTTTGCGTGCCCTGATGGCAGTCCACGATCTCCAGGGCGCGCTGGCGCGGGCCCGATCCCTGGTCGAGAGTAGGCCCGTGGACACAGAAGTACAGGCAGCGGCGGCCGATGTGATCTACCGCGCCGGCTGCTTTGCCGAGGCTGAAGTGCTCTATCAAGGCTTGGTGGAATCGCTTGGCTTGCTTGAGCACCGGCTACGTCAAACCGAGTGCTTGATGGAGCTGAGTCGCTGGGAGGAGGCAGAAAGAGCCTGCGGCACGGGTTGGGATGAGGAACCTGCCCTGCTGCGCTTGCAGGCTGCGCGCATTGCCCGTTTCCGCGGCGACTTTGAGAAGGCAGAGAGCCGGCTATCGCCTCTGCTTGAGGTGCCCCAGGTGGCCGTTGAGGCGCAGCGGTTGCTCGCCGAACTGCGCGAGTTGCAGGACCGGCCGGCTGAGGCATATGCGATCCGGCGAAAGCTTCTGGTCGGTGGCCGTGATCCAGCCGAGGAAGCCAACGAACTTCGGTACCTTGGCTATCGGATTGGCTGCTTCACAGAAGCGCTGGCCGCCCATGCTGAGCGACGTGAGGCGGCAGAACTACGACGGCACGTGGGCACGGCTTGGCGGCCCGGACAGCCGCTTTGTCCGCCCGTAGTCTGTTTGGCGGAGGGCGGCATCGGCGACGAGATTCGCGACGCGCGATGGTACGGTCGGATTGCAAACGTCGGGTCGGCCTGCGCAACCGCGGACCCGCGGTTGGCGAGCCTCCTGCGCCGCTCCTTTCCCGGGCTAGAGGTCATGCCGCTCGAGCGAACAAGGCCACGACCGATGCCCGGCGTTGACCGGAGTTTGTCGCGACTTGCCGACGACACCACGCTGGCACGAGTTGCGGCGGCTGGCACCGCGCTCCTTAGCGGGGATCTTTTCTGGGCCGCGCATGCCGAGCCACAGCCGCCAGCAGGCGCCTATCTGGTGCCGAACCAGGCATTGCGATTACGCTGGCGAGAGCGGCTGCGTGCGCTAGGCGAGCGTCCCAAGGTCGGCGTGTTCTGGCGTAGCGGGTCTGTGACTTACCGGCGTGACGAGTTCTACACCCGGCTTGCCGACTGGAAGCCACTGATCGACAGTGTGGAGGCCGAGTGGATCGTGCTGCAGCACGATCTGGAGCCCGAAGAGATCGCTTCCGCGGGGCCGTCGGGCGCCGCCCTGCGATGTCTCGACGAGTTGGACCCGCGTAACGACATGGAAGGCTTGGCCGCCCTAATGGCCGAATTGGATGCCGTGGTCGGACCGGGCTCGGCGACTGCGGAGTTGGCCGGCGCGGTCGACGCACCGACGTTATTCCTGATGCCGCGGCGCGAGGCCTATTACGGCTGGCGCATCGCCGATCCCGACAGCGGCGCCGACCGCCTCTATAGTCGGACCCGCCACGTTGTCGCGGAGCGCCACTGTGACGGCGCATCCCTCTTCGCCCGAGCCGCTGTGATGCTCCCGAGGGTGTTGGCGTTGCGCGAGTTCGGCTAGTGCACGCAGATTTGAGGCCCAGCGGGACGCTGGTTGCTGCATGTTGCGGTCATTCGCTTGAATTACTTGAGAGTAGCATATCCGTCGGGGTAACCATGGGGAGGACAGATGCAATTCGACCCCTTATCGGCCCAGCCTTGCGGGACCAGGGTTGCTCGTCCTGGCGGCAACGTCTTGGCTGGTCCGGGCTCGTCTTCTAAGGAGCCTGAACGTGTGACGAGCCAGCCTCCAACCGAACGTTTCGATGAGACGGCCCCGAAGCACGAGAAGTTGACACCAGCGGTCCTTCTCTATAGCGGCTGGCCGGCGTTGGCGCGATTTCGAACGTTGCTAGGGTCATCCGGCGCCGTTGAGTGCGTTGAGAGTAATGACGTCTGAGAAGCCGTTTCAGAATGCGGATTCCGCTCGGGGGTGCTGCGTGAAACACCCTGTGGATGGGGAAATGGAGGATCCGAGGCCGGATGGCGTGATCGAGCGGAAGACCAAACGGTCTCCGACTGATCTGATCGACGCGGAATGGGCGCGGATTGCCGTCGCTGCCGAAGCGTGGGCGCCGGTCGAGAGTGGGCCTGCGCGAGGTGGTGAATGCGATCCATTGCATGACGCGCACGTTTGGCGGAGGGCGGATGTTACCCAAGGATTTTCCGCCCTGGCGAGGCGGTGTACTAGTGGTCTGACGGTTCGTGCGGCTGATGGACCGCCCCGGCGCAGGGTGATCGAGCGGATCCTCGGCTGGATGATCCAATGGCGCGGCCTCGAGCGCGATTACGAGAACGCCTCGATCTCCGATGCCATGATCCACGTCGCAGGGACATGTCCTGCTGCGCCAGATCAGCCATTGAGCGTGGTCTGGAAGAGACTCCTAGAGGAACACGGGTTTACGGGTGAGTGCTTCAGAGAAGAATGCATGCCGCCTCTGCAGCTGATTCGGTAGACGTGTGTCTCTTTGTTCAGAAAATGGAGTGAGGGCGTGCCCCTACGTGGCCGTATTCAATTTGGAGCCCTGGCACTTCTGTCTGCGCTGCTAGCGTCGCCTTCAGTTGCTGCCGTCGACCGTTGTGAGCCCGCCTTGATCGGCTCTCGCGATGCGCAGGTAATAGGCTACACGACCGATCCTGGCGAGGTCGCGCCGGCGGTTCTGTACTCATCAATGCCACGCGCTACCGAGATCCGCTTCGGCAACACATCTGCCGAGGTCGAGATGGCGCAATGGCGAGACTATGCCAATCGTCTTCTACTGTTTGTCCCCGGCCTCCACAGGAATGCCCTTCGACTAGTCCATGTGCATAGGGTCTCCCGGTTCTGCACCGGCGTTAGGAATTCTGCGCTACCGTTGGCAAAGTTGCAGCCAAAGATCGGGTCGATCCCGAAGCCAAAGATTGTGATGCGGGCGTGGTCAACTGGATCGGGATCATTGGCATCCTCGTCAGGACCGATAACGATCAGGCCTGACTCGTTTGGAATGCCGGCATTGCTGACGAACGGCCCGAGCTGGCTCTTTTCGACGCTATCGTTGAGGTTGATGATCGTCGGCGGCTCGGCCTGCGCATAGGTGGTCGCTGGTGCGAGCAACAGGGAGGCGACAAAGGGAACCATGAACCTCATAGCTTTAACCTCGCCTGCTCTTAGGTCTCTAGGAGAGGGAACGCTCTCGTCACCACTCCTGCCCGATTGGCCGGTGATTCGTCACCGTCAACACGGCAACTCACCCCAAAACAAGTCAGACGTAGTTACAACTGACGATATACTCTTTATCACGGAGTCAGTACGAAACGCGTCATAACTTGCATCAGATCTCGTCGGCGAGCAGTTTTTCGGCGCGCAGGAAGAACAAGACGCAACCCGCGACGGTTAGTAGTATCACGCCCGCGGACACGCAGGTAAAGAAAAAATCAAAGGTACCAACTCCAGTCAGTGACCAGCGTGAAAGCTCGACTACTTTTGCCATCGGGTTCAGCGAGTAAAGTATCCATCGAAAATCTTCTGGTATGAAGTTGACCGGGTAGAGAACCGGAGTCATGAACATAAAGAGTTGTGCGAAGTAGCGCACCGAGAAGACGATGTCTTTGGCGAACAGCGCGATGACGCTGCACACCATGCCAATCGCCGTGCTGAACAGGTAGGCCATGAAAATTGCGACAGGGAAGCCGAGTAGGTTCCAGCCGATCTTCAGGTAGAGC
Organism: Alphaproteobacteria bacterium; assembly: GCA_030433005.1. GTDB lineage: Bacteria > Pseudomonadota > Alphaproteobacteria > Kiloniellales > DSM-21159 > Tistlia. The sequence goes on from JAUILQ010000008.1 coordinate 93,192, forward strand.
AGTCCGTCTTGATAGAAGAAGTAGCCGACTGCGACCAGGAACATCACGAACACTACGGCCAGTTCCATCAGCGGCGGACCACTCGCCGACAGTGGCACTAGCAGCTTCGGGAAGTAGGTACGCCGCATGATGCCTTGCATCCACAGCATGGTGCGCGGCATGAACGTGACGTTCGACTGGAACATATTCCACGCGACCATGCCGCTGAAATAGAAGATGGCGTAAGGCAGCCCGTAACTATCCATTGGCACAACGAAGGTGAACACCAGAATCGCAAAGGTTGCTGGGATCAGCGGGCGTAGGATCAGCCACCAGAAGCCGAGCAACGTCGCCCGGAACTTCTTCATGGCAATCTCACGGAATAGGAAGGGCCAGAACGCGCGGTACTGCCAGAGGGCGGCGAGGGTAGCGAAGATACCCTTTGGCCTCGCCTCGATGAGGATGGTGCTGTTTGCGCTCATGACGGGTTAGGGCATTCTCATTGCGGAGTCACATTTTCATTTGTACAGCTTAGCATGTCGATCGACCACCTTTACGAGGCTCTTGTGGAGGTCGCCTGCGCGCTTCTGGATGTAGTTGCGGGCCTCTTCTGATACGTCATGACTGCGGTCGCGCGCGCTACTGTCGACGCCGATCCGCGCGCCAAACGAGGAATCCGAGCGGATCGGTAGGCCGTTAAAGGTCGGCACCAGCATCGATTTGCGGTACTTGATGCCGAGGAATGCAGCAACCCGCCGCATCGCTGCCTCGGTGTCCTCGACCGTCTCCTCAAAGCCGAGCATTAGATAGCGACCTTCGTGTTCCTCTAGGTCATCGCGCAGGCGGCTGTAGGATTCGTACCAGAGTTCGGCGGCCGCGGCCGGGTCGGCGTACTCGTGGGAGTGGCGACGCGCTGAGGCATACCAGCTGACCGGCTCACGTAGCACCGTGATCACCTTACCGTCAGGGTAGTCCGCGAAAAAAGCAGCAACGTTGCCTGGCTTACTCAACAGGCGCGCCGCGAAGCAGGACCAGTAGCGCACCGAGCGCGGCGACCGATAGAGGCCCTGGTAGTCAAGCCAGGAGTTGAAGTAGGAGGTTGCGTAGGCATCGAGAGCGTCGCGCTGGCTTTGGAACGGCCGTGACGCAGCAAATTGCAGGAACAGCTGGCGCTGCAGCCCAAGGTCGAATATGAAGGGCAGCACCCGTTCGCGATAGTCCGGATCGAAGGCTGCCTCCGCCGCGCTCTGCTTTTGGTAGCCACGCTCCGCGTTCTCGACCGTGGGCCGCTCGAACAGGGCCTCGAACAGCGCCTCGACCGGCTGCGCGAGATCGAGGTTCGGCCAGAAGTACTTGTTCGGCCGCCCTATGTGCAGTTCGCCTGGATGGGCGTGCAGTTGTGGGTGGCCGTCGAGCAGCTGCGAGACGAGCGTGCCGCCGCACCGCTGGATCTGTGAGATCAGGACCAAGGGCTGGGATATCTCGACCGGGAAGCGCAGGCGGTGCCGCGCGATCACCTCGCGCACGTCGAAGGGATCGACGGTCGTGCCCGACGGCTCGGCGCCGGGCATGAAGATGCCGCCATGTGGCGCTGTCGTCGAGTTCTTCTGGCCGGGGGCGGGGGGCAGGCGCTTCCCCGTGGCCATGGCGGTGGCTTTCACTAGGCGTCCTCCGATTCGAGAGTCCAGTCGAGGCGCGGGCTCAGGGCGGCGGTGCGGCCGCCTCGCCAAGTCGCCCAAACCGAGCGTTCTGGCGAGGGGTTCATGACCGAGAATTCGAGCTCTTCCTCGGCCGCCACAACAGGCTCGCGCTCCGGGTCGTTCAGTGGCAAGACATAGACGATGCAACGCGCCCGATAGCTGTTCTCGTTCAGGAAGTCACCGGGCACGCGCACTCCCGCGCGCAGCGTCCCCGGCTCGTTGATCGTGATTGGCTTCGGCGAGGCGCAGGACAGAACCATGTACTTGCCCTGCCACAGTTCGATGACGAGGCGCACCGAGACGGCAGTCGAGGTGATGCGAAGCAGCGTGTCTACATAGCCGCCGGCGGTGATCTCGAGTGCGCCAACCTGGGCGCGCGTTGCGTCGAGCAGGCGCAGGTCGAGCAACCGGCAGCTCGCTACCGCGCTGGTCTCGTCGATCTCTGGCAGCAGGTGGCCGGCGAGCAGTTCGCTCATGTAGGCATCGACCACCTCGTCCGGGCTGCCGTCCATGACCAAGCGGCCGCGGTCGATCCAGATAACCCGCGAGCAGGTTCGCTTGATGGCGTTCATGTCGTGCGAGACAAAGAGCACAGCTTCGCCCGACTCGCCAACCGCCCGAATCCGCTCCTCGCACTCGGCGCGGAAGCGCGAATCGCCGACCGCCAGAACCTCGTCGGCCAGCACGATTTCCGACTCGAGGTTGATCGTGGTTGAGAAGGCTAGTTGGATGAAGCTGCCGGTCGGACAGAGGCCGAGCGGGCTATCCCTATGAGCCGTGAGCCCTGCGAACTCGAGGATGCGTTCCTCGGCGGCGGATATGTCGGCGGCACGGATGCCGCTTAGCCGCCCCTGCATCTGGATGTTCTCGCGAACCGTCAACTCCGGCGAAAGGCCAAGTCCAAGGTCGAGCAACGAGGCGACGCGGCCTTGCACCCGGATCCGGCCCTCGGTCGGCTCAATCAGGCGTGCAAGGATCTTGAGCAGCGTGCTCTTGCCGGCGCCGTTGCGCCCGATGATGCCCAGCACTTGTCCAGCCGGCACGTCAAAGGAGATGTCGTCGAGCGCGAACAGATGGTTTGGGTCGCCACGCGTCGGCACGACCTGCCGCTCTGGCGAGCGCAGCGTGTGCCGGAACAGTGCGCCCACCGCCGCGGCGGAGTCGGCAGAGATACCTTTAAGCCGCTTGCGGCGGCGAAGCGCAAACGCTTTTGTCAAGTTGCGGACAGAAATGCGGGGCTCGCTCACGCGGCTTGGTCCATCGTCTCGACGCGTGCGATCTCCCAGGGCAGCTGTACAGCGCTGATCGGGCCACCGCGGACACTCGTGCCCTGGTGTTGCCCGACCTCAAACTTGACGACACCATGCGCCTTGATGCCGTGGACCATCTCGGCGCTGTCAAGGCGGATTGCGATGGTCAGCTCATAGCGCCCCTCATGCAGCAGATCTGCGCCGAACTCCACAGTGAAGCGGTAGCGATTAGGCGAGGTGACGTCGATCGGCCGCGGGAAGGCGCTGCGTAGCAGGGGCGCCTTCTCCTTCATCAAGATGATCGCCGGGTGGAAGGTGGTGCCGGCGCTGGTCGCCGCGACTTCGAACTCCAGAATCAGCATGCGCTGGGCATCGCGTCGCTCGGTCAGGTTGACCCGGGTTACTTCGACCAGCTCGTTGGCGGGCAAGATCTCGTCGATCTCCCAGGTGATATCGCGGTCCCCGCCGCTATGGTGGGTCAGGGCGTCGCCGCCCGGAGGTCCATCGTCAACGATACGCCCCCCGCGGAGGCGCACGATTCGCGTGGCGAGCCGCCGCACCAAGTCACGGTCGCCGAATGCCAGCAGCATCGTCGTGCCCTGGTCGCGCAACGCCAGCAGGCGCTCTACGCAACGTTGCTGGAAGCTTATGTCGCCAACAGCTAGGACGTCGTCGACGATCAGGATGTCCGGGTTGCCGAGCAGCGCGATGCCCAGGCTGAGGCGCATACGCATACCGGTTGAGTAGGTGCGCACCGGCAGGTCCTCAAACCCCTCAAGCTGGCTGAACTCCATGACTTGGGCGAGGTAGCTCTCGAGTTCCTCGGCGTCGAGGCCCTTTAGCCGGCGCTGCATGTCGACGTTCTCGCGCGCTGTGAGGCGGTCGTCGAGGTTGGCACCGGGTTGAAGGAGACTGGATACGCGGCCGGACAGCTCGATCCGCCCCTCGGTCGGCTGCAAGGTGCCGGCAACGAGGCGGAGCAGGACCGACTTGCCGGCGCCCGATGCTCCCTCGAGGCAGACAACCGCGCCCCGCTCGATCTCCAGGTTGATGTCATCGAGGACCTGACCGGCGATCGGCACAGTTCGTTGCACATTGTCCCTGTACCGTGGCTTCGGGTCGAAGCCAAGAATCCGCAAAAATATGTGCCAAGCGACCACCGCGTCGGTCGTGTGGAGATCGACCCGAGGGCCGAAGAAGCGACCAACAGCCTTAATGCGGATCAGCACGCCGTCGTCAGTCGGCTCAACAGATTCCAAACCCGTCATTCCACCCAATCACCCCACTGTATGCCGTCGCCCAGCGGGATTGCGCGGCGCGCACGTCGCCCCTCGATAGATGCCAGATGGCGGGGGTGCAGGCCCCGAGCCTGCTTGCCGGCGCGCAAAATAGCGATGTTGTCGTCTTCCATCAACGGCTCACCCTCCACAATGGTGCGGATCGCCTGAAGCCCGCGCTGGGCGTAGGCGGCCAGCTCCTCCTCAGCCGGTTGGACCGCCTTGACACCGGTGCCCAGCGTTTCGGAGGCAGCGCGCACGGCCTCGACCAGGCGCGCCAGCTCGCCAGGTGTGACTGCGAAGGGGTGGTCTGGGCCGGGCAGGCGGTTGTCGAGGGTGAAGTGCTTTTCGATAACGCGCGCTCCCAGGCTGACCGCGGCCGCGGGACCGACGACCGGGGCGCGGCTGTGGTCCGACAGGCCGACCGGCACGGCGAACATCCGAGCTAGCTCGGGCAACACTGCGAGGTTGAGTGCTGAAGCCGGCGAGGGGTACTTGGCCGTGCATTGCAGCAGGCAGAGCTCACCCCCGCCTTCGGCGCGAAAATGACCAACCGCCCAGGCGATGTCGTCGAGGGTGGCCGCGCCGGTCGACATCAGCGTCGGCTTGCCCGAGTGCGCCGCCGCCTCGATAAGCCTCGGATGACTGATTTCATAGGACGCGATCTTGTGCACCGGCACGTGCGGGTCGACCGCCTCGAAGTCCTCAAGCGAGAAAGCGGTACTCAAGAAGTCGATGCCGCGCGTCGCTGCGTGCTCGGCGAGCTTTGGTATCATATCGTGCGGCATCGCAAGGTCGTCGAAGATGTCTCGGATCGTTGCGGTGATGCCAATTGCCGATAGGTAGTCGCTTGATCCGGCGTTCTCGACGTAGATCGACTGTGGCTGGAAGGTCTGGAACTTCACGGCGTCGGCGCCGGCCTCGGCGGCGACGTCTATGAGCGCAAGGGCCATCGAGAGGTCGCGGTGCGGCGCTCCGAGGCGCCAGTTAGAACCGGCCTCGGCGATAATGTAGACGCCGCCACGGCGCCAGAAAGTGGGGACCAATTCGAGCAAGTGTAGCTCCGGCGTCCCCGGCATTGCCGCGAATCCGGCGCCTCGTAGCGCAACGGCGACCGCTTCCGAAGCCGGCGCCTGGGCAACCAGGCTATCGGCGGCGGATGATTCCCGTACTGTTGTGCACAGTGTCGATAGCAGGTCCGGCAGCTCCGGAACATTGGACTGAGCGAGCAACAGCGTAAGCTGGGCGCAGCGGCCCGAGAGCCCCTGCGGGTGGGGCACCAGGAACAGTTCGGCGGTGCCGGCGAGTCGGCCGTCGGCGACCAGCGTATAGCGCCGGTCGGGCCCGCACTCGCTGCGGCCCATCGGCGGCGGCGGGGCGAGCAACAGGGTGGTCTCCTGCACCGACGCGTGCAGCCCGAGGGCTGCGGCGATCGTCTGCGGATTCCCGGGAACCGCAATCGCGCGAACAGACATAGCTTCCTCCGGACGACGCCCGCGGCGCCGTCTCATGCCAGACCGAAGATCGCCCGCATGAAGGGCGACAGGCGCTTTGCGTAGGGCTTGGTGACTGCGAAGTGGGGCTTGTGGATATTGAAGTTTGTCGAGAAGGTGCTCATCACCATGTCACGCGTGCCCTCACTCACATAGCCGCCGCGGTGTAGTCCGAAGGTGTCGGCGAAAATTACGGTGCCGGCCGGAGCGGTACAGCGGATAACGGCGGGCTTGCCATGCCAGGGTGCACGCTGGCCCGTCGACTCTTCTGCGGGCAACTCGCCAGTCTCGTAAGTCGGAAGCCCATCGGCAAGCCGGGACACAGGTTCCTGCTCTGGATATGCGCGATAGCCGTCTTCGCCGATGCGGTCGAAGCACCGGCCGTAGTGGCCGCGGCCGTGGCTGCCGGCCATGTATTCGAAGTAGCCATTCCGCTGGCCCACGTCGGTAAGGTAGAGGAACACCTTCACCAACCGTCTGTCGTTGTAGTCGCGATGCCAGAGCTGCGAGTAGATGCGCTCGGAGACCGGTGCCTGGCGGGTATGCCAGAACGAGCTTCCGACAAATCGCGGCACCAGCTCCATATAGTCAGCAGCGATCGACGCGAACGCCGGCATGGCAAGAAAGCGCGAAGTCGCGCTGTCGTCTTGGAAAGTGTGTGCCTTGTGAACCGTGTCGAGGAAGACCGCCTTGCCACGATCGTCGCGCCGGTTGTTGGCTTCGAAGTCGGCCTGGTAGCCGCGGAACTCGGCCCGCATCTCCTCCAGGAAGCCGAGATCGAAGAATTCATCGAGACGAGCCAGGGCGATGCCATTGGCTCGGAGATCGGCGACGACGCGCTGGCCGGCCTCGTCCAGCTTGGGGCGCTTCAGCTCGCGGTATTTTCGCACGTAGTCGCGATTGATCCAGCGGAACGCCCAGTCGTTGTTCATCAGGCGGCAGTAGAGCGCACGCCGTTTTTCGCTCTGGAAGGCCCGGTATCGCTCCAGGTGGGGAAAGGGTTTGGTCTCGAGGCCTTTGATTCTAGCCATGGTCGTCATGCCTTGTCGGCGTCCGGATGGTAGAAGATGCCGTAGTGGGGGTAGTCCTCCGGGTCACCGCCCTCCTCGATGAAGGTGTGGCCGGCGGCGGACCAATGCTTCTCGCGCAACTCGTAGCCGGCTTCGGCGGAGAGCTGCATAATCTTCGGCTTCGACTCTGAGCCGAGCTCGATCTGAATTGAGCGCGGCCGGCGCTCGCTTGCGATCAGCCGCGACATGCCCTCTAAAACCTCGAAGTCGAGCCCGTCGACGTCGATCTTGACCAGGTTCGGCGGCGGCAATGCGCCGCGCTCGATCAGGTGGTCGAGCGAGCAACCGTGCTTGATCTCCACGAAAACCGGATCGAAAATCTCGCCTTCGTATGAGTTGCCGCCAAACTGGCTGGTCGATGACGATGCGTTGACGGACAGGTAATTGAATTTGTCGAAGCGTTGCTCGTTGGTCAGTGCCGAAGAAACCAGCGAGACGCGTCGCTCGAGGCCGTTGAGGAAGATATTCTCGAGCAGGCTCGCGGCGTTTGGGATGTGCGGCTCGAAGGCGAAGACCGCGCCGCGATCGCCGAGCCGGTAGCCGGCGTAGATGGTGTAGACGCCGATATTGGCACCGACGTCGTAGAAGACATCGTCCCGGCGCAGCTCCCGGTCGAGCCAGGCGATCGTCCCGCGTTCTTTGTCGAGCATGCGGTTTGCCCGGTTCGCCTCCTTCTGAGAGTGGCAGACGAAGCGGTAGGCGAAGCGGCCGTCCTCGACGGTCGCGACCGTCCGCTCAAAAGACATTTGGCTCGCCGGCTCTGGGGGCGGGGGCGGAACGGGGGGCGGCGACGCCTCGCGCGGCGACTCGTCGACCTTCGCTGCCGCCTTCTTTGAGGCTTTCTCCCGGGCCTTCTCGCCGGTCTTCTCCTTGGATTTCGGCTGCGCACGGGCGGCGGGCGCCTCAGGCGCGTCCGACAAGATTCCGAGCAGACGCTGGACGATGGTCATTGGTCTATCTCCGTTGCGCGCCGTCGGGACGGCGCCCTCGATACGGCGGCTAGAGCCGCACTGGAAATCCCTGCTCGCGAAGATACTCCTTCGCTTCACGTGGCGTTTGCTGGGTGAAGTGATAGATGCTCGCGGCGGCCACCGCGCTCGCGCCGCCGTCGCGCAGCACCTCCACCATGTCCTCGTAGCTGCCGGCGCCGCCGGAGGCGACCACCGGGATGGTCACGGCATCGGCCACGGCGCGGCTGAGGGCGACGTCGTAGCCGCTCATGGTGCCGTCGCGATCGATCGAGGTAAGGATGATCTCGCCGGCGCCGCGGGTCTCCACCTCTCGCGCCCAGCTCACCGGGTCGAGCCCGGTCGCACGGGTACCGCAGTGACTGTAGACTTGCCAGCCGTCACCAGCGCGGCGGACGTCGATGGCGACCACGACGCACTGCACGCCGAAGCGGTCGGCAGCCTCGGTGATCAGGTCTGGGCGGCTAATCGCCGCGCTATTGATCGAGACCTTGTCGGCGCCGACGCTCAGCAGGTCGCCGATGTCCGCAACGCTTCGCACGCCGCCGCCGACAGTCATCGGCATGAAGCACTCGTCGGCGAGGTCGTCGATCAACGCGAAGTCGGGTGGTCGGCCGACCTGTGAGGCGGCGACGTCGAAGAACACGAGCTCATCGACGTCGCGCCGATTGTAGACCTTGATCGCCTGCAGGGCGCTGCCGGTTGGGCGATCCGACCTGAAGCCGATGCCCTTGACCAAGCCGACCTCTTTGAACAGCAGGGTCGGCAGCACGCGGATCTTCAGCATGTCCGTGCGCCGTTCTTGCGGTTTGCAATGAACTTCCGCTCAGGCATGGGTAAGGAAGTTCCTGAGCAGCTGCATACCGACAGCTTGGCTCTTCTCGGGGTGGAATTGGGTGCCCCAGACCCTGTGGTTACGCACCACCGAGCTGAAGCCGCCGCAGTACGGCGTGGTCGCCAGAACCGATTCCGCTCGCTCGCAGCGCAGGTGGTAGCTGTGCACGAAGTAAAAATCGCGCCCGGAATCGATAGAGTTGAGCAGAGGGTCTCCCCGGTCGTGGTCGACCGCATTCCAACCCATGTGCGGTAGCCGCTCGTCGCTGCCTCTGGGGTCCAAGCGCTCGACGCTGCCCGGAATCAAACTCAGACCCTCGACGGTGCCCCCCTCGCTGCCCCGGCTGGCCAGCAGCTGCATTCCCAAGCAGATGCCGAGCAACGGTGTACCGCCGCCGACGGCGTCGCGGATCGCGTCTACCAGACCGGCCTCGCGCAGATTGGCCATCGCTTGGCGGAACGAGCCGACGCCCGGCAGCACCAACTTGGCGGCGGCGCGCACAGCCCCCGGATCGCGGGCCGTCTCGACCGTGGCGCCGCACAACTCGACCGCACGGCGGATCGAGTCGATATTGCACAGCCGGTAGTCGATGATTGCGACTTGGCGCATCGGAATCACTCGACCGGCGAGTTCAGCAGCTGGAGGTTGCCTTCGGCGTCCTTGATCGGACTGCCACGGTTGTCGCAGCGGAAAAGCCGCTTATTTGTGAAGCGATCGCAGACGGCGACGAACTCCTCCACCGACATGTCGATTTCAGCCAGGATCTCCGAGAGCGGACGGCCCAGGTAAGTCGAGGGGAAGCGGCCATCGTGGCGGCGAACCAAGCGCCAAGCGTCCTCGCGCTGCAGGCGACCTCGGCGGATGTGGTTGTTGGCGATGTCGGTTGCCCGACCGAAGCCGTATTTCAGAAATTTGAAATAATCGTGAATGCCGGTCTGGTAATTGTCGAGGTTTTCATAGTTCGCGAGCGAGCCCTCGACGACGCTGTCAAAAGTCTTGAACCCGAAAGCCTGGGCGTGCAACGCATTGGCGTAGCCATCCCAGGGAAAGTAGTAGCCGAGAAAGATTGCGCTCAGTTCGGCGCGATCTAATTCCACCTCACTCGGGTAGGTGTATTGGATCAGATGGTGACGCTCGATGCCCTCGATTTCCAGCAGGTCGCTGACGCGAAGGCCGAGCAGGCCGCCAAACTCCTCCAGCCAGCGTCGGTCGAGAGTGTTGTTGTCGCTCGCGGCCGCCGGGCCGCCGTACTCGTGTTGCGGGTTTTCGCCCCAGACGATCAACCGCGTCCCTGTCTGTACGGCGACGCGCACCGGGATCGTGAAGATCGTAACGTGTTCAGGCCAGGAGATGTCGCCGACCTCGACAAGGGAGGTCTTGTTGAGCAGGCGCCGGACACGTGGGTTGACTGAAATCTCTATGTAGTCGACGCCGAGGTTCTTGATGTTCTCGATGTTCGAGCGGCCTAGGTCCGAAAGACTGTCCGTGGTAGCGGTGACGCACAGCGGGTTGAGGCCGACCTCAAGCAGGCGCAGTACTTGGTACGTGCTGTCCTTGCCGCCGCTCACCGGCACAATGCAGTCGTAGGCCGAGCCATCCTCCGAACGATAACGCTCGACTACCTCAACGAACTCGCGGCGGCGTGCTGCCCAGTCGACTTCCGCGCGATTGTCAAAGTTGCGGCATGCGCTACATACCCCCTGCTCGTCGAAGACAAGATCAGGCTTGGTTTCTGGATAGAGGCATTTGGCACAATACTTGAGCGTCGACATGAGCAGGTGGGTCACTTCCGAATGGTAAACATGACGCGGATGATGTCCATTTTGTCGGTGTTTTCCTCCTTGCGCGAGTATTCACGCCAGAGGAATTGCTCTATGTGGGAGCCAAAGGCGTCGGTGACGTCCTCGATTTTCTCGAAAAAGTTGTAGTCACCGCCGCCCTTGTACTTGCCCGGCACCTCGATGACCACGACGCCGCCCGGTCGCAGCACGCGGGTAAACTCGCTGGCGGCCTTGTGCTTGTCGTAGGCGTGCTCGAAGGAGTGCCGGCTGTACACGATGTCGAAGCTAGCGTCGTCGAACTTCAGGTCGTGCATGTCCATGACGACGATGTCCGGCGGCGCACTGTAGAGGTCGATGCCTCGAACGCTGCCGACGCCGCGCTTGCGGAAGTAGCGGATCTCGTCGTCGTTGCGGGCGCCGACGCAGAGTACTTCCTGGCCGGTGAAGTCGTGCTTGCTAGCCAGCATATCGATCAACGGGATCACGTCAAAGCGGCGGGTGCCGAAAATCCGCTTCTTTGTCAGCGTCTCCTCGAGCTGCTCGCGCAGGTACTGCTTGTACTGTGGGTCGTCAGTGCCAAGGGTACTAGCCAACCGGCGCTCCGAGCGGTCGACGTTGAAGCGGTAGTAGAGTCGCTCCGCCCAGTCGGTCAGGTTGCGGCTGCCCTTCTTGGCCGCCTTGTAGAGCGGCTTCATACGTCCACGCTTGTACCATGGCGGGGGCGGCTTCGCCGTGGCCTTCGTCTTAGGCTTCGACTCTGATTTGACTGTGCTCTTGCCCATCACCGCCATTCGCGCTTGCCCAGAATGAGCGCCTACTTATGCTTTCACCGAGCCGCCGTCAAACCCGCTGCGCCGTCGCCTCGATATCGAGCCGGTAGAGGCCCGGGGCGACCGGCCGATAGCCGGCGGCGCGGAACAGCGCGTGGGAACGGTCGTTGCCCGCAAGAACTTCAGCATAAAGCGTACAGCCACGCGCCAGCCGCGCCACGAGACGCAGTGCCGCAGCGCCGACCCCTCGGCCGGCCGCGCGCTCCACCACGAGGATGCTCAACAGATAGCATGGGCGAGCGTCGGGCGCCGGCGCGGCGCGACGCAGTTCGGCGTTTGGGGGCAGCCGATCGAGCCGCACGAAGCCGGAGGGCTGGCCGCCCTCCAGGATGATCTCGAAAGGGCCGTGGCGTGGCTCGGCCAGGCGCCGCGCGAACCAAGCGGCGTGCTCCTGCGGCGTCGGCGGCCGCGGGTCCCGGGCGTGGCGCCGCGCGCCGGGCTCCGCCTGCCAGGCCAGGACAGCATCGCCGTCCTGCTCTATGGCCGGACGCAGCGTCACTTCGGCGCCGTCACGCCCATGCTCCGGCGTCAGCGCGGCGAGCACGCGAAGCGCGCCCAGCCCGTCGCAGACAAGGGCAGCCCGCCGGGCCATCTCGCGGCGCTCGGCCGGCCGCTTGGCCAGACGTGCGATGGCCTGGCCGAGTCGCTCGGCGGTTCCGGGCGCGTCGATGCGACCGGCGAAGAGTGCGGCGCCAGCAGAATCCAGGACGCGGCAGATTAGCCGCTGGTTGTCGGCGATTTCGAGCAGCACGCTCGGCAGCCCGAGACAGCAGCGCTCCCATGCGCTGGTGCCGCCGGCACCGACGACTAGGTCGCTGGTCGCCATCAGCCCCGCCATGTCGGCGACGTCGTGGCGCCACTCGACGAATGGGAAGCGGTCGTCGAGTGCCTCAGCCGCCGCGCTCGGTGCGACCACGGCCAGTGGCGCAGCGGGGGCCGCATTCGCAACCGCCGCGATCACCAGGGCGAGATGTTCGGGTTTTGGTAGGCCGCCAAGCGCAATGAGGATGCGAGGTGCCGCTTCCGTTCCCTGCCCAGCGCCCTGCTCGGCCAGGCGCCACTCCAAGACCGCAGGTCGGGCGGCTGCGAACTCCGGGCGCAGCGGCGCGTACGCCGGGCCAAGCAGCAAGCGGGCGCCGTCGGCTAGCCGCGGCGCGTAGTCCGCCGCGCTCCGGCCAAGGGTCGCGTCGAGCAGGAGGTCGCAGGAGTGCGGCCGGTCCGCGAGGTCGTCGATCACCAGCACCCGCGTCGCCCAGGGTCGCAAGGCCGCCTCGTAGCGGGCATCGAGGCGATAGTGATCGACGATGGCCAGAGCACAGCCCTCGGGCGCGGCGCCTGCCAACGCTCTTGGTGACTCGCCGACCTCGTGGAGCTCGATGCCAAAGGGCTGCGGCGTCGCGAGGCTGGCGAAGCTGCCGGGTTGCCCAGCCAAGAGGCAGCGCCAGCCGGCCGTCGCCAGCGCGCGCGCCAGCGACAGACAGCGCATCACGTGCCCGGTTCCGATTTCCGGGCCGCCGTCACACCGGAAAACGGCAAGGTCGCTCACGATGTCTTCTCGAAGACCCACCAAGTCAGGTTGTCGAGGCCGGTCACGCGCCGCCAAGCGAAGCCGTAGTCGAGCAGCTGTAAGTCCGGGAAGTTGTCAAGCCAGAAACCGCCGAAGTCGCGCTTGAACAGCGCCTCGTCGTGTCCGCGGTAGCGGATCTCCATAGGCTGGTCAGAGAAATACTCCAGGCACGCGAGATAGCGAGCGGAAACGCGATGCAGCTCGCGGCAGGAAGCGAGCAGATCGTCCGGGTGGATGTGGATCATCACGCCGCTCGTAAAGACGAACTCGGCGGCGCCGTCAGGCAGCGGGATGGCGTTGCACAGCCCATCCACCACCTTCTCGGCCTCGGTCACGCCGTCGCGTGCCAAGCGGCTCCGCGCCGACGCATTGGGCTCGACGGCGAGCAATTCGGCGCCGGTCAGGCGGCGCAGGGCACGCATGTTGAGGCCGATGTTGGCGCCGGCCTCCAGAATTGAGCGAGGTGGCCGGCCCTGCAGGCAGTGCATGATCCGGGCCCAGTTTGCGGTCAGTGCCGCGAGGTGGTCCTCGTCGAGGGTGTTGCGCTCGGTGTAGGCGTCGCCAAACTCGCCGCGCCAGAGTTCTTCCTGCTTCGTCATTTCTCTCTCCACGCTGCCGGCCGCGCTGCTGGCGGCTCGTTGCGGCCCTGCCACTGCCAAGCCCTTCTCTCAGGCAGGGGCGGCGGCCGGCCGGTTCATCCAAGGTGCGCGTTGATGCGCGCCACGTCGGGGTGGTCATCGACGAAGGCCCGCAGGCGCTCGAAGCCGGGGCGGCCGCTGGCCGCCCCGATGCCGTCCAGCACTGTCTGCATGAACACCAGATCCTCTGGGTAGTCGAGGGTCCAGCGCCAGTCGCCCAGGGTTTCGCCCTGACGTGCGACGTTGCGCTTCCGGTACGAAGGGTTCTGGCGGATCCAAGTGGTGACGTGCTCGCGCTCCGCAGTGGCGCGCGCCGCCGCGGCGGCAGCGTCGAGGGCAGCGCGCGAGAAGACTTCGGTATCGAGGCCGCGCGGCCAGCTGCGCGGTTCGACATTGCTGCAGTAGTCCGGCCGCTCATCGAGGAAGGTACGCAGCACGAGCCCGCTGATCGCGGGATCGAGGAAGGGACAGTCGCTGGTCAGGCGCATCACGGCCTCGGCGCCGCAGGCGGCGGCCGCCAGCCGGTAGCGTTCCAACACATCCTGCTCGGGCCCGCGCAGGACCCGCGCGCCGCAGGCCTCGGCTTCCGCAGCCACGGCATCGTCGGCGTCGCCAAGTGGCACCGCGCAGCAGACCGACTCGATGCCCGGAACCGCGGCAGCACGTTCAAGCACGTGCGACAGAACGCTGCGTCCGGCGAGCGCGCGTAACACCTTGCCGGGAAGCCGAGTGGAGCCGCTCCGCGCCTGAACAATGGCCACGATCATCAGGGAATCCGAACGTTGGGATCAGGCCCGAGGGGTCCACTCAGCCGCCCGAATGTAAGCCATGCCCCCACCAATCGCAACGTCGCGTCGGCGGGCCCTGGGGCGGTCGGAGCGCGGACTGTTGACCTCGATGGGGACTATCGCTAAACGACCTTCGCCTCCGGGTGTGCTGGCAGCCCGGAATGCCCAGGGCCTGGCGCCACGCTGGGGTCAAGGAAGTACGACATCGGCCGGTCGCCTTGGTAGGATCCACATGATCTCTCAAGAGTTGCTCAATCTCGACGGCGAGTCGATTCTTGTCACCGGCGGTACAGGCTCGTTTGGGCGACGCTTTGTCAAGTTCGCCCTGGAACACTTCCAGCCAAACCGCCTGATTGTCTTCTCTCGCGATGAGATGAAGCAGCATGAGATGGCGGCCGAGCTATCGCCAGAGCAGTATCCGTGCCTGCGCTACTTCATCGGCGACATCCGCGACCGCCACCGACTCGAGCGCGCCATGAAGGGGGTTCGGATCGTCGTTCACGCGGCGGCGCTGAAGCATGTACCGATCGCCGAGTACAATCCCTTCGAGTGTATTGCGACCAACGTCAATGGCACTCAGAACGTGATCGACGCCGCTATCACCAACGGCGTCCAGAAGGTGCTCGGCCTCTCGACTGACAAAGCCGTCAATCCGATCAACCTCTACGGCGCTTCCAAGCTCGCAGCCGAAAAGCTGCTGGTAGCCGCCAACAACTTGGCTGGCGTCGACGGCCCGCGCTTTTCAGTCGCCCGCTACGGCAACGTGGTCGGTTCGCGCGGCAGCGTCGTGCCGATTTTTCGGCGGCTGATCGAGGAGGGCGCCGACTCACTGCCTATCACCGACGAGCGCATGACCCGCTTCTGGATCACGCTGGAGGAGGGGGTGCGATTCGTGCTGAGTTCGCTCGCCTTGATGCACGGTGGCGAAATCTTCGTGCCAAAGCTGAACAGCGTGCGGATCGTTGACCTCGTCGCGGCCATGGCGCCGGGCGCCAACCAGCACATTGTAGGCATCCGGCCGGGTGAAAAGCTGCATGAAACGATGATCTCGGTCGACGAGGCGCGCGGCACCCTGGAGATGGCGGACCGCTTCGTCGTCCAGCCGCCTCTGACCTACTGGCAGGACCATACGCCGGGCCATCTTGAAGGCGCGCCAGTGCCTCTGGATTTCAGCTATACGAGTGGTGACGAGGCGCTGTTTCTCGAGAAGTCCGAGATCCGGTTACTGCTCGAGTAGGTGCCCCGGTGGAACGGCCATTCCTTCCCTACGGCCGACAGGTCATCGAGGACGACGATCTGACGGCTGTCGCGCTGGCATTGCGCGACGATCTGCTGACCACTGGTCCGCGGGTCGAGGCTTTCGAGACCGCGCTACGCGGCGCGACGGGCGCCAAGTACGCGATCGCCTGCAACAACGGAACCTCGGCGCTTTACTTAGCGTCGCGCGCCCTGGGACTCGGCGTGGGCGACCAGGTCATCGTCCCCAGCGTCACTTTCGCAGCGACCGCAAGCGCCCCACGCCTCGCCGGCGCGGAGGTCGTGCTCGCCGACGTCGATCCGGATAGCGGCTTGCTAACTGCTTCGGCGCTGGAGCGAGCGCTGGACTTGGCGCCGCGTGCGCGAGCTGTCTTTCCCGTGCATCTCGCCGGCACGCCCGTCGATATGAAGAGGGTCGCTGTAATGGCCGCGGCGCGCGGACTAAAGGTGGTCGAGGATGCCTGCCACGCGCTCGGCACCGAGGTCGCGACCGGTGACGCGCTGCACCGGGTGGGCGACTGCAGCTTCAGTGACTGTGCGGCTTTCTCGTTCCATCCGGTCAAGGCTATCGCGATGGGCGAGGGCGGTGCTGTGACGACGCGCGACCCGGAGATCGCTGAGAGGCTCAGGCTGTACCGCAATCACGGCATCGTGCGGGAGCCTGAGCGTCTGGTGCGTGGCGAGGCGAGAGCGCCGGACGGCAACTTCAATCCCTGGTACTACGAGGTTGTGGAGCCATCGCTCAACTTCCGTGTGCCGGACCTGCTGTGCGCGCTCGGGATCAGCCAACTCGGCAAGCTGGAGCGTTTCGTGGTGGCGCGCCGGAGCCTAGTCAAGCGCTACGATGCAGCGCTCGCGCCGCTCGCGCCACTGGTCCGGCCGGTCCCACGTCCAGCCGGGCTGCGCTCGGGGCATCACCTCTACCCGGTGCTCGTCGACTTGGCCGGGGCCGGCCTGTCGCGAGCGGAGGTGATGGGGCGTCTGCGCAGTCTTGGGATCGGGAGTCAGGTGCACTACATCCCGCTACACCGCCAACCGGCTTTTGCGGCGGCGCCCGAGCGCTTTCCGGGCGCCGAGGCCTACTATGCCCGGACGCTCTCGCTACCGCTCTTCGCCTCGATGATCGAGGCCGATGTCGAGCGGGTCGTCCGCGGCCTTAGCGAGGTGCTGGGGGTATGAAGCCTTCTGTATTGTGCCCTGATTATACTCGGCGTCTCGATCGCTCTGGCAGCGCCGCGCTTGCGAGGACCGTAGATTTGTCAGCCGACGCAAGCGCGCCAGGGTGCGCGCGTTCGGGCTCGGTCGAGGTTCTGGATAACGTGGGGATGAGCGCGGGCTCTCGGCTTAGAGTTTCCGGCGGCGTCCAATGAGCGAGGCTGGGCAGATCGAACGGGAGGCAGAGGGGGCGGTCGGCGATTGGCACAGCCAGCAACTCGAGGCGGTGGTGGCACGGTCGGCGCCGGTGCTGGTATTCCTGCCGAACACGGTCGAGCTGCAGCGTTTCGTGTTGTCGGGCGCGCTCGACGGGCTGGGCCTAGACCATCGCCTGGAGTTCGTACTGCCGGCTGGGGAGGCGGAAAAGATGATGGCCGCCGCACCTGAGGTGCTCCGGCCGGACTTGGTGCACACCCTCGATATCCCAGCGGAGCGGTTCAGGCTGTGGAGCGAGTTGTTCCAGGCTGCCTGTTTCCGCTACGCCGAGCGCTCACGCTCCTTCGCGCTGCGCGCCAGTCCGCGCTTCGCGCAGCTCTCGCCCAGACAGCGCCGCTACATTCCGTGGCGCGCAATGCCGGTTGTAGCGCGGCGCCTGGGGGCGTTGCAGGACGCCCGGCTGCTGCCGGTGCCGCTGCGCCGGAGGTTCAAGAAATGGTACCGCAGGGTGAAGCCCTACGCTGCCTACGCGGAGGGTCTCGCGCTGGCCGAAGAGGCTGCCTACAACGCCTACCGGGCCGAGCGGCTCGAGGGCCTCGAGCCGCTCGACGAGATCATCGAGATCTTCGATCGCACCAACCCGATCTACGCCCTGCTGCCGACTTCGCTGCTCGACCTCTTCTGCAACGACGTGCTGCTGGCCGGCGAGCGCGAGCAAGTCGCCACCGTGGTGGTCCAGTCCGGTTGGGACAACCTGTCCAGCAAGGGTATCGTCAACTTCAAGCCTGCGGCGGCCTTGGTTTGGGGCAAGCAGTCCCGCCAGCACGCCCTTGGCATTCAGGGGCTGGAGGGCGAAGGCGTTCCCGTCCTGCCGATCGGCGCGGCACAGTACTCCGCGCTAACGCCTTGCTCGACGGAGCGGCGGGCTGAGCTGCGCCGACAACTCGGCGCTGCCGAGGACGAGAAGCTTGTGCTGTTCGGCGGTTCGTTCCGCCAGTTCGATGAGATCAGCACGCTGCGCTGGCTCGACAAGCTGATCACCGCAGGCAAGCTGCCGCCGATGAAGTTGGTCTACCGGCCGCATCCATGGCGTGCGACGCGGGCGGACGAGGACGATTTCTTCGAACAGAGTTGGAGCAACATTGTCTTCGATCCGGTCTTCGAGGAGCGCTACCGGCGCGTCAAAGAGGATCCGAGCTACCTCAAGCGCGAGGTGCCGATCTACGACATGCGTTACTTGGCAGACCTACTGACTTCGGTCGACGCCGTCATCTCGCCGATGTCGACGCTGCTGATCGAAGCCCTAGTGCTAGATCGACCGACGTTAGCGATAGCCTTTCCCGACGACAAGCACGAGTACAATCCCTCAGTCACGGCACAGATGACTCATTTCGAGGTGCTGCGGCGGACCAAGGTCTTGCTCTGGTGCTACGATAGGCGCCGCCTCACTCGCCAAGTGAAGCGGTTGCTGGCGCTTGACACGCATGCTGCCGACTATCTGAAGCGCCGTGACGCGCTGCTCTCGCAGGTTCTGGGCGGGCCTCCCGAGGGATACGCTGAGCGCCTACGGGAGCAGTCCCGCGAGGTGCTTGAGCCGCGCGGTCGCAAGCAGCGCAGCCAGCGTACAGCCGCTAGGCGCAAACACATGTCGCACTCTTACGGCGCGCAAACCGTAGCCCGCGAGTACTGCGGCCTGCCCCCGCCAGTGCCCGACATCTGGGGCTACTGGATGCACGGCTGGCTGCCGGAGTTCCACAACATTCACCCGGCGCTGATCGCTCTGCACAAGAAGGACGGCCAGCATGAAGGCTACGACTTCCTGAAACAGATTGAAGCCGAGAAGCGGGACGTGCCGCAATGGGTTTCGCGCCAGGATCAGGCCGAGTACCTGATTGGCTTTGGCTACCGCAAAGTCCGCGCAATCGGCCTGCCGGTCTGCTACCTGCCAGACCGGCCGGTCGAGCGCGTGCCAGGCTCGCTACTGGTCATGCCGCCGCACAGCCATCACTGCCACGGCCCGGGTGACCCACTGGCGGAGCGCTATGCGGACCAGATCCTAGCAATCCGTGACCGCTTCACCCATGTCTACGTTTCGCTCAACGAGGACGACTACCGCACGCGCGAGTGGGTCGACGCCTTCGAGAAGCGCGGAATCTCTGTCTTCGTCAGCTCCGACCAAGGCAACCCGCGGACGCTGCAGCGCCTGCGCCAGATCCTCTCGAGCTTCGAGTATGTGACGACCAACGGCTACGGCTCGCATATCGCTTATGCCGCCATGTTCGGCGCGAAGGTATCGATCTATGGCGAGTTCGCGGACTTTCCAATTGAACGCATGCGCCGAACGCACGCGCTTAAGATGTTCCCGCGACTACTCGACGAGGCTGTGTACCTCTGCTCAGAGTCGGCGATGCGCCAGCACTACGGGCAGTTCTTCGTCGAACCAGACAAGGCCGTTGAACGGGTCGATTGGGGGCGCAAACAGGTAGGTTGGGAGAACCGCCTGTCGCCTGACGGTCTCGCCGAAGCCTTCCATTGGCGGCCGCCAGGTGCTTCTGCTGATCGGTGTACGGTGGCCATGCACGGTCTCCAAGCGGACGGGGCGTCTCGAAAAATCGGCGAACGAGAGGTGGTCCGGCCGCGTGTCTTGCTGGCGCTTGCGCACGCCGGATTCGTGCGCAACTATGAAAGCCTGATTCGAGCACTGGTTGGGCGCGGATTCGAGATCGATGTGCTGCTGTCCAAGGCGCACGAGCGGATCACCCTAGATCACTATGAGAGCCTAGCTGATCTTGACGAGCAGTTCGTGCGCTTCGTGCCGTTCGACCGCCAACACAAGCTGGTCTGGCAGGGGCTGAGATACCGCGTTCTGCGCGATGTGCTGTTCTACGCCCACCCCAGAATGCGATCAGCTCGCCACATCCAGGAACGATTCCAGTCGCACCAGAAGGGTGTCTTCCCACCGCAGGTGCTGCGTGCCTTGCGGCAGATAGCTTTCCTGATGCCGTGGCGCATGCGGCGATACCTCGATCGCCAGTTTGCGGCCCGCGACGCTAAAGTTGAGGCCTCGCACTTCGCCAACGCCACGATTGAGCGCACAAGGCCCGATCTCGTTGTGGCATCACCGCTGGTGAACTTCGGCTCGCGCGAGGTCGAGGTCGTGAAGGCTGCGCGGCGGCGCAAGATCCCGGTGCTGCTACCGGTAGCGAGTTGGGACAATCTGACCAATAAGGGGCGCCTGCAGGTCATGCCGGACCAGGTCGCAGTGTGGAACGACCGGATGGCCGAAGAGGCGGTGAAGCTCCATGGCGTGCCACGCAGACGCGTGCAGCGGGTCGGTGCCTCGGTCTTTGACTGGTGGTTTGAGATGACGCCGGGTAGCGACTACAGCAACTTCGCCGATGCCCTGGGGCTCGATCCCACACAGATCATGCTTCTCTACGTTTGCTCATCGAATTCTATCGCGGCCGAACATGAGGAGCGCGTGGTGAAACGCTGGATCGAGGCGGTGCGGGCCTCCTCGGATCCGGCCGTCGCCTCTGCAAACCTGTTGGTCCGGCCGCATCCAATGGCGGTTCAGAATTGGCTTCGGCTACTCGGCGGCGAGACGCGTCTCCAGCGATTCGAGGGAGCCGTTGTCTGGCCGCTCGACGTGCGCCATCCGACAGACCACGATCATCGCCAAGCCTTCTACGACTCACTCTACCACGCGTCCGCCATTATCGGCCTCAACACCAGCGTCATGTTGGAGGCCGCAATCATGCGCCGGCCAGTCTTCACCTTCCTGGAGCATGAAGCCAGCAAGGGACAGGCCGGAAATCTGCACTTCAGCTATCTGCTAGAGGCGCCCTTCGTAACCGTGTCGAAGACCCTGCCCCAGCACGTCGTGGCGCTGTCGCGCGCATACGCTGGCGAAAGAACCGACGACGAGGTGTTTGACAGCTTCGTCGCCTCGACTATCCGTCCGCGCGGTCGCGAGCGGGCGGTTGGCGAGCATTTGGCCGATCTGGTTGAAAGCGCCATCAACGCGAAACAGGGGGGCAACCGCAGTGTCGAAGCTCAGCGTGCGTAGGTTCCCGTACTCAGAGGAGGAAATCGCGAGCTTCGAGGCGACCCTCGCCGAGAGCGCGATCCGTCCCCTCCAGCTGCCGCAGATCTTTCCGGGCATCGAGCGAGTTCCGGTAGAGATTGGCGCCGTCGACCCGGATACGGCGCACCCCAACCACGTCGACATGCTCTACATTGCCGCCATCGCACGCCAGGTTCGGGCCCGGCGAATCTTCGAGTTCGGCACCTATCTCGGGCGCACGACCTATCATCTCGCGCTCGGGCCTGACGCCGAGCAGGTGTTTACCCTCGACCTCGACCCCGAGGGCGACTACCCGGGCCTCAAGCTAGGCATCGCCGTGCGCACCGTCCTCACGCAGTTCCAGGGGCACTTCTTCAAGAATTCTCCTGTCGCAGAAAAAGTGACGCAGCTCCATAGCGACTCACGGATGTTTGACTATGCCAGTCTGGCCGGCTCCATCGACTTCGCCTTCGTTGACGGCGGCCACGGCTACGACATGGTTTGGAATGATACGCGAGGCGCGATGACGATGCTCCGACCGGGGGGTACCGTAGTCTGGCACGATTTCTCGCCCAAGGGAGCGGACGTCGTGCGATTCGCTCGTGAGTTCTCGCGGGACCGCCCGCTGTTCTGGGTACGTGACACCTCGCTGCTGGTGCACGTCGACGGCCTTGACGCGATGGCCTTCGAGGCGAGCCTCCCGCCATACGCTCGTGAGTTGATCAAGCCAGGCACCTGATGCCCCGCTGCGACCAGTACTGCGTGTTGGCGAGCACATCTGGGTACACTCCGGCGAGGAAGAGGGCATGCGCAAGGAAAAGTATGAGGCTGCTCGGCAGCTCGGTCCCATCGCGACGCAGCTTGACCGAGCAATTGAAGCGCACGCCGGGGCACGAAGCGAAAGGGAGCGCCAGTACGTGGACGTCATGCGCTCGCTTCGCGGCGACGCGCGGGCTCTCGGCGCGCTGGAGCAGCTGAGGTTGGAGCGGGTTGCCGCGGCGAAGGTCAGCCGATGGGATCGCTATCTCAATGTGCCGCATTACCTCTGGCGCGCGACGAAAACGGCTCAACGCGTGGGTTTGGCTGCATATACAGGCGGGTCGATGGTCGATATCGGCTCCGGCCCGTGTTTCCTGGGATACACCGCTCGGACAGTCTGTGAAATCGAGGCCATCGGTATCGACTTGCCGGAGCAGCCCGGCGACATCGCGTGGCGGGTTGCGCGGGCACTGGGCCAAACGATTATCGCCCACCGCATCGAACCGTACCAGCCAATTCCGAACCTTGGTCGGCGCTTCAATGTCGCCACCATCATCGCTCCGCAGTTCTACCGCAAAGCCGACGGCCGTTTCTGGACCGCAGTCGAATGGGGGGATCTGTTTGGCCAGATCTTTTCCCGCTATCTCGTCCCCGGTGGAGAGCTTGTACTTCGTATCAACGCCAATAAGCGCGGCAACGGTAGCGACATGTATGATCACGCCGACGTGGTTAAGGCGGTTGAGCGCGTCCCGGGAAGTCGGCGCGACGACTGGTTCTTCTCGATGCCGCGTCCCGCCTAGCAGTTGCCCCAGGGACCTTCCCACGATCCCGCTATCCCGCAAGGCGGCCCTCCTACACCACCACCCGGGACGTGACCCAGCTCAGCCCACCACATGGGTTCTGATGGCCCGCTCACCGAGCAACCCGGCTAGGTAGGTACCATATGCTGTTCCATCCAAGGCTTCGGCCTGTTCTGCGAGCTGCGCATCTTCGAGCCAGCCGAGCCGCCATGCGATCTCTTCCGGGCAGGAGATCTTGAGCCCCTGTCGCTGCTCAATTGCCCGCACGAAGGCTGCTGCCTCGTGCAAACCCTCTGGTGTACCGGTGTCCAACCAGGCAACACCTCGGCCGAACTGCGTGGCGCTGAGACGCCCTTCGGCAAGAAACAGGCGGTTCAGGTCGGTGATCTCGAGTTCGCCGCGCGAGGAAGGTTTGAGGCCGCGAGCCATCTCGAAAACCTCAGGCCCGTAGAAGTAGAATCCGGTGACAGCCAGATTGGAGCGAGGCCGTTTCGGTTTCTCTGCGAGCGCGGTTATGCGCCCCTGCGGGTCGAGCTCTGCTACTCCGAAATCCTGGGCGTTGGCCACGGGGTAGAGCAGTACATGGGCTCCTCGGCGAAGGCTTGCAGCGTTGCGGAGTTGACCAGATAGCCCGGCGCCATAAAGCACGTTGTCGCCGAGGGCGAGCGCGACTGGACCGCCGCCGGCGAACGACTCGCCAATGGTGAGCGCCTGGGCGATGCCCTCGGGCCTTGATTGCTCCGCATAGACCAAGCGCAGTCCAAATCGCGAGCCGTCGCCTAATAGGCGCTCGAAGGCTGGCCGGTCGTGGGGTCGAGTTATGACTAGGATTTCGCGGATTCGACCGAGCATCAGGCAGCTCAGGGCGTAATAGATCATCGGCTTGTCATAGACCGGAAGCAGTTGCTTGCTTACGGCGGCCGTTGCCGGGTACAGACGGCTACCGGTGCCGCCGGCCAGCAGGATCCCCTTCATTGCGGGCACGCCAATGTGACTCGTCATGACTTCACGCGCTCCCGACCGGCCATATCGAACTCGGCGTAGTGACGCGAAATCCAATTGCTGCGCTCGCCATCTAGCGCTGCCTCGATCCAGCCGGGATTGTCGAGATACCAGTCTACAGTGCGAGCCAAGCCTTCGGAGAAGACCGTCGTCGGTCGCCACTCGAGCTCGTGCGATGTTGCCGTTGGATCGACGGCGTAGCGCCGGTCGTGGCCCGGCCGATCTGAAACTGGCGTGATAAGCCGAGCATGGGGCGCGCCCTCGGGGCGGCGTGTGTCGAGCAGTGTGCAGAGCAACTCAAGAACTTCGAGGTTCGATCGGTCACGGCCGGAACCAAAGACATAGCGACCGCCACTCGCTCCATCGGGTACGCCGCGCTCCAAAGCCGCGACCAAGCCCTCGCAGTGATCCTCGACCGCGAGCCAGTCACGCCGTTGGCGACCGTCACCGTAGAGCGGGATCGGCCGCCCGGCGAGTGCGTTGCAGATCGCCAGAGGAATCAGCTTCTCCGGATGCTGGCGAGGCCCGTAGTTGTTTGTGCAATGGCAAATCAGGGTTGCCAAGCCGTGGGTGTGTCGTGCTGCGTACACCAAATGGTCGGCCCCGGCCTTGGACGCAGCATAGGGCGAGTTCGGCCGATAGGGGCTGCCGACGGTGAAGGGAGGTTCACCGTCGTCGAGTGAGCCAAAGACTTCGTCGGTTGAGACCTGCAGAAAGCGGAACCTATGACGCCGGTCGGCGGAGTGTTGTTCCAATTCCCTGCGCGAGGCATCAAGCAGCCGCTGTGTGCCAAGCACATTGGTCTCAACGAAGCCGTCGGCCGCCTCGATCGAGCGGTCGACGTGGCTCTGGGCAGCGAGGTTAATGACAGCGTCCGGACGCGCGCTTCTAAACAGGCTGTACAAGGTCTCGGAACATCGTAGATCACCCTCCACGAGTGTGAATCCGGGGTGGCCGCGCAGTGCGCGCACGTTCTCCGGCACTGCCGGATAGGCCATGTTGTCGAGAGCGACGACATGCGCGATGTCTCGCTCAAGCAACAAGCGCACAAGGTTGGCGCCGATGAAGCCGGCGGCTCCGGTGATAAGCCATACGGGGTGTTCGTGCTTCGCTCGCTTATCTGCCATCGACGAGCCTGTGTCAGGATGGTGAAGCCCTATAGGGCACCTCCTTGGTGCAGATTTGGTTAATGAGCTGGTAACAGTCCATGCGTTTGGCACTTCGATCGCGGATCCGTCAGCGAAACCTTTGCCTGCATGGGGCGATCTGAGGTAAGTGGCGGTTTACTGCATTCGCTGTAATTTGCGCGAGCACTCCTACCGTCGTGCCAGGGTGTGCATCTTAGCAGTGCCGGGATCGAGCAACACGAATGACCCACCAGTCCACTTTCGCCACCAAGCAGCTTCCCTCCGCTTCAGAACTCAACGCCGATGTCCTGCTGGAGACGGCACGTCAGGTTGTGACGATTCAGCGTGATGGCCTGGAGGCTCTATCCTCAGCGCTTGGCGAAAGTCTCGTGGAGGCAGTGCGCATCATCGCCAGCGCCCCCGGCCACGTCATCGTTACCGGCATGGGCAAGTCCGGTCACGTTGGGCGCAAGATTGCCGCGACCTTCGCGTCTACAGGCACGCCGGCCTTCTTTGTGCATCCGGGCGAGGCGAGCCATGGCGATCTCGGCATGATTACGGCTAGCAATGTCGTGCTCGCAATATCGAACTCCGGTGAGACCAACGAGTTGTCGGACCTGCTGGTCTATACTAGGCGCTTCGGTATTCCGCTAATCGCGATTACCTCCGGGAGTGACAGCACGCTGGTTCGACAAGCCGATGCCGCCTTGGTCCTGCCGACGGTCGATGAAGCATGCCCGCTGGGTTTGGCGCCGACCACCTCTACGACCCTAACAATGGTCATTGGGGATGCTCTGGCCGTGGCGCTGCTGAGCGTGAAGGGCTTCACGCGAGACGATTTCCGTGACCGCCACCCAGGTGGTCGTCTCGGCAACGTGCTGCTGCGTGTTGGCGACATCATGCATCAAGGTACCGCCGTTCCCTTGGTCGAATCAGCCGCCACCATGGGGAAGGCGGTGATCCGTATGTCGGAGGGCGGCTTCGGATGCGTTGGCGTGACCGATGCGGACGGGCAGCTGATCGGGATAGTGACCGATGGCGACTTGCGCCGCCATATGAGCGGTGACTTGCTCTCACTGGCGGTGGAGTCAGTAATGACCCCGGCGCCTAAAACGATCGACGCGTCAGCGCTGGCGGCAGAGGCGCTCAAGGTCATGAACGATTCAAGGCCTAAGATTAATGCGCTGTTCATAGTCGAGAATGGTCGCCCAATTGGTTTCCTGCATTTACATGACTGCTTGAGGGCGGGAGTATACTGAGTAACCATCTCGCCACATTGACGCTGATTCTAGTAGTCGTGTTTGTCCAAAGAACAGGGGGTATCAATTCTCTGCTGATTGTGGGTGTTAGGATGCTGTTAAAACGGATTTTAATGCCCATAAGGGATTTCAGAATGTTTGCTGCGTTTGCTGGAAATGGCGCTCGATCTCATCGAGGCGACGTGTCGGAGATCTGCCACCCGTCACCTTCTCTATGAAGCAACTGGACCCGTGGCATTGCCACCGGCCCAGCGCCTTTCGTCTGACTCCGTTGGAAGGTCGGCCCGTCTAAGATTACGGTATCTCGTAGCTGACGTCGTAGCCGCAATTTCCAGGTACCAGTCCGATGAGGATCGCGGAGCACGGGCTATCGTAACGGCGGAGCGTTTGCCTCCGGCGACGGGTTGACGGGCGCGCTGACTCCGCTCTTTGCGAGCCAGGCCTATGAGGCGAAGACGTGCTCCGCGGCATTGCTTGCTGCCACCGAACCCTCGCTGAGTTCAGCGGCGGCAGGCGGATCCGTTGCGCCTGCCGCCGCCCGTCGGCTCAAAGGTTCTCGACGTTGCCCGTCAAGATCTCGTCCCGGGATTGTTGCGAGCTCTCTCCTGAGCCCGAGACGAGAGCCCAGACGATCTCGTCTCCGTCCTCATAGAGGCGCCAGCATCCCTGTCTGCCGTCGACCCAGTTCTCCCATTGCCGGCAGAAGAGGCCGTCCTCGCCGACAGACCAAGTACCGCGGTCGATCTCGCTGCCGCCGCTCCAGGTCGCCTCCCCACGCATCTCACCGGAAGGATCCCAGTAGATGACGTAGTCGGCGCCGGTGCTCGCGACACCGCGCTCGGTGGTGTTGGCCACGAGCAACATCACTTCTTCCTTCGATAGCGGTGTCTTCCCGGCTTCGGCCATCTGTTCGGCCTTCGTGGTGCAGCCGGCGACCGCTAGGACGGCCATCGCGAGTGCAAGCAGAATGCGCATGGATTTCCCCTCGCTATTCATGAACGGCGACCTGCAGTTTCCAATGACCGGCCGAGACCCAGGTCGCCTCGGTCACACAGCCGGTCATTCCATGCCACGTCGAAGAACGGCGGACTGGCTCAGCTGGAGCAACCACTTCATCAAGACAGGCGCAGCTCCGCATCACCCACATGGGGGATGCACCACCAAGAGGTTGAAGAAGGGTGCGGTTACAAGCCATGATTCGTGCATGGTTCGCTCTGCCGACATGCTGGCATCGATCTACGATCCCACGTTCCTGCAGGAGCGGGGCCTCACGGGTTACCTGCAACATTTGAGTCGGTCCCTCGACGCGCCGGTGATCTTTGCCGAGGTGTTCGACCTCACCGCCAAGGCCGTCACCGAATCCTGGCGGAACGTTTATCCCTTTGCGGTCTCATATGAGGAGGTGGCGCTGCACAATCCTCGGCACCGCAACGGCTTCCCACGTCCCGGACTAGTGTTCAGCGACGCCCGGCTGCTGAGCGAAAGCGAGATCGCGCGGAGCCATTTCCACAACGAGATCCTGCCCGCGGCGGGCATTGGGGACTTTGTTGGGGGGTGCGAACATCTTGATCGCAACCGACTTTGCGCGCTGACCTTCAGCTTTGATTCCCGCATCGATACTAGCCAAGGGCACTTGTTCGAGCGCTACGCCTTGGCCTTTCGCCATGTGCAGAACTTTCTCGCGATCCAAACTGAGTGCTTCAGGCGCAGCCTCGTGGCCACCGGCAGCTCAGCCACCGTCTTCTTCAGGCTCGACAGAGGGCTGCGCATTATCGAACGACTGACCAAGAGCGAGACGATGCATGCGGAGGCCAGCCGCTGGGTTTCGGACCTGCGAGGGGAGTTCCGGATCCGCGACCAGACTGCGCACGCCGTCCTCTGCCGTTACTTTTCACGACTGCGTGACGACGACGAGGCTTGGCAGCTGATGCCGGCTTTGCGGCTGCCGCTCGCCGGCGGCGCCACGCTTCGAATCGTCAGCAGCAATGCCGTCGCTATGTCCGGTTTGCTACCGCATGCGGACGTCTGGGTGGCCCTTGATGTGCCCGAGAGACGGCTGTCGTCGGTCGAGCCGCTATCGCGGTCCTATGGCCTTACGCCAGCCGAAGCGCGAGTGCTCGAATGCCTCCTCCAAGGCGCTTCCCGCGCCGGGATCGCTAGGCAGCGTGGCGTTGCCCGGGAAACGGTCAAGAGCCAGACGGCTTCGATCTTCGGGAAGATGGACGTTGCAGATCAGAAGGAACTGATGCGGCGCTTCAGCTAGCCCGGATATCTTCACGAGGAGAAGGTGCATCGGGGTCCTGATTGAGTGATAATTCTTCTGCGACAAAGACTTATCAAAACGCAGGAGGGTTCCCCGATGCCGACAGAGTGTAGCCCGGAACCGATGCTGTTCGCACGCCTTGATCGGCGTGCTGTGGTCGCGGATTTTGGTGGCGGGGCGATCACCTCGGATGCCGGTGCGCTGCTGCTCGGGGCGACGGATCGGGTGATCGGGCTGGTCGAGCGCTTCGCCGCCTGCTTCACCGACGGCCGCGCACCGCGGCGTGTCGTGCACGACGTGCACACCCTGGTCGGTCAGCGGGTCTTCGGCATCGCGCTCGGCTACGAGGATCTGATCGACCATGACGAGCTGCGCCGCGATCCCGTGCTCGGCACGGTGCTGGGGCGGCTGGAGGCACGCCGGCCGGGCTGTGCCCCGCTGGCCGGCAAGAGCACGCTGAACCGGCTCGAGCATGCCCCGGACGGCGCGCACCGCTACCGGCGCATCGGCCATGACGCGGCGGCCATCGAGAGCCTGTTCGTCGAGCTGTTCCTCGACGCCCACGAGCGGGCGCCGCAGCGGATCGTCCTCGACCTGGGCGCCACCGACGACCCGATCCACGGGCATCAGGAAGGCCGCTTCTTCCACGGCTACTACGACTGCTACTGCTACCTGCCGCTCTACGTGTTCTGCGGCGGGCACCTGCTGGCCGCCAGGCTGCGCCGCGCCGACATCGACGCCAGCGCCGGCGCGCTCGAGGAGGTCGCCCGGATCGTCGGGTCCATCCGCGCGCGCTGGCCGAGGGTCCGCATCCTGCTGCGCGCCGACAGCGGCTTTGCCCGCGACAACCTGATGACCTGGTGCGAGGCCAACAGGGTCGACTACCTGTTCGGCCTGGCCCGCGACGCCCGGCTGGTCGAGCGCATCCACGCCGAGCTCGCCTGGGCCGAGGAGGAGGCCGAGCGCAGCGGCAGGCCGATCCGCCGCTTCGCCGACTTCCGCTGGGCCATCCTGGACAGCTGGAGCCGCCGGCGGCGGGCCGTCGCCAAAGCCGAGTGGATGCCGGGCCGCGGCGAACACGGCGCCAACCCGCGCTTCGTCGTCACCTCGATCCCCGCCTCCCAGCTCGACGCCCGGACCCTCTACGAGCGCCTCTACTGCGCTCGCGGCAACATGGAGAACAGGATCAAGGAGTGCCAGCTCGACCTCTTCGCCGACCGCACCAGCGCGGCGACCATGAGGGCCAACCAGCTACGCCTGTGGTTCGCCTCCATGGCCTACGTCCTGCTCGCCGCGCTGCGCCGGATCGCCCTGGCGCATACCCGATTACAGAGGGCGAGCTGCGGCTCGCTGCGCCTCAAGCTGCTCAAGATCGGCGCCCAGGTGACCGTGACCGTGCGGCGCATCCGCGTCGCCATGGCCTCGGCCTGCCCTTACGCCGATGAGTTCTCCCTCGCGCACGCTCGATTGTGCCGCTGACCGCGCCAGCCGCGCCGAGACCGCCATCCCATCAACGACGCCGAACCGCATCGATCTGAAACGCGCTCGTCCGGCGCAACGGCATCTCATGGTGAAGCGGATCCTTCACCGAACGCCTCGCCTCCAAGTCCTCTCTCGGCCGCAAGCACAACGCCGGTGGGAAATCCGGGCTAGCCTTCCTTGGATCCAACAGCGGCGCCTGTCCTTACCGCCGCAGTAAGCGTCACCGAGGCGGCGATGCCGAGCTGCATTGCAGCTGAGTTCGTTCAGCCCGATCGAGCGGCGCACCCCATTTTGTTGAAGGGACATTTCGAGGTTTGGCGCTTCTCTCTCTTGCAAGCGGCCATCTTAGCTTTCTCGGCAAGGGCGCATCGGCGCAACCGGCGTGCCCGTCAACACTTTTCCAGAATTGTGCCGAGAGGAGCGCAAAAATGACGACTTACAACTACGTTGAGAAGAGAAACGGCGTGCGTACCGAGGTCATCTTTGACGGGGAAGGGACGATCGAGGGTCTGCTGGTGGAGACAGTGGAACTGGGGTACCGCATGAGCGCGCTCAGACAAGACACTTACGAAAGAATCGCGCGCTGGGAGATCGAAAGCACCGACCGGGTCGGCTTGGTGCCGGGAGACGAACTGTTGAAGTATATGCCAGAATATCTGGAGCATCCGGAGGGCGAGGCGAACCTCAGGAGCGTCCCGCTACGCGCGATCGTGACTGACGTCTTGGGCACGTCCCAAGAGTGGATTGCTGCGCTCGGAATGTACAATTGGACTCCGTGAACAGCGTCGACGGTAGCGCGGCGATTAGTCGAGGTCGGCCTCTCAACGCTGTGTATCAACCGACATCCGGAACTGGTCCCTTGGCGACAGCTAAGGCTGCTCCCATTCGTGGTTGGCATCTAGCAGGCTGCTGAAAAAGTGTCTTCCGGCGCGGCCTGGGAGATGATTCGATTCCCGTGTCGTCTTGCCGAGGGAGGCTTGGCATGCGCGGCGGGGATGCGGGTTCGGGCGAGCTGTTTTCCTACGTGAGCTGCGAGGCGCGGGTGCCGGCGGATCATCCTCTGCGGGCGATCCGGGCGGTGGTCGACGAAGCGCTGGAGGTTC